>DFFG01000033.1 GCA_002368795.1 Eubacterium sp. UBA3782
TCGGCATCGTCAGCGGCAAGGGCGGTGTAGGAAAATCCCTGGTGACAGCCTCCCTGGCCAACGGCATGGCCATGCAGGGGTATCGTGTCGGCATCATGGATGCGGACATCACCGGACCGTCCATCCCCAAGATGTACGGCCTGAAGGACAACGCGGAGTCTGACGGAAACGGGATCTACCCGCCCGTCACGGAAAATGGGATCGAGGTCATGTCCATCAACCTCCTTCTTCCCAGCGAGGATACGCCGGTCATCTGGAGAGGACCGGTCATCGCAGGCGTGGTCAAGCAGTTCTGGACCGATGTGGTCTGGGGACAGCTGGACTACATGTTTGTGGATATGCCTCCGGGGACAGGTGATGTGCCCCTGACCGTATTCCAGTCCCTTCCACTGGACGGCGTGATCATCGTAACTTCCCCGCAGGATCTGGTCCGGATGATCGTTCGCAAAGCCTACAACATGGCCAACACCATGAACATCCCGGTACTGGGTATCGTGGAAAACTACAGCTACATGGCCTGTCCGCACTGCGGCGAAAAGCTGTATCCCTTCGGCGAGAGCCATATCGACGAGATCGCCGGAGAGCTTGGCGTTCCGGTCCTTGGAAAACTTCCGGTATGCAGCGAGTATGCGGCAGCAGCGGATGAGGGAAGCTTTGCCCGCATCTGCCCGGCAGAGACCGACGATGCCCTGATCCGGCTGCGCAGCCTGTAAAAACAGGCATCAGACCGAAAATTTTACGGTTTTTATCAAAAACCGGCATAATGCACATGACCGTTCCCGTCTGATTCCGTATTTTTGCCGTTTATTTGCTTGACTTTTGTTCCCTTACACGCTACAATCCACGTGGTGTTCGGGAATACACTTGGTGGGGGAGTTGAAATGCTCCGGGAGACCTGCACTTTATGGCAGTCCAGGCGAGTCAGAATAAGCTTTCCTGCTGAGTGAAACCGATCCCTTTTAAAGGGGTCTAAGCATAAGGAAAGGCAGATATGGAGAACCAGACCAGGATCGTACTCAGAACAGCGGAAGATGCCCTTCACTTTGTCAATGAAGCTTCCAAATGTGATTTTGATATCGATGTGTTCTACAACCGGATCATCATCGATGCCAAATCGGTCATTGGCGTGATGAGCATGGATCTAAGCAACATCCTCACTGTGAAGTGCCACGGACACAGCGACCAGTTTTCCCAGGTCCTGTCCAAATACGCCGTTGTGTAAAGACGGCAGAAAAAACAGAAGCAATACCGGCGGCGGTGCGCATCAGCGTTCCGCCGCCGCTTTTTTCTGCGGTTGCGAAGAAATTCCAAACATAGTAGAATAGTGCAGAAATCGAAGATATAAATAACAGGAATTACACGGCCTTGTGCGGTCGTACGAAATACAGAGGATACCATGCAGAAATTAGCCTTAAGTGACGAGCAGCTGCTCCGGCTGGACAAGCCGGAACGCTACATTGGCCATGAGTTCAACGCGGTAGTCAAGGACAAAAAGGATATCGCCATCCGGTTTGCCATGTGCTTCCCGGATGTGTATGAGATCGGCATGTCCCACCTGGGCATCCAGATCCTGTACGATATGTTCAACAAGGAGCCGGACATCTGGTGTGAGAGGGTCTATTCCCCCTGGGCGGATCTGGACAAGATGATGAGGGAGGAGCACATCCCTCTGTTTGCGCTGGAATCCCAGGATCCGGTAAAGGAGTTTGATTTCCTTGGGATCACCATCCAGTATGAGATGTGCTACACCAACATCCTGCAGATCCTGGATCTATCCGGGATCCCGATGCATGCAGCAGACCGGGATGAGACAGATCCCATCGTCATCGGCGGCGGTCCCTGCACCTACAATCCGGAGCCGCTGGCAGAGTTTTTTGACCTGTTCTACATCGGCGAGGGCGAGATCGCCTATCCGCGGCTGTTTGCCCTGTACCGGGAAAAACAGGCCGAGGGCTTTTGCCGTCAGGAGTTCCTGCGCCGCGCATCCCATATCCCCGGGATCTATGTCCCCGGGCTTTACGAGGCGGCCTACCAGGAGGACGGCACGCTGGCTTCCTTTGCGCCGATCTATCCGGACGTACCGGAAACAGTGACCAAGCAGATCGTCATGGACTTTGACCAGGTGCCATACCCCGAATCTCCGGTGGTGCCCTATATCAAGGCCACCCAGGACCGTGTCGTGCTGGAGATCCAGCGAGGCTGCATCCGGGGCTGCCGGTTCTGCCAGGCAGGCATGATCTACCGTCCTTTGCGGGAGAAAAACGTGGAGCATCTAAAGGAACTGGCCCGGCGCATGCTGCAGAACACAGGTTACGAGGAGATCTCCCTTAGTTCCCTTTCCAGCAGTGACTATGAGGATCTGGATGAGCTGCTGCTGTACCTGATCGGCATCTGCAAAGAAAGGGGCATCAACATCTCGCTGCCGTCCCTGCGTATCGATGCTTTTTCCCTGGATGTCATGTCCAAGGTCCAGGACGTAAAAAAGAGCAGCCTGACCTTTGCCCCTGAGGCCGGGACACAGCGCATGCGCGATGTCATCAACAAGGGCCTTACCGAGGAGGACATCATAAACGGGGCCGGACAGGCCTTCGAGGGCGGCTGGAACAAGGTCAAGCTTTACTTTATGCTGGGCCTTCCCGGCGAGACCGAGGACGACATCAAGGGAATCGCAAGGCTCTGCCAGAAGGTTGCCGAGCGGTATTATGATATCCCGAAGGAGAAGCGCGTCGGAAAGGTGGCCATCACCGCCAGCAGCTCCTTCTTTGTGCCCAAGCCTTTTACCCCCTTCCAGTGGGCATCCATGAACCGGGAGCAGGAGTTCCTGGACAAGGCCCATGTGGTAAAGGATGAGGTGCGCGCCCAGGTCAACCAGAAGAGCATCCGCTACACCTACCATGACGCCTATGTCTCCGTACTGGAGGGCGTCCTGGCCAGAGGAGACCGCCGCATCGGCGCGGTCATCGAGGAGGCCTACCGGCAGGGAGCGCTCTTTGACGCGTGGACAGAATTTTACAGTGATGAGCGGTGGAAAGCCGCTTTTGAGGCCTGCGGCATCGATCCCTATTTTTACACGGCCAGAGAAAGAAGCACCGACGAGCTGCTTCCCTGGGATTTCCTGGACTGCGGTGTCAGCAAACGCTTCCTGATCCGTGAGTGGGAGAGAGCAAAGGCCGGCGTCGTGACGGAAAACTGCCGACAGAAATGTAACGGCTGCGGATGCAGACGCTACGGCGGCGGTGTATGCCTGGACGACAGAAATGCAGAAGCGGCGGAGGATGCAGGCAGATGAGAGTACGGGTCAAATTTACAAAAAACGGGCCGGTCAAGTTTATCGGCCACCTGGATGTAATGCGGTATTTTCAGAAAGCCCTGCGGCGCGCCCAGATCCCGGTGGCGCTTTCCGGCGGCTTCAGCCCCCATATGTTGATGTCTTTTGCGGCGCCTCTAGGCGTCGGCATCACCAGCGACGGGGAATACTTTGATGTGGACCTGACCAGCGAGCTCTCCTCCGAGGAACTGGTCGCGCGGCTGAATGCCCAGATGGCAGAGGGGATCACGGTAAAAAATGCCGTGCGGATCGGCGAGACAAAGGCGGACAAGGGCATGACCGTAGTAGCGGCAGCCGAATATACCGTGCGGTTCCGCCCGGGCAAATTCTGCTTCCCGCCGGCAGAGGAAACAAAGCGCAGGTTCCGGGAATTCCTGGATAAGGACAGCATCATTGTCATGCGGAAGACCAAGCGAAGCGAGGCCGAGACGGACATCAAGCCCTGGATCTACTCCGCAGAGCTTCTGACCGAAGCTGAGGAAACAGCAGAGGCAGCGCTGGCAGATGCTTCCGGCTATTGCTTCCATATGCTCCTGTCCTCAGGCAGCGTGCACAATCTGAAGCCCGAGCTGGTGGTTCAGGCTTTTGCGGCTGAGCTTGGCATCGAGATGCCGGAATACAGCATGATGATCCACAGAAATGATGTCTATGCAGACAACGGGGCAGAGGGTGAGCACCATCTGGTTCCGCTGGATGCCCTCGGAGAGAGGATCCCGGGATGAGCAGAAAGATCGTCGTCTGCGGATATCCGATCAAGGGAAAACCGGCTCTGGCAAGTATCCTCTATGAGGAGGAGAAGCCAGTTGAGATCGCCCTTACCGGAAACAAGGATGAAAATCTGCTTGGCAGCATCTTTGTCGGTAAGGTCGAAAAGGTGGATCCGGGCTTGTCGGCTGCCTTTGTGCAGATCGGAAAGGACCGCACCGGCTACCTGGCCCTGAGCGGCGTTCAGCTTTCCGGAAGAAAACAGGCCGTCAAGGCCGGCGATGAGCTGCTGGTCCAGGTGGAGAAGGAAGCCATCAAGCAAAAGCTGCCAAGGCTTACGACAAACCTGAGTCTGGCAGGCAGATATCTGGTGTTTACATCAGAGCATAAGGGCATCAACTATTCCAGAAAGCTTTCGGCCGGCCAGAAGGCAGAGCTGAAAGCCACGCTGGAGACAGTGGAGCCGGATAGCTGTCCCTACGGCGTGATCATCCGTACCAATGCAGTTGAGGCGGAAAAGGCAGAGCTGCAGAGCGAATGGCGGGAGCTGGAGGCAGAGATGACCAGGATCCTTACCACGGGAAAGAGCAGGACCTGTTATTCCTGCCTGTACACCGGTCAGAAGGAATGGATCCGGATGCTCCGACAGTGCGCCTTCCGCGGTCTGGACCGCATCGTCACGGACAGCCCGGAGGTCTTTGCTGATATCAGAAGCTATATGGAAGCCCATGCGGAAGCTATGACTGAAGTTCCATCCCGTGCGCGCAGAAAAGAGATGGAGACATCCCTTGACTTTACCCTGGGAAATGGGGCGCCGGTCCGGCTGGATCTCTATGCCGATCCCATGATCAGCCTGTACAAGCTTTACAATATGACAACTCTGATGGATACGCTTCTTGGACGACAGGTACATCTGCCCTCCGGCGGCTTTCTCGTGATCGAGCAGACGGAGGCCTTTGCGGCCATCGATGTCAACACCGGCAGAGCCGATTCCGGAAAGTCCAGGGAAAAGCTGGCTCTTCGGATAAACCGTGAGGCAGCCGCCGAGGCAGCCAGGCAGATCCGGCTTCGCCAGCTATCCGGAACGATCCTGATCGACTTCATCAACATGTCCGATCCGGCAGAGGAAAAAGCGCTGGGCGAGTATCTCCAGGCCAAACTGTCCGGGGATCCGCTGGGAGCAAGGGTGATCGACTTTACGGCCCTGCATATCTGCGAGGTGACCAGGACAAAACAGGTGCGCTCCCTGCGCGAGCAGGTGGATGCGATCCTGGCGACCGAATCCTGAGCCCTGCAGGAGCAGGGGATATGATTCTGGCAGCCGATTCCTGAAGCCTGAATGAACAGGAGAAAGTGATCCTAGCGTCCCTTCTTGAGATCTCCAGGAATAGACTTCGGAAACAAAATTAATTGATTGAAAAAACGTTTGCAGCGTGAGGAAATTAACGTGGAATACAGAGAGGATCCTCTGGAAAACAAAACAGAAGCCGGGACAGCACCGGCTGCGGCAGCACCGGCCATCCGCTATGCGGATATCATGTACAGCCAGCCGGCCCACCTGCCGCGTGCGCAAGGGAAGCCGCGCAGGATCCGCCTGCTGCAGGTGCTGCTCTGCTGGGCGGTCATCATGGTGGTGTATTATTTTGCCATGCCATGGTTCTATTATTATGTATCGTCGAATCTGCCATTGCTGAGCTTCCTGGATCAGCTGCTGTTCCTGGTCGGTTCGATCCTGTCGGCTGTTATCCTGCGGGCAGACCTGAAAGAGGTCTTTCCCCTGAAAAAGCCGCGGCTTGTGGCATGCCTGGGCGTGCTGGTCATCGTGGCCGGCGCTTACCTGATGGCCGACGTGATCTCGGTTATTACCATGTATATCGCGCCGCATCAGCTGGAGGAGATGGGAGAGCAGCTGGAAGGAACGCTGTCCGTTTCCAATATTCTGCTGGAATTTCTGCTGATGAGCCTGGTTCCCGCTATCTGCGAAGAAGCGCTTCACCGCGGCTTGATCCTGTCGGGCCTTAAGGAAACGGTGAAGAACAGGACCTGGGTCATCCTGATCAGCGGTGCGCTATTTGGCCTGTTCCATATCTATCCGATCCGCTGGGCCACGCCGGCCATTCTGGGCTGTGTGATGGTGTGGATCGTCCTGGAGACAGGCAATATGTTCTACACCTTCCTGATGCATTTCTGCTATAATGGACTGCTCACCATCGTAGGATATATCTATGACTATATTGACAAGATCAGCGGGTATACGCCCACCGCGGCTGATTATGCGGTGAATATACAGGACGTCGGTTTTTATCTGACGTGGTATGGCGTATGGGTACCGATCCTGTTTTATATCGGGTGCTATCTGATCCGCAGAGCGGAAGCACCGCGTCGTCCCAGTTTTATCGAAACGGGAAAAGAGCGGCAAACGCTATTGAAAATTTTCCTGCCTGCCTTTATAATCTTGGCGTTGGGCATATTCTGTCTGTTCAGACAGTAGGCCCAAAAACTTAGCCGGCGTATAGTTATATCCGGCAAAGAATGAATGAAAGCAAGCAAGGCAATACCGGATCTGTCCTAAGCAGACAGTTGGAGGAAGTAATGAGCAAGGTTGCAGTGGTTTGCGACAGCAACAGCGGAATAACACAGGAAAGAGCAAAGGAACTGGGCATCTTCGTTCTGCCCATGCCCTTTATCGTGGATGGCAGGGAATACCACGAAGAGATCGACATCACACAGCAGGAGTTCTTCCGTCATATGGAAGATCCGAACTGTCAGGTGTCCACCTCTCAGCCGGCGCCGGGCGAAGTGACGGATCTTTGGGATAAAGTCCTGAAGGACTATGACGAGCTGGTCTACATCCCCATGTCCAGCGGACTTTCCGCATCCTGCCAGACAGCACGTATGCTGGCGGCGGAATATGACGGCAGAGTCGAAGTCGTCAATAATCAGCGTATTTCCGTGACCCAGGAGGCATCTGCCAGGGATGCGCTGTACCTGATCGACCACGGCTGGAATGCCCGGGATATCCGCAAAAAGCTGGAGGAGGAGAAATTCAATTCTTCCATCTATATTATGGTAGATACGCTGAAGTACCTGCAGAAGGGCGGCAGAGTGACAGCTGCGGCTGCACTGATCGGCAGTATGTTCCGCATCAAGCCGGTGCTCCAGATCCAGGGAGAAAAGCTGGACGCCTTTGCAAAAGCCAGAGGATCCAGACAGGGCAGAAAGATCATGCTCGATGCCATCCGCAATGACATGGATACCCGCTTTAAGGAGTTTAGGGATAAGGGAGAACTGATGATCAACTATTCCTACACCTACAGCAGCGACGAAAGCCTGATCCGCGGCTGGGTAGAGGAGATCCAGGAGGCCTTCCCGGGCTATGAGATCACCGGAACGCCCCTGTCACTGTCCATCGGCTGCCACATCGGCCCGTCCTCACTGGCCGTAACTGTGAGCCACCGGGTAACCCTGTAGGCAGTAAAACAGAAGGTACAGAAATATACCGGATAATACATAAGGTACCCGGAAATACCGGTTGAAAGCAGCGACAATTTCCAGGAAAAACTACTGGCAATTCAAAGAAAAATAACAAGTGATTCGTTATAAAAACCCCGTTGACAAAACGGGGTTTTTGTGTCATAATCCCATCGTATGCCGCGCAGAGGGGTATAAGTGTGTGCTTTTTTGGGGTACACCACCGCATCTGGCGAGTAATGATTATAGGAGGTGTCCTATGTACGCGATTATTGCAACCGGTGGCAAGCAGTATAAGGTAGCTGAGGGAGATGTGATCCGTGTAGAGAAGCTGGGCGTTGAGGCTGGCGAGCAGGTTACATTTGATCAGGTTCTTGCTGTACGCGACGACGAGGCTGTAAAGGTCGGCGATGCTGTGGCCAACGCTACAGTTGAGGCTACTGTACTGACAAACGGCAAGGCTAAAAAGGTCATTGTTTACAAGTACAAGAGAAAAACCGGCTATCACAAGAAAAACGGCCACAGACAGCAGTTCACTAAAGTACAGATCAACAAGATCAACGCCTGATAAGGGCAAATGCCTTGGAAAAGGCGGAATCAGATGACAAAAGTAACCATTTTTCAGAATGCATCCGGCAGGAACATGGGATTTGAGGTGTTTGACCACTCCGGGTACGCTGAGGCGGGCGAGGATATCGTCTGTGCGGCGATCTCGATGCTGGTGATCAACACAGTGAACTCTCTGGAGAGATTCACCGAGGACTCATATGAGGCAGACGTCGATGAAGACAGCGCCAGAGTCCGAATCCTGTTCGACGAAGAGCCCTCCCATGACGCAGAGCTTCTGCTGAAATCTCTGGTCTCCGGGCTTACCGATATGCAGGATGAAGAATCCTACAAGGATTTTATTGACGTAGTTTTCGTGGAGGTGTAAGAAATGATGAACCTTAATCTTCAGTTCTTCGCTCATAAGAAGGGTGTAGGTTCCACAAAGAACGGCCGTGATTCCGAGTCCAAGAGACTTGGCGCCAAGAGAGCGGACGGACAGTTTGTGAAAGCCGGCAATATCCTTTACAGACAGCGCGGAACCCATATTCATCCCGGCCTGAATGTAGGCCTTGGCAAGGACGATACACTGTACGCTACCGTTGATGGCGTCGTTCGTTACACCAGGAAGGGAAGAGACAGAAAGATCTGTTCTGTAATTCCGGTTGAAGCAGCAGCCGAATAAGAAACCATTGGGGCCGTCACGTCTACGTGATGGCCTTTTTTACACGTAAGTGATAAGCCATTAGACAGGCATGTCGGCATGGCCCATCGCAGAGTTTATGAGGCAGGTTATGCCTCTATCAGGAAAGAGAGGAGGAACGCTATGTACGCAGATCACGCAAAGATCGCTGTCCGTTCAGGCAAAGGCGGCGACGGCCATGTCAGCTTTCGCAGAGAGAAGTACGTGGCTGCAGGCGGACCTGACGGCGGGGACGGCGGAAACGGAGGAGATGTTATCTTTGAGATCGATCCCGGTCTGAACACCCTTGCGGCATTCCGCCATCACTACAAATTCAAGGCGACCGACGGTGAGGAGGGCGGCAAAAAGCGCTGCCACGGCAAAAACGGAGAATCTGTCATCCTGAAGGTTCCGGAGGGCACCGTTATCTATGAGGCATCCTCAAAAAAGGTCATCGCCGATATGTCCGGTGAGAACCGCAGGGTCACGGTACTCAAAGGCGGCAGGGGCGGCAAGGGTAATATGAACTATGCCACGCCTACGATGCAGGTGCCGAAATATGCCCAGCCCGGACAGCCGGCCAGGGAGCTGGAGCTCTTTCTGGAACTGAAGCTGGCGGCAGACGTCGGTCTGATCGGCTACCCGAACGTGGGAAAATCCACGCTGCTTTCCCGGGTGAGCAATGCAAAGCCGAAGATCGCCAATTACCAGTTCACCACCATCATCCCCAACCTGGGTGTTGTAGATGTAGAGGGATGCAACGGCTTTGTCATCGCCGATATCCCCGGCCTGATCGAGGGCGCCGCGGAGGGAGCTGGCCTTGGCCATGAATTCCTTCGCCATATCGAGCGCTGCCGTATGCTGATCCATCTGGTGGATGCGGCTTCGGTAGAGGGCAGAGATCCGGTGGAGGATGTCCGCCAGATCAACGAGGAGCTGAAGAAGTACAACGCCGATCTGGAGCACCGTCCGCAGGTCATCGCAGCCAACAAGACGGATGTCATCTTTACCGAGGAAGGGCAGGAGGATCCCGTCGAGCGCCTGAAAAAGGAATTCGAGCCACTTGGCGTCAAAGTATTCCCGATCTCCGCAGCCACAGGAAGCGGTATAAAAGAGCTGCTCTACTATGTGCAGGCCAGGCTGGATGAGATCCCGAAAAAGTCGGATCTCTTCCCGCAGGAGTACGATCCCGAGATGATGATGCCCGAGGACAATCTGCCCTACACGGTGGAAAAGTCGAAGGACGAGCCAAACACCTATATCGTCGAGGGTCCGAAGATCGAAAAGATGCTTGGCTATACAAACCTGGATTCCGAGAAGGGCTTTGCCTTTTTCCAGGATTTCCTGAAAACCTCAGGTATTCTGGACCGTCTGGAGGAGGCCGGCATCCAGGAGGGCGATACTGTCCGCATGTACGGACTGCATTTCGACTATTACAAATAAGCAGAAACACAGCATAAGACAGAGCAGGAGGAGCCACAGGTTGGCCCTCCTGTTTTTTATGCCTTGTCAGTTAGCGGTGCAGGCAACAGGCGGGAAGATATAGTAGCAGAAATGATCTGTTCTACATGTATTAGTATAAATACATCAATTTCACTTCCCTGCTTTAGTGTGATAGCATAGAACATTGCACAAAACGCACAATCGTGGAAAGAGCATATTTAGGGGAATACTTGGAAAAACGTGACCATTGCACAATTTTTGATTCTATCCCCTTTTCTTGTACAGAATGAAGTACAAAGACTTTATAAAATCCGGCTTTTATGTTATAATTTCCCCAATTGTTAGGATTATAACGATCACTCTGTGCATTTTGGATCAATCTGCGATCCGGAAGGGGCAGAGGCGGCGTTTTTGTCCCGGCAAAATGTTTGATGCAACCAGTATTAATGCAGCTTGAGTTGGCTACAAATATTAAGGAGGAAATGATGAGATGAGCGAATTCAGACTGATTACACCTGAAGAAACTGCAGCGGCTACTGCGGTTCTGATGGAGACGGCGGTCAAAGTTGGTGCGGACAGCTATACTTACCGCCTGAAGAATCAGACCCCTCATTGTAAGTTCGGAGAGCAGGGTATCTGCTGTAAGATCTGTACAATGGGACCCTGCCGTATTACGGCAAAGGCACCGAGAGGAATCTGCGGCTGCGATGCCCACGGTATCGTAGGACGTAACTACCTTAGATTTACGGCAGGCGGTTCCGCTACCCATTCCGATCACGGCCGTTCGATCTGCGAGACTCTGTATCACGCAAATCCCGATGGCCCCTACAAGGTAAAGGATCCGGAGAAACTGATCCGCATCGCTCATGAGTGGGGCGTTGAGACTGAGGGCAAGGATATCTATGATCTGGCTCACGAGATGGCCTATCTGGCAATGGGCGAGTACGGTAAGGTATTCGGCTATCAGAATTTCCTGAAGCGTGCTCCTAAGCACACCCAGGAGCTGTGGCAGAAGGCTGACATCGCTCCGAGAGCCATCGACCGTGAGGTCTCCTGTGCGATGCATATGACCCATATGGGATGCTCCTCCAAGGCAGAAGCCCTGATCAAGCAGTCCCTGCGCTGCGGTCTGTCCGACGGCTGGGGCGGCTCCATGGCTGGTACCGAGTTCTCCGATGTCCTGTTCGGAACTCCGAAGCCCGTTGAGACCGAGGCAAACCTGGGCGTTATGAAGGCCGAGAACGTAAACATCGTCGTTCATGGTCATGATCCGTCACTGTCCGAGATGATCTGCGAGCTGGCTGAGGATCCCGAGATGATCGCTCTTGCCAAGGAGCAGGGCGCTAAGGGCATCACCGTATCCGGTGTCTGCTGTACCTCCAACGAAGTTGCCATGCGTCGTGGTATCCCGATGGCCGGTAACTTCCTGCAGCAGGAGAATGTCATCCTGACCGGTGCCTGCGAAGTCATCGTCGTCGACGTTCAGTGTATCTTCCCGGCATTAGGACCCCTGTCCAAGTGCTTCCATACCAAGTTCGTTACCACTTCTCCGATCGCTCAGATGCCCGATTCCGAGTACATCGAGTTCGATGTTGAGTCCGCTGACGAGAAGGCAAAACAGATCGTTACCATGGCGATCATGAACTTCAAGAACCGCAAGCCCGAGCTTGTAAATATCCCGCAGCTGAAGCAGAAGGCAACTGTCGGCTACTCCGTTGAGGCCATCAAGAAGACCCTTGACACCGTAACCAACAGCCATGTTGATCAGCTGAACACCTTAAAGCCTCTGATCGAGTGCGTGAAGTCCGGTGTTCTCCGCGGCGCAGTAGCTATGGTTGGCTGCAACAACCCGCGTGTACGTCCGGATACCGCCCACATTGCTCTGATGAGAAAGCTTCTTGAGAACGATATCATCATCGTTGCTTCCGGCTGCTCCGCACAGGCTGCCGCAAAGGCTGGTCTGATGGACAAGAGAGCAAAGGATCTTTGCGGCGCCGGCCTTCGCCGTGTCTGCGAGCTGGCAGATATCCCGCCGGTCCTGCACATGGGCTCCTGTGTTGATATCTCCCGTATGATGGTTCTGGTCTCTGACCTGTCCAAGGATTCCGAGGACGGCTGGCAGATCTCCCAGCTTCCGGTTGTCGGCTGCGCTCCCGAGTGGATGTCTGAGAAGGCTGTATCCATCGGTAACTACGTTGTCGCTACTGGTCTGGACACCTTCCTTGGCGTCCTTCCGGATGTTACTGGTTCCAGCGAGGTCATGGACCTTCTGACCAACCGTGTATCCGACTGGGTAGAGGCTAAGTACACCTTCGAGACCGATCCCGACAAGCTGGTCGACGCTATGATCGAGCGGATCGAAGAGAAGCGTACCGCACTGGGCATCTGATCGGTATCGGCCAGATGTCAGGGCAGGCACTTTGGCCCGCCCGGTAAAATCCTGAATACTTGACCGCCGTCCAGGGAGATGTGTGCGGACCGCACCGGATCCCAATCCAACGGATGGCATTGGAGACTATATGAAAATAGCTGTAACAGGCAAGGGAGGCGTCGGCAAGACGACCTTCGCCGCCACCCTGGCCCGCATGTATGCAAGCGAAGGCAAGAAGGTACTGGCAGCCGATGTGGATCCGGATGCAAATCTGGGACTGGCCCTTGGTTTTACCGAGGAGCAGCTCGATGAGATTATCCCGATCACAAAGCAGAGAAAGCTGATCCAGGAAAGGACAGGAGCAGACGAGTTCAATCAGATCTACTCCCTGACACCGAAGGTAGACGACATCCCGGACAAGTTCGCAAAAGAGGTCAACGGCGTAAAGCTGCTCCTCCTTGGAACCGTAGATACCGCAGGACGCGGCTGTGTATGTCCGGAGCATGTACTCCTGAAAAGACTGATCCGTCATCTCGTACTTAAGAGCGACGATGTGGTCATTCTGGACATGGAGGCAGGACTGGAGCATCTGGCCAGAGGAACCACCTCAGGCATGGACCAGTTCATCGTCGTCATCGAGCCCGGCGCCCGCAGCGTGCAGACCTACCGCAACGTCAAGAGACTGGCTATGCAGCTTGGCGTAAAGCAGGTAAACGTCGTGGCAAACAAGATCCGGAGTGAGCAGGATGAGGAATTCATCCGCAGCAGGATCCCGGAGGAAGACCTCCTGGGCTTTATCCACTACAACACCGAGATCATGGATGCCGACCAGGCCGGCTGCGCGCCCTATGATTACAGCGCAAAGCTCCAGGACGAGATCAGGATAATCAAGAGCAAGATTGATCGTATTGAAAAAAATATGGAGGCATAAGAGATGACCTTATTAGATCGCATTTTTGCTGGAAATGATGCGATGTTTGAGCAGACCGTCGCTACAATCGACCAGGCAGTCGCTAAGTATGGCCCGGATCAGGCTGTAGCCCTGCCGAATACCGCATACAATTTACCGATTTACTATGGAATGACCGGCCACAAGATCAACACCCTTGGTGAGATGAAGGCTGCCATTCCGGAGATCCAGGCGATGATGGGCAGAAAGCAGAGACTGCATGACGGTTTCTGGACCGGCATTGCACAGTGCATTCTTTCCGAGTTCTTCGAGGCAATTAAGTATATCGAGGGTAATCCCTACTCCGGTATCGAGATGGGCTTCAAGGGCGATACCTATGTACGTTCTCTGGGTGTTCCGCTGGTTACCGGCGACATCCCCGGCATCGCTGTTATCATCGGACCGGCTCCCACTACTGAGCAGGGCGTAGCTCTGGTCAAGGAGTATCAGTCTCAGGGTATCGTAGTTACCCTTGTCGGCGGTATCATCGACCAGATCGAGGAAGCCGGCGTAAAGACAAGTGAGGAGCTGCGTATCCTTCCGATCGGCAGAAACATCAACTCTGTCGCTCATGTCGTATCCATTGCTGTACGTACCGCCATGATCTTCGGTAACGTTGCACCTGGTGCAGCTCAGGAGAACCTGGACTACAACATGCATCGTGTACGTGCTTTCGTCAATGCTTTCGCTCCGATCACTGAGGAGATCGTATCCTACGGTGCTGGCGCTATCGCATTCGGCTTCCCGGTTATCACCGACAACTATGACTTCAAGGTTCCGAAGAGCCTGGTTGTTCAGCCGAACGTCGAAGAGTTCAACGCTACCTCCCTTGAGGCCCGCGATATCAAGATCAAGATCACAAAGGTCGACATCCCGGTATCCTTCGCTTCCTCCTTCGAGGGCGAGATCATCCGCCGCGGCGATATGCAGGTCGAGTTCGACGGCTCCCGTATGGACTGCTGCGAGCTGGTTCAGACCAGAGAGCTTTCCGAGGTCAACGATCACGAGATCACCATCATCGGAAAAGATATCGACGAGATGCCTGTCGGCTCCAAGAACCAGATCGTTTACGTTCTGGAGGTTGCCGGAAAGAGCATGCAGGAGGACTTCGAGCCTGTATTCGAGCGTAAGTTCCACAGCTATCTGAACTGTGTCGAGGGTATGATGCACACCGGACAGCGTGACATGATCCGTATCCGTATCAGCAAAGATACCTTCAATGCCGGCTTCCGTCTGAAAGACATCGGCGAAGTTCTGTACAGCCAGGTCAAGAACGAGTTCGACGCTGTCGTTGACAAGTGCGCCGTCAAGATCTACACCGATCCGGAAGAGTGTACCAGACTTCGTCATGAGGTCGCCATCCCGCTGTTCAACAAGCGTGATGAGAGACTGGCTACCATGACCGACGAGAAGGTTGGCGTATACTACAGCTGCATCATGTGCCAGGCATTCTCCCCGAGCCATGTCTGCATCGTTACTCCCGAGCGTCTGGGTCTGTGCGGAGCCGTTTCCTGGTTCGACGCAAAGGCAACCTATGAGCTGGATCCGAATGGTCCCTGCCAGGTTGTTACCAAAGAGAAACCCATCGACGAGCGTATCGGTGAGTACGAGGATGTCAACGAAGTCGTCCGCAAGCTCTCCCAGGGTGCTCTTGAGGATGTATCCCTGTACTCCATCATGGAGAAGCCGATGACCTCCTGCGGATGCTTCGAGTGTATCTGCGGTATCGAGCCCTTCTCCAACGGCGTCTGCATCGCAAACCGTGAGTATGCAGGACAGACACCGCTTGGCATGACCTTCTCCGAGCTGGCTTCCATGACCGGCGGCGGTGTACAGACACCTGGCTTCATGGGACACGGCAAGCACTTCATCGGATCCAAGAAGTTCATGAAGGCTGAGGGCGGCGTAGCCCGTATCGTATGGCTGCCGAAGGATCTGAAAGAGCAGGTCGCACCGAACCTGAACAAGACCGCGAAAGAGCTCTACGGCATCGACAACTTCACCGACATGATCGCTGATGAGACCATCACCACCGATCCGGAGGAGCTGGTTGCATGGCTGACCGAGAAGGGTCATCCGGCACTGGAGATGGAGCCCATGATGTAATCAGACCATTCGCTTGTAAGCTGCGATCCGGTCATAACATGGGAACAGGTTGCGAGGAAAGATCCGGCTGAAAACCGAATAACAAGATGACCGGAAAGCCAGCAATGGAGGAAGGTCATAATAAGGAAGGACGTAAAGGCGAAAGCCGGCGCGTCCTTCCTTATTTTATTCCAAAATTACAGGCAGCTATGCTATACTTGGGATACCCGGAGGTGATACGTGGCAGCCGGAGGCTGATCAACGCAGACAGGCCACTGGATGCAGGCCAACAGAGGCAGACTACCGAGGCGTTCTTGAACTTGTTGGAAAAGATCCGCGGGAGAAAGACCACCGGATATAAAACATCGGTAAAAATATATCGAAGATAGTTCACCGATGACAAATCACAGAATAATCTGTATGAAATGTTCGAATCCAAATGACAGGAGAGATAGGTACAATGGAGATCATCAGCTGGGGCGAGCTCCCCTCCATTTGCAATACAGAATTTGTTTTCAATTCCCACAGCGACCGGCAGGAAGGCTATCCTGCGCCGGAGGTGCGGCAGCCCTACGGCATCGCCACCTGCAGCACAGAGTATGTGTGGGATGGCGTTCGATTTACAGCAAAGAAGGAATGGTTTGGCGCTCCTGGAAATTCACATCTGGTGGTATTTCGCCAGACGATAGAGCCCTTTTCCAACTGTGAATTTATTCTTCATGCAGGCCTGGACAAGCCCTCTGCAGGAGCAGCCTGGCAGGCAGCAGAGCTGCTGGAGCTGGATGAAAACATCTGCGGGTATCGTCTGACCAATGATGCAGGCCGCCAGGCAGTGCTTTTGGAAAATACTTTGGTGTCCTCCTTTTCGATCCATGTGGACGAAAAGAAAGAAGCCATGGATCGGACATATATGGTCACTGCCTTTGAGGAGGCTCCCGTCAAGCTGGAGCGTTATGCCGTCCTGTTTACCGATGAGGAGCCGGATTTCCAGGAAAAGGCGTACCTTGAGTGCCGGCGGGCATCCAAGATGCGGTTTGATGAACTGAAGGGCAGAGGTGCCTGGGAATATAGTTTGTAGAAGGGAAAATAGTTGTTTCATTTGCCGTACACATGTGTTAGAATTTCTCATGCTGTAAATGAGAACAGAATGTAATTGTTTTTCAGAGCCTAAACTTACCGGCAGCAGTACAAAGCAAGCGAAGCAATCCTGGAATTGTGGCAATCCCGGCAATTCCAGAAGTTACAGTAAAGTAAGTAGTGTTTGGTCAACAACTCAATAA
>DFFG01000069.1:0-12930 GCA_002368795.1 Eubacterium sp. UBA3782
AGATGCCCACCTCCGTCGGCGAAGTTGAGGAGCTGGTAAAAGAGAAATACGCGGCAGCGAAAGAAAAGATGCCCTCTTCCGTCGGTGAAGTCGAGGAACTGGTAAAGGGAACATATGCAGCGGCAAAAGAAAAAATACCCACCGCAGCCGAGGTAAAAGAAAAGCTGGAAGAGGTCCGGGAAAAGATCCAGGACTATAAAGGCGAATAAACAGAACAGAGAAAATACATAGAAAGGGGCTGTCGCCCTAAGCAATCGATTCATAAATATTCTTACGGGAAGCGCTTGCGCTGGTCCAAAGTGCAATGGCACTAAGTCGGAATCAGAAGATTCCTCCAAGTGCCAGCACTGCGGATGTTCCCTTCAGAATATTTATGTACGCTATTTGCTTAGGGCGACAGCCCCTTTTTCACGTTTTATGATCAGCTTATTTATTATATGCCCCGAGGGCTCTCTTTTTCCAGCGGCCGCTCCGGTAGGCGATAAAGGTGGTCACGGCTCCGATCAGCCAGGAGATCAGCAGGGAGATAAAGATGGTGGAGCTGATGCCGATGGGATGCTCCGGTGAGCGGGTCATGTAGGCCATGAGATAAGCCAGGGGAACACGGACAGCAACGGTGGTGAACATGGAGATCCACATGGGAGTCATCGTATCACCGGCGCCTCGCATGACACCCGACAGACATTGCGTGATTTCCATTGCGATGTAGCCGACAGCCAGGATCCGAAGAAGGCTGTTGCTGAGGGTGATCAGTTCCTCTGTCTTGGTGAAGATCGCCATCAGGTATTTGCCGAAGATCAGGATCAGGATCGTAAGGACCGCGGAGGTTGCCACGGCGATCGTGGTTCCCTCTCTTGCGCCCTGCTCTACACGGTCGAGCTTGCGTGCGCCAATGTTCTGGCCGGCGTAGGTGGTCATGGCACTTCCGAAGGAGAAAGCAGGCATCATGACAAATCCGTCGATTCGCATGACGATGACGTTTGCGGCGATGAACATTTCACCAAACTGGTTGGTCAGGTTCTGGACGATGACCATGGAGAGGGACATGATGACCTGGGTGAGGCCGCTGGGCACGCCCAGATGGATCAGCTCGCGAATGTAGCGGCCGTCCGGCTTCAGATAGTGCAGGTTCAGGTCAAACAGGTGTGTCATCTTTGTCAGCCGCCGCAGGGACAGGAAGGCGGAGAACCACTGGGACATAATCGTGGCGTAGGCAACGCCTGGCACACCCAGGCCGAATTGGGCGACAAAGACATAGTCGAGAATAATATTCAGGAAGGTTGCGATCAGCAGGTAGGTCAGGGCAGGGATCGCGTCTCCCAGACCACGAAGAATACCGCCGATGATGTTGTACATGGCTCCGCCAAGGATGCCGAACAGTAGGATATTCAGATAGGTATGGCACCATCCGATGATGGATTCCGGTGTGTTCAGAAGCCGCAGAAGCGGAAGTGCCAGTAAGGGCGTCAGCGCCATGATGATCGCGCTGGCAGCAATGGTCATCAGGATACTGGTACCGACGGCCTTGGACAGCTCCTCTCTCTGGCGGGCGCCATAGTACTGCGAGGTCATGACGGTGGCACCGACGGAAACACCGATGATCAGGACGAGCAGGAGGTTCAGGATAGGACCTGCGCTTCCGACGGCAGCGAGGGCATTATCTCCGACAAACCTTCCTACAATGATGCTGTCGACAGTCGTATAAAACTGCTGTGCGACGTTGCCAAGAAGCATGGGGATCATGAAGGCGACGATCTTGGATGCCGGCCGGCCTTCGGTCATATCAATGTTTTCTGCTGTCAGATTTAATGCCATAATAGTTCTCCTGAGACGAAAGGTTTAATACAGGGACTATTATATTCGATAGCATGCTGTTTTTCTACCAAAAGATGAAAGAAAACAGCGAAATATGCAGAACGCATGGAAGGCGCAGCTTTTTGCTGCAGATAAGACATGGAACTTTAGCCGGGGATATGCAATAATGACAAAGAGAGAGCTTGCCGCAGAAAGCTGCCGGCAGCATTGCACATATAATCAGAAAGCAGAACTGCCAAACAAAAAGAAGCAGAATGTGCCGCAGCAGAGTACCCGGCCGCAGAGAGCAAGCAGCAAAGCGCACAGCATATACGCCGCGGCAAAAACACAGAGCAGGAGGGGTCAGTTTTCACAGCGATGAGACTGGACAAATACCTGGCCGACATGAATGCCGGCACCAGAAAGGAACTGAAAAACGGGATACGTAAAGGGCTGGCCGTCGTGGACGGCACAGTGATCCGGGATCCGGGCTATGCTCTTTCCGGGACAGAGAAGGTGACCTACGGCGGCAGGGAGATCGCTTACGCGGCGTATGAGTACTATCTCATGAACAAGCCGGCAGGCGTGATCAGCGCGACGGAGGACAGCCGGCAGAAAACGGTGCTGGACCTTCTGGGGGAACAGCGGCGGAAGGATCTGTTCCCGGTGGGACGGCTGGACAAGGATACGGTCGGTCTGCTATTGATCACCAATGACGGAGCCCTGAGCCATCGGCTGCTGGCACCAAAAAAGCATGTGGACAAGATCTATTTTGCGCGGGTGACCGGCAGAGTGACCGGTGAAGCTGTAGACCGCTTCGCGGAGGGTGTGCCCATCGGCGAGGGGATCATAGCAAGGCCGGCGGGGCTTGAGATCCTGGAGGTTGGTGAGGAATTCTCCGAGGTTCGGGTGACGATCCATGAAGGCCGGTTCCATCAGGTGAAGCGGATGTTTTTGGCCATCGGCCACGAGGTCGTGTATCTGAAACGGCTGGCCATGGGACCGCTGGTCCTGGATGAAGATCTGGAGGAGGGCGCATACCGCCCGCTGACACCGGAGGAGCTGCAGCTTTTGGGCGTGGATTAGGAAGAGAAGGAATGAGCACCCTGGGAACAGGCACCAGGTGCCGGATCTGGGGCAGCAGGTGCACAAGACCCGGAACCGGGGCAGCAGATGTACAGGCCCCCGGATCTGTCCGGCAGGATAAAAGGATAATGAACAGGCAGCGCGCCAGGCGCATCGGAAATATATGAAGGAGAAATGAAACATGGAAGAAAAGAGAAAAATGGATCCCCGGGCATATCTGAGCAGGATGCACTGGCACGGTGATCTCCAGCCGACATTGGAGAACTTAAATGGTCTTGTCTATGCCCATCAGACGCACGTGGCGTTTGAAAACATGGATCCCTATTATTATAAAAAGCCGGTCTCGCTGGATCCGGCGGATATCTACGAAAAGATTGTCGAGCGGAAGCGGGGCGGGTACTGTTTTGAGATGAACGGCCTGTTCTGCTGGCTGCTGAATGAGCTGGGGTATCATGCCTGGACCTGCATGGTCAAGATCGTGCGGCCGGATTTTGACGGCCCTATTCCGGCCATGCACCGCGGAGTCATCGTGGAGCTGGAGCAGGATCTGTACTATTGTGACGTAGGCTATGGCGGACCGGCACCTGCAGGCGCCGTTCGGGTGGAGGACGGATTCTCCGTGGAGCATCAGGGCGAGTTCTTCCGCATGACCGCTCTCGACCGGTACTGGTGGGAGATCGAGAGAAATGACTCCTCCGGTGAGTGGGTTCCGCAGTTCCGGTTCTACACCATGCCGCAGGAGGATGTGGACTTCATGACGATGAACTACTTCTGTTCGACAGCGCCCCAGTCCATCTTTACCCAGATGCCCTTCTTCAACATCCGTACGAAGGGCGGGTTCAACTCTATCTTCGGCGAGGATTTCACCTATTTCCTTCAGGGAAAACGCTCGGTGCAGAAACTCGCGAACTTCCAGGATCTGCAGCAGGTAGGCAAGATCTTTTTCGGGATCGAGCTTCCGGAAAAAGACGGCGAAACGACAGTGGAATAATAGCGATGAATGTAAGATTGGAGGGAGCAAAAAAAGCTTCCTCCAGAATATTATGAGTATATCTGCCGGCACATCTGGAAAAAGACCGTGCCGGAAATATGTGACAAGAGGAATGTATGGCAGGAGAAGTCAGAGTAAGAAAGATCAACCGGGAGGATATGCTGGAGCTGACCCGCAGGATGACCCCGCAGAGGACCTGTTTTACCCGGATCGGCGTCGGGTATCTGGATGAGGACGGTATGATCGATGATACGGTAAACATCAACTTCCTGAAGATGTCCGCCGCCAACAAAAAAAAGCATCTGCAGATCGCAAAGATGATCCCGTTTTCCGAGACAAACGTCCAGCTCAAGGAATACCGGTTTCCGGAGGAGTCCATGGGCAAGGGGAGCATGTGGCAGCTGCTGAATGCCGCCCTGGAGTGCGGACTGAAGAATGATCCGCTGATGGAGGTGCTCTACGAACAGATCGGCGAACATTTCCGCACGGATGACGACTTTGCGGTCTTTATTTTCCACGGCAGCTATGACGTGCCGGTGAAAGCCGGCGACGGAGAACGGCTGGATGAGTCAGAAGAGGTCTACAGCTTCCTCATCGGGGCGGTCTGCCCGCTGGGGGAAGGCTATGAGCCTAAGGAGCCGGAATTTGGCTTCCTGTTTCCTGCTTTCACCCGGCGAAGCGCCAATGTCTGGTCGATCGACATCTACAACCGGGATCCGGAGCACAGGCAGACAGGCCTGATGCGTCATATCCTGGGGATATAGAGAAAGAGAAGACCGATTCGTTAAGCCCGAGGAGATTGAGAAAAAGACAGATTTACCAGAGGCTGGACATATAGAGAAAGAAGGAACCTGTACGGCATCCCCCTTCTGACAGCAGGGAAATAAGAATCCCGGAAAGGAGCATCCATGTTTCGGTTTCCATTTGGAAAAAAGAAAGAAGAAAAGGCGGAGATCGTATACGATCCCGCCCTATATGAGCCGGTGCTCCGCTGCAGCATCTGCAATGGCGAGCAGGTCGCCGGATTTCGAAACCGGGAGACAAAGCAGTTCACCGAGATCTGCCTGATCCACAACGAGGCAGAGCTGGAAAACTTCCTGCACAGGTACGGGCTCTCCGAGATCCGGAAGGAGTATTGAGCGGCAGCCTCTTCAAACCAGCTGTCTGCTCAGGCCTCCCGGTACTGGGTAATATCGTTGATCCAGATGCCTTTGTGTACCAGGATAAAGCCGATTCCGCATTTGATCAGTTCCACCGCCTGGATGCAGGCGAACAGCGGAAGGATCGGGAGCTGTGTGCGGGTGGCAAGCAGGTAGGCCAGGGGGATCTGGACGGCCCAGGCAAAGAAGGAGTCAAACAGGAAGGTGATCAGGGTCTTTCCGCCGCTGCGCACAGTGAAATAGCAGGCGTTCTCATAGGCATACATCGGCATGAAGAGTGCGCTGATCCGGATCAGGTTTGCGGCAAGGCCGCGGATCTCTGGCGAGGTGTTGTAGATCCGTGGAAACAGGCCGGAGATGAGAAGCATCACAAGGCCGGTGAACATGCAGACCACGACAGAGAAGAGGGTCAGGCGGGATGCCGTCCTGCGCACGGTAGACATGCGGCCGCTGCCAAGCTCCTGGCCGACGATGATGCCGATGGCCACGCCCATGGCGATGAACGTGACGTTGAAGATATTGGTGATTGTCTGGGAGATGTTAAAGGCGGCAACAACCGACAGGCCGCGGAGAGAATAATTCTGGACCAGGGCAGCCTGGCCTCCGGACCAGAGGGCTTCGTTGAACAGCAGCGGAAGTCCTTTTTTTATACAGTTTACCGCAAGGCTTCCAGGCACTGCCAGGCTTCGGTAGGCGCCGCGAATAAACGGGAAGCGCTCTGCGTGGGTATGGGTGTAGATGACGATGAAGGCAAGCTCCACGACACGGGAGATGTTTGTGGCGATGGCTGCACCGACGACGCCCAGAGCCGGGGCACCGAACTTTCCGAAGATCAGGATGTAGTTGCCCGCCAGGTTGACCAGGACCGCGACCACGCTGGCCCGCATGGGGATGACGGTCTCGCCGCAGGATTTCAGGGTGGTGGCATAGACCTGGGTCAGGGCAAAGGGAATGACGCCCAAAAGGATCACATCCAGGTAATCCCGGGCAAAACCCATCGTTGCCTGCACGCTGCCGACACCGCCGTCCTCATGAAGATACAGAGAGATCAGCTGCGTACCGAAGCCCTTGAATACAAGCATTCCAACGGCAGTGACCAGGAGCGCGGCATACAGCTGCAGACGGAAGGTGTAGCGGATCCCTTTGTGGTCGCCCTTGCCGTAAAACTGCGCGGTAAAAATGCCGACACCGGACAGGCCGCCCAGAAGGCACAGGTTTACGATCAGCATCAGCTGGTTGACCACGGCGACGCCGCTCATGGGATCTGTGCCCACAGAGCCCACCATCACGTTGTCCAGCATATTGACAAAGCTGGTGACGCCGTTCTGTATCATGATCGGGATGGCGATCACCATCGCGTGTTTGTAGAATCGTTTTCTTTCTTCAGTCCAGAAGGTCATGGGTGTTACTTCTTCCTTCATCTATTTATGTGGTCGTAATGCGCCGACCGCGGTTTGCCAGGTGCTTTGCGTTTTTAGAAAAGCGGACAGCCGCCAGCGGCGGACACGATCCACACGGGGCATTGCAGTTTTGAAAAAGCGGACAGCCGCCAGCGGCGGACACGATCTGCACGGCGCATTGCGGTTTTGAAAAAGCGGACAGCCGCTAAATTGCGATTATACATGGCAGGATGCGGCGAAACAAGAGGAAACTGTGGTAGAATAAAGGAAATAAAGCCATATCTGATAAAAACCGGCAGTCCGGCCCAGAAACAGGGGTCCGGCGGCAGAAAGGGAGAGAAGCAGAAGGAGGAAAACCATGAAAAGATTTAAACGTATTTTCCTGATCGTCTGTGATTCCGTAGGGATGGGAGGCGCACCCGACGCGGAAGCCTTCGGCGACCTTGGGGCAGATACCCTGGGGCATATCGATGAGACCGTGGAATGCCTGGATCTCCCGAACCTGCAGAAGCTGGGGCTGGGAAGCTTAAAGCCTCTGCGGCATGTCGCGCCGGCGGAGAAACCGTTGGGATACTACTGCTCGCTCAGAGAGGAAAGTCAGGGAAAGGATACGATGACCGGCCACTGGGAGATGATGGGGCTGTATACCGAAAAGCCCTTTATCACCTTTACAGAGACCGGATTTCCGGACGAGCTGATCCGCCTTCTGGAGGAGCGGTGCGGAAAGAAGGTCGTCGGCAACATCGCTTCCAGCGGGACAGAGATCCTGGATATGTACGGTGAGGAGGAGATCCGGGACGGAAAGATGATCGTCTATACCTCCGCCGACTCGGTCCTGCAGATCTGCGGAAACGAGGAGACCTTCGATCTGGAAAATCTTTACCGCTGCTGTGAGATCGCCCGGGAGCTGACCCTTCGGGATGAGTGGAAGGTAGGCCGGGTCATCGCCAGGCCCTATGTGGGAAAGCGCCGGGGCGAATTCGTCCGGACTGCCAACCGCCGGGACTATGCCTTGAAGCCCTTTGGCAGGACCGTGCTGAATGTTCTGAAGGATGCCGGACTGGATGTGCTGGCGGTAGGGAAGATAAATGACATCTTTTCCGGGGAGGGCATCACCCGTGCGGTGCACTCCGACAGCTCGGTCCAGGGCATGGAGCAGACCATTGAGATGGCCAGGGATGCCGCCTGGCGCGGCCTCTGCTTTGTCAATCTGGTGGATTTTGACGCGAAATGGGGCCATAGGCGCAATCCGGAAGGATATGCCGCGGAGCTGATGCGGTTTGACGAAAAGCTTGGCGAGCTGCTGCCGCTGATAGAGGAGGATGATCTGCTGATGGTCACAGCAGACCACGGCAACGATCCGACCTGGAGGGGCACGGACCATACCCGGGAGCGGGTGCCGCTGCTGCTTTTCTCACCGGCGCTTGCGGGCTGCGGTCCGCTCCCTGAGCAGAAGAATTTCGGAGTCCTTGGAGCGTCCATCTGTGAAAACTTTGGACTGGAGATGCCAGAAGAGACGATCGGGACATCCCTGCTTCAGATGCTGGATTGATCCGAACGCAGGAGAAAGCTGCCGCACATGACGCCTTTGCAGGCGGCAGAAGAAACAGAGAGGTTCATCGATGAAAAGAAAGAAAAAATCCCTGAATAAACGGCTGCAGTACTGGTTTGACCTGTGGATGTCCAAGGGGTCAGGCTCCATGATCCTGCTTCTCTTCGCTGTCACCGGTATCGTTATCGTGCTGATCGGTCTGCTGGTATGGGGCGCCATGCGGAGCGAAGGGGAATCCTTCCTGCATGCCGTCTGGAACGTGCTGCTGCATACCCTGGATCCGGGTGTTGTGTCCGGTGATGTTTCCGACTCGAAGTGGTTCCTGTTCCTGATGCTCATGGCGACCTTTGTGGGCGTCTTCTACCTGGCGCTGCTGATCGGCTTTATCAACGATGCGATCCAGGTCAAGATGCAGAACCTGGCGATGGGAAGAGAAGCGGTCATCGAGGAGGATCACACGGTCATCCTCGGCTTCAACGAGGCAGCGTTGCTGATCCTGGAGGAACTGATCGAAGGGGCAGAGGGCCATACCCTGCGGGACCATTCGGTCGTCATTCTGGATGAGATGAACAAGCAGGAGATGGAGGAGAAGATCCGGCTTCGTTTTCCCGACACGGGCAATATCCGGGTGGTCTGCCGGAGCGGCTCCACCTGCAGCAGCAGGGATCTGGAGCGGTGCTCCATCCTGACCTGCCGGTCGGTCATCGTCTGCATGGAAAGGGATTTTGACACGATCAAATCGATTCTTGCGGTCAGTCATATGCTGAATACGGAGGAACAGGCGGGGGATGGCTTTGTGACAGCAGTCATCAACAGCAGCAGGAATGAGCTGACGGCCCGGATCGCCGGCTACGATGCGGATTTTCTGCAGGAACAGGGAGGCGCCGGCGGACAGGACCGCCTGGAGCTGCTGATGATCGAAAATACCGTCTCCCGGATCATGGCCCATACCTGCCGCCAGATCGGCCTGGCCAGAGTGTTTAACGAGCTGTTCAGCTTCCGTGACAGTGAATGCCACATCGTGCGGAACCAGAACCCGAACAAGGATTTTTTCCGGCGGATGACCGGAAAAACGATCCGGGAGATCAACCGGTGTCTGCCGTCTGCCTGCGCGATCGGCGTTATTGACCGGCATGGAAAGGTCCGGATCAGTGATCCGGAACGGGTGATCCTGAAGGAGGGCTGCAGCCTGATCCTTCTGGCGGAAAACGACGATGAGATCCAGCTGATCCCGGAGCAGACAGCCGTTTACACCGAGCCGGAGATGCGCTGGGCGCCGGTACCGGTCTCGGTCCTGATCATAGACGTCAATTCAAAGCTTCCTTTCCTGCTCAAGGAGCTGTCCCGCTATCTGGCACCCGGATCCACGATCCACCTGGCCAGTGATACGACGGAGGTTCGGGAAGTCGTCACAGATGACCTGCTCAGTGAGCTGGCGGATGCCGGCATCCGCACGGCCGTCCGGGATACCTACCGGATCTTTGATTATCCGGCACTGCGCGTCCTTCTGGATAACTGTGGGGCCGAGCATGTGATCATTCTGTCCGACCAGGTGCTGGATGACGATACGGCAGACGAGCAGGCGCTGACCCTCCTGCTGTATATTCAGCAGTACCGGCAGGAGCATCCCGATGCGGTCATCGGCATTACCTGCGAGATGCGGAGCATCAACAGCCAGAGCCTGGCACAGCAGGCGGTCAGCAGCGATTTCATCATCAGCCGGAACATCGCAGCCCTGATGATGGCCCAGATCTCCGATAACCGGGAGCTTCGGGAGGTATTTGACTCACTGCTGGACAGCCACGGATATGAGATCTACATGAAAGATGCCGGGCTGTACTTCCTGCCGGAGGGAGAGATCGACCTGTATTCCGCGGCCGAGGCCGTCGCGGCAAAGGGAGATATCCTGATCGGGTACAAGAAAAAAGGCGCCTCGTCCATTCCTGTCCTCAACCCGAGAAAGAGTGTGGACGGAAAGCCGGTGCGCCTTGCATTTGAGCAGGGTGATGAGCTGATCGTGCTCTCTATGAACGTTATGGTCGACAGCCCCCTGGAGGAGCGGTTCGAGGACGCGGACTTCTAAGAAGCAGCCGCGGAACGCAGCCACTGCAGGTCAGCGCTTCAGAAAAAAGCGCCGATACCAGTGCTTCCTCACTGTTCTCCTGGAACATGTTGCCGACACCAGGGAACAAAGGGCTGTTCCCTGAAAAATGCCGCTGACATCAGCAACGTCCTGTCAGCTATTCGGAAGGTGTTTACTCCCAGAAATCCTTGTTTTCGGTCTGGGCGGTAAGCACCTTTCTCAGATCCATCATGGCTGTATAGTTGGGCAGGGCGAAGACCGGACGGCCGTCAGCCTTCAGCTTTTCGCAGAGCAGGCTGTAGTCCGTAACGATCTCCTGCAGGTCGTCTCCTGCTCCGGCTGTACGAAGGCGGGCGGAGAGCTCAGAGGCACATTCGCCGCAGACATAGAGCTTCTTCAGATGGGGATCGGCCACCAGCTTTTCGTAATCGGTGCTCTCGATCCAGGAGATGTCATGGCCGTCGCCGGTCTGGTTGTTCAGACACAGGACAGCGGTGAAGTCCTCATCCAGAGAGGTGAGGTAGGACAGCGCCTGGTTGCAGCCGGCCGTGTTTTTGACCAGGATCATCTGCAGGCGGATGCCGTCCAGGGAGAAGGTCTCCATGCGGCCGAAGGCGGAGCGGACGGTGGACAGGGAGGCGGCAGCCTCCTCGGGTCCGATGCCCAGAACCTTTACCGCGGCGATGGCAGCGGCTGCATTGTAGATGTTGTAGTTGGCGGGCAGCGCAATGTGAGCGCTCTGCTGGCTGTCCCAGGTCTTCAGGAGCACATCGCTGCCGTCAGCGCCGGCATGGCTGATCTGCTCGACCTCTACGTCGGGATCATGGCGGACATAGCCGCATTTTTTGCAGCGGAAGCCGCCCAGATGGGCATAAATATGAAAATCGTAGGAATAGCTGCTGCCGCAGACCGGGCAGACGCCGGCATCGGAAAGGTCGATGTTGCCCAGCTCGCCCACCTGGCCGTTCATCCCAAACCAGATGACCGGATTGTCGGCGGTGCAGGTGATGGAGGTGGACAGCGGCTCATCTGCATTCAGCACAAGGGTGGATTCCGGTACGAGCTCTATGCCGGTCCGGATCTCCTTCAGGGTGTTCTGGACACTGCCGTAGCGGTCGACCTGGTCGGAAAACAGGTTGGTCACGACGATGACCTTCGGCTTTACCAGGGGAGCGACCAGCTTTAAAGCACCCTCATCCACCTCCAGGACCGCAAAGCGGCGGGTGGGCTTTCCGTCCCAGGTGGCGCTGCATACCATGTCAGCAGCGATACCCTGAAGCATATTTGCACCGGACTTGTCCCGCAGACACTCACGGCCGGAGGCAGTGATGGCATGCTCGATCATGTTGCAGGTGGTCGTCTTGCCGTTGGTGCCGGTGACGACGATGATATCCATCCCCTCGGTGACGGTCGACAGAATGTTCCGGGAAAACTTCATGGCGATGGTTCCCGGGATGGCTGTGCCGCCGCGTCCGGTCTTTCTGAGGATGGACCGGGTCAGCTTGCAGGCAGCGACCGAAAGGACAGTCTGGATCTTGTTTGGCTTTGACATGGAATACCTCCGTATGATATCCGGCCGCCGGGAATCCGCCCGTATAAGGGGTTCCGGATGCGGCGGCAAAAAAGGCTTAAACAAAAACTCATTATAGCAGAAAATGCTCTGCGCGTACACGTCTGACTTGGTTGAATTTTGTGTTCTGGTCAGTTATACTAGGTAACGGTGGAAGCCAAAATCCTGTTTTTTTCAGATTATAGTGCCCCTATAGGGCAGAAAGAGGTATAGGCATGCAGTGGTTGAATTTTGATCAGTATAAAGCAGCCGGAAAAATGGCATACAAACAGCCGGTGGATATCCGGACAGCTATGGCCGGAGAGGCAGGCGCAGAGCGCGTAAAGAAATATCAGGCTCCGATGGGTGCCGGCATGGTTTACAGCTATGCTGCAAAACAGATCGATGATGAGCTGGTGGACATCCTGCAGGAACTCGCCGACGAGGCTGGCCTGATCGAGAAATATGCGGCGCTGTACTCCGGCGAGGTGATCAACACCGGAGAGAAGAGACAGGTGCTGCACCAGCTGTGCCGCGGCCAGCTTGGAGATGACGTCATTGTCGACGGCGTCAACAAGAGGGAGTTCTATGTAGCGCAGCAGCAGAAGGCAGCAGAGTTTGCCAACAAGGTACATGCCGGTGAGATCGTCAATGAAAAAGGCGAGAAGTTCACCACGGTTGTCCAGATCGGTATCGGCGGATCGGACCTTGGCCCGCGTGCGCTCTACCTGGCACTCGAGAACTGGGCAAAGGTGAACAACACCCTGAAGATGCAGGCCCGGTTTATCAGCAACGTTGATCCGGATGACGCCACGGCCGTCCTTTCCGAAGTAGACCTTGCCCACACGATCTTTATCGTTGTTTCCAAGTCCGGCACGACCCTGGAGACCCTGACCAACGAGGCATTTGTAAAGGATGCGCTCCTGGCTGCAGGCCTGGATCCGAAGAAGCATATGGCAGCCGTCACCAGCGAGACCTCTCCGCTGGCAGGCAATCCGGAGTATCTGGAAGCCATCTACATGGATGATTACATTGGCGGCCGTTATTCCGCCACCTCTGCTGTCGGCGGTGCGATCCTGTCCCTGGCCTTTGGACCGGAAGTATTTGCCCGGATCCTGGACGGCGCAGCTGAGGCCGATGCGATGGCAAAGGAGCCCGATATCCGCAAGAATGCGGCGATGATGGATGCCATGATCGGTGTCTACGAGCGGAACGTGCTCCACTATACCACCACGGCTGTACTGCCCTATTCCCAGGCTCTGATCCGCTTCCCGGCACATCTGCAGCAGCTGGATATGGAGTCCAACGGCAAGAG
>DFFG01000069.1:13048-13361 GCA_002368795.1 Eubacterium sp. UBA3782
TTTGGCGAGCCCGGCACAAACGGACAGCATTCCTTCTATCAGCTGCTTCATCAGGGCATGAATGTCGTCCCGATCCAGTTCGTCGGCTTCAAAAAGAACCAGATGGAGAACGACGTGATGATCCAGGGCAGCAGCAGCCAGCAGAAGCTGTGCGCAAATGTCGCTGCACAGATCATGGCCTTTGCCTGCGGCAAGGACGATCAGAATCCGAACAAGTTCTTTGCCGGCGGCAGACCGTCCAGCATCATCGTCGGCGACAAGCTGACTCCCGAGGCACTCGGAGCGCTTCTGGCGCATTTCGAGAACAAGGTCA
>DFFG01000069.1:13412-31483 GCA_002368795.1 Eubacterium sp. UBA3782
AACAAGGTCATGTTCCAGGGCTTTGCATGGAACATCAACAGCTTCGATCAGGAGGGCGTCCAGCTCGGAAAGCTTCTGGCAAAGAAGGTCCTGGCAAAGGATACCGACGGCGCACTCACATCCTACAGCCAGCTTCTGGGCATCTTCTGATCCCGGAAAAAAAATTCTGGACCTGGCAGCCAGATCCAGTGAAATATGCAGACTGCGGCAGCAGGCCGCCGGATGCAGGGGCTGCACAGCACAGCGCCTTACAGGTGCGAAAAAGAGAATAAATATACGCGGAGGAAAAGCAATTATGCGGGTAGCAGTTACCTACGACAACGGAAACGTATTTCAGCACTTCGGGCATACCGAATTTTTTAAGGTATATGAGGTGGAGGATGGCAAGGTCGTCTCCAGCGAAGTGATCGGATCTGAGGGCAGCGGCCACGGTGCCCTGGCAGGCCTTCTGGCAGGAAAGAAGATCGACGCACTGATCTGCGGCGGTCTGGGCGGCGGCGCAATGACCGCACTTACCGAGGCCGGCATCGAGGTATGCTCCGGCGTACAGGGAGACGCAGATGAGGCGGTCGAGGCCTACCTGAAGGGCGAGCTCGTTTCCGGCGGCGTAAACTGCGATCACCACGATCATCATCATGACGAGGACCATGGCTGCGGCGAAGGCGGCTGCGGCGAGGGCGGCTGTGGATCCTCCTGCGGCGGCTGCGGACACCACGCACCGGCCATCGAGGGCAAGAATGTCGGCATGAAGTGCCGCGTACACTACAGAGGCACCTTCAACGACGGCACCCAGTTCGACTCCTCCTATGACAGAGGCGAGACGCTGGACTTTGTCTGCGGCGCAGGTATGATGATCCGCGGCTTTGACCAGGCAGTCGCCAACATGGAGGTCGGCGAGAAGGTCGAGATCCATCTGATGCCCGAGGAGGCCTATGGTCCGGCAGATCCGAACGCCATCTTTACTGTAAAGATCAGCGAGCTGCCCGGCTCCGAGACCCTCAATGTCGCTGATCAGGTCTATCTGCAGAATTCCATGGGCAGATCCTTCCCGGTCAGAGTAGCGGCAAAGGACGAGGAGAACATCACCTTCGATGCCAACCATGAGATGGCAGGCAAAGAGCTGAACTTCGCGATCGAGCTGATCAGCGTCGAGTAATAGATATCTGCAAAAAATAACACCCTCTATCCAGACATACGGCTGCGTGACAGCCTGAAATCCGGATGGAGGGTGTTTTTTTATTTACTATATTTTTAGTGAAAAATGTGTAGTTTTGTGAGAAAATATAAGAGAAGTCCGGACATAGACAGATAAATACGGGGCAGGATGGTTACCAGAAATCAACGGTTCAGAAGCGGAGGTGTAAATAATGGCAGTTGATTATGAAGCACTGAAGGAGGAGGCCCTTTCCTGCGGCTTTTCCCATGTGGGCGATCTGAATGCGGACACGATCGTGCTCAGGCCCGAGGTACGTGCGGCCTGCGCGGAAAACAAATGTCACTCCTATGGCAAGAACTGGGTATGCCCGCCCGGCTGCGGTACGCTGGAGGAGTGCGGAGAGCAGATCCATTCCTACAAAAGAGGTCTGATCCTGCAGACCACCGGCGAGATGGAGGACAGCTTTGACGTTGAAGCCATGATGGAGCTGGCCGAGCGCCAGGGCAAGAACATGAGCGAGTTTGCTTCCAGGATCAGGAAGCGCTATCCTGGCGCGCTGGTTTTGGGCGACGGGCAGTGCAGAAACTGCAAGACCTGCACCTACCCGGATGCACCCTGCCGCTTCCCGGAAAAACGCTCTTCGGCTATGGAGGCCTACGGCATGGTGGTCAGCGAGGTCTGCGCGAAAAACGATATCCCGTACTATTACGGTCCAGGCACCCTGACCTATGTGGGCTGCATCCTGATCGAGTAAAACAGCAGGCGGTCACAGGCTGTGCGCGGACAGAGTCCTTCTATTTGGCACCACAAAAAAAGCCGGCGGTGCTCCTGCAGGAAGCAGAGCACCGCACGGTGTTACATGATATCGGTATTGTGTTTTTTGCGCATGGCTTTATGGCGAAGCGCTGCCTGATAATAGGCCTGCTCTGAGATGCTCTCGATCTTCAGGCCGTAGGGCACCGGCGTGGGTTTGCCGTCTTTGTCGATGCAGACCTCGGTGAAGAACGCCCGGTTGATCACATGGCGCATGCCGGTGGGCTGATCCTCCACATAGGTGTCCACGCACACCTCCATGGAGGTATGGCCGACATAGATGACGAAAGCTTCCATGACAATGATGTCATTCAGCCTGGCGCTGCGCTTGAAATCCAGATGCTCGATGGAAGCAGTGGTGACAGGATTTCCCGCGTGCCTCCAGGCAGCCAGAGCGGCGATCTCGTCAAGCCATTCCAGAAGTCTTCCGCCAAAGAGCATGCCGGAGCTGTTCAGGTCAGGCGCCTTGATCAGCTTGTAGGCTTCACAGCGGGAATCACTGACGGATTTATAGCCTTTTTCATACATAGCCCAGATCCCTCCGATACAGATCGTATGCAGGGCCCGTGTTTCTGCACGGGTCATAGGATAAAAAACAGCATCATGTCTACTATACCACCATAGGCGGCAGAAGGGGCAGAAAAATACCGAAGGGCAGAGGATATTTATCAAAACGAAAGGAAAGCGGGAGCCGAAAGAAGAAACGAGGGCAGAAAAATGAGAAATCATGAGGTCACCAGAAAACAGCAGCTGCTGGATCCGGGCGGCAATATTGCCGAGCCCGGCTGGGCAAGGCGGCCGGTCTGGATCTACAGCAGAGAGGATATCCGCGCGCCAAAGCTGCGGATCAAAGAATGGGATTATTACATCGTCATCCATGACGGAAAAAAGGACGGAACGGAAAGCTTTGCCGCTGCCTTTACAGTGTCGGATGACGGCTACGTGGGCCTGCAGTCGGTCTCCCTTCTTCATCTAGGCGAGGCAGACCCGCAGGAACATACCGAGACGATCCTGAACGTATTTCCCATGGGCAGGCATCAGCTGCCCCCGTCATCCGGGGAGGGAAACACGCTCTACCAGGATGGACGGCTGTATCTGCACTTCCGGAAGAACCCGGGAGAGCGCCGGATCGAGTGCCGGTTTGACGCCTTTCAGGATGGAAAACCGCTGTCGGCGGACATCCGTCTTGACGAGCCGGAGATGGACAGCATGGTGATCGCGACGCCATTCCCGAAAAAAGGCGCTTTCTACTATAATCAGAAGATCAACTGCATGCGGGCGTCCGGTGAGGTGATATTTGACGGAAAAACCTACCGCTTCAATCCCGAATATGATTTCGGGACCCTTGACTGGGGGCGGGGCGTGTGGACGTATGACAACACCTGGTACTGGGGCAACGGAAATGCTGTTGTGGATGGCCATACGGTGGGCTTCAATATCGGATACGGCTTTGGAGACACCTCTGCGGCCAGCGAGAACATCCTGATCGTGGACGGGAAAGCTCACAAGCTGGATGACGTGGACTTTGGCATTCCAAACGATCCGGATCCAAAGGCCATGGACGGCCCGGAATATATGGCGCCATGGCACATGACCTCGTCTGACGGCAGGTTCGAGATGACCTTTACGCCGGTCCTTGACCGGGCGGCAAAGCTGGATTTCAAGGCGATCGTCAGCGACCAGCATCAGGTTTTCGGGCGTATGAGCGGAAAAGCCGTGCTCGATGACGGCGAGGTGCTGGAGTTTACCGATGTCCTCTGCTTTGCTGAAAAAGTTCACAACCGCTATTAAAGAAGGAACATCGGGATGTTTTGGAGCAGCGAATGCAAACCGCTCTTTAGCTGACGTCTGGCCTGTGGGTTGACGCCGCACGGCACAGCCAGTAAGATAACAGAAGCATCAACTGATTAATCAATATAAGGAGGCAGAAAAGATGCAATACAACATTATCGGAAAACCGTTTCCCGTGGTAGAGTGCCAGTTATCCTCAGGAGAAAAGATGCTCACTGAGGGAGGCTCCATGGTATGGATGAGTGCAAATATGGATATGGACACCACTTCAGCAGGCGGACTTGGCCGGTTCTTCTCCGGTGAAAGTATTTTCCAGAATATCTATACGGCAAAGGGCGGTCCGGGAACCATCGCCTTCGGCTCCAGCTTTCCCGGAGAGATCGCTGTGATCGATGTGACTTCCGGCAGCTGGATCTTCCAGAAATCGGCATTCCTGGCCAGCGAAGCCAGCGTCTCTCTGAGCGTACACTTCCGGAAAAAACTGGGCAGCGGCCTGTTTGGCGGTGAAGGCTTCATCATGCAGAAGCTTTCCGGCAGCGGCCTGGCCTTTGTCGAGATCGACGGCACGCTGGTCGAGCGCAAGCTGGCACCGGGAGAGAAGCTCATCGTGGACACCGGCAACGTGGCTGGCTTCACCGAGGGCGTGGATATGGACATCGTCCCGGTCAAGGGGCTCAAGAACAAGCTGCTCGGCGGCGAGGGGCTGTTCAACACCATCCTCACCGGCCCGGGAACCGTATTGCTTCAGACCATGCCCATCAGCAGTGTGGCAGGCGCCATCCGGCCCTACATCCCCTCCGGCAACGCATAAGACGGTATAGAACCCATCTGGCGGATGGAGATCTAAACCATTAATACATTGCAGCAGGGATAAATAAAAAACTGCCGTATGAAGAAAAATGCGGACGGCCATTTGGCCGGCACGTTTCTCATACGGCAGTTTTTTTCATGCCATTTGGCATTAGTGTAAGCAACCGTATAGAATCTGAAAAACAGGCCTTGGGGCGTTGAGGAGGAGAAAAGAATTTTGAAAAAAGCCTTTTCAAAAATAGAAAAAAGGCTTACAATAATTCGGGTAAATAAATACGGGGCATTAGCGCAGTTGGGAGCGCGCTACATTCGCATTGTAGAGGCCGTGGGTTCGAATCCCATATGCTCCATTCGGGTGGAGGTCCGGAAATGTTGAGAAATCAGCGTTTCCGGGCTTTCTTTATTATCCAGAAAACTGTCCCCATTTGCATTGATTTGTCCCCATCCTGCTTTAAATACCCCACATTGCTCTGGAAACCGCGTCCGCATCGGCGGGTATGGGCCTGTCGCTGGGCATGTCATAATATCTCTTTGTGGTCTGGATATCCCGATGGCCGACCCACTGCTGCACTTTTTTCTCTGGTATCTGTGCTTCCATCATTAATGTTACGTAGGTTCGACGAAGGGTATGGACACCAGCGATCTTATCTTCAAGTCCCAATTTGCGCAGGGTTTTTCTCATTGCCTTCAGAAATGAAGTGCCATGGATGCGCTTTCCGTTTTTCTGAACAAAGACCCATTCACTCTGAATTCCTTGACGTTCGTTCTCGGATCTGATCAGTTCCAGAATATCCGATGCTTCCTTTGGAAGAGGGATGCAGCGATGATCATGACCGGCCTTTAAGTGGTCTACCACATCAAAACCCCGCTGTCTGGGTTTTCCGTCAATGATTTCATAGTGCGGGACTTCTTCTCTGCCCAAGGTGATCACCCGGGCTTCCAGATCAAGGTCAGTCCATTTGAGGCAGCAAAGCTCGCCTACCCGCATGCCACAGTACATATCGATCTTCAGACCGAGATAAGAGGTGTTGAAATGGGATTTTTCGTAAAGCTCTGACAACGTATTCAGAAATCCTTCCCTTTCCTCGGGAAGAATTGTGGCATTTTCTTTGGTATGGATCCGTCCTTTGTCGAAAGAATCCTTTCGGGGCCGGGGAACGTATTTGATCGTTTCCTTCGTGATCCGTTCTTCCATCATCCCAAACTTTACGATGCCTCTCCACACTCCGCGAATCTGATCATATACTTTGGACGTCATTGAGGCGCGGTTATTGAGCTCATTAAACCAGGAGCTGATGGCCGAAGCCTTGAGCTTGTTCAGAGACACTTTGGTAATTGGCTGAGCCTTATAATATTTGTTCCAGATCGCCTGATCCCTTACGATCGTGTTCATGCTGACATTTCTACTCTCGATCCGGAAGCGGATCCAGTCATCATAGAGACCTGCCAGGGATTCCGGGGAGATATCAGAATCTGTGGAAACGATATGATAGAACACAAGTAATTTTTCTTCCAGCTCTTCTTTTGTCTGTGCACACATCTTCCGGATCTTCCCATTGTCATTGACACGGGTTAACCAGCCGCCGCGCTTCTTTTTGGTTTTTCCATAAGTATCGTTGCGTGGTGATATTTTATAAGGATGTATCTGATAGATTAACTGTCGCTTATTTTCCTCCATATGCTTTATTGCATCCAGTATTGCCGCTTCGAAGTTTATTGTATCATCTGTAGACATTTTCCTCAAATTCTGAATGTTTGCCGTGAGCCGATCTGCCTCTTCCTGTAACTGTTGGAGCTGTTCTGCCTGAACCAGAACTGAAGAAAAAGAAACAGGATATTTTTGATTTGCCATAGTTGTTTCCCCTTTCTTCAGAATTACTTCTGCGAAAAAAGGAGAATTGGTCGAAGATTTAATTTTTTTTTACAGGGATCGGGGACATTGAAAGCGACTTGTTCCGTATGGATTCCATTCGTTCTTCCATATTTCTTTTAAAGAATCGTGGGAGAGCTTTATGGATACAGCACTCGAAACAGAAAAATGCTATTATTTCCAGGAGCATTTATCCGAAAATCGGGAATTGATTCAGCGATTGGAAGAAATGTTTCTGCAGCACAGGAAGCTAATCGGGCTTTTTGCACCTTGCGGTGCGGGAAAGACCCATCTGATGCTGACAGAACTGGCTGAAAGACTGAGGGGGAAGAAACAGATTTTCCTTGCCTGTCCATATAAGATCCAGGCGGAGCAGAACCGCATGTACGGATATACGGCTGAAAACGGACAGGAGGTCCATACGCAGGTTTATACAGGGGATACCAGGGACAATGTCCTTTTTGACAGAGAAACGCCTCTCTGCGGCGTATATGAGTGCTGCAGGAGGCTGGAGGGATTGATGGCAGATGAACTCAGGGATGTGGTGTTTGTCATTGATGAGTCCCATCTGGAGATAGCAGACGAAGAATTCCGGAAGATAGGCATCCAGATACTTCAGCAGATGGCCGATCTGGTTTATGACTGCGGGGGCATTGTCGTACGGATGACAGGCACTCCTCGTATGTTGGAGTATATGCGCTTTGATCACATCTTCTATGGAGTAAGGACAGACGGTGAAGGAAAGAGTCTTCCCCCTGTTACCATGAAAAAGATGGCTGTGCTGTACAGAGGCAGTAAGGAAACAAACACCCGGTCTGCGGCAGCAGGGCTGTGTGAAGACCTGATCCATGACGGATACAGGCCCATTTTCCGGATTAACGATAAGAAACTGATCCGTATCGTTGCGGATTATCTCAGGGAGAAGGGTCATACTGTGGACCAGGTCACGGCAGATAAGAAAGGGTATCGTATGAATCCTGATGGAATACGGGAGTATGAATCCCCTCTGTATCAGTCACTGATCGAGGAAGCAGCGCTTACGGACGCAGATTGCTGGCTGTGCACCAGTATCATTGATGTCGGGACTTCTATTACCGGCGTCCGCTCAAGGAAAATAGAGCTTGCAGATCCCGGATCCGGCACAGAAGAATCAATGATCGTAAAGGATCCGCTGATTGTGCCGGTTTATGTCATTACCCGAAGGGATGAATGCAATTTGGATTCAATCATCCAGTTTTTTTCCAGACTGCGATATCCGGTGGAAAAAGGAATCGTCCTGATCTGCTGTACCGCGGGACAGGAAAATGAAAGAGAGAATAAGGCGTATTCATTCTTTACACCTGACGCGGTCCGGAAAAATATCCGGATACGGGCACAGAAGTGTCTGGCCTATTTCAGCGGGGCAGAGGATATCGTCTACGATTTTGTCCGCATCACCGGAGAAGACTGCCGCAAATATATCCAGAGAGATCTGAGGGGAAATTACGTGATTGATGAGAAAGCCATCTGCAGTGAGACCTGGCGAAGATATGACGGCCAGATACTTGATCCACGATTTGCCGGGAGGATGTTTAGGGAAGCCATGGATATCCCTGTTGAGGTGGGGTGCCTGGAGAACACGGACAGGATCGTTCCTCAATCTGCTGTTAGAATAATGGTGCCGGAAAATGTGAAAAGCTTTCTGGAAGAGGCAGTGAGAGAACCGGAATTTCGCGAAGCACTGATCTGTCCGTCAGGAATGGATTACCGGTATTCCGCGGTACAGAAGATCCTGCAGGCAGGAGGAAAGGAAGTACTTCTTGCTCTGCGGAAGATCTTTGCCGCAGGATCTTTTTCCGCGACGACAGCGCTGAAATATGCCATCCGTTGGGTGGAAGAAGGAGATGTTTTCTGCCTGGATGTGCACAGCGGGGAGAACTGGAGAATCTCGGACCAGATCATGAAGGATATATGCCTTTCTATCGGTGAGTGGAAGGACAGGAGGGTGCGGCAGTTTTGTGAAGCCTATGGATCCGGGAAGGAATATGAATTCATTACTCACCTGAAAAGCGAAGAGAAGCTGAAGGTTGAAATGCTCCTGAATGAGAAAAAGACAGGGATCCTTGTTGCAATTTATAATACGGCAGGCACCCTGAGGAGTTGGAAAGAGTATTGTTCATTTGTCGGCAATAACAGTCTGCAGGATTGCAGAAGGTATCTGCTGACGATTCAGAACTGCTGCTTCAACCGGCTGTCAGCCGGTGGAGACAGCTGGATCCCTGAACTGGATTACCGAAAAAATGTCGTGGCGGCAGAATATATGCTGCTGCGTTTTCCAGAGCGGTACTTTCTGAAGCGGGAGAGCAGGGAAGGAAAAGATGTCTGGGTATCCGAATTCCCGGAGGGTTTTAAGACGGTTGACTGGAAACTATGCGGCTACATTGCTTCCCTGATGGGAGAGCAGGTGAATCGTCTGAACAGCGTAGACCATACCAGAAAGAAATACACCTGGCCGATGATCATGGACAGCCTGATCTCGATGTATTCTTGCGAGGTCCTGGGTTGGAAGAAGGAGAGTAGAAGGATGATCGTTTCAAAGATCAAGATCCGTCATCCAAGGACGAATGTAAATGCGAGCATTCCCGGTACAAAACTGACGGAAGAATCCATGAAACAGGCGATAGAAGAACAGGTCTGTCAGTTTAGAAATGAAGATGAGGAAATTAAGAAGGCAGTGGCGGAACGGCTGCTTTCGGATATTGCCAGAGCGTATGGAAAGAAAGGACATCCGGAAATGGAGAGGATCGTCAGAGAGGGACTGCTTCAGACAGACGTTCCGGCCCCTTGTTCTTCCGGAAGGATAATGAAATAAAATATATACACACCACAGATCTCTGCAAGACCCTGGAAAAGCCCGCAGTACAAGGCTTTCCGGGGTCTTTTGCCTTCTTCGGGAAGGGGAGTTTTCCGGAAAAGTGCCCCTTCTGAACATTGTAGATCGGGGTGAGTTTCAGTGGCCGGCAAGAAGTCTCAACATTTCAAATTTTCAAAAATCCCATATTAATAGTGAAGCCAGCGGATAAACCTAGATATCCGTACAGGAAGGATGACAAAGAAAGAAGGAGGCTGAACCATGGCTGAGAGTTTCAAAGAAATCTGCTTAAAATACGGGACTATCCGGCTGGACCGGTATCATGAGGAAGATATCATTCACGCGGATCCATTCGAAGAGTGTCGCAGTGCAGGTCTTCTGGTTTTTCGAAACAGAAGGGAAGACAGGAGGGACCGGGCATATCCTTTTACGACGATCTGGCGTGACTGCAATCTCCCTGACGAAGAACTTCATAAGATCCTGTGTGCACTTTTGGACCGCCATCCGGAACTGCTGCCAGAGCTGCGAGACGGTGAATGTTCCGTGTTTGTTTATGGCGCATCCATCGAAGGATCCATTCACAATCCGGACTTCAATGAAAATCCTGTGTATGAACTGTGAGGGGTCTGGCCATGGATACTATGCAAATATTTCGAGGGAACTTAGTTCCTCTTGTATTAATCATCCTTGCAGCCTTCCTTTTTCTTCTGCTTTCCAGTGAACGTCACCCGGATCCCAGAGCGGATGAAAGCAATCACAGGCGGGCGATGTATCCGGATATGGATAAAGAGTACATTTTTGATCGCCCGGAGGGGTTTGTATTCGGCAAACAGGGCAGCCGGTATATCTGTCATCCCTATGTGGATGCAGATGGAAACGCAGTCCATTCCGGTTCCCATGTGCTTGTCATCGGCGGCTCCGGCTCCGGTAAAAGCAGCTGTCTGGCCATCCCCCTGCTGCTGAATGTCCTCTGCAGCGAAAGATATGGAAGGAAAGGACAGGAGCCGTCAGTTTTCGCCATTGATATCAAAGGAGAACTCAGGGAGATCGGAGCTCCTGCAGACAGGAACAGCATACGGGAGGTCAGCTTCTCGAACAGGATGCTGTACGGTTATGATCCGCTATATGGGCTAACCGAGTTTTCTACTGAGCAGGAGATCTATGACTGGATGATCCTGGTATCTGAATCTCTTGTGCCGATTCCTGCGGATGCGTCGGAAGCTTTCTGGAAGACCTCTGCCAGGCAGCTCCTGACCGGATGTCTCCTGTATCTTTACCGGACGGGAGAGACTGAGTTTATCGAGATGCTGACTCGCATAATGACTCAACCGGTACGGGAACTCCTGGATGAGATCATGGAGAAGGCGCAGCCGGGTTCCATCGAAAGGAACTATGTATCCGGATTTTCCGGAATGTCAGATGAAACTCTTTATTCCGTGTACGGAGAACTGCAGTCGTCCATTCTCATCTTTAATGACCCGGATATCCGGTACCAGATGAAGGTCAATCCCAGAAAGGCGGATCCATCCATGCTGGAAGACGGGTGCAGCATCTTTATCAACATCCCGGAATCCAATCTAAGCAAATACGCTTCGGTGCTCCAGCTGATCATTAACCAGACGATCACGTTTCTTGAGCAAAGACGTTTCGGGAAGGATGGAAACTCCTCTGGCAGGCACATTATCCTTCTCATTGACGAGCTGGGCAGGATATCAGAGAGCGGCCGGATCTCCAGGCTGGAGGGGGCGCTGATGACGCTCCGCAGCAGAAGAGCAGACCTTATTTTGATCGCTCAGTCTCTGCAGACGCTGATGTCCGCATGGACCAGGGACCAGATCGCGGGTATGGCGGAAAACTGTGAATCAAAGATCATCCTGTCGGCTTCATCCCCGGAATCTCAGAAGGAGATCATTGCGTGGGCCGGCCAGTACAGAGCGCTGCAGAAGAGCTGGAACAGCGGGAAGACCGGATCGACCACTACCAGTTATGAGTGGAGGGACATCCTTCGGCCGGAAGACCTGGTCGCCCTGCCAAAGTCAGGGGATCTGATCCTCATTGATTCAGGCGGGTATCACCGGCTGAAAAAAGTACCCTATTACACGGATCCTTACCTAAGTCCGCTGGCAGAAAAGAACAGAGGTGATAAAGACGGACAGGAAAAGAAGAGTTAACTAAAGATGGAAATATACGAAGTGACAAATATAAAAGTAAACAGAAGGTGCACATGAAAGGAAGATGCATATGCTTAACAAAAGTGAATTTGTTTCGGAACTGCTGATCCGAATGAATGAAGTTCTTTTAGAAGGTATCGAGCCCAATGGTCCCCGTGCGGAAATTATCCAGGTTGACCGGGTGGGCGGCAGGCAGGATGCAATTGTGATCAAAGGAAATGGCTGTCTGGACGCGGTTCCGGTCTACTACGTGAATGATATTTATGGCGATTACAGGAATGGAAGATCCATAGACAGTATTCTGAGAGAAATGGACCGCAGCAGGGTCCAGGAACGTTCCTTCTTCAGTATGCCGGATCTTGCGGATCCGGCAGGGAGAAAGAACCTGGTTATTGAAGCTGTATACGGACCGGGGAGCAGAGCTCTCCTCGAAGAGTGTCCGAACCAAGCATGCCCGGGTGATATCTCTCTGATCGTCCGTTATCGTATCGGAGATACAGGAAGCTTTATCGTTAAGAATGAGATGCTTCCGTTATTCCGGCTCACATCCGACGAACTGATTCGGGAAGCGATGAAGAACACGGCAAAACGAGACTATCAGACTGCGCCTCTTGCCCAGGTTCTGGCGGAAATGTCCGGGATGGACGCGGACGAGTTTGGCTTTTACGAAGGACCATGGGTCCTGAAGAGCCGTGATGGCATGTACGCAGGTGCCGCGATTGCCTGTCCGGAGATCCTCGGCAGGGCAGCAGATGTGATGGGGGCGGATGAGGTTTATATATTACCGTCATCGATTCACGAACTTCTTCTGGTACCGGTCACTGACGGACTCAGACCGGATGAACTTAGAGATCTGGTGCGCAATGTAAATGAGATGGAGGTAGCGAAAGAAGAATGGCTGAGCAGGGAAGTCTTTTTCTTTGATTCACATTCGATGAAACTGAGTGTCTGTGCTCCGGAACTGGATATGACAGAATCTTCATCTATGGATCCCAGATTTCTGGACCGTTCGGAAAGGGGGATGGGACGATGATCGAACAGGTAAGGAATATCTACGAGAATTATATGCGGGTGCGTGAGCACGTCAGGGAGACAGACCTTATTATTCAATCCGATGAAAATATGGATAAACGTGGCGGCTCTGATAATGATGAGATCTCCGAGGAAGAGCTTTGGGCGTTTATCAGCGGTCTGCCGGAGAACACGGATGTAACTGTGATCACAGCCGTAAACAATGCCGGATAACGGGAGGGAAAGGCATGGAACAGAATAAGCACAACCCGAATGATCCGGGAACCGGTTCGGACCAGCAATCAAAAATCCGGACCCTGATGGCAAAACTGGAAGATGGGGTCAGGGAATTCCAGGCTTCAGACAAGTACAGGGAGTATCTGGATGTGATGTCACGTTTTTACCGGTACAGCCCAAACAATACGCTGCTGATCGCGCTGCAGAAACCGGAGGCAACCTTGGTTGCTGGCTACCGGGACTGGCAGACAAAGTTCGGACGGCAGGTAAGAAAGGGAGAAAAGGGGATCCAGATCATTGCCTCTGTCCTGTACCGGAAAAGAGAAAATGATGGCGTAGAAAATGATCAGTCCGGGGAGAAATCAGGCAGCGTGAGAACGGGAGATAAAGTCATCGCAGGATACCGCATTTCCACAGTATTCGATATCTCTCAGACAGAAGCGGGAAACAGAGACTTTCCGGAGATACCGATTCATGACCTTACAGGGGATGTGGAATCTTTTGATGAGCTGCAGCAGGCACTGATCCTTTCCGCACCAGTTCCGGTCTGCTTTGAAGATATTTCCGGGCCTGCTAAGGGATTTTACAGTTCCGCAGAACGGAAGATTACGGTCAGAGCAGGAATGAGCCAGGAGCAGACCATAAAGACGCTGATCCACGAGATCGTACATTCCCTGTACCATGACAGTGAAAAACTGAGGGAAGAAGGGAAGGTCAAAAGTCGGGAGCAGATGGAAACAGAAGCGGAATCTGTTGCATATGTTATATCTGCCAGCTTGGGGATCGATACATCGGAATACTCGTTTCCCTATGTTGGGGTGTGGGGTGAAGGACAGGATCCGGCAGTTTGGAAAGCCTCGATGGCATGTATCCAGAAGTATGCTGCCGAAGTCATCGGCAGCGTCCGAAACCGTATGCAAGAGATGCAGAAGGAACGGGGCCGGTATGAGATCTGGCAGATCGATCCAAAGACGCAGGCCCGGGAATATGAATTCATGGGGTCTGATTATGCCAGGAAGCAGAACCTTGCCATATGCCATGAGGATTATACAAAGGTCTACGAGGGTGATATCCAGAAGGGGATGAGTCTTGATACCATCTATGAGAAGTTCAACATAGAAAAGCCGGAGGATTTTGCAGGACATAGTCTCAGCGTAAGTGATGTCGTTGTCATGCGGAGAGGAGCGCGGGGTGAGCATATACATGCGTATTATGTGGAGCCTGCCGGATGGAGTGAACAACCCGGGTTTTTCCTGGGCAGAGAATCACTTTCACTGACCCGGAAGAACGCGGCTCCAGTAGTTCGGAATTCTGTGTGTAGGACATGAGAAACAGCAGGATATCGGCGCTTTTTCAGGTAAACAATGCGGGCAGCTTTTGCTGTCCGCATTGGCAAGCTTCCTGAATGGCTATCCTCCGGATAAGGCCATTCAGTGCTTGCGCATGAAGAATCCCTGCGGACCCTCTTGGAACCGGGAAGAATCGGATTACGCGGAATATGTCCCATATACTCCTGGCAGCGCAGAAAAGGGAGGATGAAGATTGGCGAGACAGAGGGAAAGACAGATCCTGTTCCGGGTCAGCGCAGATGAAGCGGAGAGGATCGAAGCGAAGATCCGGCAGGCAGGATTGTCAAAGCGGCAGTATCTGACGGATGCGGCACTGGGCAGCCGGATCGTGGTCATCGAGGAACTTAAAACCATGATTATAGAAATGAAGCGTCAGGGAAATAATCTGAATCAGATAGCAAGAAAGCTGAACAGCGGGGAAAAGGTGAGCAGCCAGGAGTTTGCGGATACGATGTCACAGGTGCGTCAGGCATGGGCAGAGCTTACCTTCCTGATCCGCGCTGCGGAGGAAAGACTGAAATGAGCATCATTAAAGCAATCTCATCTCGTGCACCGATACAGAATGCACTGTCATATGTATCCTGGAAAACAAAAACATCCCCAGGACTGATCTCCGGGATCAACTGTTCTCCCGAAACAGTGAAATATGAAATGTTATCAACAAAGGCTATGTATGGAAAGACAGGCGGGAGGACCTATGCGCATTTCATTCAGTCCTTTCCCCCGGAAGAGGTGATCACTCCGGAAGAAGCGCATATCATGGCAGAGGAACTTGCCAGCCGGGCAAAACCCTGGAAAGGTCATGAGATCCTGATCAGTACTCACACAGACAGGGAACATATCCATAGCCATCTGGTGATCAACAGCGTATCCATAGAAGACGGTCATAAGCTGCAGATGTCAAAGAAAGATCTGCAGGATATCAAAGACCTGAATGATCGGATCTGTATTGCTCATGGGAAGTCTGTATGTGAAAAGAATAAGGGCGAAAAGGAAGAAGAACGTGCGGAAAAAAGCATATATTACAGAAATACATACGAAATCCTGCAAAAGGCCGAAAAGGCGCAGGCGGACAGTTATCTCATAAACATCGGACTTGCCATACTGGATAGTGCAGATGATCCAGGCTGCAGAACAAGAGAAGACTTCTGCAGGCGGATGGAGATGGAATGCGGAATCCAGGTCGATTGGACGGATGAAAGAAAATATATTGTGTTCACCGATCTGGAACGGAAGAGCGCAGGTGAGAAAAAGTGCCGGGCCAGGAACAGCACCCTGACCCGGTATTTTAATGTGGATTTTTCAAAAGAAGGACTGGAGGAGCTGATCCGGTATGGATTTACAGAAAGTATACAGAGAAAAGCAGCAGATGCAGGGAAATACAGCACGGGAGGAGCTAGAGAGCCTTCGCAGCGAAGTGGCAGGTCGGCAGAAAGAGGCAGCAGCCATGCAGGAAGCGATCTCCAATCTGGAGAAGAAAAATGCACTTCTCACGGAGGCTGGTCGGAAACTTCTGGCAGAAAACCGAAAACTAAAACGGCAGCTGGAAGAGGCCGGAAATGATTTGCCAAATAGTTCCTTGAAAGACAGCACGTACAGGGGAAAAAGCGGGCAAATACTTTTATTCAGAATAATACTTGTCATTGAAACTCTAGGGTGGCTAATCATGATAGCTAGCATATACGTGTTTTAATCCTGCAGAAATAAGCAAACTATAGTCGATAGAGGCATGAATTTGAACGGTATTTTGTAGCCTTTTGTCTAGCTTTTAATGTACACATTTCCTTGCTATACTAACATCATCAAAGGCAAGGCGCCTGCCGGAGACGAAAGGAGATCAGCATGAAATCAGTCAGCAAAGAGTATGTAGAGAAGGAACAGAGATACCGTTTCAACGCTCAGGCTTTTCAGAGCCTTATGAATCAGAAAAAATACGCACACAAGTCTGCGGGCACTCGCATGACAAAAGAGATTATCATGGGCGAAATTGCGGATAAACTGTTGGTAAGTTACGAGGCTGTCAAAAACTGGGCATATGGTTATAACGGTCCTGCTGAACTGGAACAGATCAACATGCTGGGCAATTTTTTTGGAGTTGATTACCACGATTTGCTTTTTTCGGAGGATAAAGAAATGGCAGGCACAGTTAATACAGTAGTGGCTAACACACAGGCGCAGGATACAAAGAAATATGTCAGGAAGATCTATAAGGCAATGCTGCGCTATCTTGAGCAATGCAGGGCATGGTACTACCATCTTGAATCTTTTTCAGAGGATGATAAAAAGACACAGAATTACAGAATTGCATGTGACAATGCGAAAAAGGATCTACAGAAGAAGTTTTATAAGGCAGATCATTTGCTGAAGGTATCTATGCTTGACTTGCCTAAGGAAAGATCACGCTGATATATTTTTAGCGCTGGGAGATTTCGTCCTTTCAATGTGCGGAATTAAATTCCGCATTCAAGTCGGTTTTGCCGCGCAGCTCGGAGACGTCCAGATCGTTCGACAGCTCGATGGCCGCCTGGAGGCCCACATACTCCGCGTTGTGGATGCCGGCAGAGATCAAAACGGTCGGCCCCGGCTGCTCACCGCAGAGCAGCACATGGGGCACGTGCAGCTCAGTCCCCTCCACATGAATATGGTCCTTTACCGTCTTGCCGGGCGTCAGTTCATGTCCGGCGATGCTCTTTGTTTCCATGCTGTTCTCCCTGTTGTTGAAAGAATTGCTTGTACAGTACCATTTTCCGTTCATAGCCGCAAGCCCCCCCGGGGGGATTGAAACTGAGCTAAAATTGAAGAAGAGGCGAAAAAATAACCCCCCCCCGGGCTTCCGCCGATAGTTTGAGGGGGCTATAATACAAAAGGTCCACGGTTTGTTAGACCATACAAACCGACGCTTGAGGGAGCGGGGACCAATGACCAAACAGAGAGGAAAACAGATGGAACGAATCAAGCATCGTGTGACGCACTACTGGTCTCACCGGGCGGAGGGCTTCGAGATCCAGCGTCTGCGGGAGTATGACAGCGAGAAGCGGGAGCGCTGGCTTATTGAGTTTCGCCGCTATCTGCCCCAGGGAAAGCCCCTGCGCATCCTGGACGTGGGCACGGGCACGGGCTTCTTCGCCTGTCTGCTGGCCGCCGAGGGACATGAGACCACCGGCATAGACCTGACGCCGGATATGATCGAGCATGCCGAACACATGGCGGCCGTGCTGGGTCAGAACGTCCGCTTCCAGTTGATGGACGCGGAAGAGCCGGAGTTCCCGGATGAGAGCTTTGACGTGCTGGTGACGCGCAACCTGACCTGGACGCTGCCGCATATCGAAAAGGCCTACCGGGAATGGTACCGGGTTTTGAAGCCGGGCGGCGTCCTCATCAACTTCGACGCAGACTACAGCGCGGCGTTGGAGGACGAGGAGGAGCACGAGATGCCGGAAAACCATGCCCACAAACTGGTGCCGGATTACATGAAGGCGGAGAACGAGGCCATTACCATGGAAATCGGCGCCTATCATCAGCCACGGCCCCAGTGGGATGTGCAGCTGCTGGTGGAAGCTGGCTTCGAGCGGATCACGGTGGATATGGGCGTATACAAACGCATCTATGCCGAGATCGACGAGTTCTTCAATCCTACGCCGATCTTTACGATCGCGGCGTACAAATAAACTGTCTTTTTTTCTTTTGAATCCCACAAAAAGTGAGGCGTGACCATGAAAAACTACACTGTCAGGCGTCTGCTGCAGCTAATCCCGATCCTGCTTGCGATCACATTCTTATCCTACGGCATGATGCGCATCGCGGGCAGCGACGTGGTTGAACAGAAAATGGAAAATACCGGCGAAACGGTGTCCCAGGAGATCATCGACGCCGCCAGAGAGGAGCTGGGTCTGGACAAGCCCTTTGTCGTCCAGTATTTCTCCTGGCTCGGCAACCTTCTCCGGGGCGACATGGGCACCTCCTATGTCTCCAATAAGCCGGTCTTTTCCACGTTTGTATCAAAGCTGCCGGC
>DFFG01000088.1:0-1604 GCA_002368795.1 Eubacterium sp. UBA3782
GATTCGGATCTGTCCGTAATGAAAAAGGCAGCAGAAGTTCTGGATGAGCTCGGAGTAAGCTATGACATGAGGATCATATCCGCGCATCGCGAGCCCGATGTGTTTTTTGAGTATGCCAAGGGGGCCGAGGCGGCCGGCACCAAGGTCATCATCGCCGGCGCAGGCATGGCGGCGCATCTGCCGGGCATGTGCGCGGCATTGTTCCCGCTCCCGGTCATCGGTGTTCCCATGCACACCACATCCCTGGGCGGCCGTGATTCTCTGTACTCGATCGTTCAGATGCCCAGCGGCATCCCCGTTGCGACTGTCGCCATCGGCGGCGCAAAGAACGCGGGTATTCTGGCGGCAAAAATGCTGGCGATCTCGGATGAGGCGCTTCTGCAGAGACTGAAAGATTTCTCACAGCGCCAGCTTGAGGAAGTGCAGAAGAAGGATGCGCATCTGCAGGAAGCCGGATTCCGCAATTATTGAGGATCATTGCGTCCCGACCGAATCCGCAACAGTTCGAAAAACTGGAATATGCGCGTTAGCAATGAGCCATGCACAGACAAAGCAACAGTGAGGCGCGTCGAGCTCGCTCGAAAGCGGCGATCTGTTGATTTGGCTGTATACGGCGAATGCCGCGACAGTGAGCAAACGCTCTGCGTTTGCGAACCTGTCGGCATGGATCATTGCGTCCCGACCGAATCCACAGCAGTTCGAAAAACTGGAATTTTGAGATTTTTATGACGGTGAATCCCGGCGGACAGACAAAACGCCTGCCGGGGCATAACATGATGAAGAACATGATCATTACCAAAGCGAACATAAGGAGACCCGCATAACATGATGGATTATAAGAGTGCCGGCGTTGATATCGAAGCCGGATATCGCAGTGTAGAACTGATGAAGGCGTATGTCGCAAAGACCATGCGTCCGGAAGTAATGGGAGGACTCGGCGGATTTTCGGGCGCCTTCTCTCTGGCAAAGATCAAAGAGATGGAAGATCCGATCCTGCTGTCCGGAACTGACGGCGTCGGAACAAAGCTCAAACTTGCTTTCCTGATGGACCGGCATGATACGGTCGGTATCGATTGTGTCGCCATGTGTGTCAATGACGTGGCATGCGCGGGCGGCGAGCCTCTCTTTTTCCTTGACTATATTGCCTGCGGCAAGAATGTCCCCGAGAAGATCGCGCAGATCGTCAAGGGTGTCTGTGACGGCTGCGAGCAGGCGGGAGCTGCCCTGATCGGCGGCGAGACAGCGGAAATGCCCGGTTTTTATCCTGTGGACGAGTATGATCTGGCAGGCTTCGCAGTGGGTGCTGCAGACAAAAAGGACCTGATCACCGGTGCGGAGATCTGTCCCGGCGATGTCCTGGTCGGCATTGCTTCCTCCGGCGTTCATTCCAACGGCTTCTCCCTGGTGCGCAAGGTTTTTGACGTCAACGAAGAGAATCTGCGCGAATTTTATCCGGAACTGGGCGAGACCCTGGGCGATGCGCTTCTTCGTCCCACAAAGATCTATGTGCGCGCGCTCCGCAGTGTCCGCCAGGCGGGTGTCACGATCAAGGGCTGCAGCCATGTGACCGGCGGCGGTTTCTATGAGAATATTCCCAGAATGCT
>DFFG01000088.1:1688-3800 GCA_002368795.1 Eubacterium sp. UBA3782
CCCGACGGTGTGCGTGCCTGTGTGAAAAAGGACAGCTATGAGGTCCCGGCGATCTTTAAGCTGCTGCAGAAGCGCGGCGGGATCGAGGAGCATATGATGTACAATACCTTCAATATGGGGATCGGCATGGTCCTGGCAATGAAGGCTGAGGATGCGGACAAGGCCATCAGCGCCCTCGAGGCGGCAGGCGAGAAAGCTTACCTGATCGGCAGCATTTCCGCGGGAGAAAAAGGAGTCGACGTATGCTGAGAGTAACAGTCTGTGTTTCCGGCGGCGGGACGAACCTGCAGGCGATCATCGACCGTATCCAGGACGGAACGATCCGAAATGCGCAGATCGTCCAGGTGATCAGCAACAATGCGGGTGCCTATGCGCTGGAGCGTGCCGCAAAGGCAGGCATTCCCGGCTGCTGTGTATCCCCCAAGGATTATCCGGACCGCGAGGCCTTTAACGAGGCTCTGCTGGCTAAGATCAACGAAGTATCCCCGGATCTCATCGTTCTGGCGGGCTTTATGGTCGCTGTCCCTAAGCAGATCTGCGCGGCTTATGCCGGAAAGATCATCAATATCCATCCGGCCCTGATCCCTTCCTTCTGCGGAAAGGGTCATTACGGCCTGCACGTCCATGAGAAGGCTCTGGAGCGCGGCGTTAAGGTGACCGGCGCAACAGTGCACTTTGTGGACGAGAATCTCGATACGGGACCGATCATCCTGCAGAAGGCGGTCGACATTATGGAAGACGATACGCCCGAGACACTGCAGCGCCGTGTCATGGAGCAGGCGGAGTGGGTGATCCTGCCCCGTGCCATCGACCTGATCGCGGCCGGCAGGGTCAGAATAGAAGGCCGCAGGACCCGGATTTCCTGATGAAGTGAGATAAAGAATCAGTTTTTTTGCAGGAGGAAAAAGACTTGGCAGAGAAGAAAATGGACATGAAGGTACTGCTCGTCGGCGGAGGCGGCAGAGAACATGCGATCGCGGATGCGATCCTGCGCAGCAGCCGTGTGGCGAAGCTGTATTGCGCTCCCGGCAACGCCGGCATTGCACGTATTGCCGAGTGCGTTCCGATCGGGACCATGGATTTCGCAGCACTGACGGCTTTTGCAAAAGAGAAAGAGATCGATCTCACTGTCTGCAGCATGGACGATCCGCTCTGCGCAGGTATTGTGGACGCCTTTGAAGCAGAGGGACTGCGTATTTTCGGCACGCCCGCAAACGCCGCTATCATCGAAGGAAGCAAAGCTTTTTCCAAGGATCTGATGAAAAAATACGGCATTCCGACCGCGGCCTATGAGACCTTCGATGACGCGGACAAGGCGCTGGCCTATCTTGAGACAGCTTCTTTCCCCATCGTTCTCAAAGCTTCCGGACTTGCCCTGGGCAAGGGCGTCCTGATCTGCGAAGATCTGGCATCCGCAAAGGACGGGATCCGCGAGCTGATGATGGACAAGAAGTTCGGCGATGCCGGAAACAGCGTTGTCATCGAACAGTTCATGACCGGCCGGGAGGTCTCCGTGCTCGCTTTTGTTGACGGAAAGCATTATCAGCTGATGACTTCCTCACAGGACCACAAGCGTCAGGGAGACGGCGACACCGGCCTCAATACCGGCGGCATGGGAACCTTTTCCCCCAGCCCCTTCTATACACCTGAGATCGATGCCTGGTGCCGTGAGAACATTTACGACAAGACCGTCGCAGCCATGGCTGCGGAGGGACGGCCTTTCCGCGGTGTCCTCTATTTCGGCCTTATGATGACACCTGACGGCCCCCGCGTTCTCGAGTACAATACCCGTTTCGGCGATCCCGAGACCCAGGTTGTCCTGCCCCGCATGAAGACAGACATCATCGATGTGATGGAAGCCTGCATCGACGGCACTCTGGACCAGATCGATCTTGAGTTCTATGACAACGCGGCTGTCTGCGTCGTCATCGCTTCCGGCGGCTATCCCGAGAGCTATGAGAAGGGCAAGATCATCACCGGTCTCGAGAAATTTGACGGCCAGACACAGTATCGCTGCTACCATGCAGGGACCGCCTTTGACAAGGACGGAAATACCGTGACCAGCGGCGGCAGAGTGCTGGGCGTTGTTGCCATCGGCGGCACACTCAAAGA
>DFFG01000028.1:0-7230 GCA_002368795.1 Eubacterium sp. UBA3782
TATGTTAAGTCTTTTTCTTCGATATTATAGAAGTTTTTATCCATGATACTATTATATCATGTGTCAAATCTGTTGTCATGTACTGGTTAAGTGAAGTGAACTATTGGCACTTCGCGAGACTACATTTGCGGATATATGACCGCATGAGATCTTTGGCGGCACAATCTGTAAGAATAGATGTATGGTGGACCCATGTATTGTATATCTCCGGTTCGTTTTGGGAACACCTAATCCGCTTTGGATACAAAAAAAGCTGGCTAACTCATGACTAAAGTCACAAGAATGCGCCAGCTGTACTTTCATTCATCCCTGATCTCCTTTATTGATTCTTTCTTGCTGACAGCTGTTTCTTCTATCTCTGATTATAGATATCTCCAGGCAGATCAACAGGCACAGATTCGGGTCAGGGAGTAAAAATTGGATATTCTATTTCTGTTATTTTTCCAGCAGCTTCTCGTAGGTCGCCAGGCGGATGCAGGTGCACAGGATCTCGGTGGCAGGCTCGATCTGCTCAGGCGTTGCGAAGCTAGGCGCCAGACGGATGTTGCTGTCCTGCGGATCAATGCCGTAGGGATAGGTAGCTCCCGCATTGGTGAAGGTAACGCCGGCCTCCTTGGCCAGGGCAACGACCCTCTTGGCACATCCCGGCAGTGTATTCAGAGAGATGAAGTAACCGCCCCTGGGCTTAGTCCACTCGGCCATGCCGGTGCCGCCAAGCTCCTTCTCCAGAATGCTCTCGACAAGTTCGAACTTCGGCCGCATGATGTCGGCATGCTTTGCCATGTGCTTCTTTACGTTTGCCAGGTTTTTGAAAAAGCGCACCTGGCGGAGCTGGTTGATCTTGTTCGGGCCGATGGTGGCGTACTGCAGGAAGCTCTTGAAGCCCTTCTGGTTGTGTACGCTGGTCGCCACGGCGGAAATACCTGCGCCGGGGAAGCTGATCTTGCTGGTGGAGCAGAACTCATACACCAGGTCCGGATGGCCGGCCTTCTCGCAGAGACCGACGATATCCGGGATCGTATCCTCATGATCGGGATAGAGGCCATGCACGCAGTAGGCATTGTCCCAGAAGATCCGGAAGTCATGGGCTGCAGGCTCCAGCGCCGCAAACTCCTCGCAGACCCGCTGGCTGTAGACCACACCGCCGGGATTGGAGTATTTCGGCACGCACCAGATACCCTTGACGGAAGGATCCTTCTCCACATAGCTGCGGACCACATCCATGTCCGGTCCCTCGTCCGTCATCGGGACAGGGATCAGCTCAAATCCAAACTTCATGGTGATATTGAAATGCCGGTCATAACCGGGCACCGGGCAAAGCCACTTGCGGTCCTTCTGGAACATCATGGGCTCACAGCCGGAAACGCCGTCGACCATGGCGAAGTTGATCGCCTGGAACATGATCTGCAGGCTGGAGTTGCCAAAGACCATGACCTTGTTCGGATGGACGCCCAGAAGCTCGGCCATAAATGCCTTCGCCTCAAACAGGCCGTCCAGACCGCCATAGTTTCTGCAGTCGATGCCATCCTCAGAATCCAGGACAGAATGGGAATTCACGATATCCAGCATCTTCATGGACAGATCCAGCTGTGCCTTGGAGGGATTTCCCCGGGCCAGGTTCAGCTGCAGGTTCTGCTCTTTATATTTCTCAAATTCCAGCCTGTATTTTTCCAGTTCTGCACGGCAGAGCGCGCGGTCCGGTCTCTCAAAATCCATTTTTGTGTTCCTCCATGCTGATATATACCATTTATCCATCCTGTCTGCGTATGATACATTCGCGCGTTATCCGCGAATGATATGGGTAAGACAATTTTTCGGACTTTGTTTAGTATATACTTGACTTTGGAAGATGTAAAATATATATTTGAGATGGTTGTAATAAAATATTGATATGTGCTATTACTTTATAAAATATACTATTCATAACATCAGGGAGGAAGCATCAGATGGACATTACCTATGATTATTACCGGATCTTTTACTATGTGGCTAAGTACAAGAGCTTTACCCATGCAGCACAGATCCTGATGAGCAGCCAGCCGAATGTAACCAGGTCGATGAACAACCTGGAAAAGCAGCTGGGCGTCAAGCTGTTCAACCGCTCCAACCGGGGCGTTACCCTGACCGCCGAAGGAAAGATGCTTTACGAGCATGTCTCCATCGCCTTCGAGCAGCTCCGCACGGCTGAGGATGAGCTCCTCAACGGAGACGGTCTCTCCAGCGGTTCCATCACGATCAGCGCGAGTGAGACGGCTCTCCATGTCATGCTTCTGCCCGTCCTGAAGGATTTCCACTCTGCCTATCCGCAGATCCACATCCGTATCCAGAACCACAGCACCCAGACAGCTCTGGATTCCTTGCGGAACGGTGTTGCGGACCTCGCTGTCGTCACGACGCCGACCCACATCCGCCGCCCGCTGAAGGAGACCAAGCTGCGTGACTTCCGTGAAGTATGTGTATGCGGCCGCAGATATGAATTTCTTTCCCGCAGCCGGCACCATCTTTCTGAGCTGACAGAGTACCCATACATATCTCTGGCGAAGGATACGATGACCTACGAGTTCTTTACCGAGTACTTCTACCACAACGGCATCGATATGCAGCCGGATATCGAGGTCGCGACTGCCGACCAGATGCCGGCCGTCCTCCTGTGTGATCTGGGCTATGGCTTTGTGCCCGAGGTCCTGCTGGAGACACATGCCGGAAAAGATAGGCTCTACGAGATCCCGCTGTACGAGGAAGTCCCGCTCCGCTCGATCTGCATGGTCGAGGATACCGGCAGGACCCTCACCACCGCTGCTGCCGAGCTGAAAAAGATGCTCCTGGCCAGCTCCGGTCCGCAGGCATAAGCACCGTATAAAAAGACACAGGCATTTTTTAGGGACTCCCCTTTCGAATGCCTGTGTCTTCTTTTGTAGCTTATAAGACAACATGTGTAAAAAAATCAATTAAGTAATGCAGCACACGATCCCTGGAAGGCATTACGCAAACGGCTTCGGCCCTTTCGGGCCTGCAGAATGTTTGCTTTAATGTCTTCCGGGGATCCTGTGCGGTATACACTACAACGACCTCTATGCCTATATGAATCAGAGCAAAGATCGGCTTCTATTTACTTTACTTCAAAGCAAGAAATACGCCCAGATTTCCCCGTTTTCCCTGCGACGCGCGGTGGGAAAACAGCAGCTCGCTGTTGCAGCAGGTACAGATCCCCGTCACGTCAATATTCTCCGGCCGCACACCGGCCTCGGTCAACACGATGCGGTTGCTCGCCCAGAGATCCAGCTGGTACTTGCCGCCACCCTTGCTGATCAGGATCTCGCTCTCATGACCGGCAAATTCCGCCGCAAATGCATCGGCCACGTCCTCACTGACCTCGTAGCAGTCCTGACAGATGGATGGCCCGATGGCGCAGACCAGATCCTCCGGTCTTGTCTGGAAGCGCTCGGTCATCTGGCGGATGGTCTCGCGGCCGATCCGGCCGACCGTCCCTCTCCATCCGGAATGGGCCAGTCCGATGGCTTTCCGGACCGGATCCACAAAGGCAATGGGGACACAATCCGCAACAAACACACTCAGCACCAGACCCGGCACATCTGTGACCAGGCCGTCCACATCCGTATAGTCCCGGGGTCTTGTCAGTCCCTTTCCGGCATCGCTTTCATCGACAGCGCGCACATTTACGGTATGGGTCTGATCCGTAAAGACAAAACGGTCCTCCGGAAAGCCGATCTCCTCTGCCGTGCGGCGGAAGTTTTCCCGCACGGCTTCCGGGTCATCGCCCCGGGAGAAGCTCAGGTTCAGGCTGCGCCAGATCCCGGTGCTGACACCGCCAAGCCGCGTGGAAAATCCGCAGCTGACGATGCCGGTCTTATCGAGGCCGGAAAAATGCAGCATGGGAAGGGTTATGCCTCCCAGCACCGGCTCGGTCGTCCCCATCTTCCGGATAAAAGGAGCCGTGCCGTTCCAAAGCCCTGCCTTAGCCCCGGTCACGCCAGTTTTCCCTTCTCCTGAAGCCAGTTCAGGATATCCGTATCCACCACCTCATGATCCAGCTCATTCAGGATCTCATGACGGTCGCCCGGATAGATTTTCAGAACGATATCCCGGATACCGGTCTTTACGTAGATGTCCGCCACTTCTCTGGGCCCGTCGCCAAAGTTGCCCACCGGATCCTCAGCGCCGGAAACCACCAGGATGGGCAGATCCTTCGGGATTCGCTTCAGGTTCTCTTCCTTTTCACAATATTCGATACCCGCAAACATATTGTAGAAACCGTTTACGGTGAACACAAAATTGTTCCACGGATTTGCGCAGTAGGCATCCACGATCGCCTCATCCTTCGACAGCCAGTCATTCTTTGTGCGGGCCGGCTCGAACCGCTTGTTGTTTGCTCCAAGCGCAATGTTGTTGACCATGGTGCTGCGGTATTTCCATCCCCGGAAACGGGCAATGGTCTTGCAGAGGGCCTTGCCTGCAGAAAGTACTGCCGGCGGCATGTTGCCGGTGCCCATGATGATCGCACCTGCCAGTCCCTCGCCGTACATCTCAATGTACTGTCTGGCCAGGAAGGAGCCCATGCTGTGACCCAGCAGGAAATAGGGCTTGTCCGGATGCCTCTCCTGTGTCAGCTGCCGAAGCGTATGCATGTCGCCGATCACACAGGCATTGCCGTTTTTCTCTGCAAAATAGCCGTGCTCCTTCTCGCTGATGACCGATGCACCATGTCCCAGGTGATCGTTTCCGACGACATAGATGCCATTTTCCGCAAGGAACGTGGCAAACCGGTCATAGCGGTCAATGAACTCAACCATGCCGTGGGCGATCTGAAGAATTGCCTTGATCTCCCCGTCGGGGATCCATTTGATCGCATGGATCGTCGTTACGCCATCCTTTGAATTGTAAGTAAAATCCTTCTTCCTCATTTTCGCACCTCCCAGTAGATTTTCTCAAACGGAACACCGCAGCGTCTGGCAAGCTCTGCCACACTGTCATATTCCGGATAGATCTTTGTCACTCCGCCGACATCACATTTCTTTACGATCACCTTCCCATATTCGGTCTCGACGACCCCTGCCTCCCGGGGAAGGATCATGCGCTCGCAGACCAGGCGGCGGATCCCGATGGAGGTCGTCTCCAGAAAAACGATCTCCGCCAGTTTGTCTGCGTCCTCGCTGGTGCAGATGATGTTCAGCTGCCATGCCGGCCGGTTTTTCTTCATAAACACCGGCGTGTAGTGGACGTCCCGCGCCCCTGCTGCCAGGAGCCGTTCCATCACATAGCCCAGCGTTTCGCCGGAGCAGTCATCGATATTGGTCTCCAGCTTGACGATCGTATCGCCCGTACACGCCTTGTCCTCCCCGCGGTCTTTCTCCTCCGGAAGGATCAGCATCGCCCGCAGAATGGAGGGCAGCTCCTGTGTCCGCTTGCCTGCGCCATAGCCGGTCCTGCATACGGTAAAGCGCGCCGGAAGCTTATCTGCCGTCCGCACAGCCGCTGCGATGGCGGCACCCGTCGGAGTAACATACTCGCCCTGCACATCGCGGATCTCCAGATGCAGACCACAGCTGGCGGCAATATTGAGAACAGCCGGTACCGGTACCGGCAGAACACCATGCTGCGTCCGGACGGTTCCTTTTCCCTCGGTCAGACTTCCGACGATCACGCCCTGCACGTGCAGACTGTCCAGACAAACTGCCGCGGCAACAATATCGACGATCGAATCCACCGCGCCGACCTCGTGGAAATGTACCTCAGATGGCGCTACACCATGGGCCTTCGCCTCGGCGTCACCCAGGATCTCGAAGATCCTTCCAGCCAGCTCCAGCGCGTGGTCGGACATATCGCAGTCCGCCAGGATATGCTCGATCTCGGCCAGTGTCCGGTGAGCATGGCCGCCTGCATGGGAATGTCCGTGGGTATGCTCATGGGTATGCGTGATCACCGTACCGTCCGCCAGCGTGTGTGTATGCTCTCCATGCCCGTGCTCATGGGTATGGCCGTACTCCTCATGGCTGTGCTCGTGGCCGTGCTCATGCGTATGGTCGTGGCCGTACTCCTCATGGCTGTGACCATGGCCGTAGTCACTGTCTTCTGCTGCATAGGGGTTCGTCTTTCCATACAGATAGGCCATATCGTGATCATGGTTCTCAAATTCCGGATCCAGGTTCACGGAAAAGCTGCAGCAGTCGATGGCGGATTTCTTTACCCGGGTGATCTCTGTGTGAAATCCCTCCAGCGGAAGGCTGTCCAGGGCTCTCTGCAGCGCCTCCCTGTCTGCGCCTAGATCAAGAAGAGCGCCGACCGTCATATCGCCGCTGATCCCGGATGCGCATTCCAGGTACAGCATCGCTTCCCCTTCTTCATATCGTCTGTTTTCGTTACTGCTCATTGCTTGTACTGCCTCCGGTCTTATTCCCTGGGCTCTGCCAGCCGGTTGATCTGTGTTGCCATATAACCTGCGCCATAGCCGTTGTCGATATTGACCACGGCGATCCCGTTGGCGCAGGAGTTGATCATCGTCAGAAGCGCTGACAGCCCGTGCATGCTCGCACCATAGCCCACTGAGGTCGGCACCGCGATGACCGGATTGCTCACCAGGCCGCCCAGGACGCTGGCAAGAGCGCCTTCCATGCCGGCAACAGCGACCACGCAGTTCGCTGCCTGGATAACATCCAGCCGCGAGAGCAGCCGGTGCAGCCCGCTGACACCGACATCATAAAGCCGGTCCACCCTTGAGCCGAAAAACTCAGCTGTCTGGGCAGCTTCCTCTGCCACCGGAATATCTGCCGTGCCGGCAGTGCATATCGCGATCCTGCCGCTTCTCTTTTTGTCCGGCTTCTCATATTTCAAAATACGGGAGACCGGATCATAGACGATCTCGGGGATCTCCGCCTTTACCAGCTCATACTGATGCGGATCGGCTCTGGTTCCAAACACCTCACCGTGGGCATCCAGCAGCCGCCGGTAGATCTGTACGAGAAACGCATCCGGCTTTCCGCTGCAATAGACGACCTCAGGAAATCCGCTCCGAACCTCCCTGTGCAAATCCAGCTTGGCATAGCCCAGTTCTTCAAAGGGCTCCCGGCTGAAATATTCAGCCGCGCGGTCCACGCTGATCTCGCCGCTCTTTACCTTTTCCAGAATCTCCCGTGATGTCATATTTTTCCTATCCCTGCTATCTTTACCGTTCTTACTATTGTTAGTACCTTTTTTCAAGAACGCCTCGGCGTT
>DFFG01000028.1:7395-30511 GCA_002368795.1 Eubacterium sp. UBA3782
GCGCCCGCCGGAGGCTACAACTCAGGCGGGGGACACCTCGAATGAGTTCAAGAACGCCTCGGCGTTCTTGCCGCGACGCGCACGGTGCGTAAGCACCTCCCACTGTGCGCGTCTGCGATCCGCCGGAGGCTACAACTCAGTCGGGGATTGTCACCCGCTACTGAGTCGTACTTGATATTCCCACCGTCTATAGAGGCGGGGGACACCCCGAGTGAGTTGTAGCCCGCAGCACTGCCGGCCTTCCCGGCTGTTTATCTGCCTAGGACCTCATTCATGCTGCCGGTACGATATCCGGCAAGGTCCATCGCCACATAGGAAAACCCGTATTCCTTCAGGCTGGTCACGATCCTTCTGCGGTTTTCCTCCTCCAAAAGGAGCGGGAACTGCGACGGCTCTGCCTCGATCCTGGCCACGTCCCCGTGGACACGGACCCGCACCTGACCAAAGCCCATGGAAAGGAGCAGCTCCTCCGCCCGGCCCACCATGCGCAGCTTCTCGTTTGTGATCTCATCTCCATAGACAAAGCGAGTCGCCAGGCAGGCAAAGGAAGGCTTGGCCCATGTGGGAAGCCCATACATATGGGAAAGCTCACGGATCTCCGCCTTATACAGGCCGGCCGCACGCAAGGGACTTACGACATGAAGCTCCGCAATCGCCCGGTGTCCCGGCCGATAATCTCCGTTGTCATCCATGTTGGAGCCCTCGGCGATATGAGCTATCCCCATCTCACCAGCAAGACTGATGATACGGCTAAATATAGCCTTTTTGCAGTGATAGCACCTGTCCGGAGGATTGGTGCGAAAGCCTTCGACCGAAAGCGCATCAAAATCCACCGTCAGCTGCCGAATACCCTCCTTTTCGCAGAAGGTTTCTGACTCACGGTATTCTCTCTCCGGAAATGCAGAGGACCGGACCGTGATGGCGACCATACGGTCTCCCAATACCTCATGGGCCACATGGGCAAGAAATGTAGAGTCGACGCCGCCGGAAAAGGCAACGGCCAGGGAGCCAAGATCCCGAATGTATGTCTTCAGGCTTTCCAGCTTGTCCATCAACTGTTCTGCCATAAAGCTCGCTTTCCTGCAGCACCGATCTGCTGCATCGTTTTGTAGTTGTAAGTCAACCCCAGGCTTTTGTGCACGCACGACGCCTGGCATGACTTATGACGCTGTAATCATATTTTATCCAATTTATCGGGTTATGGCAATAGAGTCGTAAAAAGGCAGCCCGGACTCCCGGACTGCCTGATAGTTTTTGTCTATGCGATTTGTTTTTACTCGTTGATGTATCTGCGGATCGTGCGGATCTCAGAATAATCGGCGTCTGTCATTGCGATACCGGTGTTTTCATCAACGGCATTGATGATCTGACCGTTGCCGGCATAGATGCCTACGTGACCGTCGTAGCAGATAACGTCGCCGATCTGAACATCGGAGTAGGCGACCTCGACACCGTCATGCTCGATATCCCAGGAGGTACGGCTGGTCGGAATGCCGAATGCGCCGTAGACCTGCTGTACGAAACCGGAACAGTCAACACCGTTGGTCAGGCTGTTGCCGCCGTAGACGTACGGATTGCCAAGGAACTGCTCCGCATAAGCCAGGAGCTCCTGGGCTCTGGAGGAGCCGCCGTTGCCTGTCAGGTCATAGTTGGAATTTCCGCTGACATAGGCTGCCTGCGCTGCCTGGGTTGCAGTCTCAAGATCGTAACCGGTCTGATCTGCCAGGGTCTGAGCGGTCTGATTGATATATTCCTGCTCAGCTGCCGTGTACTGGTAAGCGGCTGCCTGTTCGTAGGCTGCCTGCTGTGCTGCTGCGGCTGCCGCTGCAGCTGCTTCTGCTGCCGCTGCCTGCTGGGCTGCTACCATCTCGCTGATGGCTGCGTTCTGCTGATCCAGCAGCTTCTGATAGGAATCTGCCTTCTTCTCGGCATCTGCTATGCGGTCTTCGCAGTCATCAAAGGTGCCCTGCGCCTCTTCCAGAAGCTTTTCCAGCTTGGCCTCGCCCTCGGCCAGCGAATGCTTCTTGGCCTCCAGCTGAGACTTCTGCTCGTTCTGCTCTGCCTGAAGCTTTTCTACATTGCTTACCGCCTCGGCATATTTCTCGAGCTGATCACGGTCATAAGCGTAGATGCTCTGGGTAAACTCCTCGGAATTCAGCCAGGAGGAGATATCTCCGTTCTCAAGGAATACGGTTGCCCAGCCGACTTCGCCGCCCTTTTCATAGATATACTGGATACGGGCCTTCATGGCGTCGTGCTGGACTCGTTTATCCTCGATAGCGGCGTCAAGCTTGATGCCGGTCACGACGATATTGCCCTCGAGCTCTTCCAGATCGGAATTGACAGCCTTGATCCCGGAGATCGTGGTGACAAGCTGTCCCTCAAGATCATCGATATCGCCAAGCAGCTCCGTCTTCTGGCTCTGCAGCTCATCAATGGCTGATTTTGCTTCCTCGATCTTCTTCTGGTAATCTGCAGCTACCGCCTCAGCCTCCTCAATGGAGTCCTGTGCTGCTGCGGGAAAAGCCATGGCAGCTGTCAGTGCAAAAACCAGACCCGATACGAATATTTTATTATTTTTCATTGTATTCTCCCGAAACCATGAAAATGATATTTAATACTTTTATAACCCTGCGGTTAATAAATGTGAATAAGTTATTTCATTCGTTTTACAGTTTACCACACTTTGAGGGGCTGTACAAGGAAAAACAGACTATATATTGTGACTAAATTTCCCTCTGTTGGAACATCTGCGATTGTACATATTTGTATCGGGCTGAAAATTATACCAAAAAACGCCCCGGAACGTCATGCATTTTTGCCATTGACAGCTCCGGAGCGTTATATGTTTATTTCAATTCTGTTAACATCCGACAGAGATCTTTAAGCGCTTCTCCCCACCTGGATAAGAATGCTTTTCTCCATCGAGAAGCCGTAGAGAAATCCGGCCCAAAGGGTCCTTGCAGAGACCATGATCCATCTCCCAAAAAGACCGGATCGGGGTACAGCCATCCTTCAATCGATCCGGGTATGGATCAAAGCACCATCTTCACGGCACCGTACATACCGGCATCATTTCCAAGCGTTGCAAGGACGAACTTGGTATCCCGAGAGCCCAGGAAAACATACTTTCTGTAGTACTTTTCCACGACATCGATGAGGATCTTTCCAGCCTTGGACACGCCGCCGCCGATAACGATCGCCTGGGGATCGACCACGCTGCTGATCAGGGAGAGCGCTCTTCCCAGGGTCATGCCGAACTCCTCGATCAGCTCGAGAGCAAGAGGATCCTCGGCCTTTGCCGCATCAAATACATCCTTCGCAGTCAGCATCACATCATCCTTCTCCCGAAGAATGCTCGGTCTGGTCACCGTTGCCAGCTTGATCCTGGCCATACGGACAATACCGGAAGCGGAACAATACTGCTCCAGGCATCCGCATTTTCCGCATTTGCACTGCTCTGTCTCGGTGGTAGACATCATCATATGGCCGATCTCGCCTGCTGCGCCATATGTACCATGTACGATCTGGGAATTCAGAATGATTCCGCCGCCGACACCGGTCCCCAACGTCACCATGACGATATCCTTGTAGCCCCGGGCGCCGCCCTTCCACAGCTCGCCGAGAGCCGCGGCATTCGCATCGTTGGCGACTGCCACCGGGATGCCGCCCAGAAGCTCAGACAGGACGATATTGACCGGAGTAACGCCCCATCCGAGATTGACACACTCGTTGACGGTTCCGTTCTCCAGCGCAGGGCCCGGAACACCGATGCCTGCTGCCCAGACCTGATCGATATCCACTCCCTTTTCCGCCATTTTCTCCTTGATGGATGCCGCAATATCAGGAAGGATATACTTTCCGTCTTCTTCCTTGCGGGTCGGGATCTCCCACTTGTCCAGAACTTCTCCCTGTGTATTGAAAAAACCGATCTTGCAGGTCGTTCCGCCCAGATCGATACCAAATGCATATGGCTTCATTACAGCATCCTCCAATATCGAATTTCGTCGTAGTATTCGGCATTCGCACGCCTCGTATTATTATAGCATTAATACTGATATCGGGGCAATGCCTATATTACCTGCAAAACGCATAGACCTTCGTGTATAAATGATACTCCCACCGCCTATAGAGGCGGGTGATACCCCGAATGAGTTGTATGTAATTCTGCACAAAAACTCTGTCTTGCAATGAAAAGATCACTCTGCTACAATAGGTCGGGTAAGGAGATGTACTCAAGTGGCCGAAGAGGTCGCACTCGAAATGCGATAGGTCGGGTAACCGGCGCAAGGGTTCAAATCCCTTCATCTCCGCTCAGAAAAAGCTGTGAACGAAGTTTACGTTCACAGCTTTTTTCGTGATTCTGGTAAAAGAACTGCCGGCATAAATGTGTTGACGAAAAGGATTTAGCCCAGGCAGTACCCGTCCTCTGGAAGGCATTACGCAAACGGCTTCGGCCCTGTCGGGCCTGCAGAATGTTTGCTTTAATGTCTTCCGGAGGACGGGTTTTATATGCAATCTGTGGAAGATAATGAACGAAAAAAACCTCCCCGGGATCACCCGGGGAGGTCTCTTTTAACCTGTATCAGATTTCTGACAGGCTACAGATGTTAAGCCAGATGGCTAATTACATCAGCTCAGCCCACTCAGCGATGTTCTCAGCGTCGAAGCGGAACGGAGCGCCAACGTTGACAACGGTCTCACCGTTAAGGCCAGTGCCTACGGTAACAGTGCCGAGGTCGCCAGCCTCAAGGCTCTCGCCCTCAGCGCCAGTGAAGGAACCATCAACCAGTGCCATGGAAGCATAGCCAGCCAGCTTGCCAAGGTCGATGTTGTTCCACAGATACATGTACGGGCAGGAATGAGCATCGTCAGTGCCGATGTAAGCCTGCATCTCGGACGGAAGGCCAAGGCCGGTCAGCTTAACAGAGGAGCCCTGATCCTGAAGGACCTTAGCTGCAGCAGCGATACCAACAGTGGTCGGAGCGCAGATAACCTTCAGATCCGGATACTTCTGAAGCAGAGCCTGGGTCTGGTCAGTGGACTTCTGGGGCTCGTCATCACCATAAGCAACCTCAACCAGCTCAAGGTTTGCATACTTCTCATCGGACTCAGCCAGAGCCTTCATGGAATCGATCCATGCGTTCTGGTTGGTAGCCTGAGAGGTAGCGGAAAGGATTGCGTACTGTCCCTCGCCGCCGGAGATGTCAAGGATGGCATCCATCAGGCAGACAGCAACATCATCAACACCTGCCGGTCCTACGAATACGGAACGGCTGGAAGCCTCAACATCAGAGTCAGTGGTCAGGACCTGAATGCCGGCATCCTTTGCCTGCTGCAGAACTGCAGACAGAGCGTTTGCATCGTTAGCGCTGACGCAGATAGAATCTACGCCCTGGGAGATCAGGGAGTTGATGGCAGAGATCTGAGCATCTGCGGTAGCAGACTCCGGATTCTGGATAACAACCTGTCCGCCTGCGCCCTCAACGGCCTCGGTAAAGCCCTGAGCCAGGAGCTCCATGAACGGGTTTCCTGCAGACTTGGTAACCAGTGCGTAGGTCTTAGCCTCGCCAGTGGTCTCTGCTGCTGCGCTGGAAGCTGCAGTCTCAGCTGCTGCGCTGGAAGCTGCTGCAGGCTCGGAAGAGGAGCCGCCGCATCCGGCCAGAAGGCCAGCAGCCATTGTAGCGGTGAGAAGAACGCTTACAATCTGTTTTTTCATTTTAGTTTCCCTCCTAAAAATTCTTTATATACAAGCCTCTGTGGCTGTATATCATTTTACTGATACAGAGTTTACCATCCGCCTGTCAAAGGGAAAACGGTAAAATCTTTTGATTTTAAGGAAAATCTTCCTGCTCCGGAGAGCAGGAAGCTCTCGGTTTACGCGTTTGCTGCTTTTTTCCTCTTGTTCTGGATGGACTGGGTGATGCCCGGGAGAAGAACGGACACGATCAGCAGAACACCGATGATAACGAGGATCAGCTGTGTATTGATGTTTCTCTGTCCAAGTGCGATACGCAGGCAGACGATGGTAAAGCCGGCGATGGTTGCACCAATCAGGTTGCCCTTGCCGCCGGTGGTGGCGATGCCGCCAAATACGCACATGGCGATGACATCCATCTCATAGCCCTGTCCGGTGGTGGTGTTTGCACCGAAGGTGGTGGACAGGTAGAACAGTGCGCACAGGCCTGCCATGGTTCCGATCAGAACGAAGCAGATCATGCGGATCTTCTGTACCGGAATACCGGCGTACAGCGCTGCTGTCCGGTTGCTTCCGATGGCGTACAGCTTGCGGCCGAAGGTCGTCCGCAGCAGAACCAGGGTAAAGATCACGCCCACGATAACAACCAGGAAGAAGGCGACCGGGAAAGGACCGACCATCTTTGCCAGGGGCATGATGACCTTGCTGTTCTTGAAGGAGATGGAACCGCCGCTGCCAAGGGTAACCTCGGCGATACCGCGGAAGATGATCTGCGTGCCCAGCGTAACGATCATCGCGGGAAGCTCCTGGAAATGGGTCATAATAAAGCCGTTCAGGCAGCCGGCCAGGCAGCCGACACCCAGGCAGACCAGAGCGACAACGATCAGCGGTGCACCGGCATTTCCTGCCAGGCAGCCCATCGTTGCGGCCAGACATACGGTCGCGCCGACGGAGATATCGATCTCCCCGATGATCAGGATATAGCCCATGGCGAACATCATGAAGATCTCACAGAGGTACTTCGGCATTTCGCGGAGGACGGATACATAGTTGTAGTTTTTGGAGATGCTTGCTCCGAGGATCAGGACGGCGATGAAGATGACCACCAGACCGCCTTCCCAGCTCAGGATCTTCTTTTTGAGCCCGCCCTGGGGAACATTGTTTATTTCTCTTCCGGACTTTCCTGCCATGATTACATCTCCCTTCTTTCCAGATTAGCTCTGTCCATAGCACGCTGGGTGACAACGTTCAGCAGGACAACGACCAGGATGATGATACCCTTGATCAGGTTCTGCCAGATCGACTCGAGACCGACCAGCGGAAGAGCTTTAGCAACGATAGCATAGAACAGTGCGCCGAGGAAGGTTCCGGTAACGGAGCCGCGGCCGCCGCTCATGCTGACGCCGCCGATAACGCAGGCTGCGATAACATCCATCTCCTTGCCGTACTGCATGTTCGGCTGAGCGGATGCGTAGATGGAAACGGAAAGCGCACCGGCGATACCAGCCAGAAGGCCCATGATCGCATAAGCGCGGATGATCACGCGGTCAACATTGATACCGGAAACTCTTGCTGCCTCTGCATTGCTGCCGACAGCGTAGATCCTGCGGCCAAAGGTCGTCCACTTCATGATGATGTAGAAGGCGACATAGGCAACGACCAGGATGATGTACGGGCCGACCGTACCGTCTTTACCGAAATCAGAGAAGCCGGCAACATCGGCACCGGATGCCCAGTTGTTGTTACTGATAACGTAGGCAAGTCCTCTCCAGATGTACATGGCACCCATCGTACAAATAATGGGAGCAACCTTACCCTTGGAGATGATCAGACCGTTCAGGCAGCCGCAGCCGATACCGATCGCGCCTGCGATGATGAACAGAAGCAGTGTGTTGTGCAGGATATCATATTTCTGCAGCAGACCGATGGTCATGCCTGCGAAAGCCAGCACGGAGGTGATGGAGATATCGATGCCGCCGGTCAGAAGGACGCACAGCATGCCAAGAGCCATCAGCATGGTCAGGGCATTGTTGCGGAAGATCTGTCCGAAGTTGGAAAGCGTAAGGAAGGTTCCTTTGCTCAGGATCTGTACCACGATCAGAAGAATGACAAGGATCAGGATCAGGCTGGCTTCACGTGAACCGGTCAGCTTCTTCCATAAGGATTTCTTGTTTTCCATTATTCTGCCACCTCCTTATTGTTGCCTTTCTCCATGGAGAGCTCAAGCAGAGCCTCCTGAGTAGCCTCTGCGATATCCAGGCAGCCGGTGATCCGGCCCTTGCACATCGTATAGATCCTGTCGCTCATGCCCAGGATCTCCGGCATTTCGGAGGAGATCAGGATGATGCCGTAGCCCTTCAGCGCCAGCTCGCCCATGATCGCATAGATCTCAGCCTTCGCACCGACGTCGACACCCTTTGTCGGCTCGTCCATGATCAGGATCTTCATATTATCGGAAGCAAGTGCCTTGGCAACGACGACCTTCTGCTGGTTACCGCCGGAAAGCGTGCTGGCATGGTCGAAGATCGTGACAGCCTTTGTATCGACCTCCTCCAGATACTGTTTGGAAAGCTCTCTCTCCTTCTTCTCGTTCAGAACCTTGAAGGGTCCCTTTGCCAGGGTATCCTGGATCGGAAGGATGACGTTGTCGCCCAGACCCCAGGTAAGGATCAGGCCCTGCTCACGACGATCCTCAGGCAGCAGAATGATACCGGCGTCCATCGCATCCTTCGGTTTTGCGATATGGACTTCCTTGCCCTCTACGAATACCTTGCCGGAGTCGGGCTTTTCGATGCCGCAGACAGCCTGGAAGGTTTCGGTACGGCCTGCGCCGACAAGGCCTGTCAGTCCGACGATCTCGCCGGCCTTGACGTTCAGGGAAACATTCTTGAAGTAACCCATGCGGCTGAAGTTCTCGATACGGAAGATCTCTTCGCCGATCTCGACCTGCGGCTTCGGATACATATCCTTGATCTCACGGCCGACCATGGCCTTGATCAGATCCGGCGTCGTGATCTGGTTGACATCGTACGTGCCGACATACTGGGAATCACGGAATACCGTAACTCTTGTAGCCAGACGGTACATATCCTCCATACGGTGGGAAATAAAGATGATGGAAACGCCCTCATCCCTCAGCTGATCCACGATGCGGTACAGCTCCTGGGACTCGCTGGCTGTCAGGGCAGCCGTGGGCTCATCCAGAATAATGATCTTTGCGTTGGTGGAAAGAGCTTTCGCGATCTCGACCATCTGCTGCTGGGCAACAGACAGGGCACCCATTTCCTCGGTGGGCTTGAAGTTCGCGTTCAGCCGGTCAAGAAGTGCCTTGGCCTCCTTGTTCATGGCATTCCACTGGATCATGCCGTTCTTCTTGAATTCGTGACCCATGAAAATGTTTTCGGTTACCGACAGCTCGGGATAGATCGTCGGATGCTGGTACACAGCAGCGATACCGGCTGCCAGTGCATCCTTCGGGCCCTTGAAGTGGACCTCCTCGCCGTTGAGATACATGTGGCCTTCCTCAGCCGCATGTACGCCGGTAATGACCTTGATGAAGGTCGACTTACCTGCTCCGTTTTCTCCCATCAGAGCATGTACCTCTCCCCGGCGCAGCTGAAAATGCACGTTGTTCAATGCTTTAACGCCCGGGAAAATCTTAGTGATACCTTTGAGTTCCAGAATTAAATCTTCTGACACGCTCTCGTCCTCCTTTCCATACTGAAAACAGTTTACCATTTAAGAGTAAAACCATAGAAGAGTAATATTTTTAGGAATTAGGTAAAAATAACCGGATTTATGATATGATAATTCCAGTATCTGAGGTATGCCCGCCTGTTTCCCGCATCGGGACAGCTGCGCATCCAAAAAGGCACCGCGCAGCAATGGCCGGATCCTTACATAGCGGCCGAAGACCTGCGGCATACCCTGTTCATCAAATGAAAATCAACGGCGGAGAACGCGGGCAAAAAACGCCCTGGAGGAATAAGATGAAGCTGCTGATCGTGGATGATGAGGCCCTGACCCGAAATGGTCTTGCCGCCTCGATAAACTGGATGAAGCTCGGGATCGACGAGGTCTGCCAGGCCTCCGACGGACTGGACGGCTGCCAGGCCGCTGCCCTTCACAAGCCTGACATTATCCTGAGCGATGTGCGCATGCCCCGCATGTCCGGCATCGATATGCTCGAGCGGATCCGCCAGTTCCTGCCGGATTCGGTCTTTATCTTCATGAGCGGTTTTTCAGACAAAGAATACCTGAAGGCGGCCATCCGGCTTCAGGCGGTCAGCTATGTGGAAAAGCCGCTGGACCTTGCGGAGATCCGCGAGGCTGTGCAGACCGCCATCGCCCGCAAAAAAGCCATCGACGAGAGCCGCAGCGCGGAATCCTTCTCAGACTCTGCCGCCGCCTCACGGCTTGCCCTGTCCCTGACCCTGCCCTACAGCACCTCCAGTGAGCAGGTCGAAAGCCTCAGCCGCAGCTACTGCCGCAAATACGGATCGGCAGATCTCTTCCACGCCGCCTTTACGGTCATCCTCCTGGCAGACGAGCGCAGGCCCTTCCATGCCTCCTACCCCGAAGAGCTGACCGCTGCCCTCCATGACTATATCCGGAACTTCCATATGCATGTCATCAGTGGTGAAAAACGTTCCGGCATGATTGTTTTTCATCTGTTCCGGAAGGATGATTTCAGCCTGACGACCGTCCGGATGGTCACCGACTATCTGCAAAAGCTCCTTGCAGAACAGAACCTTTCCTGGTATCTTGCCGCCGGCACCATCGTGAGCGGCATCCGCGGCCTTTATGAATCCTACAGCAGCGCGGTCATCGCCCTGCAGCAGTGCTTTTTCTGCCCACCGGGCACCTGCCTGATCGTCGGGGACGAGATCCCCGCCTCCGGCCAGGATCCCCAGGATATCTATGAGCAGCTCTTCCCGGCGATCCGAAACGCCGACCGGCAGGCGATCGAATCGCTGACCGGCGAGCTGTTTCGCGCAGTCTCCGGAAACACCGCTTTGATGCGGGCCTCCGTCATGTCGGCCTACTACCAGCTCGCCTCCCTGATCCTGGAGCAGCGCAGGCAGCGCCAGCTGCCCGGATCCGGACTGCAGAGCACCTCGGAGGAAGCCCTGATCTCCCTGAATCAGTCCTTCTCCTTCCCGGAGCTCCACGCGCTGCTTGGAGAAATGCTGGGCTCCTACCTGCAGGATATCGAAAATTATGTACCCGAAAACTCTTCGGTGTACCTGATCAAAAACTATATCCGCAGCCACTATGCCGATCCCTCCCTCTCGACCAAGGAGATCAGCGACTACGCCAACCTGTCCGCCTCCTACGCCTGCACGGTCTTCAAAAACGAGACCGGCCAGACCCTGAACCAGTTTCTCACGGAGTACCGGCTTGACAAGGCCAGAGAGCTCCTCGCCGATCCCCGGAACAACATCGCCGAGGTCGCATCCCGGGTCGGCTACAATGACAGCAACTATTTTGGCAAGGCCTTCAAAAAGCATACCGGCCTTTCCCCTTCTGAATACAGAGAAAGCAGGCAGAAGCCATGAACCTGTTCCATTCCATCCGGCAGAGCTACGGCAGCTTCCGGATCCGGACAAAACTGTTTCTGATGATCCTTTTGGCCGTTTCTGTGCCAATGCTGTTCCTGATGGCCATCCTGCTGCGCTTTGGCCTGCAGCTGATCACCTCCGATACGATCCGTGCCGAACAGACCGCGGCATCCGTGACAGCACCTGTTCTGGATAACTATCTTGCCAGTGTCGTAAGGACCAGTACAGCCCTCCGGCAGACAGACTATCTGCAGACGCTTCTCGGTACTGCCCTGGAGGATGAGCTGGAGGAGGTCGTCTCCTCCGAAAGTGCAGCCGCCTTCGAGGAAGAATACCAGCAGATCCTGGCCGACTCTCCGGTCACCAACATCCGCCTGTACCTTCCGCTGGAGCAGAATGCCCCTGTCTTCTCGGCTGCCGGCAGCGACTCCATCTATGCCCCGATATCCCGGATCAGCGCGACCTACTGGTACGGCATCTTTTCGGCGAGCCGCCCCTCCACTCTGTTCTGTCCATCCTTTTACCTGGGCAGAAAGGAGCAGGAGCTTGGCGATCTGGCGTATATTCGTCCAGTCTATATAAGGCAAAAATCCGGGATCACCCTGCGGTGCTTCCTGGCCGCCTATTTTCCCTCCGAGGATCTGAAGGCCATCCTGGCGGAAAACCTTCCAGGCGTAGGCAGCCTGTCCTACATCACCAACGAGCGGGATGCCGTGGCCGCCTCCACCGACCCTGCTCAGCTTGGCATCTACTACATGGACTACGAAAGCATACAGGAAAACCTGATGTCCTCCAACGGATTTCTGGAAAAACAGGTCCTGGGAGAAAACATCTACGTCGGCTACTACTATCTGGCCGCCGCAGACTGGGTCCTGGTATCCATCGTGCCCTCCGCACCGCTGCAGCAAAGAGCCAATTCGCTGTTCTACGGATTTCTGTTCCTCTGGGCTCTGGCCGCCATACTGGGCGTCCTGCTGTCCATGTGGCTGTCCCACTCCCTGACCAGAAGAATTCAGGCCGTAAGCGAACAGATGAGTCTGGTAAAAAACGCACCGCCCGTACCCATAGATTCCCCATCCGAGCAGGACGAGGTCGGTGAGCTGATCGACTCCTACAACTACATGGCCCGCCAGATCAACAACCTCATGCAAAAACAGCAGGAGGATGCCGAGGAGATCCGCATCGCCGAGTTCAACGCACTGCAGGCACAGATCAATCCGCACTTCCTGTACAACACCATGGAAATGATCGGCTGGATGGCCCAGCAGGGCCGCACAAGAGAAACAAATCAGGCGATCCGGGACCTCTCCCGCTTCTACCGCCTGACCCTAAGCCGGAAAAACAGTATCAACTCCCTGGAGGAAGAAATCGAGCACGTCACGATCTACGTCCGCCTCCAGAACATGCGCTTCGAGGACAGCATCGACTTCGTCGTCGACGTACCCGACAGCCTGCTGGAATACCGCATTCCAAAACTGACACTGCAGCCCATCGTAGAAAACGCCATCGTCCACGGCATACTGGAAAAAGAAAGCCACCGCGGCGCGATCGTACTGACCGGATGGCTGGAAGAAAACGACATCGTCCTTTTGGTCTCCGACGATGGCGTAGGAATATCCAAAGAAAAACTCGCCGGCATCCTAAAGAAAAAGCATGCCCAGGGAGGCAAAGGCAACCACATCGCCATCTACAACACCCACCGGCGTCTGCAGGTCCTCTACGGAACAGGCTACGGCCTGACCTACCGCAGCCAGGAAGGCAAAGGAACCGACGTAGAAATCCGCTTCCCGGCCATCCTCTCCGACGACGAGCTCAGCCTGACCCGCCAGGAAAACGGAAATCCGGCATAAAAAAAAGATCCGCCGAAGGCGGAAAAAGGGGTTGCTGGCCTCAGGAAAATGAAATGCGTAAATATTCTGCAGGGAACATCCGCAACACCAATTTCTGGAGAAATCTGAACTACCGTTCGCCGAACACGAAAAAAGGGGCTGTCGCCCAAAAGCAAAAACGTGCACAAACATTCTGAAGGGAACATCCGCAGCGCCGGTTCTTGGAGGAATCTATTTATAGATTCCGACTTAGAACCGATGCGCGAGGACAGAGCGGGAGCGTTTCCCGAAAGAATGTTTAAGCACGTCATTGCTTTATGCGACAGCCCTCATTTTTCAGTTTTTATTATTTAAACCTTAAACTCATCCGTCGCGATGGCTTCTACCACGGTCTCGAAGTAGACGCCGACGCCATAGATCTTTTCCGCCTTTATCTCGATGTGCGGCGTCTCCGAATTGCCGTTTCTTCTGGCCTTCTCACGGACCAGACGCAGCGCCAGGTCGGAGGCGTATTTTTCTGCATCGGGATAGTGCTCAAATTTGATCCTGTTTTCGCCATCCATGACGGAGTAGCCATCCGGCATGGAACCGACATAGTCGGCGTGCACGCGGATCGTCACCCGGGTGACCACCTGGCTGGCGATCGCGCCGAGGGCGTTGGCCACGGAGGAATACTGGTGCAGGATCGCCCTTGTCCCCAGCAGCTGTGCCACACGCGGCAGGAAGATATGGATCGGTGCGCCTACGCCGATGATCGGCAGATCTGTCGTCAGGGCAAGCCGCATCCATTCCGGCTTTTTGCGGGTCAGTGCCTCGGCATAGGCTTCCTCGAAGGACTGCTCGATCAGCAGCCGGACGCCGTCCTCTCCCAGGAGCCGCCATTTTTTCGGATACTTCTGCAGCAGCAGGATCTCCGCGATCTGGCAGTACATTTTTTTCTCGACCAGCCGGTATACCGTCGCCGGAATCTCCGTCTCGGAAACGCCGGTGTTTTTCGACAGAAAGCGCAGTGCCTGCTTTGCCGCATCGGGACGGTAGAAGTCCAGGTCACCGCAGATCGTCATCATGTCGGTCGGTGTCAGACCGCTCCGCATCAGGACGCCTTCCTCCTCCAGACGCTCGGTATTCAGCTTGTAGATGCTGGTATCCAGCTGTTCGGCCAGATCCTCGAGGATCAGCGGATGTCCGCGCAGGATATCGCAGATATGCCGCTCAGCCGCAGTGTAGTTCGGATTGTCCCCGATGTCATTCTGGAGGACCATAAACTCGCTGAGCATCCGGGTATGATGTCTGCCCTCATCGGCCAGTTCCTTCAGCCGGTCTGTCACATAGGGATAGGTGGATGACAGCACGGACAGCGGGATCACCCGGTCGCCCTCCAGCACGATCTCCCCCTCAGAAAAACGAACGGCACTGTCGCCGCCAAGCAGCGAGGTATTGACATACAGGCCCTTGACTGTCGTCTTCCACGGACCGATGCTGATGCCGTCCTTTGCCAGGATCGGACGTCCGTCCCGGATCAGGGCGATATCCGTCGTCGTTCCGCCCATGTCCACGATCAGCGCGTCGGGCTCGCCGGCGATCACACTTCCGCCGATGACACTCGCGGCTGGACCGGACAGCAGTGTGCCGACCGGCTGCTCTTTTGCCATCTCCTCGGTCAGAAGGCTTCCGTCGCTGCACACAACGGCGATGGGGATATCCAGGCCGCGCTCGGAAAGAGCCAGGCGCACCGCTTTCATGAAATCATCGATCAGCGGGATCAGTCTGGCGTTGAGCAGAGTTCCCGCACCTCTGCGGAGAGGATCCACATCATCCGACATCTCAAAGGCTGTCGTGATGGGCACATCCAGCTTTTCTGAAAGGATCTGCTTTGCGATGCGCTCAAAACGGCCGCCGTTTGCTCTCGGATAGATCTGGGTGATGCCGACGGCCTTGCAGCCCCGGAACATATCCGCGGCCTTTGCGGCAAGGTCATCCCAATCCGGTTCGATCGGATTGACATATATATTCTCCGGACGTCCGTCGATAAAGACCAGCTGCTCGATGTCGCGCAGCCCGTAGCGGGCATAGACCTGCTCCAGGTTCAGCGTAGACTTCGGCTCCATGCCGATCATCAATCCCTTGGCTCTGCCTCCCTTGTTCTCCAGGCAGGCATTTGTGGCCAGAGTTGTTGAGATCGCAAGAAGCTCTGCCTGCTTTACATAGGTTTTGTCCATGGAATCCAGAGCTTTCAGAATACACTTTTCCAGATCGTCCCTGGTCGTCGGTGTCTTGCCGGAGCAGAGCACCTCCCTGTTGTCCATGTCATAGACGACGACGTCCGTGTAGGTGCCGCCGGTATCAATACCAATTCCTATCATTCCGCAATAAATCCTTACTATTTCAATTTCTATTTCTGTCCGTAGTAGGCATTTGCGCCGTGCTTACGGAAATAATGCTTGTCCTGAAGCTCCTGCGGGGCAGGTCCGATCTCGGGATTGATCATCTCGCTCCAGGCTGCCATCTTTGCGACCTCCTCCACAACGACTGCATTGTGGACCGCCTCATGGGCATCCTTGCCCCAGGTGAAGACGCCGTGGTTCTTGCAAAGCGCACCGGGTACGGCGGCCGGGTCTTTTCCTCTCGCCGCAAAATCATCGGCGATCAGGACGCCTGTGTTCCACTCATAGGCTTCCTCGATCTCCTCCTTGGTCAGATTGCGTACACAGGGGATCTCTCCGTAAAAGTAATCCGCATGGGTCGTTCCGTAGCAGGGGATATCTCTGCCCGCCTGCGCCCAGCTGGTCGCCAGGGGAGAATGGGTATGCACGATGCCGCCGACCTCCGGGAAGCGGTTGTAGAGCACGGTATGGGTGGGGGTATCCGATGAAGGATTGTATTTTCCCTCCACCTTTTCTCCCTTCAGATTCACGACCACCATGTCGTCCGGTCCCAGTTCCTCGTAGGGTACACCGCTGGGCTTGATCACGAACAGACCGCTTTCCCGGTCGATTCCGCTCACATTGCCCCAGGTAAAGGTCACCAGTCCGTATTTTGGCAGAAGCATATTTGCCTCAAATACCTGTTTCTTTAATTCCTCAAGCATAAATATTGTTTAATTCCTTTCTTTTTTAGGGTTCAGGCTGTCTTCGCCTTCCGGAGGGAAAGATTCATCAGTCTTCGGGGGCCCGCTCAAATTCCAGATGATCCACAAAGGTATCCTGGAAGATACTTTCGTTGGCAAGCTCGATGAAGTCTGCCATCTCCGACAGGCGGCAGGCGTACTCATACTGCCCGAAGTTCTTGACCGCCAGCTTTGCACCCTCACCGGCCGCATTGCCGATGGGATGGATGCGCTCCTTCAGCTCGTAGGGGATCATGCCGATCTCGCAGGCGCTTCCTGCATCCATATAGTTTCCGAAAGCACCGGCCAGGTATACCGCCTGCAGGTCCGCCGGCTCGATGCCAAGCTTGCCTGCCATGATCTCGATGCCGGCCGCGATCGCGCCCTTGGCCAGCTGCACCTCACGGATGTCCTTCTGGCTCAGGTAGATGTCCGCGCCGTTTGCCGTCTCGCTGCCGGGGATGAGCAGGAATGCCTTCTGCCCGCCGATCTGCACCAGACGGTCCTTCTGCGCGATGGCTGCCGGATCCTCCAGGTCATCCTCGTCCCTAAAGCCGCCGTAGGAATTGACAAAACCGCGGCGGATCAGATAGGCCAGAATGTCCAGAAGACCGGAACCGCAGATACCCACAGCCTTCGTATTTCCAACGATCTCCAGCTCAAAACCGTCTTCTGTCTCTTTCAGATGGCTGATGGCACCGTCCGAGCCGCGCATGCCGCACTCGATCTTTGCGCCCTCAAAGGCCGGACCGGCTGCCGTCGACGTGGTGACCATCCGGGTCCCGTTTGTCATGACCAGCTCGCCGTTCGTGCCGATATCGATCATCAGTGACGGCTGGGTGATGGTATCAAATGCTGTGGCCAGCATACAGGCGACCGTATCGGCGCCGACAAAGCCGGCGATGTTGGGAAGCAGGAAAACCCTGCCCTCCTTTGCTATTTTCAGGCCTGCCCGCTCCGGCGTCAGGATCATGCCCTCCCGGATCGCCGGCACATAGGGCGCCAGAACCAGAGACTGGGGCGATACGCCGTAAAACAGATGATGCATACAGGTATTTCCGACCACGGAGGCCTGCAGGATCTCCTCCACAGAAATGCCCTGATCCCGGGCAGCCTCGGCAAGCAGTCCGTTCAGCGCATCCACGATGACCTTGCGCATCTCCTTCTGGCCAGCATCTCCATGCTCCAGCACATAGTTGGCCCTGGAGATAACATCTCCGCCAAAGGCATGCTGCGGATTCATCCGGCTGACGGTCTGCAGCACACTGCCTGTGCCGCCGTCCAGCAGATAGCCGACGACGGTCGTTGTTCCTATATCAAAGGCCATCAGATAAAATGGCCTGTCACTGCCATCCTTCCAGGCGATCTGGGGATCCATCTCGACCTGACGCTCCATTCCTCCCTCGAGGATCCGGTGAACACCCTCGTTCACCATCAGATCGACCACGAGATCGCTCTCAACTTTTTCCTGACAGGCAAGCACAACACCCGTACGCTTGCCCTTCTCAATATTGACCTTGCATTTTCCGCATTTTCCTGCACCGCCGCAGGGTGCATCAGGTTCAAGTCCTGCCAGCCGCTCGGCCTCGAGGATCGTCGTCCCCTCCTCAACAGTCACTTCCTTATTTTTCAGATGGAAGGAAACCGTATAAAGCTTTGCCATACCGTTCTCCTCAAATAATGAAAAAGCGCTCCGGAGCAACAGCTTCGGAGCGCCGGAATTCAAGATAACCCGTACGTTAAGGTATTATGCTGTTATTTATGCAGCGCCAACCAGCTTCTTAGCCAGCTCAGCTGCGGAAGCAGCATCCTCAGAATATCCATCAGCGCCGATCTCATCAGCGAACTCCTGAGTAATGGGAGCTCCGCCGACCATGACCTTGATGTTGCTGCGGAACGGTGCACCGTTCAGAGCGGCAACAGTGTCACGAAGGGACGGCATAGTGGTTGTCAGCAGTGCAGAGCAGGCAACGATCTTGGTATCCGGATTTGCATTTACGCACTCGATGATCTTATCAGCCGGAACATCAACGCCAAGGTCGATAACTTCGAATCCAGCGGACTCAATCATCATAGCAACCAGGTTCTTGCCGATATCATGCAGGTCGCCAGCGACGGTAGCAATGATAACTTTGCCAAGAGCACCTGCAGCGCCGGAAGCAAGGTGGGGCTTAAGAACCTCAACACCAGCCTTCATAGCTTTTGCAGCTACCAGCATCTCAGGAACAAAGATCTCGTTGTTTTTGAACTTCTCACCGACAACGCCCATGGTGTCGATCATGCCCTTCTGAAGAATCTCAGTGGGATCACAGCCATCAGCCAGAGCAGCCTCAACGGCAGCCGGAACCTTTTTTGCACGTCCACGCTCGATCAGCTCAGCAACTTCATCAATTTTCGACATAATTTAGTCCTCCGCTTTCTTAAAAAAATAGATGTTTCTTTATTTATTTTTAGATCCGGAACCGCACAAACAGGAACCGATCCGCATCAGCACCTGCGTCCGGATTTAAAAATCTGGATATTTACAGCGTACGTCAGTTACACGGGCGGCGTCATCGCCGCATCCGTTTATTACTTCTTGGGTCCGTACAGGCCATCCCGGAATCCGTCAATGTATTCCATGCAATAGTCATCGTTTCCGAGCAGGGCCTCAGTAGCGAAGATAACGCCAAGAAGGTCACGGTTTGTCGGATCGAAGATTGCACTGTCAAGTCCGGCCTTCATGGCCAGGCAGGTGAATCCGATATTAACCAGCTTACGAGCCGGCAGGTTGAAGGAGATATTGCTGACTGCGCCGGTGATGTGAATGGTGGGATACTCATCACGAATGGTGTGCATGACTTCCTCGACCATTGCGATACCGTCCTCAGAGGTGCAGAGCATCTCGATCAGCGGATCGATATGGATGCGGTTCGGAGCGATTCCATACTCTTTTGCCTTTGCCATGATGTCGTGGAATACTCTCAGGCGGTCGCCGGCAGTCTTCGGGATACCCTTGTCATCGCTGCAGAGGGCAACGACTTCCCACTTGGTATCAGCGATCGCCGGGAACAGGATGTCCATCTTGTTTCCCTCACCGGATACGGAGTTGATCAGACCCGGACGTTTGCAGTACGGGAAAACTTCCTTCAGGACATTTGCGCTGGGGCTGTCAACTGCGATCGGAACGTCTGTAACTTCCTGAATGCAGTCGATCATCCACTTCATCGTCTCAACTTCCTCGATCTCCGGAACGGACGCACAGCAGTCGATAAAGTCTGCTCTTGCCTCAGCCTGTATGATCGCACGCTGTTTGATGAACTCAGCATCTCTTCTGGCGATTGCGTCTGCTACAGATGGAATCGAGCCGTTGATTTTCTCACCAATAATAATCATAGTTACATTTTCCTCCCAATGGATGTTGACACCTAATTCATTTTACATTATATCACCTGTGCCCGAAAAGTATAGCAATTTTCGTTTTAGGCAGGAAGTTTTATGCATTTTGCACATTACAGTACGATATCTCTATTTGTCATACCCCCTGTCTTCGGCATATTCTGAGGATCTGCTCAAATTCCAGATTTCCGCCGAACAGATCCAGCGCACTTCCTATCGTAACATTGATTCTGTCCTTTCCTGCCTTTTTCAGCCATTCCAGGTCGGAATAGCTTCCGACGCCTCCCGCGTAGGTCATGGGGACGTCCTCTGTCCGGGCAAGCATCTCGACCAGAGGCCTCTCCACGCCGGCAGCCTTTCCCTCCACGTCTGCTGCGTGGATTAAAAACTCGCTGCAGTATCCGGCAAAAAAGGACAGGCTCTGCCCGGTTACTTCCATATCGGTAAATTTCTGCCACCTGTCGGTGACCACATAATATTTTCCATCCCGCCTGCGGCAGGACAGGTCGAGCACCAGTCTTTCCCTTCCGACCGCGCGGACCATGCGCTCCAGATTCTCCAGATCGACTTTTCCGTCACGAAAGACGTAGGAAGTCACGATCACGTGGCTGGCCCCGGCATCCAGAAACTCCTCTGCGTTATCCGCACGGATACCGCCGCCGGCCATCAGGCCGCCGGGCCATTCGCGGAAGGCCTTCATCGCCTCTGCCTTTGTCGCCTCGTAGTAGGGAGAACCTGCCGGATTCAGCAGGATAACATGGCCCCCGGGAAGGGAAAGACTCCGATACAGGTCAGCGTACCAGCCGCCGTCCTTGTCGGAGACAAAGTTTTCCTGTGCCTGGCTGCCTTCATCCCTAAGGCTCCCGCCGACGATCTGCTTGACTCTTCCGTTGTGGATATCGATGCATGGACGAAATTCCATAATTTCCTCTGCCGCCCGAAGCGGCTGTACTTCCCATCCCCGCGCGGCGGATTTTCCTTGCCAACCTGCCGCCGGACGTTATATAATCTGCTAAAAGTCACCCGTCCGGCCTTTCGGCTTCCGGCCGCTGCGGCGGACATGAGGCTTTGCCCAAATTTTTAGACTCTGTGAAAGGATGGTGCTTTACTATGCAGAAATACGAGTGTGATACCTGTGGTTATGTTTACGATCCCGAAGAGGGCGATCCGGAAAACGGCATTGCTCCCGGAACCGCTTTTGAAGATCTTCCCGATGACTGGGGCTGCCCGCTCTGCGGCGTCGGCAAGGAGGATTTCCATCCGGTCGACTGATCGTTGACGTGTCCGAATTGCCGGACATCCGTTCATAAAAGGACTGCCATGCAAGGCGAAGCTGCCTTGGCGGCAGTCCTTTTTTTGCTTTTTTAAGGTCGCCGGGAACTTACTCCAGTCCGCCGTAGCCGCCGGCCGGGATCGTGCTACCGGCCACCGTGTTCTGCCGCTCGATGATCTCCATCGACAGGCGGATGTAATACCGTTCCTGAATATCGTTCAGATCGGAATGCAGCATGTCCTCGCACTTGTGGATCCTGTAGAGGATCGTATTCCGGTGGGAATACAGATGGGCGGCCGTGCGGCTGAGCGAGCGCTCATAGTCGAGATAGGACTTCAGCGTATCATACAGCTCGTCGCCCCGCTCCTGCTTGTCCTTCCAGAGCTTCAGGATCATCGGATGGCAGGCGTGGATCTTGTCCAGATCGTTGTTGCATTCCAGGATAAAGTTTACCCCGTAATTGCCGAAAAAGAAGATGCGCTCGTCGGTATCCTGCATCAGGCCCAGCTGGATCGTCTTTACCGCCTGCCGGAACAGGAAGCTGACCGAATCCAGCCCCGCGATCGGCAGGCTGAATGCCGTGACGATCGGGTTGTTCCGGGAAAGTCCGGTCAAAAAGTTCAGGAATTCCGGATCCTCCGAGACCGCCCGGTTGACCAGCAGCAGGATATACGGGCGTTTGGTGATGACCACGCCCTCGGTGATCTGCCGGGAGATCATGGCGCTGAGCACATGAAGTGCCTCCGGGAAGCCCTGATTGTGGAGCTCCCAGGGTTGAAGCAGAACCAGCTGGTAGGTATCCTTCCGATCCCAGTTCTGGAACTTCATCTGCAGCTCCAGCTCCTTCTCGTCGTAGGTCTTGTGGAAGATCAGCGCATAGAAGGCGTTAAACTGCTGCCGGCTCTCTCCGCCGGACGCGCCCAGGATCGGCTCCAGATACTGGGCAAGCCGCTCAAGCAGCTGGAAGTCACCGTTGTTGAACTTGCGCTTTTTCTCCAGGACCAGCATCCTTCCGCAGGCGATGCTGTTGAACTGCATATTGTAGGAGATGCCGCCATAGCGGTAGGGCTCTCCCTCTTTAAAGCTTGTGGTCTTGTGCCCATAGCGGGTAAAGTTCGTCTCCAGATGCTCCTCCCGCATGTACCGAAGGCTGTTGAGCGAGGAGTACCCGTAGGTCTTCAGATAGTTCCACTCTTCGTCCATATCGCCGATATCCGGCTCCCGGCTCATGGCCAGAACCTTATAGTTGGCATCCTGCAGGATCAGCGGATTCTGAAACACGATCCAGCACTGGTCAAGGATCTTCTGGAAATCCTGGTTGCGGGCTGCCTCGGCGATCTTGTCCTCCCAGTCCTCATAAAAATCAAACACACCCTGAATGATCTCGAAGGTCTCCTTCGCGCTCAGGTTGTAAAACAGGATCCGGTCTCCCTCGCCGCTGCACACGACATGATCATTTTCCTGATACACGTGTACGCAGTTTGTCGAGTACACTGTCCTTGCACTATTTAAAATTGCCGGCGCATCCCAGCGGATATCGATCTCCATATCCAGAAGGGAGGAAAGCCGGTTGGCAATCATCCACATGCTTAGTTTCATTTTCTGTTCTCCAGTGCCTCCGGCCATTTATGCCAACGGCATCCGCTGCATGGCTGCCCTATGCAGCCCTTCTCATTTCCCTCCTCTAGATTACCGCATTTTTTGTGCAGACGCAATGAAAACCCTTGTTTTTTTGCACGAACTGCCAAAAAACATTGTATACCAACAGCATATGTTTGGTGCGGGCCGCACAGCATCCGGTGCATGATGCACAGGCACTGCCTGGCAAATGAAAAAAGGACTGCACAACTATACAAAAAGCGTGCATAAACATCCTGGAGAGAGCACACCCGGCAGCCGAAAGGATCTTCAGATCCCTGCCTGCTTCTGCCTTTTTATAGCAGCACAAAGGTATTCCCTGGCAGGATATTTATGCACGAATTAGTGGTGCGGCAGTCCCTTCCAAAAGGAAGGCGCACGCCTTTTTATACTATTTTACAGATCGCAGTGGTTGACCGTTCTCGGGAACGGGATGACGTCGCGGATATTGCCCATGCCAGTCAGATACATCACGCAGCGCTCAAAGCCCAGGCCGAAGCCGGCATGGCGGGTCGTGCCGTATCTGCGCAGATCCAGATAGAAATCATAGCCGTCCATATCCATGTTCAGCTCTTCCATCCTGGTCTTCAGCTTGCCGAGGTCTTCCTCCCTCTGGCTTCCGCCGATGATCTC
>DFFG01000026.1 GCA_002368795.1 Eubacterium sp. UBA3782
TGTTCCAGATGGCTGCAGAGCTGATCGACTGATTAAAGGTGCATAGTTGTAACAAGAATCCTTAACGAAAATATTATTTGGAACAGATATCAAGAAAAGAGACTTCTTATGGGATCTGTTTACTTCTTGGCCGCAGAAGCAGGCCGATACCGCGCTGGCGAGATCTCCGAAGAGGATTACAACGCCTGGCGTTATCACTATCCGAAATTTGACAAGGGGAATATCTGGGCGGAAGTCCCGCCGGATTTGAAATGAGAAAAAAAAATGATATGAAATAATTCTTCTCAAGACACAGAAAACCCTGCCGAACTGTTTTTTACATCAGTTCGGCAGGGTCGTTTTTTAAGATCTTATAGAGCCGTTAACCCCGAAGGTCACATAGTAAATGTTCCTTTAGAATAATGGCAACAGGATAAAGTGCTATCAAAATGCTATCAAAGCCACCTATTGCACCCGAAAAAGTCAGTATTTATGCGGCCTCCCGGGTTCGCTTTAATTATTCGTACTCTACTGTTGCCGGCGGCTTCGGTGTGAAGTCATAGAGTACGCGGTTGATTCCAGGGACCTCAGCGATGATCCGCTTTACCAGGTGGTCGATCAGCTCATCCGGAAGATGCTCCACAGTAACTTCCATGACATCTGTGGTGTTGATCGCACGGATGATGCAGGGCCAGTCGAAGGTTCTCTGTCCGTTCTTTACACCGGTGGATTTGAAATCCGGTACGACGGTGAAGTACTGCCATACCTTGCCCTCAAGTCCGTTTTTCGCGAACTCTTCGCGAAGGATCGCATCGGACTCACGAACAGCCTCAAGTCTGTCGCGGGTGATCGCGCCGGGGCAGCGTACGCCAAGTCCCGGTCCCGGGAAGGGCTGACGGTATACCATATTTGCGGGCAGTCCAAGTTCATTGCCGACCATACGGACCTCATCCTTGAAGAGGATCCTTACAGGCTCGACCAGTTCGAAACGGGATGCGATATCCTCCGGAAGTCCGCCTGCATTGTGATGTGCCTTGATACCTGCCTCACTCTCAAGAATATCCGGCCAGATGGTTCCCTGTGCCAGGAACTCTACGCCGTCCAGCTTTCTGGCTTCCTCGGCAAAGACATCGATGAACTCTTCTCCGATAATGTGTCTCTTCTGCTCCGGATCGGAAACTCCTGCCAGCTTATCGAGGAAACGGTCTACTGCGTCAACATAGATCAGGTTGGCATTCATCTGGTTGCGGAATACCTCGATGACCTGCTCCGGCTCTCCCTTTCTGAGAAGGCCGTGATTCACATGTACGCAGACCAGGTTCTGGCCGATCGCCTTGATCAGCAGGGCAGCTACTACTGAAGAATCTACTCCGCCTGAAAGGGCAAGCAGCACCTTCTTGTCACCGACCTGTGCGCGGATCTGGGCTACCTGCTCATCAATAAAAGCCTGTGCCAGTTCCTTTGTTGTAATACGTTCCATATTTTCCGGGCGTCTGATGTCTTCCATTGCATCCTCCTGAAAATCTGACTAAACAAAAACGTCTGAAATCATTGCTTTAACGGAAATTCATTTTAACACAGATGGGCCCTGCCGTCACCAGAAAATCTCCTTTGTTCTGCATTTTGTGAAAACAGTTTTCCGCTGACGCAGAAGATCTCGCCGGTTTTAGCATATTGTCCGCATTTTCTCGCCATTCTTTGCATTAAAATTCATTGACGGCATATACTTGCTTTGTTACAATGCAAGGCATGGAAATGACATGGAAAGTTTATGCAATTGTATTACCCCTTGTTTTTATCGCAGGCATTGTAGATGCTATTGCCGGCGGAGGAGGCCTGATCTCACTGCCGGCTTATCTTCTGGCCGGGCTGCCGCCCCATGCTGCGATCGCGACAAATAAGCTGTCCTCCAGCTTTGGCACTGCCCTGACTGCCTGGAGATTTCACAGGAACCGCCTGATCGACTGGAAGCTGGCTATTCCCGGCGTGATCGCCGCAATTATCGGTTCCTCGATCGGTTCCAACCTCTCACTGATCGTCAGTGAAAAGGTCATGACTTACCTCCTGTACATCATTCTTCCAGTCTCCGCTGCCATCGTGCTGAATAAGCACCTCTTCGCAGATCATGCAAAGGAGGAAGAACTGGTCGGAAGAAAGGCTGCGGTCATTTCTTCGGCAGCTGCCCTGATCATCGGGATCTATGACGGCTTTTACGGGCCGGGAACCGGAACCTTTCTGATCATTGCCTTTACGGTATTTGCCAAAATGGGGATCGCCCACGCAAATGCCCAGACCAAGGTCATCAACCTGACCACGAACCTGACCGCTCTTGCTGTCTTTCTGCTGAACGGACAGGTCATGCTGGTCCTTGGTGTTCTTGCTGCCATCTGCAACATGGCCGGCAATTACATTGGCTCGGGACTTGCCATGAAGAACGGGGCAGCTCTGGCCAGACCGGTCATCCTTTTCGTGCTTGGCCTGCTTTTGCTGAAGGTCATCGGCATCATCTGACGCTTCCCGTTCCGTCTACTGTATTTCTGTTCTCAGCACGGCAAACGAACCGGGTCCCACGACCAAAGGCCCTGCTGCCGCTTCTGTTACCATGTCACAGCAGCTGTTTTTGTGTATATCCCCAATGCAGAAAAGGATCTCCCGGAAGGCCAGGTCCTCAACCGTGATCGTTCGCCCGGATGGGTTCGATATACAGATCAGAGAGCCCCTGCGATAGATATAAGGCTGTCCTTTCTGCCCCAGAAGCACCTCAAAATCTCCGTCTGCCTGCAGATCCTTCTCCTGTGCCCTCAGTTTAAGGATCCTGCGGACGCTGCAGAGCAGGGAATCCGGATCATCCATCGCCTTCTGCCATTTTTCCTTCGGATGCAGGAACCCATAGTTCAGTGCCGGCTGACATTTGAAGAAATTCAGCATATACGCACCGTTCCGCTCCCGCTCACCGGCGATATATGGATGCCCTTGTATCCCGGCGATCCAGTAGTCGGTCCAGATATAACGGCCGGAATAAGCATTCGGCTCCGCCTTTCCACTCTCCAGGAACCATTCATGCTCCTCTGACGTATGGCCAGGAACCAGATCCAGCAGCACATGGATCCCCCGCATGTGTGCCTGCTCGAACAGTCGGTACAGATCCTCATTCGTCCCGTACCGGGTGGCCACACGTTTGTAGTCCCTGACATCATATCCGGCATCCTTAAAGGGGGAATCAAAGCACGGATTGATCCACAGGGCATTGCAGCCCAGATCCCGGATATAATCCAGCTTTTCCGTGATCCCCGCCAGATCGCCGATCCCATCCCCATTGGAATCCATAAAGGACTGGGGATAGATCTCATAAAACACCGCATCTCTCAGCCAACTGACCATACGCTTATATCTCCTTTTTTGATAGTGTGAATCCCGGGAATAGCTGTGCTCTTCCGACTCCGGCATTCGCTTATATCATCTTTTTAATAATGTGAATCGGAGGATATCTGACGGAAGCAAGGAAGCGTATACTCTGACATTACCTTTGCTACGCAGAACAGCTGCCGCCTCCTCGGGCTCGTTCAATGCCCTGCCAGCCAGATCCGGATCAGTCCCAGGATCAAGAGGTGCCCCGGGTAGAATGCGTAGAAAAACCATTTCCGGAAGCCATCCCGTATCCTGCCGGCACTTTTCATCCGCCTGCCGCTATAAAAATGCAGGAGACAAACGGCTGCCGCTGCCATGCCGGCCATATCCAGCAGGGCATACCCAAAGGATCGCACAGCATCCAGCGTCTCCACATGGGTAAGAAAGCAGATCACCCCGAAGGACAAAACAGCGATCCCAAAGGCCTTCCTTGTCTTTGCCTGGCGGTCAGCGGCTCGCCTTGCCCGGACAAACAGCAGCGTATACACAGGAGCCATGATCCCCCAGTCACATAACCAGCTGACAAGAAGGATCCCCAAAACGATAATGCTCTGCACATTCTGCCTGGGCTCCGTTTCCATGACCCAGATCATGCAGAAGCACAATGTCAGGGTAATTCCCATATTGAGGTTCCGAAATTCCAGAATACCATTTTTAGCAAAGGCCATACTGAAAGGTATCTGTGAGACCAGGCCAAGCAGAACAAGCCGCTGCAGGTATTTTTTTCGTGAACGGGTATAATAGAATCCTTCCGTAAGAAAATACAGCTGTGTGATTGCCGTGAAATAGCCAACAGCCACGAAGATCTCCTGCAGAAGCGTTCCATCCGGCAGGAAAATGAGCCCGATGTGGTTGATCAGCATGGCAGCTGCCGCCACATATTTTATGCTTTCTCTGCTCAAACCATTGTTCATTCTTCTGCTCCTGCGCTTGCCCTTCTTCTATGCTCCAGCCCTTGCCCTTGTCTGTACCCGTACCCTTACTCCAGGACATTGCGCTTGCCCGTGTCTTTGCGCTTACGTCAGTTGATAAAAATATACCCCTGACAGTGGATACAACTCATTCGGGGTGTCCCCCGCCTCTATAGG
>DFFG01000063.1:0-21225 GCA_002368795.1 Eubacterium sp. UBA3782
AGAGCATTCGGCTGTTAACCGAAGGGTTGTTGGTTCGAGCCCAACTCGGGGAGCTTTTTAAGCAGTTGTCCAGATGGACAGCTGTTTTTTTTATGTAATTATAGTCTGGCCGGGAAATATATGTTACCATTATTACAGTGCCAAAATTAAAATTTTGTATTTTGCTTAGAATCGTGACACCAGGAGAAATCCGTGACGAAACGGAAAGCCTTACAGATCAGATCCGGATTTTGATTTTGCGCCTGCTTGAAACTTCATTCAGCAACAGGAGGAAACCGTTAATGAAACGTACATGGATGAGCAAAGCGCTGGCATTTATTCTTTCGCTCTCAATGGCCCTTTCTTTTTGTGTCCCGGCTTATGCAGGACCGGAGGAAGAAACAGCTGCATCTGAGTTCGTGACAGAGGCAGTTGAGGAAACAGAGGTCGAGGAGCCTGCCGATGAAGCAGTGACAGAGACTCCAGAGGAAGTATCAGCTTCCGTGGAAGAGGAAGCTGCTGAACCAGAAGAGCCTTTTTACGAGGAAGTGATCGAGGCTGAAACGGAAGAATTCCTTTCGCCGGCAGAGAACCAGGAAACAGAGCCGGTTCCGGAAGACGAAATCGGGACGGACGGAGAAGATGACGAGGAACAGCCGGAGCATGTAGATGTATGGATCAATACAGAATCCGGTTATCACCTGTTTTCAGATGAGACTTCATTCAGGGTCTCTCTGGATGTGAACGGGGAATATGATACCGTTCAGTGGTCTGTTTATTTAGGAAAGCAGACAGACGAAAACTCTGAAACAGAAAAGATCACGGAAGATCTTTCGGCGGGTTATCTCGTCTATGAAGGTGCATCTGCGCAGATTAATGTACGGCAGATTCTGGCAGACTATCTGAATGATCTGCCAGTTTCCCAGGCAAGGATCATAGTAAGTGCAGCTGTATTCACAGACGGGCAGGAGATCGGTTCGGCTGAAGAACATTACGAGATCATAGAACCATACTGCAGCGTAGATGTTGGATTTTATGAGAACTTAAACAAGATCGTACAGAACGTTCCATATACGGTAGATTCTCATATCCAGGCTCCGGTTTATAATGCAGAAAACCCGGATGGTAATTATGAAAATTACGTTGACCTCACATCTATAACCAGTTCAGACGAATCAATCATCACAGGCTTCTTTAATGAAGAATCTCAAATATGGGAGATAACGACTCATGCAGCCGGAACCGCAACGCTGACATTTAACTATGAATGCCAGGCGTATCCGGAGTTTAATGGTTCTGTCACCCGAGATTTCCTTATTGTAGACCGGGAATACAGGATCTGGAGCGTGGACCCTGCTAATAATACCAAATATATGTTTCCTGGGGAACAGAAAGACTTTACGATCCGGTTTTATGGTACAGTCAGCACGGAGTATGGCGCCATTTCTGTGCATGAGCTTGAGGAAGGTGATTCCTTCAGCTATGAACTGGGTTCCTGTCCGGAAGGATGTGTGATCCGGATTGATCCGGATGACCCGCTCAAGTTTACGCTGATAATGCCGGAAACTGCAGGCGAAAATGAAGATGTCTGGTTAAAGGCAACGTTTAAGGATTCCCAGGGAGAAGTTCTGTCCGAAGAATATTATCAGATCGCGACAGCAAGCACTTCCTATTACAAGACAGTTTTCTATGATGAAAACAATAATCCTCTCAATCGTATCAACATGACTGAGGGTCAAACGATGGTTCTCCGTCCGGAACTGTATCTGGTAACTTCAGACGGAGAGACTCTCTGCGAAAATGTGGATTGGTATAGTATTTCTGGTGGCGGTCCGGTATCAGTTGAGGATCGGGAAGACGGAACATACCTTCTCACTGCAATGTGGGTTGGCAATTCTACCCTGACTATCTGGTATACTGCTGACGGGCTGTCATCTGAAGACAGCATACCTCTTATAGTCAACAATGGGCCTATAGATGTCTGGATCAATACAGCAAGTGATTACCAGCTGTTCTCAGATGAGTCTTCCTTCAGGGTCTCTCTGGGTGCGACCGGGGATTACGATACCGTTCAGTGGTCTGTGTATTTAGGAAAGCAGACAGACGAAAACTCTGAACCAGAAAAGATCACTGAAGATCTTTCGGCGGGTTATCTCGTCGATGAGGGTGCATCTGCTCAGATTAATGTCCGGCAGATCCTGGCAGACTATCTGAATGATATGCCGGTGTCCCAGGCAAGGATCATAGTCAGGGCAGCAGTATTCTCAGACGGGCAGGAGATTGGTTCTGCTGAATACAGCTATACGGTAAGAGAACCCTATTGTGATTTATTTTTTGGGTTTGAAGATGATGTAAACAAGATTGTACTGAACACTTCGACTGGTGCGAATTCCCACTTCCAGTGTCCGGTATATAACGCAGAATACTATTACGGGAATTATGACAACTATGCGGATATCACATCTGTATCCAGTTCAGACGAATCCGTTATCACGGTTACTCTTCGTGATGAGGGCTGTGACATCTTTGCGCATTCCTTTGGAACAGCGACTCTGACATTTACCTATGAGTGCCAGAATTATCCGCAGTTCAGCGGCTCTTTTATAAAGACTTTCCTGGTAGTAGACCGGAATTATGGTATCGAAGCTGTGATTCCTGCTGATAACACTGACTATATGCTTCCCGGATCTGAGAAGGATTTTGCAATTCGTATTCAGCGTATATTCAGTACAGAAAACAGCAGTGATATTTCTTATGATATTGCGGAAGGAGATTCTATTAACTATGAGCTGAGTTCCTGTCCGGAAGGGTGCGAGCTCAGCAAGGATCCGGATGATCCGCTCCGGTTCACGCTGAAGATGTCGGAAACTGCAGCTGAATACGAAGACGCATACCTGAGAGTATGGTTTACCGATGCCAACGGGGAAATCCTTGGAGAGAACAGTGTCAGGATTGCCACGGCACGCAGTTCCTATTACCGCACGGCTCTTTATGATGAGGAAGGAAAACCGCTCAACGACATCAGCATGATCGAGGATCAGAAGACCCTTCTCCGCCCGGAACTGTATCTTGTAACAGCAGATGGGGAGTCTCTGTGCGAAAATGTGGTCTGGGATGAATTGACAGGCGGTAGTCTGCTGTCAATCGAGGCCCAGGGTGACGGTACGTTCCTTGCCACGGCAGTGGGGGGCGGTACCGGCAGCCTTGGTATCTGGTATCAGGTTGATGGATCGTCTTACAGTAACTGGATCCCCCTTATGGTTGCACCCAATAACTGCGTACATGAGTGGACCACATCTCTCCGGGCAGTGCCTACAGAAACCGAACCCGGGGAGGTAGTCCAGACCTGCAGCATCTGCGGAAAAGAGATATCCCAGGAGGTTCACCTTCCCATGTACGGGCAGACGTCCTACATGGATTCGGATGAAGAATTCCTGTATTTATTCGATCGTATCTTCCATTATCGTCTGAACCAGATGGCGCAAGTGGATGCACGCAGCATCGTTAACTTTACACGCCTTTTCTATAATATTGGCAATGAGTATATGCCAGTTTATATTAGCAGGCAGAAACTCCTGGATAAGATCGACTCCCTCTTTGCTGTTCACAGTGGAGTAGAGAGTTATCTCGAGGAAGAGGATGATATTCTGGTCGATCAGGAGCACGATGGAGTGGTATTCATGGGACCGATCCCCAGTTACGGTGATTCGGTATCCGTCCAGCTGCTTAGCACGGAGCGTACAGCTGAGGGCAGAACGCTTCATGGCAAATGGCTGGAAGAGCCCGGCACGAAGGTGCGGCTGGTTCTTGATGCAGATCATCAGATCCAGGCCTATGAGGCGGATGTGGACGAGATCACAATTACCTTTGACGGACTGGATAACTCGGGCCTGAATTACAGCTGGGACAGCATTGCATATGACCATATGATGCTGTATTACGATGTCTTTAAGAATGGAGAATATGTCACTGGAAGCGGCCAGGGAACAAACGCTAAGATCAGTGAAGATACGGTGCCCTGGTACAATCTCCTTTCTGATGTTCTGGGGAGCAATGCAGGAGAGGGAACCTATGATGTAACGGTTGCTTTAGAAGTATATGATGAGGATGACAACCTGATCGCCAGAGGCGTTAATTCGAGCGGAAGTTTTACAATAAGCGGCTTTGATCTGGTTAGTCTTCCTTTTGAGTACGGTCCGGAAGGGCGTGATGTGCTGATCGGAGATGAAGGATATTCTATTTATACGAATGTCGATACACGTTTCGATGTAGCGGTCGACGGCCTGGACGAGCCGGTTAATGTGAATGTATATAACCTGGTATATATCACAGAGATTGAAAATTCTGATCCTTCTGTTCTGTCAGTGTCGAAAAATGAAGACGCTAATGATTATGTTGTAAAAGGATTGAAGGCAGGAACCTCTCAGCTGACTTTGCATTATACCTACAGGGGAGAGGAAAAAACATATTCTTATCCCGTAAACGTACTGGATACTTATTACGAGTACAAGCTGGATTATGAATGGCCGTATCTGTTTTCCAGTTATTCAGACGGGCAGACGATTGAGATGGTTTCCGGCGAAGAAGTCGATGTAACTGCTGCCATCTGCGAATATAAGTATAATCCAGAGACTGAAACCTGGGACAATATGGGAGATGTTACCGATCAGGTAGAGTTTACGTGGACGAATCCCTTGTATCCGGAAGGAGACGGTCCATTGCAGATAGAAGCAGACGGGAAGTACTGCAAGGTAACGGCAAAATCGACAGATGTTACCCGACTGGCTATGCTGACGGTCGTCGTCGAAAAAAACGGAAATAGGTGTGTGTCGAGACCTGCTTCAGATGGCGGCTTTGTTGCCTACATCTACAAGGAACTGTATCGGCAGAAGATCTTTGTGAATGGATCTGAGGCTGATGGTACCGGCAATACCGTGCCGATCCTTCTCAAGGAGGACGAGACAGCAGAGATCCGGCCTGAGGTATGGCTGGATAAAACCAGTGGTGTAAGGGAGGATGTAGATACTGTTTATTGTTATCTGTCTCTTTCTGATCACGTGGTCGAAGCCGTTGGTGAGCCGGTTCAGATCGGGGATCAGACCCTGATGAAAACTCCCATTACACTTACGAGAAGGGGAACTGGCCGCGCAGAGGGCTATCTTACTTTATTCAATGCGGAAGGCGAAAGATTAGGATTTAAGATTCTGAAGTTTGTAGCTGATGAGGAGGCAGAGAAGGACTTTGCCTTCATGGAAGTCAAGACCACAGTTGATTATCAGCCAGCCTTTGCTGAGGGTACAAGCATTCTGCCCGGCGCCACATATACTGCGGTAATCACGGCGCATAACGATCTGGCATATGATTTTGATAATGTCAAACCGTTCTTCCAGATGTATGATACTTCTTCGAACAAGTGGCTTAGTGAAGAGGGAAAGATCATTTCACTTGCCTCCGGCGAAACAAAGCAGTTCACACTTAGCCTTACTGTACCGGAAGGATACTTTGAAGAAGGTGCTGTAGTTGGTGTCACGGCAGGTGTCGGAAGAAATGCCTACAGCAGTGTGAAATATGCAGGACAGCATACAGTGACAGGCTATGTCAGCGAGAAGGCTCAGGATTCAGAGATAACTGTGAAAACGACTGGTGCAGATCAGGCATTTCTGGATGAGTATACTTTTAAGGCTGAGGCATCAGATCTTCCAGAAGAAGCTGAGCAGACCCTTGTAGAATCCCTTGTCGGCGGAACAGTCCTGAATGTTGACGAGGTACAGACCTACGAGCTGGAGTTTGTCGATGCAAACGGGAACGCCGTACCGATCAGTGCCGAAGATGGAAAGGTCTTTGTAGTGACCATTCCGGTTACGGAAGAATGGGCGGAGGATGAGATCGGTGTATATTACTATGATGACATCGCAGGGACGTTCGAGAAGGTCGGAAGCAGTGTCGACACTGTAAACCATACCGTTTCCTTTACGGCCACCCATTTCAGTAGCTATTCCGTCGTTCACATGATTGTACACAGGCACACTTGGGAAGATGGAGAAATCACAAAGGAGCCGACCTGCACAGCGGAAGGAAGCAGGAAACGTAGTTGCTCTGACTGCGGAGAAACTGAGATAGTAAGTATACCGGCATTGGGTCATTTGTACGAGGCACAGGTCACGCCTGCAACGACCAGCGAGGATGGCCTGGTCGAAATGAAATGCACCAGGTGTGGAAAAATTTTAAGCACCACGGTTATACCGATGGCATCGGAGATCAAGCTGGCAGCAGCATCCTATGTCTATGACGGCAAGGTTAAGAAGCCTGCAGTGACGGTAAAGGACAGTGCAGGAAATGCCATTGACACCGAGTTTTATACTGTCAAATATGCTACTGGCAGAAAAGCCATCGGCCAGTATGCGGTAACCGTTACTTTCAATGGTCATTATTCCGGGACAAAAGAATTATCGTTCAAGATCATCCCGCCGGCGACAAAGGCATCTCTGGCAAACACAGCCTCCGGCGTACAGATCAAGTGGAACAAAGTCTCCGGTGTGACCGGCTATGTCATCTACAAGGGCGGCAAGAAATATAAGACAGCCGCTGCAACGTCAACTTCCTATATTGATACTGCAGCAAAGACAAACGGGACGACCTACACCTATAAGGTCTATGCCTACAAGAAGGTAAACAACACCAATATTTACAGCAAGGCATCTGCATCTGTAAAATATGTCTTCCTGACCCGTCCGACCGTAAAGAGTGCCAAGAACAGTGCCAGCCGAAAGATGACGGTGACCTGGAACAGAAATACCAAGGCGACCGGATATCAGATTAAGTATGTGACCGGATCCACGACAAAGACGGTAAAGGTCACATCCAACAAGACGGTTTCAAAGGTCATCAGCAGCCTTGCCAAAGGCAAGACTTACAAGGTCTATGTGAGAAGCTATAAGACCGTCAGCGGCAAGACCTATTACAGTGCATGGAGCGCAGCGAAATCGGTCAAGATAACAAAGTAAAAGCGGCAAAAAGATATTAAATTTACACCATTAACTTTAGGCGGCCTCCGGGTATTGAATACCCGGGGGCTGCATTGCGTTAGCTAAGAGCACCAGCTGCACTACGGATTTTTGATCCATATAGTTGCCAAAATCGGATAATTTGTTTATAATAAAGCCATAACAAACCCAAAAATAAAAAACTGGTTCACAAATGGCATGACAGGAGATGGCAATGAGACTGGAAGAAATGCTGAGACGAAAAAAGGAACTGGGTTACAGTAACGAGAAACTGGCTGAACTGTCAGGTGTACCGCTTGGTACGGTACAGAAGGTGATGAGCGGCTCTACGAAGACGCCCAGGCAGAAGACACTGGAGGCACTGGCAAGAGCATTGACGGTTGAGAAACCGGCTGCATATCTGTACCCTGGACAAGGGATGGACGGCTGCGCGTTTACACTTAGGGAGGCTGCTGCGGAATACAGAGCAGAGAAGAAGGTTTATACCATCGACGATATTTATTCGCTTCCCGACGGTGTCAGGGCGGAGCTGATCGATGGGCAGCTTTTTTATATGGCATCGCCCACGAGAACACACCAGAAGATTACCGGTGAGATATACCTCGCAGTTGCCAGCTATATTCGCGCCCATGGAGGAGAGTGTGAGGTTTATATTCCCCCATATGGGGTTTTTCTGAACGCAGATGACTCCATCTTTGTTGAACCGGATCTGACCGTGATCTGCGATCCCTCCAAATCAGAGGAAAAAGGGTGCGTAGGGGCACCGGACTGGATCGTTGAGGTGGTGTCACCATCTTCAAAACGGATGGATTATTCGATCAAGCTTTTCAAATACCGCACAGCAGGCGTCCATGAATACTGGATCATCAATCCGGAAAAGAGGATCATAATGGTCTACCAGTGGAAGGATGGACAGGAGTCTGTAGAAATGTATTCATTTGAAGATGAGATTTCTGTTGGTATCTATCCGGATCTGCGGATCCGCCTGGCGGATGTGGTTTGAAAGCACAGCTGACGCATTTTTGTAACTTTTAAGGCAGGGCATTCCTGCTTAGGAATTCCCTGCCAGTTTTCCGGAGGATTTTGCAAGCCTTGCGTCAATGATGCGGACCAGCGGAATACTAAGAAGCAACATCACCAGGTCGGCGACAAAGGCATACATGTTTTTGCCCATCCGGACCAGCATCGGCTGGGAGTAGAGAAGATATTCCACAAAGGATTTTACGATCAGAATTCCGAGGAAGACAGATACAACGATCGTGACAGCGAGGATCAGGGTCTGGATCATCTGGCTGTTAAACTTTTTGGCAGCCTTGTAGGCCAGCCCCAGCATAATACCGATCACCACATTTCCGGCAGCCCAGCCGGGCATTCCCCGAAGGCCGCTGGTCAGCAGACAGTACAGGACCACGCCCAGGACCCCCACGAGGGTTCCGCTGACTGTATCCACACAGCAGCAGTAGACGGCCATGACCAGGTAGCCCAGGCACAGATAATAGTTCTCAAAGACCGGCACCTGAAGGCAAAGGGTAAGGGCGACAAAAAGAGCAATTCCGATTCCCGTAAGCGCGACTTTTCTGGTTGTCATAGAGATCCTCCTGTCAGTTATCAGGTTTTGGATGGATTCCGGGCTGCAGCTGATTTAATTTTGTTTTCTGACGACGGCATATTCGTCGCCAAGCCGGTAGAATGGGCAGGAAGCATGATGATCGGAGACCATGCGGGCATAATCATCCTCATCCATGTTTATGTCGCATACATATTCGTCAAAATCATCATCATAGATCAGATATGCGCAGGTATCGCAGGTCCCGTTTACTTTTGCCATGGCTACTCCTCACAAAATGTTCTCCCGAAATAAGTATAGCACATTCGGACGGCCTATTGTAAAATAAGAACACGTATTGCGACATTTTGCGGAAGGGATGAAGAAGTTGCCGGGTTGTGAATTGTGTCCAAGAGAATGCGGAGCGGACCGCCAGGCGGGAGCCTTTGGCTTTTGCGGTGTTCCATCTGAGGTATATCTGGCCAGAGCAGCTTTGCATTTCTGGGAGGAGCCATGTATTTCCGGCACACGGGGATCCGGCACTGTGTTTTTTTCCGGCTGTGTGCTCCGCTGTGTGTACTGTCAGAATTATGAAGTAGCTCACGCGAGGGCGGGGCAGGCGGTGAGTATATCGCGCCTGGCCGAGATCTTTCTGGAGCTGCAGGCACAGGGTGCCCACAACATCAATCTGGTGACACCTACGCACTATGTCCCGCAGATACGCGCGGCAGCTCTTGAAGCACGGGAAAAGGGACTGGCGATCCCCTTTGTCTTTAACTGCGGAGGCTATGAAAAGGCGGATACGCTTCAGCTTCTGGAAGGTATCGTGGACATTTACCTCACGGATTTCAAGTACATGGACCCGGAGGCGGCACGGCGGTATTCCGGAGCCGGTGACTATCCGGAAAGGGCAAAGGCCGCCCTTGCCGAAATGGTGCGCCAGTGTTCTTCGGCAGAATTTGACGATGAGGGGATCATGCAGAAAGGGGTCATCGTCCGGCACCTGCTGCTGCCCGGCATGGTTAAGAATGGAAAAGCGGTCCTGGACTATCTCTATGGGACATATGGGGATCAGATCTGGGTCAGCCTGATGAATCAATATACCCCCTTTCCCCGGGTAAAGGAACGATATCCGGAAATTGGAAGAAAGGTAACAAAACGGGAATACAGATCTCTCGTGGATCATGCGCTGGATCTGGGCTTTGTGAATGCCTTTATCCAGGAGGGCGGCACGGCGGAGGAAAGCTTTATTCCTGCCTTTGACGGAGAAGGAGTCGTTCCATCGAAAGGAGTTTCACATGAATAAGAAGATTGGATTTATCGGCGCAGGAAATATGGCTTCTGCGATGATGAACGGGATCGTAAAACAGGGGCTTGTGGCCCCGGATCAGATCCTTGCCTCAGACAAATATCAGGAGGCACTGACAAGAGCCAAGGCGCTCGGGATCCCGGTCACCACGGATAATAGCAGGACGGCTGCTTTTGCAGACATTCTGATCCTGGCGGTCAAGCCGATCTATATGGAAGAGGTGATCACGGGGATCCGGGACAGTATCCGGGAGGAGCAGGTGATCGTGACCCTGGCACCGGGCAAGACCATTCAGTGGCTGGAGGCGAACTTTGGAAAACCGGTGCGCCTGGTGCGGACCATGCCGAATACGCCGGCATTTGTGGGCGAGGCGATGGCTGCACTCTGTCCGAACAAAATGGTGACGGAGGAGGATCTTGCTGCGGTGAAGACGATCTTCGAGAGCTTCGGAAAGGCCTCTGTTGTTCCGGAAAACATGATCGATGTGGTAACAGGCGTCAGCGGAAGCTCTCCGGCCTATGTCTTCATGTTTATCGAAGCCCTGGCTGATGCCGCTGTCCTGGAAGGAATGCCCCGTGCCCAGGCCTATGAATTTGCCGCACAGGCGGTGCTGGGAAGCGCAAAGCTGGTGCTGGAAAGCGGAAAACATCCGGGTGAGCTCAAGGACATGGTCTGTTCGCCGGGAGGCACCACCATCGAGGCTGTGCGTGTGCTGGAGGATAGTGGCTTCCGCGGCGCCGTCATAGAAGCCACGAAGGCATGCATCGACAAGGCAAGGGCACTCTAAAGGATGTGCTGCTTTTATCTGGGTATCCACAATTACAGCCACAATGTGGATTGATAAAAAAGCTAATTATTCAGGCATAAAGAAATAGAAAAGAGGGAAATAAAGATGGCAAAGATCTATACCTTTCTGGCAGATGGCTTTGAGGAGATCGAGGCACTTACGCCCATCGATCTGCTGAGAAGAGCAGACAACGAGGTCGTTACGGTCTCAATCATGGGACGCCGGCTGGTCCATGCATCCCATGGGGTAAATATCGAGGCAGATACCCTGTTTGAAGAGGCGGGGGATTTTGCAGACGGGGAACTGTTCATACTGCCCGGCGGCGGCGTCGGGACCCAGAATCTCGGCAGCTGCGAGCCGCTTCTTGCGCTGATCAAAGAAAAATACGCGGCAGGTGTCCGGGTGGCGGCGATCTGTGCGGCACCGTCGATCTTCGGAAAACTTGGCTTCCTGAAGGGCAAAAAGGCCATCGTTTATCCGGGAATGGAGGATACCCTGGAGGGTGCAGAGGTCACGCATGTGCCGGTGGTGACAGACGGCAACGTGACCACGGGAAGAGCCTGCGGGGCAGCATATGATTTTGCCCTGGAGCTGATCCGGCTGATGAACGGAGCGGAGATGGCTGAAAAGATCAAAAAGCAGACCGTATATCCCTATGCGGCGGACAGCCTCTGCTAAAAAAACGGAAGAGCAGAGCGAAAGGCTTTAACCCCCGTCCTGGATGGGGATCTATCGAAAAACAGAACAAAAAAGGCAGCCCAAAGCGGCTGCCTTTTGTCAGCATAAAAATCCGCGCGCGTCCCGTCGACTTCACACCCCAGACGTTACTCCTGCAGTTAACTCAGCCCAGGCACCCTCACGGCACACGAAAGGTTCTGCTTAGTGCTGCTACATTCCTGTCCTGACACGGTTCACAGATTTCCGTTGCGCGAGACCCAGACGTCAACGTCACTTACAGAAGGCAGCTCTACAATGAAAAAGCCTCTGTTCGGCATCACCCCTGCTATAGCGGATTGCAGGTACAGGGCGCCGCTGCATCCCCGGCTGCGCGGATACTGTGAAGTATAATAGCTTACGCAAAAAAAGTCAACAGCGCGTTGTTTTTCTTGTACATCCACCGCTCTTGACTTATAATATTAACCGATTATGTGTAAAAATATGCCCTGCAGCGGGAAGGCCTTTTGGCACAGGAATCTGTGCTGCAAAAAAGGGCAGGAAATATGGAGGACTCGAAGAATGAAAAGAATCGGCATGCTGACGAGCGGCGGTGACTGCCAGGCACTGAATGCCACGATGCGTGGTGTCGTCAAGGGACTGGCGAACAATCTGGATGAGCTGGAAGTCTACGGCTTCATGAACGGCTACAAGGGACTGATCTATGGGGATTACCGCATGCTCACCTCCCATGATTTTTCTGGCATCCTGACCAGAGGCGGCACGATCCTGGGCACATCCCGTCAGCCCTTCAAGCTGATGCGCGAGCCGGATGAAAAGGGCCTGGACAAGGTCGAGGCCATGAAGCAGAACTATCACAAGCTGCGCCTTGACTGCCTGGTCATTCTGGGCGGAAACGGTACCCAGAAGACGGCCAATCTGCTGCGTGAGGAAGGCCTGAATATCATCCATCTGCCGAAGACCATCGATAATGACATTTACGGCACAGACATGACCTTTGGTTTCTACAGCGCCGTGGATATCGCGACAAACACCATCGACTGCATCCATACGACGGCAGCATCCCACAACCGGGTCTTCATCGTCGAGGTCATGGGCCACAAGGTCGGATGGCTGACACTGTACGCCGGCATTGCCAGCGGTGCGGACATCATCCTGATCCCCGAGATCCCCTATGATGAGGCAAAGATCATCGAAGCCATCAACCGCAGGAAGAAACGCGGCAGCGACTTTACGATCCTTGCGGTGGCCGAGGGTGCGATCCCCAAGGAGATTGCGGAGCTTCCCAAAAAGGAAAGAAAAAAGGCCATGGCAGAGATCGCGGAACGCTATCCCTCCATCTCCTACAAGCTGGCTGCCGACATCCAGAAGGAGACCGGCATGGAGCTGCGCGTCACCATCCCGGGTCACATGCAGAGAGGCGGAAGTCCCTGCCCCTACGACCGCGTGCTGGCCACCAGACTTGGCTCGGAGGCCGCAAAGTATATTCTGGATGAAGACTATGGAAACATGGTGGCCATTGTCGATGGCAAGATCAAAAAGGTGCCGCTCGGAGAGGTGGCAGGCCGGCTGAAGACCGTAGATCCGGAATGCCAGGAAATCCGCGACGCAAAGCGTATCGGCATCAGCTTCGGCGACTGAATAAACCACACATAAGGAGTACAGCATGAGCTATACAGCTCTGTACCGGAAGTTCCGTCCCACGACCTTTGAGGAGGTAAAGGGACAGGATCATATCGTCACAACAGTAAAAAATCAGCTGAGAGCCGGAAGGATCGGGCATGCGTACCTGTTCTGCGGAACCAGAGGTACCGGAAAGACCACAGTGGCCAAGATCCTGGCCAGAGCGGTCAACTGCGAGAATCCAAAGGACGGAAGCCCCTGCAATGAGTGCCCCACATGCCGGGCGATTCTCAGCGGGACATCCACCAACGTTATCGAGATCGACGCGGCTTCCAACAACGGCGTGGACAACATCCGCGAGATCCGTGAGGAGGTGCAGTACCGCCCGACCCAGGGAAGGTACAAGGTCTATATCATCGATGAGGTCCACATGCTCTCCCAGGGCGCGTTCAATGCGCTGCTGAAGACCCTGGAGGAGCCCCCGGAATACGTCATCTTTATTCTGGCGACCACAGAGGTCAACAAGATCCCGGTGACCATCCTTTCCCGCTGTCAGCGCTACAATTTTCATCGGATCACCATCGATACCATCGCAGCACGGCTTTCCGAGCTGCTGGAGAGAGAGCAGGTCACTGCCGAGGAAAAGGCAGTCCGCTATGTGGCAAAGGCTGCCGACGGCTCCATGCGAGACGCGCTGAGCCTTCTGGATCAGTGCATTGCCTTTTATCTGGGGCAGGAGCTGACCTACGACAAGGTGCTGGAAGTTCTCGGAACGGTAGACACAGAGGTCTTCAGTACCCTGGTCCGGCGGGTGATAGGGGGCGACGCAGCCTCCGCGGTGCGCATCTTCAACGAGATGGTGCGCGGCGGCAAAGAGGTCGGCCAGTTCGTTTCCGATTTCACCTGGTATCTGCGAAATCTTCTGCTGGTCCAGAACTCTGAGGACCTGGAGGATGTGCTGGATGTCTCAACGGAGAACCTGGCGCAGCTGCGCGAGGAGAGCCGGATGCTGGACGGAAATACGCTGATGCGGTATATCCGCATCCTTTCCGATCTGTCCGGGCAGATCCGCTATGCTGCCCAGAAGCAGATCCTGGTGGAGATGGCTCTGATCCGCCTTTGCAGGCCGCAGATGGATGCCGATCTTTCCGGCGTTCTGGCCCGTGTGCGCGAGCTCGAGCGAAAGCTGGAGGAGGGGATCGTCGTTCGTCAAACCGATGGCATGCCGGAGCAAGGCCAGACGCGGCAGATGGACGGTGCAGCAAAGCCGGGGGCAGGAACACCTCCGCCAAAGGCAGCGCCCGAAGATCTGAAGCGGATTCGCGGACAATGGAGAAAAATCGTCGGCATGACCGGACAGCCGCTGTCCACCTATCTTTCTGCCGCAGTCCCGAAATATGACGGTACAAGCGGCGGCAGCAAGCTGTTCCTGGAGGTGGCAGACCGCCTGAGCCGGGAACAGATCAACGAGCCGGGCAGACTAGCGGAGCTTAGGCAGGTGATCGAATCCCTCACCGGAAAAGACGCCGAGGTCGAAGCTGTCGCGCCGGCAGAGGCGGGAAACCGGCATCTGGCAGACATTCCGGTGGAGGAGCTGCTCGGTGCGGAGATTACGGACTTCCCGTTCGAAGAATACGAAGGCCCTGATGAGGATGATGGGATCTGGTAAGCCCTGTCCCTGTATACTTGGTAAAAGATTCTAAGGAATACCTGCATGCAGCGGATAATTTTTCCGCAGATGTCAATTTACGGTATTCGTCGGTTTGGATAAAATAGAAGAAGGAAAAGTTCACATTTCAGGAGGAGATCCATGGCGAAAAGAGGCGGTTTTTCCGGTATGCCCGGAAACATGAACAATCTGATGAAGCAGGCTCAGCGCATGCAGCGCCAGATGGAAGAGCAGCAGAAGGAGATGGAGACAAAGGAATTCACGGCGACCGTCGGCGGCGGTGCAGTGGAGATCACAGTGACCGGGAAGAAGGAGGTCACAAAGGTCAGGATCGATCCGGAGGCTGTGGATCCGGAGGATGTGGAGACACTCGAGGACATGATCATGGCGGCGGTCAATGACGCCTTCCGCCAGGTAGAGGATGCCCAGGCAGCCCAGATGAGCAAGCTGACCGGCGGCATGGGCGGCCTTGGCGGGATCGGAGGCCTTGGTTTCTGATGGAATATTACAGCACCCATATCGGGAAGCTGATCGAAGAGCTTGGACGGCTTCCCGGCATAGGTCCGAAATCCGCCCAGCGCCTCGCCTTTCACATCATATCGATGCCGGCAGACCAGGTAAAGCAGCTGGCAGATACGATCACGGCGGCAAAGACCAATGTACAGTATTGCCGGATCTGCGGCACGCTTACAGATGCAGAGGTTTGCCCGATCTGTGCCAATCCCGCCAGGGATCACAGGCAGATCATGGTGGTCGAAAATTCGAGGGATCTGGCAGCCTACGAAAAGACGCAGAAATATGAGGGCGTCTACCATGTGCTTCAGGGCGCCATCTCCCCGATGCTGGGAATAGGACCCGACGACATCCGGCTGAAGGAGCTGATGCAGCGGCTGCAGGGGGATGTCGATGAGGTGATCATCGCTACAAATTCAAGCCTTGAAGGCGAGACGACAGCCATGTACATCAGCAAGCTAATCAAGCCTACAGGGATCCGGGTCACCCGCATCGCGAGCGGTGTTCCGGTAGGCGGCGATCTGGAATATATCGATGAAGTGACGCTGCTTCGTGCTCTTCAGGGAAGAACAGAACTATAGAATTCAATTTACATGCAGGAGGCTGAAATGGAAAACTTAGAACTGCAGAAACATGCCAACGAGGTCCGGATCGGGATCATTAAGGCCGTGCATTCAGCAAAGGCCGGACATCCGGGCGGATCTCTCTCCGCAGCAGAGATCTTTACTTATCTATATTTTGAAGAAATGAACATCGATCCGGCAGATCCCAGGAAAGCTGACCGTGACCGGTTTGTACTGTCCAAGGGACACACCGCTCCCGGACTTTATTCCACTCTGGCAGAGAGAGGATACTTCCCGAAGGAGGATCTTCTGGGTCTGCGCCACACCGGACACTATCTCCAGGGACATCCGGATATGAAGCATATCCCCGGCGTGGATATGTCCAGCGGATCTCTGGGTCAGGGCATTTCCGCAGCCTGCGGCATGGCCCTGTCTGCAAAGCTTTCCGGTGATAGCTACAGAGTCTACACCCTGCTGGGCGACGGTGAGATAGAGGAAGGCCAGGTCTGGGAGGCAGCGATGTTTGCCGGCGCCAAGAAGCTGGACAACCTGGTGGTCATCGTGGACAACAATAATCTGCAGATCGACGGACCGATCTCCGAGGTCAACAACCCCTACCCGATCGACAAGAAATTTGATGCATTCAATTTCCATGTGATCAATGTGGCAGACGGCAATGATTTTGACCAGCTCCGCGCAGCCTTTGCAGAGGCACGCACGGTAAAGGGCATGCCCACAGCGATCATCTGCAAGACCCTGAAGGGCAAGGGCGTTTCCTATATGGAGAACAGCGTTGGCTGGCACGGCAAGGCCCCAAATGATGCAGAGTTTGCAGTAGCAATGGAAGATCTGAAGAAAGCAGGTGAAGCATTATGTCAGAAGTAAAAAAGGTTGCAACACGTGAAAGCTATGGCAACGCACTCGTTGAGCTGGGAAAAGAACATGAGGATGTGATCGTTCTGGATGCGGATCTGGCAAATGCGACCAAGACCGGCATCTTCCAGAAGGTTTTCCCCGAGAGACACATTGACTGCGGTATCGCAGAGGCAGATATGATGGGCATTGCTGCAGGTCTTGCGGCCACCGGCAAGGTTCCCTTTGCCAGCTCCTTTGCCATGTTCGCTGCCGGCCGTGCTTTCGAGCAGGTCCGCAACAGCATTGGCTATCCCCATCTGAACGTCAAGATCGGCGCGACACATGCCGGCATCTCTGTCGGTGAGGACGGCGCTTCCCATCAGTGCAACGAGGATATCGCGCTGATGCGGACCATCCCCGGCATGACGATTATCAATCCTTCGGATGATGTAGAGGCACGGGCAGCGGTACATGCTGCATATGAGATGGAGGGACCGGTCTATCTGCGTTTTGGCAGACTTGCCGTTCCGGTGATCAATGACCGTCCGGATTACCATTTCGAGGTCGGCAAGGGCATCGTTCTTCGCGAAGGAAAGGACGTGACCATCATTGCCACCGGCCTGGAGGTCAATTCCGCACTTGAGGCGGCAAAGATGCTCGAAGCGGACAACATTTCCGCAAAGGTCATCAACATTCATACGATCAAGCCTCTGGACAAGGAGCTGATCATCAAGGCTGCACAGGAGACCGGCAAGGTCGTTACGGTAGAAGAGCATTCCGTGATCGGCGGTCTTGGCAGCGCGGTCTGTGAGACGCTCTGCGAGAGCTGCCCGGTCAGAGTTCTCAAGCTCGGCATGCAGGATGTCTTTGGTGAGTCAGGCCCGGCACTGGAGCTTCTGGCAAAATACAACCTGGACGGCGAGGGTGTTTACAAGAGCATCCGCAGCTGGCTCTTATCCGGAGCTGAGGCATAAGCTTTTTTCCGGAACAGCAGACAGGGATAAAGACTGAATAGACTGCTGCGGCAGGTCCGCAGCAGTCTTTGTTCTCCCATTGAAAGAATTCTTTTGCTTTGGGAGAACTGCTTCCTTTTGTGCTTTCCGCCGGACAGACAGGCGTTAAGGGCACCGGAAGCGGAACAAAAATAGAATCACCGGAGAATACGGTACAGAACATGAGCCTGAAAGATTCTTTCTTAAAAAAACTGAATAAAACCAGTCCGGCAGAGGATGATTTCCTGGATGAGGATGACTTCCTGGACGAAGACGAGCTGGATGAGGGCTTTCTGGACGAAGATGATCCGGATGAGGGCGAGATAGAGGAAGATGCAGTCGGTCTGGCCGGGACATTGGATGAGGAAGAGGACGAGCAGGAGAGAATTGCCGGCGGGCAAAAGGGTGCATCACCTGCAGTAAAACCTTCCGCAAAAGTGCCGGATGAAGACGACGAGGATGATTTCTTCGACGAGGACGACGATTGGGACGACGACTGGGACGACTATCTGCTGGATGATGACAGAGACCAGGAGGATGCGCCGGCAGACAAAGCCCACCCTGCAAAAGGGCAGGGGGAGACCGGCACAGCAGGACCAGAAGGCGCGGCAGAGCACGGCAGATCAGAGACTTCGGGAGACACCGATGACAGAGAGCCGGCGGACAAAAAAGGATCCGGCAGAGGCGGGATCCATTTTGACTGGGAGAGCCTGCGTTCTTCCATGGACGAGGATGAGGATACCGATGAGGATGCGGAAGACGGCCCGATCAGTGCGGGAGGCTTCCTGAAAAACTTCCGGAACATCTTCCGGGGCGAATCCATCGACGGGGAAAAGCAGCCGCTTTTCACGCCGCAGGTCCTGACCTATATCATCATCATAGCCGCTGTTTTGATCGGCATGGCCGGGATCATTCTGGGGACCCGTTACTGGAAGTTCCGCGGATATGCGGTCACCGAGACCCGTACAGCCGAGGATACCCGTTCCGCATCCTACTGCAATGCAGACGGAAAGATCCTGCGGTACAGCACGGACGGCGCGTCCCTCTACAAGAGAACGGGCGATGTTATCTGGGATATCAGCTACACCATGGGGGATCCCAACGTGTCGATCTGTGATGACAAGATCGCAATCTATGACCGCAGCGGAGCCAGCATTGTGGTCTGTGATGCAAAAGGTCTGGTGGGGACGGCCGCAACGAGCCTTCCCATTGCCAGGGCAAAGGTCTCCGGGCAGGGCAATGTGGCAGCGATCCTGCAGGATGCTTCCGGCACCTGGGTAAAATATTACAAAGCCGGAGGAGACGAGATCGCGGAGATCAAGACGGCGATCGATGATCCCGGCTATCCGCTGGATCTGGCCATCTCCCGGAACGGGGAGACACTTTGCGTTTCCTATTTAAGTATTTCCGAGACGGGACAGCAGGCAGTGGTGGATATCTACAGCTTTGGCTCTGCCGGACAGAATGCCGTGGACAACCGGATCGGCCATTACACCTACGGGGATATCATCATCCCGGAGGTGGAATTCCTGGATGGTTCTGCTTTTGTGGCGTTCCGTGAGGACGGCTTTTCCGTGTACAGCGGAAGCCGGATGCCGTCGGAGGATGCCAATGTAAAGATCGATCAGGATATCCTGAGCGTATTCCACAACAATCGGCACATCGGCCTGATCGTCCGCGATGAGGAGCAGGGCGGATACCGGATGCTGGTCTATGACAGCAGCGGAAGCCAGGAGATGGACAAGCATTTTGATTTTGTCTATCAGGAGGTGGAGATCACCGGGGATGAGGTCAGCCTGTACAACGGGCAGAACATCTGCCTGATCACTCTGGACGGCGTAGAGAAATTCAACGGCCAGTACAAGGGCAGCCGGCAGGATATTTTTGCCATGGGCAGTCACCGCTATATCGTGGTAAAGGAGACCAGCCTGGAGCTGATCCGCCTGCGGTAAGGGCTGAAAAATAAGGTTTTGCAAAATGCATATCCGCCAGATATGCATTCCTTGCGTTTTAAAAACGTTTATGCTATACTAGGCAAATGGCTGAGCAGAGGAGCTTTTTTGGGCTGCGCAGCAAAGGCGGAACCGTATGACAGACAGAGGAAAAACGACCATTTCCCGGGATCCGCATTCGAATAACGAATCATCAAGGTGTATATATAAGGAGGAATTGACAAGATGAGTGTCAGCGTAGAGAACCTGGAAAACAGCATGGCAAAGCTTACCATCAATGTTTCCGCAGATGAATTTGAGAAAGCCCTTCAGGCTGCATACCTGAGACAGAAGAAGAACATCAGTGTTCCCGGCTTCCGTAAGGGCAAGGTTCCGAGACAGATGGTAGAGAAGATGTATGGTGCCGGCGTATTCTACGAGGACGCTGCCAATGCGATCATTCCGAATGCCTATGAGGAGGCTGCCACCGAGAGCGGCCTGGATATCGTATCTGCTCCGGAGATCGACGTTGTCCAGATCGAGAAGGGCAAAGAGTTTATCTTTACTGCTTCCGTAGCTGTAAAGCCTGAGGTCGAGCTGGGCCAGTACAAGGGCGTAGAGGTTCCGAAGACCGATGTCTCCGTATCCGACGAGGAAGTCGAGGAGGAGATCAAAAAAGAGCAGAACAAGAACAGCCGTGAGGTAACCGTTGAGGATCGTCCGGCCGAGATGGGTGATACTGTCACCATCGATTACGCTGGCGCGATCGACGGCGTTGCTTTTGACGGCGGCACCGCAAACGATCATGATCTGAAGCTTGGCTCCGGCTCCTTTATTCCGGGCTTCGAGGAGCAGCTGGTCGGCGTGAACGCAGGGGAGACCAGACTGGTCAATGTTACCTTCCCGGAGGAGTATCATGCTGAGGATCTGAAGGGTAAGGCTGCTGTCTTTACCTGCACGGTAAAGAAGATCACCGCTACCGAGCTTCCGGAGCTGAACGATGAGTTTGCTCAGGATGTATCCGAGTTTGATACCATGGACGAGTACAGAGCTGATGTCAGAAAGCAGCTCGAGGTCCGCAAGGAGAACGAGGCAAAGCAGGCCCGCCGTGACAATGGCGTGTCCAAGGCTGCCCAGAATGCAACGATCAACATCCCGGCTCCGATGCTGGATACCCGCGCAGCCGAGATGGTCAACAACTTTGCCCGCAGGCTGGAGAGCCAGGGCATGAGCATGGATCAGTATATGAAGTATACCGGCTCCGATATGGCTGGCATGCGCGAGCAGGTAAAGCCGCAGGCTGAGATCCAGATCCGCAACGAGCTTGTTCTGGAGAAGGTTGCCCAGGTGGAAGGCCTGGAGGTCACAGAGGAGGATGTCGAGAACGAGATCGCCGCTATGGCCAAGAGCTACAACATGGACGTCGAGCAGGTGAAGCAGTTCATCGGCGACGCCGAGAAGGAGACCATCAGGAGAGACCTGCTGGTACAGAAGGCCGCTGACTTTATCGGCGAGAACGCAGTTGAGGTCGAGGAAGCGGAGAAAGTAGAGGAATAAAATGCCTTTAGTTCCATATGTCATTGAGCAGACCGGGCATGGTGAGAGAAGCTATGATATCTATTCCCGTCTGCTGAAGGACCGCATCATCTTTTTGGGTGAGGAGGTCACAGACGTTTCAGCAAATCTGATCGTTGCCCAGATGCTTTTCCTGGAGTCCGAGGATCCCTCCAAGGATATTCATCTCTACATCAACAGCCCGGGAGGCTCTGTCACTGCCGG
>DFFG01000063.1:21310-30559 GCA_002368795.1 Eubacterium sp. UBA3782
ACCATGCAGTACATCAAGTGCGACGTCTCCACCATCTGCCTTGGCATGGCAGCCAGCATGGGCGCCTTCCTGCTTGCAGGAGGAACCAAGGGCAAGCGTCTTGCGCTTCCCAATGCAGAGATCATGATCCATCAGCCCTCCGGCGGAGCCCAGGGCAAGGCCTCCGATATCGAGATCGTGGCGGAGCAGATCCTGAAGATCAAGAGAAAACTGAACGAGATCCTGGCGGCCAATACCGGACAGCCGCTGGAGAAGGTCACCCGTGATACCGAGCTGGACAATTATATGACAGCGGAGGAAGCAATGGCATACGGGCTGATCGATAACGTGATAACAAGCAGATAAGGTTGAAATGCGTAAAGGGTGTTCCAAAAATGCCGCAGGAGAGCAGGTGTTTTTGCAGCGCCCTTTTTCAAGAAAAGCGAGGTAAGAATGGCCGGAAAGAATGACCAGAAAGTCAGATGTTCCTTCTGCGGCAAATCGGAGGATCAGGTGAGAAAACTGATCGCCGGACCCGGAGGGGCCTACATCTGCGACGAATGCATCACGATCTGTGCAGAGATCATCGATGAGGAATTCCGCGAGCCGCTCTCCATGGGCGAGGAGATCAATCTCATGAAGCCGATGGAGATCAGCGAGTTCCTGGACGGATACGTGATCGGACAGACCGATCCAAAGAAGGTGCTGTCTGTTGCTGTTTACAATCATTACAAGAGGATCCTGTCTTCGGCAGTCACCGATGTGGAGCTGCAGAAGAGCAACATCCTCATGCTGGGCCCGACCGGTTCCGGCAAGACGCTGCTGGCCCAGACCCTGGCCAGGATGCTGAACGTACCCTTCGCCATCGCGGATGCCACGACTCTGACAGAGGCCGGCTACGTGGGTGAGGACGTGGAGAACATCCTGCTGAAGCTGATCCAGGCGGCAGATTACGATGTGGAGCGTGCAGAGCACGGTATTGTCTACATCGACGAGATCGACAAGATCACGAGAAAATCTGAGAATCCTTCGATCACCCGTGATGTTTCCGGTGAAGGCGTCCAGCAGGCATTGCTGAAGATGCTTGAGGGCACGGTGGCAAACGTTCCGCCCCAGGGCGGCAGAAAGCACCCGCACCAGGAATTCATCCAGATCGATACGACCAACATCCTCTTTATCTGCGGCGGTGCGTTTGAAGGCCTTGCCTCGATTATCGAGCGGCGCAAGGATACCAAGGGCATCGGTTTTGACGCCGATCTGGGCGTCCGCAAGGAAGAGGAGATCGGTCAAGTCCTCCGGGAGGTCATGCCCGAGGATCTGGTCAAATATGGCCTGATCCCTGAATTTGTCGGCCGTGTGCCGATCGTCGTTACCCTGGACGGACTGGACGAGGAGGCGCTGGTCCGCATCCTGAAGGAGCCCAAAAACTCTCTGGTGAAGCAGTACGCCAAGCTTCTGGAGCTGGACGGCGTGGAGCTTTCCTTTGACGACGATGCTCTGGCAGCCATGGCCAGAAGAGCGATGAAGATCAAGACCGGAGCCAGAGGACTTCGGGCGATCATGGAGCAGACCATGATGGAAGTCATGTATCAGGCTCCTTCCGACAACACGATCCGCGCATGCCGGATCACCTATGACGAGGCCGCCGACCAGCTGAAGCCGGAGCTTACCCATGGGGAGCCCAAGCCTGTGCCGCGGCGGAATATGAAGCCGAAGAAATCGCGGAGCGGGCGGTATCAGCCTGCATAAGACCATCCGGAACAGCCGCGCATCCGGCGCCAGATTGGAGAGCAAATGAGCGAAAATATGCTTGTGCTGCCAGCAGTGGCACTGAGAGGGATCACGATCCTTCCTGATATGGTAATACACTTTGAGGTCAGCCGGCCAAAGTCGATCAATGCGGTCAACGAGGCCATGCTGCGCGATCAGAAGGTCTTTCTGGTCACGCAGAGAGAGACTGCTGTCATGGAGCCGACCCTGGACGATCTTTATACGGTGGGGACGATCTCAGTGATCAAGCAGGTGGTCAAGCTTCCCAAGGGCGTTCTGCGCATTCTGGCGGAGGGCATTGAGCGGGCGGAGCTTTTGGATTTCACAGAGTCCGAATCGCTGCTGCGTGCAGAGATCCGCACCTTTGACCGGGATGCCATGCCGCCGATCGATGCGATCCACCGGAAAGCCATGCTCGACAATCTCCGCGACCTGTTCCGGAATTATTCCACTACGGTCCAGAAGGTCAGCCGGGAGCTGCAGGGGCAGTTCCTGGATATCGACGATCTGGAATACATGGTGGATCAGATCTGCATCAACCTGACCGTCTCCTACAAGCAGCAGCAAAGGCTCCTGTCCGCCGCAGACCTGGCGGAGCGATATATGGTTCTTTGCGAGATGCTGGAAAACGAGATGGAGGTCTGGAATATCCGCGCCGAGCTGCAGACCGCAGTGCAGGCCCGGATCGACAAAAATCAGAGGGAGTATATCCTGCGGGAGCAGCTGAAAGAGATCCGGGAGGAGCTGGGCGACGACAACGTCCAGTCGGATATCGACCGTTTCCGGGAAAAAACAGCGGCCCTGAAGGCCCCGAAGGAGGTAAAGGATACCCTTTACGAGGAGATCCGGCGCTTTGAGAATGTGGTCGGCAATCCTTCGGAAAGCGGTGTGATCCGTGGGTATATCGAGACGCTGCTTGGCCTGCCCTGGGACAAGATGACCAGGGATAACCGGAACATCAGCAAGGCCAGAGCGGTGCTGGAGGCAGATCATTATGGTCTGGAAAAGGTAAAGGAGCGTATCCTGGAGTATCTGGCCGTCCGTCTGGCGACCAGCAAGGGCGATGCGCCGATCCTGTGTCTGGTGGGGCCTCCGGGAACCGGCAAGACATCGATCTCCAAGTCCATCGCAAAGGCTCTGAACAAGAATTATGTGCGTATCAGCCTTGGCGGTGTGCGCGATGAGGCGGAGATCCGCGGTCACAGGCGCACCTATATCGGCGCCATGCCCGGAAGGATCGCCCAGGGACTGCATCAGGCAAAGGCAAAGAATCCGCTGATGCTTCTCGATGAGATCGACAAGACGAGCAGCGACTACCGGGGCGATATCGCATCTGCCCTTCTGGAGGTGCTCGATCCCGAGGAAAACAGCCATTTTGCCGACCATTATGTGGAGGTGCCCATCGACCTGTCCGAGGTGCTTTTTATTGCCACGGCCAACGATGTGCAGGGCATCCCGCGGCCGCTTCTTGACCGCATGGAGCTCATCGAGATCAACAGCTATACCGAGAACGAGAAGCTTCACATTGCAAAGGAACACCTGATTCCCAAGCAGATCCGGGCAAACGGGCTGAAGCCGGGACAGATCTCGATCGCCGATGATGCCATCGAGGCGATCACGACAAAATATACAAAGGAAGCCGGCGTTCGTTCGCTGGAGCGCCAGATCAGCCGGATCTGCCGCAAAACGGCTCTGCAGATCCAGGAAAAGGGTGAAAAGACCGTTGCTGTTACGGCGGAAAACCTGGCGGATTTCCTGGGCAGAGGACGCTACAGCGTCAATATGGCCAACCCGAAGCCGGAGATCGGCATCACCCGGGGCCTTGCCTGGACCAGCGTCGGCGGCGATACCCTGGAGATCGAGGTCAACATCATGCCCGGCAAGGGTGAGTTCATGCTGACCGGACAGCTGGGCGATGTCATGAAGGAATCCGCCCAGACCGGTATCAGCTATATCAGGTCCGTGGCATCCGATTACGGCATCGAGGATGACTTCTTCCGGAAAAACGACATCCATATCCATATCCCGGAGGGCGCGGTGCCGAAGGACGGCCCCTCTGCCGGAATCACGATGGCGACCGCCATGCTGTCCGCAGTCACCAGGACACCTGTGCGCGCAGACGTGGCGATGACCGGCGAGATCACCCTGCGGGGACGTGTCCTGCCGATCGGCGGCCTGAAGGAAAAGCTTCTGGCAGCAAAGAAGGCCGGAATCACCACCGTTCTTGTGCCCGAGCGCAACCGCCCGGATGTGGCCGAGATGGATGCAGAGATCACGGACGGACTGGAGATCCTGTACGTGGAGACCATGGCAGAAGTGCTGAAGACAGCCTTTGTTGCCGGTTAGACCATCATACGAGAAGGACGAAAAATACATGATCATAAAATCAGCTTCTCTGGACATCGTCTGCGGGGTGACGAGCACCCTGCCGGATACCGGCCGGCCGGAGATCGCCTTTGCGGGAAAATCCAACGTCGGGAAATCCTCGCTGATCAACGGTCTGATGAACCGGAAGGCGCTGGCAAGGACGAGCGCGCAGCCGGGGAAGACACAGACCATCAATTTCTATCTGGTAAACGAGACGTTCTACCTGGTGGACCTGCCCGGCTACGGATATACGACAGCATCTGTGGCCGTACGGGAATCCTGGGGCAGGATGATCGAGGAATATCTGCACACCTCAGAGAACCTGAAGGCGGTATTTTTGCTGCTGGATATCCGGCACGAGCCATCCGCCAACGATGTGCAGATGTATAACTGGATCCTGGAGATGGGATATCAGCCGGTCATCATCGCTACAAAACTTGACAAGATCAAAAGAAGCCAGGTGCAAAAGCAGCTGAAGCTGATCCGCACCACCCTCGGCATGAGTGCCGCCGAGGGCCGCATCTTTCCCTATTCGGCCCAGACAAAGGACGGAAGAGACCAGATCTGGGACTATATGGAGACGCTGCTCTGAGCCGGGCAGCAGCCGGGAAAAGAGCAGTACGGCCAGCAGAGACCGGAAAGCAAAAGAGGACAGGTACGCATGAGTATCATAAAAACCGATAAGGTCAGTTTCGATTATCTCATCTATGGCGACGAGGGACAGGAGCCCGAGGTCAACCATGCGGTGATCAACGTCAGCATTGATGTGCGCCCGGGCAAGTTTATCGCCATCCTGGGCCACAACGGCAGCGGCAAGTCGACATTTGCAAAGCATCTGAATGCCCTGCTTCTGCCGACGGAAGGAACCGTGTGGGTGAACGGCATCGACACGAAGGACGAATCCAGAACACTGGAGATCCGTCAGAGTGCAGGCATGGTCTTCCAGAATCCCGACAACCAGATCGTTGCCTCCGTGGTGGAGGAGGACGTGGGATTTGGCCCTGAAAATATGGGCGTTCCCACCGAGAAGATCTGGAAACGGGTGGATGAAGCCCTGCAGAAGACCGGAATGACAGCCTACCGCCAGCATTCCCCGAACCGGCTTTCCGGCGGACAGAAGCAGCGGGTGGCGATCGCCGGTGTCATGGCCATGCGGCCCAAATGCATCGTCATGGACGAGCCGACCGCCATGCTGGATCCCAACGGCCGGAAAGAGGTGCTGGAGGCGGTGCGTGAGCTGAACAAGGCCGAGGGCGTCACCGTTATCCTGATCACCCACTATATGGAGGAGGTCATCGGTGCGGATCACATCTTTGTCATGAATGACGGAGAGGTGGTCATGGAGGGCAATCCCCGGATGATCTTTTCCCAGGTCGAAAAGCTGCAGGAGCTTCGGCTGGACGTCCCCCATGTGACCCAGCTGGCGTATGCGCTGAAAAAAGAAGGCCTGGATATCCCGGACGGGATCCTTACGACCGATGAACTGGCAGATGCGCTGATGCGCATCAGAAAAGAGTGACTATGTCGATCCGATTAGAGCACGTGACCTATACATACAGCCCAGGCACAGCATACGAGATGCATGCCCTGCGCGACGTTTCCCTGGAGATCCCAAAAGGGCAGTTCGTCGGCATCATCGGCCATACCGGCAGCGGAAAATCAACGCTGATCCAGCATTTCAACGGCCTGATGAAGCCCACCAGCGGACATGTCTTCTACGATGGCGAGGATATCTGGGGCGAAAAGTATGACCGCAGAAAGCTGCGGTTCCATGTGGGGCTGGTCTTCCAGTATCCGGAATATCAGCTGTTCGAGACCGACGTGATCACCGATGTGTGCTTCGGCCCGAAGAACCAGGGCCTTTCGCCGGACGAATGCCGGGAGCGGGCCGTGGAAGCCCTCCGGATCGTCGGCATCAAGGAGAAAAATTTCAAAAAGTCGCCCTTCGAGCTGTCCGGCGGCCAGAAGAGAAGAGTTGCCATTGCCGGTGTGCTGGCCATGAACCCGGATATGCTGGTGCTGGATGAGCCCACGGCAGGACTGGATCCTAAGGGGCGCGACGAGATCCTGGACCGGCTTTCTGTCCTGCAGGAGGAGCGGAAGATCACCATCGCGCTGGTCTCCCACAGCATGGAGGATGTCGCCCGATATGTCGAGCGGCTCATCGTAATGAACAAAGGTGAGAAAGCCTTCGACGATACCCCGCGCAATGTATTTGCTCATTACAAAGAGCTGGAGGAGATGGGCCTTGCCGCGCCGCAGATGACCTACATCATGCATGCACTGGCTGAGCGCGGGCTGAAGGTGGATACGCAGGCGACAACGATCGAGGAAGCAAAGCGCTCTATTCTGCAGGCGCTGGAAGGATGATAAAGAGGTCATGATAAGAGATATTACAATCGGCCAGTACTATCCTGCAGATTCCATTCTGCACAGACTGGACCCAAGAGTAAAATTTATCGGGACGGTCGTCTACATCGCTTCCCTGTTTATCTTCCGGTCCTGGGGCTATGTTCTGGGAGCCATATTTCTGATCAGCATGATCAGCCTGTCCAAGGTGCCGTTTTCCTTCATGGTGAAGGGCCTCAAGGCGGTCTGGATCCTGCTCGTCTTTACCATGGTTCTGAACATGTTTCTGACCCAGGGTGAGGTGATCTGGTCCTGGGGCATGCTTAAAATAACACGGGAAGGCATCCAGACCGCCGCAAAAATGGCGATCCGGCTGGTCTTCCTGATCATTGGCGCATCCCTCATGACGCTGACCACCACGCCAAACAAGCTGACAGACGGCATGGAATCTCTGTTTGGCCCCTTAAAGAAGATCGGTGTGCCCGTGCATGAGATCGCCATGATGATGTCCATCGCCCTCAGGTTTATTCCGATCCTGATGGAGGAGACGGACAAGATCATGAAGGCCCAGATGGCAAGGGGAGCCGACTTTGAGAGCGGCGGCCTGCTGAAAAGGGTAAGAGCCATGGTGCCGCTCCTTGTGCCGCTGTTTGTCTCTGCTTTCCGCAGAGCCAATGATCTGGCTCTTGCCATGGAAGCCAGATGCTATCATGGCGGAGACGGCCGCACGCAGATGAAGCCGCTTCGGTATGAGCGAAGAGACTGGATCGCCTACCTGATCCTGGCACTCTACCTTGGCGCATCGATCGCGATCCGGGTGATTTTTAAATGGTAACGATCTGTCAGGGAGAGCAGCCATGAAGCGAGTCATGCTTAAGGTAGCCTATGACGGCACCAATTATTGCGGCTGGCAGGTCCAGCCAAACGGGATCACGGTGCAGCAGGTTCTCAATGAATGCCTGACCGAATTCTGCGGTGAGCCTATCCACACGATCGGTGCCTCCCGCACCGATGCCGGCGTTCATGCCAGGGGAAATGTGGCTGTTTTCGATACCGCCATGCGGATGCCTGGAGACAAGTTCTCCTTTGCGTTAAATACAAGATTGCCTGGAGATATCCGTATCGATGGCTCAAGGGAAGTCCCTGCAGATTTTCATCCCCGGTTTACAGATACGGTCAAGACCTACGAATACCGGATCCTGAACCGGCAGTTCCCGGATCCGACCAGACGCATCGGCAGTTTTTTCACCTATTATTCCATGGATATCGAGCGGATGCAGGCGGCTCTGCCGTATTTGATCGGTGAGCATGATTTCCGCAGCTTTCAGGCATCCGGCGATATCGATCCGGCCAGAAGCACCGTCCGCACGGTGTACAGCGCAACGATCGGCAGGGAGGAGGATATGATCACCTTCCGCATTCAGGGAAACGGCTTTCTCTACCATATGGTGCGGATCATTGCCGGGACACTGATGGAGATCGGAAACGCGCGGCGGGAGCCGGAGGATATGGGCCGGATCATCGAGGCCAGAGACCGCAGCGCGGCGGGAGATACAGCGCCGGCCTGCGGGCTGACTCTTCTGGAGATCCGTTATCCTGCCTGGGGATTCTAAAAAACGAGGCGGCAGGTATCTTCAGGCTGGAGAAATGGCAGATGATCCCGCACTGGCCGCGCCTTGCCAGGAAAGCTGCATCGATCTAAAAACAACAGGGAAAAACCTTGGAAGACATGCGATTTTGTGCTTGACAGCAGGAGGTCAATCTCCTATAATAATCGGGTGTGACGGCAGGAGTGCGTCCAAATTCCGCCTTCCCATCGGGAAATGGATGGCAGCTGCTTCATATAAAGATATTCAAGTCAAAAGCCCTGATGAGGATATCACTCCGGTGCCAAGGCCATCCGGACAGTGGCCAAAGTACCAAACGAAAAAAGAAAGAATCACAGGGAGGAAGTTCCCGAACTGTGTGAGATTCATGCAGGAGGTTATAACCATGAAGACATATATGGCGAATCCGGATCAGTTAGAGAAGAAATGGTACGTCGTTGATGCATCCGGAAAGACCCTTGGACGTCTTGCATCTGAGGTTGCTAAGGTCCTGAGAGGCAAGAACAAACCGGAGTTTACACCCTTTGTTGATACCGGCGATTATGTGATCGTCGTCAATTGTGAGAAGATCAAAGTCACAGGCAAGAAGCTGGATCAGAAGGTCTACTACAGACATTCTGAGTATGTCGGAAGCCTGAAGGAGACTACCCTCAAGGAAATGCTGGCAAAGCATCCCGAGAGAGTGATCAAGTTGGCCGTTCAGGGCATGCTCCCGAAGGGACCTCTTGGAAGACAGATGCTGACAAAACTTCACGTGTACGCTGGCGCAGAGCATCCGCATGCCGCTCAGAAACCGGAAGAGCTTACATTCTAAGGAGGTAGAGAATCATGGCTAGCGCAAGATATTATGGAACCGGAAGAAGAAAAAAATCCGTAGCAAGAGTGTATCTTGTACCGGGCACCGGCAAGATCACTGTCAATAAGAGAGACATCGACGACTACTTCGGCCTGGAGACCCTGAAGGTTATCATCCGTCAGCCGCTGGTAGCTACCGACAACGTAGACAAGTTTGACGTACTGGTTAATGTTGTGGGCGGCGGCCTTACCGGACAGGCAGGTGCGATCCGTCACGGTATCGCTCGTGCACTGCTTGAGGCAGATGCTGATTACAGACCGGCTCTGAAGTCCGCTGGATTCCTTACCCGTGATCCGCGTATGAAAGAGCGTAAGAAGTACG
>DFFG01000010.1:0-23403 GCA_002368795.1 Eubacterium sp. UBA3782
CGGGCAGAAAAAAGCAATACCGGCCTCCGGGGCCAAATAGAAATGAGGAAAGCAGTATTGAAAAAAACACCTTTTGTCACCAAAGCAAAACTCGACGAGATCGTGCAGCAGATTCCCACACCCTTTCATCTGTATGATGAGAAGGGCATCCGGGAGAACGCGAAGGCCGTGAAGGAGGCCTTTTCCTGGAATCCCGGATTCCGCGAATATTTTGCGGTAAAGGCAAATGCAAACCCGGCCCTGATAAAGATCATGGGCGAATATGGCTGCGGATGCGACTGCTCGTCGATGACCGAGCTGATGCTGTCCGAGGCGATGGGCTTTACCGGAGAGCAGATCATGTTCTCGGCCAACGATGCGCCGGATGACGAGTTTGTCAAGGCAAGGGATATGAATGCCATCATCAATCTGGATGACTTCACCACGATCGAAGAGGTCGAGGAGATTCTTGGTACCCTTCCGAAAAAGATGTGCTGCCGTTACAATCCGGGCGGACTGTTCGAGCTGTCCAACGGCATTATGGACAATCCCGGAGACTCCAAATACGGTATGACCACAGAGCAGCTTTTTGAGGCCTTCCGTATCCTGAAGAGCAAAGGCGTGGAGGAATTCGGCATCCATGCATTCCTTGCCAGCAATACCGTTACGAACGAGTATTATCCCAAACTGGCAGGCATCCTGTTCCGTCTTGCTGTTGACCTGCAGCGGGAGACAGGCGCTCATATCACCTTCATTAATCTTTCCGGCGGTGTAGGCATTCCTTATCGTCCGGAAGAGGAACCCAACGATATCCGCATAATCGGAGAGGGCGTGCGCAAGGTCTATGAAGAGATCCTGGTGCCCGCAGGCATGGGAGATATCAGCCTCTTCACAGAGATGGGAAGGTTCATGACCGGCCCCTACGGAGCACTGGTCACAAAAGCAGTCCACGCAAAGCATATCTACAAAGAGTATATCGGATGCGATGCATGCGCCGTCAATCTGATGCGTCCGGCCATGTACGGCGCCTATCATCACATTACGGTCATGGGCAAGGAGGACGCGCCCTGTGATCATATGTATGATGTGACCGGATCTCTCTGTGAAAACAACGACAAGTTTGCCATCGACCGCATGCTTCCGGAGATCGAGAAGGGTGATCTGCTGTTTATCCACGATACAGGCGCTCACGGATTTGCCATGGGATACAACTATAATGGAAAACTCTGGTCCGCAGAGGTCCTCCTGAAGGAGGACGGCTCCTTCGAGCAGATCCGCCGCCCGGAGACAGCGAGAGACTATTTCGCGACCCTTGACGGGACAGAAGAATTCCACCGTATGTTCCCGGCTTGATTTTATGAAAATGGTATGATAAAATAACGCAGTGTCCAAAAGGGCACTGCGTTGTTTTGAAGAAACGGAAACGGTCGGACCGTAGAGGGCCCGGATGGAGGATGCTTCTTCAAATACAGGTTTAAGCCGGCGTGTCGGAACTGGCAGACGAGGCAGACTCAAAATCTGTTGGCCGCAAGGTCGTGTGGGTTCGATTCCCACCGCCGGCAGGATAAAAAAACCCAGAAATTGCAAGGATATCGATGATACGCCTGCATTTCTGGGTTTTTTTGTGTACCGATTGTGCAGTTAGAATCACACTCTGTTGGCGCAGAGTGCTGGTCTTATTTCTCGCTTTTCATTCTATTTCAAGTACAACTGCCTGATACCCATCCAGCCGGATCTCATTATCAGTGATTTCAGGTCCGGTCGTGTTGGTGAGAAGCACATTGATGACCTTGCCCGGAAGCGGGAGCCTCTGAGGCCCGCTCTGGTAATTTGCCATGATCAACAGTGTCTGATCATTTCCCTTGCGGAAGTAGGACATGACATTATGCATGTCTGCAAGATAAGGAATAAGGCTTCCGTAGACAAAAGTATCACTGTATTTTTCGCTTTTTCTCAGGCGGGTAAGCCTGCGGTAGTAATTGTAGACCGAATCAGGATCATCCTTCTCATTCTCCAGGTTGATTTCTGTATAGTTCGGATTGACGCGCAGCCAGGGAGTTCCCCTGGTGAAGCCGGCATGTTCTGCCGCACTCCACTGAAATGGAGTCCGGGCGTTGTCCCGGCCGTATTTCTCTATCATATGAAGGGCATCAGCCTCCGACACACCCTGAGAAAGCGCAACCTTGTAGGAGTCAATGGAAGAGATGTCATCCACCTCGTCAATGGATGAAATTTTAATGTTTTCCATTCCCAGCTCCTGACCCTGGTAGATCCAGGGAAGTCCTTTTACAAAGAAATATGCGGTGGCGAGCATTTTTTTGGAAACAGGAGACTGGTCGCCTTCAGGAATATAGCGTGATGCGCCTCGGGGTTCATCATGGTTTTCAATAATATTAGAAACAAAGCCGACTTGGTTGAATTTCCTCTGGGCACTGAACACACAGTCTCTGTAATCGTCCGGTGTGATATCACGATTCTCCTGCCAGCCTTTCTGGCTTTGACCGAAAACCGTCTCTGAAAAATCATACATGGAGCTGAAATATCCGTTGTCACCAATAAAGTCAGGGAGATCTTCATCCTTCTGATTGAAAACTTCGCCGACAGTAAATGCATTATGAGGCTTAAAGCATCGGTCGCGCATTTCTCCCAGGAACTCACCGATCCCTGATGCATCGTGAAGCATATGCGTGCAGGATGCCAGATTATCATCCCGGTCCGCCGGATAATTCCGGAAGGGCAGGGCTTTTTTGATATTGATAATGGCGTCAAGACGGAATCCGTCCAGGCCTTTGTCCAGCCACCAGTTGATCATGCTGTAGATCTCTTCACGAAGCTCCGGGTTTTCCCAGTTCAGATCCGGCTGCTTTTTATGGAATACATGAAGATAATAGATATCATCATGGCCAGGCAGTTTGTCCCAGACTGATCCCCCGAAGTAGGACCGCCAGTTGCAGAGGGAAGAAGGATCATCGGTCCGCTCCAGATAGAAAAATTTTCCGTATTTTCCGTCTGGATCTTCCGCGGCTTTTCTGAACCATTCGTGCTCGTCTGAGCAGTGATTGACTACCAGGTCCATGAGAATGCGGATATCACGTTTGTGAGCCTCCTTAAGCAGCTGATCCATATCGTCCATAGTTCCGAAGCGAGGATCAATATTGTAGTAATCTGCAATATCATAACCCTGATCTGCCAGCGGAGAAACATAAATTGGGCTCAGCCAGACAATGTCTGCACCCAGATCTTTCAGATAATCCAGCTTGCTGATAATGCCCTGCAGGTCTCCGATTCCATCATCATTGCTGTCACAGAAGCTTTTGGGATATATCTGATAAGCAACTTTTTTATTCCACCATTGTTTTATCATAATGTCAGTTCACCTTTCCTGTATTTTTTTAATTCAGTCTGTATTCCATGGGCCTTTTCCCTGTGGCACGCTTGAAGGACTGGATAAAATGCCCAATATTGCCGAAACCACAGGCGTATGCAATATCAAGAACGGGGGCGTTAGTTGTCCTTAGCAGCTTCTTGGCATGCCGGATGCGCACATCGTTAATGTAGTCTACACAGGTCATGCCCAGCGTTTTCTTAAAATAACGACTGAAATACTGTTCGTTGAAATTCATGATCTCAGCCAGATCTCTCAGATAGATCTTTTCGCTGTAGTGGCTGTTGATATACGCCAGGACCTGTTTGAGAACTTCTGCCTTGGGGTCGGGATCTCTCGGAGCATTTGTGAGCAGATCCCCATCCGACAGAAGAGAGATGAGCAGCATCATCAGTGCCTTACATCTCAGCTGGTCCGTGGGAGCAGAAAGATTATACTGATCGTCTCTCTTGTCAGCTGCCGTTCTGAAGATCTGTGCGATCTGTCTGAAGGTCTGATCAAATTCTTTGAACACGGGCATATCCGGACGGATATATTTTGGAAGAGTCAGACTGCCGTGAATCAATGGTTCGATCAGGAGCTGTTCAGAGGAATCAAAATTCCGGCTGGAAAGAACGGACGGATTGTAAAGCAGTGCAGATTCCCTGTAATCTGATTTTGAGGTTATGGCATGGAGCATGTTGCTCTCAACGAAAACATAACATTCACTTGAGACCTCAGTGGTTTCCATATTTACGGAAAGAGTAAAGACCCCTTTTTCAAAATGCAGTAATTCTGTAGAACTGTGCCAGTGAAGCTTGGTATCGAAGAAAACATTCCTGTCTTTCTCTGCTTCTGCGAAATACATGGAGCATGGAAAAGCAGCGTAGCCCTGCTGTCTTGTTTCTTCAGTGGCACCGTTCTTATTAACAGTTTTATTCATATTCTCAGTGAAGCACTGCCCGTGCTTCATAAGGCTGCAGAACACCGGTACGGTGAGCCTTATAATTTGAAATCAGTTCATCTCCGTCAATGTCGTCGAACAGAGTGCATTTCTGCTCAAACTCAGTCCAGTTAGCCGCGATGGTCAGTGCCTTCCCATCCATTGTGCGTTCGTATGCATAGATTGAATCGCTGGTCTCCAGCAGAGGATGAAAGACGCCATATACAATGATCGGGAAGCTGTGCCGTAAGCGGATCAGCTTCTGGTAATAATAGAAAATTGAGTCCGGATCCTCAAGTGCCGCTTCAGCATTTATCTCTGTATAATTGGGGTTCACCTTGATCCAGGGGGTCCCGGTAGTAAAGCCGGCATTTCTGCCGGCATTCCACTGAACCGGAGTTCTTGCGTTGTCGCGGGCGACAGTATCGAAGCATTTCAGCATGGTAGTGCTGTCGATCAGACCATGATCCGTCACATATTGCTGATATGCATTGATCTCTTCGATGTCTCTGCAGTCCTCAATAGATGAAAAGTGAGTGTTGGTCATGCCGAATTCTTCTCCCTGATAGATATAGGGAGTACCCTTCTGCATATGGAGCACCGTGGCAAGCATTTTTGCTGAAAGCACACGCCATTCTTCAGAATCATTTCCAAAACGGGAAACTGCTCTTGGCTGATCATGGTTATCCCAGTATAAGCTTCCCCAGGCTTTTCCCTCCAGTTCAGTCTGCCATTTGTTGAGAATACCGCGGACGTAAGAAAGACGGGGCGGGTTGACAGTCCATTTTCCGAGGACAGAATCGGAATTGGAGCTTCCGTCTGTGTGCTCAAAATGAAACACCATATTGAGCTCGCTGCCTTCATTGTTCGCATATTTCTTTGCTTCTTCGACAGTTACGCCTGCGGCTTCCCCAACAGTCATAATGTCATATTTTGAGAGTACTCGGCGATTCATTTCCTGCAGATATTCATGGACCCGGGGCCCATTGCAGACATATGGATTGGGGTCCCCATATATCCCGTCGAGGATCTTGCCATCCGGAAAATTAGGATCCTTGCTGATCATGGAGATGACGTCCATGCGGAAACCATCGATCCCCTTGTCGCACCACCAGGTCATCATGTCGAATACTTCATCCCGGACTGCCGGGTTTTCCCAATTGAGATCCGGCTGCTTGCTTGAGAAAAGATGCAGATAATACTGGCCTGTAGTCTTGTCGAATTTCCAGGCAGAGCCGCTGAAGCAGGACTCCCAGTTGTTGGGCTCATGTCCGTTTTTGGGGTCTTTCCAGATATAGTAATCACGATAGGGATTGTCCTTAGATTTACGGCTTTCAATAAACCACATGTGTTCATCTGAACTATGATTGACCACCAGATCCATGATGATCCGGATGCCCCTTTTATGTGCTTCCGAGAGCATGCGGTCAAAATCCTCCATAGTTCCGAATTCTGTCATGATATCCCGGTAATCGGAAATATCATAGCCGTTATCATCATTCGGTGAGCGGTAGACGGGAGAGAGCCAGATGACATCGATTCCCAGTTTTTTCAGATAGTCAAGATGATCAGTGATGCCGTTCAGATCGCCTATACCGTCTCCGTTGCTGTCGGCAAAAGATCTCGGATATATCTGATAAACAACTGCTTCTTTCCACCAGGCTTTTTTTTCGGTATTCATATGTTGACCTCCGTTATTGTATGCAGTGAAATATCTCGCAGACGGGTCCTGCAGAAGGCGCTGCTGCCAATGAGATTTTTTCGTTTTTTTCTATTGTATGTATGCTGCTGCCTGTTGTCTAGCTGTGATTTGCCAATTAATTACGGTATTTTGACTTTTTGCAATTCGATTCATTCCTGTTTTCGAAATTACTTGTCTGATCTTAATGATACAGGTATTGTTCCGGGAGCATTTTTACAGTATTTGATTTCAGAACAGCAGGGCAGCAGTAACCGGAATTCCAGTAAGTACAGGGCAAAATAAATAACAAAAATTGAAGCTGCTTTTTGTCTAATTCGTTAAAAATTTTTTTTTTTCGGCATTAAGTCTTTGAATAAGGAGATATAAATGATATGTTACATATGTACATAAAAGCAAAAGAAAGACTTTTCACTTTAAGTGGAATTGTATACTTTTGCCAAGTGTTCTCACTATTCACAGGAGTATAAGGAGGATAAAAATGAAAAAGAAAATTTTAGCAATTGCCCTCGTTGGTGCAATGGCAATGAGCCTTGCAGCCTGCGGAGGCAGCAGCGCCCCGGCATCAACTTCGGGGGAGACAGCAGCAGCAAGTTCAGCAGCAGCAAGTTCAGCAGCAGCTGATACGGGAGCTGCCGGTGGCACATCCCTTCGTCTTGTAAACGGCAAGATCGAAGTAGATGCACAGCTCAAGACTCTTGCGGCAGCTTACGAGGAGGCTACAGGTGTCCACGTTGAGATCGAGTCCATGGGCGGCGGTGTTGACATTCAGGGACAGCTGAAACAGTATTATCAGGGCGGCAATATGCCTGATATTTTTGTTAACGGCGGTGCCTCTGATTTCGCTAACTGGGAAGGCCTGCTTGCCGATATGAGCGGTGAAGCATGGACATCTGACACAGAGGCAGAATATGTTGACGGAGAAGGCAAGGTCGTCGGCTTCCCGTATACAACAGAAGCAATCGGCCTTGCTTACAATGCGGATATCCTTGCCAAGGCAGGCATCGATCCCGCTTCGATTACCGGACCGGAATCCATGAAGGCTGCTTTTGAGACCCTTGATTCCAAGAAGGATGAGCTTGGTCTTACAGCTGTTATCGGATACTGTGCTGAGGCAACAAACCTTTACTGGTCCACCGGAAACCATATGTTTGCTATCTATGAGGATGAAGGCCTCGCACGTGATGATACGACGTATTATGATATGCTCGCTGACGGCGGCAAGATCGATGAGACCCGATTCGAGAAATATGCTGAGATGATGGGCCTCTTCAATCAGTATTCTGATCCTTCTCTCCTTGTTTCCGGAACTTATGATCAGCAGATCCTTAATTTTGCTTCCGGCAAATACGCATTTGTAACCCAGGGCTCCTGGATCGGCGCTACCATGACAACTGACGATGCTGAGCAGTATGAGGCTGCCGGCAACTTCAAGGTCGGCATGCTTCCGTATGCTTTCGAAGAGGGTCAGGATACCATCCTTACAAACTCCCCGTCCTGGTGGGCAGTATTTGAGAATGACAACTCCGAAGCAGCCAAGGCATTCCTTCAGTGGTGCTCTGAGGATGCAGCCCAGAAGATCCTTGTCGAGGAGGCTGGCTTCATTTCCCCGTTCGCATCCTGTAAGTATGTAGCTGCAGATCCGTTCGCACAGACGATCACAGATTATACTCAGGCTGGAAAGACTTCCGGATGGCATTGGCTCAACAACAAAGAAGGCCTTGCTCAGAACGCACTGGGTGTTGTATATCAGGATTATGCCGCAGGCAATATCCCGGATGCCGCAACATTCACAAAGACTGTTGCCCAGGTTACCGCACAGTATTATGCATCATAATCAGTAATTGCCTGGTTCGTATTTGAGCTTTAAATCATGCAGGCGGTGGCATATAGCCGCCGCTTGTTCTACTTTTTGGCTGATGAGGAGGTTTATTAGTGAAAACCATGAAACAGGGTAACGGCATACTCTCCATTATCCTGCTGGCGGGCGGAATTATTCTTCTGGCTGCCGCACTTGCAATGGATATAATGGGGACCGGTTTTTCCGGCCGCGGAGCGATGCTGATACTCGGTATTATTGCTTTCTTTGTAGGACTCTATCTGGTTCCTACGCTGAAGCATCACAGGAAAATCGTTTATTTCATTTTCCTGTTCCCGCTTCTTTTCACATTTGCTGTCACGGTCATCATTCCGCTGATCCTGGGTATCGGATATTCCTTTACCGACTGGACAGGCGTTAAGATCACGCAGAATGTCGGATTAGCAAACTATATGACAATGTTCAAGGATCCTGCCTTTATTTACTCGATTCTTATTACATTTGTCTTCGTTATTATCAATATGGTCCTGATCAATGTTGTCGGATTCCTGCTTGCGCTTCTCTGTACTTCATCGATCAAAGGGTCCGGATTCTTCCGTGCCGCATATTTCCTGCCGAACCTTATCGGCGGTATCGTGCTTGGTTATATCTGGCAGTTCGTTTTCAATAACGTTCTGATCAATATGACAAATAATATATCCCTTCTCTCACAATCGAAAACAGCCTTGCTCTGCATAGTAGTTGTTTACCTGTGGCAGTACGGGGGATATATCATGCTCATTTATATCACCGGTCTTACACAGATTCCGGTCGACGTCCTCGAGGCAGCAGACATTGACGGTGCCACACCGGCCCAGACGCTGTTCCAGATCAAGATTCCGATGATCGCATCCACAGTTACTATCTGTACATTCCTGACACTGACCTCTGCATTCAAGCAGTTTGATGTCAATATGGCATTGACAAACGGTGCGGGTTCTGTTCAGAACTTTATGGGCAGCTACCTTTCAAATGGTACCCAGATGCTCGCCCTGAACATTTATAACACAGCTATTGCAAAGAACAGCTATGCAGTCGGTCAGGCGAAAGCGGTTCTGTTCTTCATTATTCTCGCAATCGTTTCGCTGATTCAGGTTCGCGTGTCTAATAGTAAGGAGGTTGAGCTTTAATGTCAGAGACAAAGAAATCAAGAACTCTCATCCTTACCATAGTAGGTATACTGGTCGCAGTCTATATTTTATTCCCGTTCTATCTGGTAGTACTCAACGCATTTAAGAAACAGACGGATATCGTTGCCAGTCCGATCGCATGGATAGGCGCATCCGTATCCCAGTTCGTGGCAAATGTTTCGAGTGTCGTTGGAAATTCAAATTTCAACTTCTGGACAGCACTCGGATCATCTGTGACCATTACCGTTATTTCCCTTGTCCTTCTTGCTCTTTTCGGTGCTATGGCCGCATGGGTCATCAGCCGGAATAACAGGAAAACATGGGCGACCGTTATCTATATGATCTTCATCGCGTCCATGATCATTCCGTTCCAGGTCGTTATGCTTCCGCTTATTTCCACTTTCCGCGATGTTGGAAACTTTATCGGTATACCGATGCTTCAGTCCATTCCGGGTGCGATCTTCGCATACTGCGGATTCGGCGGAGCCATGACCGTGTTTATTCTGACCGGTTTCATCAAGGGTGTTCCGTATGATCTGGAAGAGGCGGCAGCAATCGACGGCTGCTCACCGGAAGGCACATTCTTCAAGATCATATTCCCGCTCCTTACACCGGTCATCACGACGGTTACGATCCTTAACGGTATGTGGATCTGGAACGATTACCTGCTGCCGTCTCTGATGCTTGGAAATAACAGCAAGTATAAAACGCTTCCGGTAGCAGTCCAGGCGTTTGTCGGATCATACGTAAAACAGTGGGATCTTATCCTCACGGCGGCTCTTCTTGCGATCCTGCCGATGATCATTATTTTCCTGATCGCGCAGAAGCAGATCATGCATGGCATGGTAGAAGGTGCCGTTAAAGGCTGATATGCTGAAAGATCAATAATGCTGTTGAAAACACAGCCATATTCAGATGTTCACGGGAGGCTCTGCATGCAGCATGCGGCCTCCCTGTTTTACAGGGATTTTCAATGAGTAATTTTTTCAGTACGGACGGTTTCCTGTGGCGTGCCATGAGAGACCTGACAACATTGGTCATCTTAAATATCATAACCCTGCTCTGCTGTGTCCCCGTGATCACAGCAGGGGCAGCACTTGCTTCCATGCACTATGTCTTCTTTCAGATGATCGAAAATCAGGAAGGACATATAGTGCTTACTTTTTTCCGGCAGTTCAGGGACAATTTGAAGAATGCTACGCCGATCTGGCTGATCCTTCTGACAGCAGGATTCCTTTTGTATATTGAATACGGGGTTTTTAAGGGTATGGACGGTACAGGCAGGATCGGGATCGTTTTTATTTATGCAGGAGTTCTCATTCTCGCCATGCTCTCGGTTTGGCTGTTTCCTCTTACATCCAAGTTTGTACTTTCGCTCGGGAACTGTTTCAGGAATGCATTCTATCTTTGTATTACGAAACTGATCCGTACCTTTGCCATGGTTCTTATTATGGCTGTGATTCCTTTTATTCTTACCCAGGATATGCACCTGCTGCCTTTGGCTTTCCTGTTTGGTCTTTCCTTTCCGGGATACCTATGCGCACTGATCTGTCATCCCGTCTTCAAGGATATGATCCTCAAAATGCAGAAGCAGCAGGAAGGACCGGCTGATGAAGAAGGATCAATTGATCAGGAAGGAGATCTGACATGAGAAAAAGTGGTATTCTGCTTCCGGTATTCAGTCTTCCGGGAGAATTCGGGATCGGATGTTTTTCAGATGAAGCATATGGTTTTATTGATTTTCTGAAGGGGGCAGGGCAGAGCTGCTGGCAGATCCTTCCGTTGGGACCGACCGGTTACGGGGATTCTCCTTACCAGGCATTTTCCACTTTTGCCGGGAACCCGTATTTTATCGACCTGAAGCAGCTTATAAAACAGGGCCTTTTAAGCGAAGAGGAATGCGCCGGCGCGCATTTGGGAGAGGATCCCGGCCAGGTCGATTACGGGAAGCTGTTCACGAACAGAATGCCGCTTCTTGAGAAGGCTTATTCCAGGAGCAGGCATCAGGGCACTATGGAATTTGAGCGGTTCCGGGAACAGAACGCATTCTGGCTCAGCGATTATGCACTCTTTATGGCTGTAAAAGATTTTTACGGGGGAGCACCTCTTTCTGTCTGGGACAGCGCGATTGCGGCACATGAAAGGGAAGCTGTAAGGATCTGGGGAGAAAAGCTTGCAGATAAGGTTGGCTTTTATGAATATATCCAGTATGAGTTTTCCCGTGAATGGAAAGCGCTGAAGGAATATGCCGGAAGATCCGGGATACAGATTATAGGTGATATTCCGATTTATGTGTCTGCCGACAGTTCTGATTTCTGGGCAAACAGAGAGCTGTTTCAGCTGGATGCGCGGGGCATGGTCCGAATGATCGCCGGGGTCCCGCCGGATGGTTTTTCAGCAGATGGTCAGGTCTGGGGGAATCCGCTTTACAACTGGGAAGTACATGAAAAGACCGGCTACGAATGGTGGATCAGGCGTATCGGCAAATGCCTGGAGCTTTATGATGTGATCCGGATCGATCATTTCAGAGGCTTCGATGAATATTTTGCTATCCCGGCTGAGGCTGGTACAGCAAAGAACGGTCATTGGGAAAAGGGACCCGGCATCAGACTGTTTAAAGCAATCGAAGAAAACTACGGCAGGATATCCATTATTGCAGAGGATCTTGGATATGTGACGGATTCGGTTCGTCAGCTTGTAAAGGATACCGGTTTTCCAAACATGAAGATCCTGGAATTTGCCTTTGACTCCAGAGATTCTACAGGCGCACAGGAATATCTCCCATACACATACGGCTCTAATTGTGTGGTATACACGGGGACCCACGACAATGAGACACTGAGAGGATGGATTGATAATATTCTGCCGGAGGAGCTGGAGACGGTAAAGGATTACCTTGATGTGCGTACGGAAGACCCCATGGAGATCGTGGATAAAATGATCAGGATGGGCATGTCCTCTGTTGCGGAGCTCTGTGTGATCCCGCTTCAGGATTATCTCGGACTCGATAATACAGCCAGAATGAACCAGCCTTCTACATTTGGAACGAACTGGAAATGGAGAGCATCTGAAAAGGATCTTTCCGAGGAACTGCTCGAAAAGATCAGGAAGCTGACTGTACTATATGGCAGGGAACCCGGCTGACCATGGGATAACGACAGGCTGCAGCTTTTGTAATGGAAGGCTGCAGTCTGATTTTTTGGAAAAGCGGAATGAACGGGTACAGGGATAAGCAGGTCAAACCTTACGACCGCTCTGGACATCTGCCGAAGGTTCATGATACAGTATGGGAGGCTTCGGATAGCAAGAGTACTGTCGAAAGCTTTGGCAAGCCCTTCACTGAATTTCGGTGTAAGTTGGGAAAATGTTGACATGATTTGTTGGCAGGTATCCTTTGAGTATCGAAAAAAACTGTAAAAAACAGCCCTGCCGTGTGGGTTCGATTCCCACCGCCAGAATTAACAAAATAAAAAGGGCTGCCATACCGACAGCCCCTTTTTCACATCAGCAGGAATCGTTCCGCTCTTTTAAGCGGTGGGCTTTAACAGGCATAATTTAAAGATGACGGTTTGACGGAGAAGATATGAGAGAAGATTACTTAAGTGAGATCGGAAGGACAGAGCGGTTTCTGAGCCGGAAGCTTCGGAAGAGCGGTTACGTTTTCATGTACAAGTATTATGAGCAGGACGGCGTACGACTGGAGCCCGTTTCCGGGGAGCTGCCGGAGCCGGACCGGCGGAAGGCCTTCCACGAGATCGAGGTGTATGAAAATCTGGATGAGGGCGGTACGGTCGAGGTCTGGAAACAGGTCATGGCCATCAACCGGCAGGAGACGCTGGTGGATATCCGCACGATCCCGGAGGATTTTGGATGAGTACAGCAGGGGGATGCCCTAAAAGTAAGTGGTCAGATGATTAGGATATACAGTTTTGAAGACAGCACAAAAGAGCGCAGACAGGCAAGGATCCTGGCTGCTGTCAGGGCATACACAGAGCAGCTGGGTATGCCTTTTCGTGATGCTGAAGACTGGCGGATCGATAAAACCGACAGAGGGAAGCCGTTTTTTGCTTTCCATCCGGAAATCAGCATTTCTATCACCGACAGTGACGGACACTGGATGATGGCATTTTCCGATGGGAAGATAGGCATCGACCTGCAGCGTCGCCGTGTACGTGGGGATCGGGAAAGACTGGCAAAGCGTTTTTTCCATCTGGCGGAAGCGGCATGGATCCTGGAGGCTGCGGATGAGGCATCCGCCACAGAGCGTTTTTTTCGTATCTGGACAGCAAAGGAAGCCTATGTCAAATACACCGGGCAGGGCATCGACAATGGCTTTTCTGAGTTTTCTGTGCTGCCGGAATCAGACCAGGTAATGGCAGAGGCAGGGATGCGGTCCGCCCTGGGAGCAAAGTTCCTCTATCTTCCGGTTATCGATGGCTGTGAATTCTGTATCTGTGTACCGGAGGGTGCCTCGCCGGAGGGGCGGATCTGTTTTATGGAAACTGATCCTAGAGAGGGTGCCGGTTTTGGAATGAAAGAGATATGCGCATTTACAGCAGAGGGGGCTGCCCATTAAATATAGAAAAAAACTGCGAAAGAGCTTTTGGCATCTTTCGCCCAAGGCATAGAACACCGAGGCGTCCTGGTCATGCAGAGATATCCTGGTCATACAGAGATATTCTGGTCAGACAGGGGCGACCTGGGGAAGGAGTTTGATCATTGAAAGTCAGATGTATCGCAATGGATCTTGACGGAACTACGTTATATGATGCAAAGACTCTCAGCGAAGGCAACAGAAAGGCGCTGGTCTCTGCCATAGAGCAGGGCGTGCAGGTGGTGGCAGCCAGCGGCAGGGTGTTCCGGTCGCTGCCGGAAGCATTGCTTTCCATACCCGGCATGGGCTATGCGATCACCTCCAACGGGGCCGCCATCTATCATCTTCCGGATACCTGTATCCGGCGGACCATGCATGACCCGGAAAATGTGCAGAAGATCGTGGAGATCTATCGGACCTACCGGGAACAGACGCCGTTTATTACCATGGAGACTTTTATCGACGGAAGCGTCTATGGGGAATATCGTTACCTGGAGGAGCCGACCGCCTTTGGCGCTGCTCCCGGCTATCGGGAATACGTCAAGCGGACACGAATCGGCGTGGAGGAGATCGGCAGCTTTGTGCTAGAACATAGGGGTACCCTGGATGGCCTGGATCTGGTCGTCGGGGATCCTTCGCTGCGGCCGGAGATCCGGGAGAGGATAAAGAGTGAGGTAAAAGGGATCCTGGTGACCGGGTCCGTGCCCCAGAGGATCGAGACCTGCAGCGGACAGGCCGGAAAGGGCAATGCCCTGCGGTGGCTGCTGAAGGAGCTGGATATCCCGGCGGAGGCGTGCGCTGCCTTTGGGGATGCCGACAACGATATCGACCTGCTGCAGGCAGCCGGGATCGGTATTGCCGTGGAAAACGCGACGGAGGGCTGCAAGGCAGCCGCTGACTATGTTACAAAGGCCTGCCGGGAGGATGGCGTCGCCTGGGCGATCGAGCACATTCTTAGCTAGGCCGAAAGGAAGCCTATGTCTTACAGTGAAAAAGCCTTTGAGCGGAAACGCAGGAGGCTGGAAGCAAAACAGAAGCAGGAGGAAGAGCGAAGGCTCCTTCAGGAGAAGGAAGCGGCTGCTCTCCGTAAAGCGCAGGAGAAATTCATGCGCGCTGCTCTTCGGGAAGCCGCAAAGGCAGAAGCACTGAACGAGGTCCCGATCGGATGCGTGATCGTGAAGGATGACCGGATCATCGCCAGGGGATATAACCGGAGAAATACGGATCACAGCACACTTTCTCACGCGGAGCTGAACGCGATGCGGAAGGCAGACCGGAAGCTGGGCGACTGGCGTCTGGAAGGCTGCACGATGTATGTGACCCTGGAGCCCTGCCAGATGTGTGCCGGGGCTCTGGTGCAGGCCAGGATCGATGAGGTCGTGATCGGGTGCATGAATCCAAAGGCCGGCTGTGCCGGATCGGTCATGAACCTGATGCAGGTACCAGCCTTCAATCATCAGGTGCGGATCGTGCGCGGGGTTCTGGAGGAGACGTGCAGCCAGATGCTGACCGATTTCTTCACAAGGCTGCGGGAACAAAAGGAAAGAGAAAAGGAGCACAGATAAAAGATGAGACCACTGATCTGGGGACACAGAGGTGCCAGCGGTCATGCGCCGGAGAACACGCTTCCGGCCTTTGCCCTTGCGGCAGAGCAAAAGGCTGACGGCATTGAGCTGGATATTCAGATGACAAAGGATGGAGAGATTGTCATTATCCATGACGAGACCGTTGACCGGACCTCCGACCGGAAGGGCTGGGTAAAGGATTATACCCTCGCAGAGCTGAAGGAAATGGATTTTTCCTATGGAGATCTGCGCTATGAGGGGCTTCGGATCCCGACGATGCAGGAGGTTTTCGAGCTGATTCAGCCCGGGGATCTGACGATCAACATCGAGCTGAAGACAGGGATCTGCTTTTATCCCGGGATCGAGGAAAAGATCATTGACATGACCCATGCGTTTGGCATGGAGGACAGGGTCATCTATTCCTCCTTTAACCATTATTCCATCCTGAAGATAAAAGAGCTGGATCCCGGTGCAAAGACCGGCTTTCTCTATATGGACGGTCCCATCGATATGCCGGGCTATGCAAAACGGTACGGTGTGGATGCCCTGCATCCGGCACTGTACAATCTGCAGTATCCCCATTTCCTGGAGGAGTGCGCAAGGCAGCAGCTGGATGTCAACGTGTGGACGGTCAACAATGACGCATACCTGCGTCTGTGCGGCCAGATGGGCGTACATGCCGTGATCACCAACTATCCGGATAAGGCAAGACGGATCCTGGAGGAAGCGGCTGCCTACTGAGGGCGTGAGCGGGGCAGGATTTCTATGCAGATGACAGAAGAGGAAAGAAGAAAGATGGAAGAATCATACAGCAGAGTGCATTTCCTCGGGGAGGATGATTACTATCCGGCGATGGAAACGTCGGTGGCTGTCTGGATGCAGGAGCACGTAGCGGAAGGGTATCTGGAGAGCGAAGACGGGCTGGAACTGCATTACTATTACGCCATACCGGAGCACAGCAAGGGTGTGATCCTGATGGTCCACGGATTCTGCGAGTTTTTTGAAAAATATCTGGAGACCGCATGGTATTTCTGGCAGGCAGGCTTTTCCTTCTTTTTTCTGGAGATGCGCGGGCATGGATATTCTGACCGGCTGGTGGAGGAGATCGATCTGGTACACGTGGATTCTTTTCAGGACTACGTGGACGACCAGAAGCTGTTCCTTGATCATGTAGTCATCCCGGCTGAATGCGCGCGGCGCTCCGCGGAGCAGGGACGACTGGTCACAGGCAGTGAACTGAAGATCTTCATTTTCGCCCATTCCATGGGCGGGTGCATCTCCGCGCTGATGATGGAAAACTGGCCATCCCTTTTTGCGGGAGCCGTGCTGTCCTCGCCCATGATCGCGATGAACACCAGGGGCGTGCCGAGAAAAACGATGGACCTGATCCGGATGTATGCCCTTGCCTCGGGAAAACGATACCAGCTTTCCATGAAGCAGCGGCGTTTTCCGGGCATAAAGGAATTTGAGAAGAGTGGTGACCTGTCCAGAGCGCGGTATGATTTTCAGTTTGATCTCCGGCTGGAGAATGATGCCTTCAAGACCTGGGGAGGGACGTTCGGATGGGTAGGAGCAGCCCTGGATGCCTCCGACCTTGTGCTGAAGGGGGCTGTGCGCGTGCGGACGCCAATATTGCTGTGCCAGGCCGGACTCGACCGCATGGTGGACAACGAGGCCCAGGAGCGCTTTGCCGCTGCGGCAAAACGGGTGCGGATCCTGCGTTTTCCCGAGTCGAAGCATGAGATCTTCAACGGGACGGAACAGATGCGGGAGCAGTATTACCGGGAGGTCTTTGCCTTCCTGGATCAGTATGCCGGAGAGGACAGGTAACGCGATCCGGTTTATTTTAAGCAGAATTTTCTGTTAAGGCAGAAGAGCAGCCGTTCTGAATTTTTCTATTTACACGGCCTGTATCTTGTGCTATATTGTTCGGGTATGAGTTTGCCCTGGTTCGGAAGCCGGAATCTCCGACCGTTTCTTGATCAGAGGCGTATATTATTTAAAGGAGGAACAACATGATTTCCAAGGAACTTAAAGCACAGATCATCGCAGAGTACGCAAGAAGCGAAGGCGACACCGGTTCACCGGAGGTTCAGATCGCTATCCTTACCGAGAGAATCAAGGAGCTTACCGAGCACCTGAAGAACAACCACAAGGATCATCATTCCAGACGTGGTCTTCTGAAGATGGTTGGTCAGAGACGTGCTCTTCTGGATTATCTGAAGAAGTCCGATATCAACAGATATCGTGCGATCATCGAGAAACTCGGAATTCGTAAGTAACGAACAGCTGTGTTCAGGGCGGGTAGATTTCTATCCGCCCTGTGTTCGTGCTGTGCACTGTTTTTTTGCGGGCTTCCTGCTATGTCTGCGGCCGTGCGCTGCAGATGGGAAAAAACGAAGAAGCAGCACAGCAAAACACATATGTACAGTCTCCGGCATCTGTTTTTTGTGCCGGTTCTGAACCTCCCGCCCCTTTTAAGGATCTGATCGGAGAAACTGCAGATCCATATCTAGGGAGGGAAGCATCATATGACCTGCCCCGGGGTGAACGTCTGCCCTCTGGCAGTACAGTCCAAGACGAGAAGAGAAAGAGGAAAAGATGGAAGAAAACAAAACTTTTTCAACGAAACTGGAAAACAATTACAAGACCTTCTCCATGGAGCTTGCAGGCAGGACTCTGTCTGTAGACATCGGAAGAGTAGGAAAGCAGGCCAACGGCTGTGCATTCATGCACTACGGTGATACCACACTTCTGTGCACCGCAACTGCTTCCAAGGAGCCCCGTGAGGGCATCGACTTCTTCCCCCTGTCTGTAGAGTATGAGGAGAAGATGTACGCAGTGGGTAAGATCCCGGGCGGCTTCAACAAGAGAGAGGGCAAGGCTTCTGAGCATGCAGTCCTTACATCCCGTGTCATTGACCGTCCCATGCGTCCCCTGTTCCCGAAGGATTACCGCAACGATGTGACCCTGAACAACATGGTCATGAGCGTTGATCCGGCCTGCAATCCGGAAGTCGTCGCCATGCTTGGTTCTTCGATCGCCACAACGATCTCTGACATCCCCTTTGACGGTCCCTGCGCAGCTACCCAGATCGGCATGATCGACGGCGAGCTGATCGTCAATCCGACTCTGGATCAGAACGCTGTATCTGATCTGCAGCTGACGGTTGCCTCCACCAGAGATAAGGTCATCATGATCGAGGCTGGTGCAAAAGAGGTTCCGGAGGACAAGATGGTGGAAGCCATCTATCTGGCAGATGAGACCAACAAGAAGATCATCGCCTTCATCGATACCATCGTAGCTGAGTGCGGAAGAGAGAAACACTCCTATCAGAGCTGCGCGATTCCCGAGGAGCTGTTCGCAGCCATCAAGGAGATCGTTCCGCCCGAAGAGATGGAGAAGGCAGTATTTACCGATGAGAAGATGGTCCGCGATGCCAACATCAGCGAGATCACCGCAAGACTGAAAGAAGCTTTTGCTGACAATGAGGAGTGGCTTTCTATTCTGGGTGAGGCGATCTACCAGTACCAGAAGAAGACCGTCCGTAAGATGATCCTGAAGGATCACAAGCGCCCGGATGGACGTGAAGTCCGCCAGATCCGTCCCCTTGCAGCTGAGGTCGACATCATTCCGCGTGTACACGGTTCTGCCATGTTCACCCGTGGTCAGACACAGATCTGTGACGTTGTCACCCTTGCTCCGCTTTCTGAGGCCCAGAGAGTCGACGGCCTGGATGCAAACGTTACCGAGAAGCGCTACATGCATCAGTACAACTTCCCGAGCTACTCCGTAGGCGAGACCAAGCCCTCCCGCGGACCGGGACGCCGTGAGATCGGCCATGGCGCTCTTGCCGAGCGTGCCCTTCTTCCGGTGCTTCCGAGCAAGGAGGAGTTCCCCTATGCGATCCGTGCCGTATCTGAGACCTTTGAGTCCAACGGCTCCACCTCCCAGGCTTCCGTCTGTGCTTCTTCTATGGCACTGATGGCTGCCGGCGTGCCGATCAAGAAGGCTGTAGCCGGTATCTCCTGCGGACTGGTCACCGGCGATACTGATGATGATTATCTGGTTCTTACCGATATCCAGGGTCTGGAAGACTTCTTCGGTGACATGGACTTCAAGGTAGCCGGAACCCATGACGGAATCACAGCCATCCAGATGGATATCAAGATCCACGGCCTGACCCGCCAGATCGTTGAGGAAGCCATCAGCCGCTGCAAAGAGGCCAGAGAGTACATCCTGACCGAGGTGCTCGAGAAGACCATCCCGGCAGCCCGTCCGACCGTAAACGAGTATGCTCCGAAGATCGACCAGATCATGATCGATCCGGACAAGATCGGTGAGGTCGTCGGCAAGCAGGGCAAGACGATCAACGAGATCATCGCCCGCACCGGCGTGAAGATTGACATCGAGGATGACGGTTCCGTTTCTATCTGCGGCACTGACCGTGAGAAGATGGATGAGGCCAAGAAGTACATCGAGATCATCACCATGGAGTTTGAGTCCGGCCAGGTTCTGAAGGGCAAGGTCGTCAGCATCAAAGAGTTTGGCGCCTTTGTTGAGTTTGCTCCCGGCAAAGAGGGCATGGTGCATATCTCCAAGGTGGCCAAGGAGCGCATTAACCATGTAGAGGATGTGCTGACTCTCGGCGATATCGTCAAGGTCGTCTGCCTTGGCAAAGACCGGATGGGAAGACTGAGCTTCTCCATCAAGGACTGCAAGCCGAATGCCGTAGCACTGAACGAGTAAACCGCACAGAAATAACAGCTGAATGAAATAAATCGTGCATAAATATTCCAGGAATCCCCTGCGGATGTTTATGCACGATTTTTTTTGTCCGCTCATTGCTGCGCCAGGGAAAATGGCTGTTTCAATGTGTTTCCCAGATGGCATACAGCACATGTCCCAGTCCGACATAAAGCAAACTGGCAGAGTGAATGTGTTCACCAGATTGGATACATCGTATGCCAATGAAAGCATTGCGCAAACGGCTTGGGTCTGCCGGTATGGAGAATGTTTGCTTTGATGCCTTTCAGGTGCGGAATTTTCCGGTTAGTCGGCATGGGATTGCGCCGGGAGGGCAGAAGACGTAAAATAGGGAAGATAACGCTGCCCATGTCCGTCAAGCACCCCTGGAACCCAGGACGCATGGTACACGGGGATAACAGCGTATAAAAAAAGTACGGCATGGCCGTACGAAATAGATAAAGGTGAGTATTTATGGAAATCAAGGTAAAAAAGGTCAGTCCCCTTGCACATATCCCGACCAGAGGAAGTGATTATGCTGCCGGCTATGATCTGTATGCAGCAATCGAGAAGGCGGTCGTGATCGAGCCGCATAGGACAGCGATGATCGATACCGGCCTCCAGTTTGAGCTTCCGGACGGTTATTTTGCCGGCATTTTTGCCAGAAGCGGACTTGCATCAAAGGAAGGCCTGCGCCCGGCCAACTGCACCGGCGTGTGCGACAGCGATTACCGCGGAAATTATATCGTGTCCATTCACAACGACAGCGACGAGGAGAGAAGGATCCTCCCCGGACAGCGGATCGCCCAGATGATCGTCATGCCGTATCTGCCGGTCACATTTCTGGAGACCGATGAACTGAGCGATACCAAGCGGGGCAGCGGCGGCTTTGGCTCTACCGGAAAACAGTAAAGTTTGCTTTATTCGGAGAACTCGATGTTCTGGTTCAGCGCCTCGAAAATAGCCGAAGCATGGGTATACTCTGCATCATCGGTGATGTTGTCAAGCACAGGCATGCCCTCTTCGTCGATGGCAAATCGGAAGAGGTAGCCGGAGCCTTCCGTGCTGCCGTCCTCCGGGATCAGGACGATATACTGGCCTGCCGGAGTCTCAAAGATCCGCACGATGGAACAGCGGATGTCTTTGCCGTCGTCTGTGGTCATGGTGAGGGCTGTCTTGTCGGTGTCGATGATGCGGCAGCCGGTAAGATCTGTGTTATGCATAAAAAAAAGCTCCTTTCTGTGTGGCGGATGGTTTAAGAAAAGCCCGCATCCTTGCCGGAGCGGGCTTGTGTACGCTACTGAGCGATGGGAGATGCCTGGAAGATGCGGCCGCTGTACTTTTTCAGCAGGTGGAAAAGCAGTACGCCGAGAACACCGCAGCCGATGATCTCACCGATGCCGACCGTCAGCATCATGAACGGGATCGGAAGCTCCACGCCGTATGCATAGCGAAGTACGAAGGGAACGATGATCGTGTTTGCAAGGATCGGCGGGATGCAGCCCAGAACAGGGCTCTTTTTGCGGAGCATCCAGGTGCCGACAGCGCCGATCAGTGTGGCCAGACTTCCTAAGATGATGTCCGGAAGAACAGCACCGCCGAGGATGTTGCCCAGAAGACAGCCAACAAACAGCCCGGGAATGGCGGCCGGTGTGAACATCGGAAGGATCGTCAGAGCTTCCGCGATGCGGATCTGGACCTCTCCGAATGAGATGGCTGCAAAGACGAAGGTCAGAACGACGTAAACCGCGCCAATCATAGCAGCCTGTGTCAGGAACAGTGTGCTTTTGTTTTTCATTATTCAGTTGCCTCCATAGTTTTGTTTAATGTGAGGATGGTTTCGAACTCACGAGTTGTAGAATAACACAGCTGTATGCTAAAATCAACAGGATTTCGAAGGCAGCCTTTTTCTGCAGAAAGGAGAATACAGGGACCGGCGAGACTGCGGCCGGCATATTGTCAAGCTGCCGTCAAGGCAGCATTCCCTGTATGGATACATATATCAATGAACAAACATATCGTGCTTGGCATTCTCGCCCATGTGGATGCCGGAAAAACAACGCTTTCCGAAAGCCTCCTGTACCTGTCGGGCAGGATCCGGCGGCAGGGGCGGGTCGATCACCAGGATGCCTACCTGGATACCGATAAGCTGGAGAAGGAAAGAGGCATTACCATATTTTCAAAGCAGGCTGAGCTGACCTTTGGAGATCTGGAGGTGACACTGCTGGATACGCCGGGGCATGTGGATTTTTCGCCGGAGATGGAGCGTACGCTTCAGGTCCTGGATCTTGCTGTGCTGGTGATCAGTGCCGGGGATGGAGTCACCGGGCAGGTGCGTACCCTGTGGAAGCTGCTGGCGCACTATCAGGTGCCGACGGTGATCTTTATCAACAAGATGGATCAGCCGGGGGCTGACCGCCTGCAGTTGATGGCGGATATCCAGAGATCCCTGTCATCGGCCTGCCTTGATTTTGCGATGGATCCGGCGGATCAGGAGATGCAGGAAAATCTGGCGGTGCTGGATGAGGCGCTGATGGAAGCATATCTTGATGGAACCCCCGTCAGCGATGAGGATATCCGGGATCTGGTCGCCGGGCGGAAGCTGTTTCCGGTCTGGTCAGGCTCTGCCCTGAAAAATGAAGGCGTAGAGCGCCTGATCGACGGGATCTGCCGCTATGTGCGGGTCCCGCAGTACGGGGATGCCTTTGGTGCCCGTGTGTTTAAGATCACCAGAGATGATGCCGGCGTCCGGCTGACCCATATGAAGATCACGGGCGGCAGTCTGAAGGTCAAGAGTCTGATCCCCGGGCGGGAGGAGAATGCCAGCGGCAGTGACGGGCAGGCAGAGCGAAAGGATACGGGCAGAGGCGGAAGAGCAGCGGGCCAGAGAAAGGCGGACCAGATCCGTATCCTGTCGGGCAGCAGCTTTATGCCGGCGCAAGAGGTAACCGCAGGCTGTGTCTGTGCGGTCACGGGGCTTGAGGATACCCGGGCAGGAGAAGGCCTTGGTTTTGAGGAAACGCTGGAAAACGGGATCCTGCAGCCGGTATTTTCCCGCACAGTCCTTCTGGAGGAGGGTATCGACCGCTCGGCTGCGCTGCGCAATCTGCGGCTTCTGGAGGAGGAAGAGCCGATGCTGCATATCGCCGTGGAGGAAAGTACCGGCGAGATCACAGCCCAGATCATGGGCCAGGTCCAGACGGAGATCCTGAGGGAAGTGCTGAAGGACCGCTTTGGCATGACAGTGCAGTTTGGTCCGGCCTCTATCGTATACCGGGAGACGATCGCCGAGCCTGTCGAGGGTGTCGGCCATTATGAGCCTTTGCGGCATTATGCCGAGGTACATCTGCTGCTGGAGCCCACCGGGCCGGGCAGCGGTCTGACCTTTGAGACCAGGTGCAGCACAGACCAGCTGGCCAGAAACTGGCAGCGGCTGGTCATGACCCATCTGGAAGAGCGAAAGCACAGAGGCGTGTTGACCGGAGCTGAGATCACCGACATGCGGATCACGCTGATCGCAGGGCG
>DFFG01000010.1:23527-74914 GCA_002368795.1 Eubacterium sp. UBA3782
CGGCAGGGGCTGATGATGGCAAAAAATATCCTTCTGGAGCCGGTCTACGAATTCCGTGCGGAGATCCCTGCGGAATCCATCGGAAGGCTTCTCTCCGATATCCAGCGGATGGAGGGCAGCACCGATCCGGTGGACGGCGACGGAAAGACGGCAGTGATCACCGGTACTGTGCCGGCAGCGGCGCTCGGAGATTACCAGAGAGAGCTGACCGCATATACCCATGGCAAGGGACAGATGTTCTGCTCTCTGAAGAGCTATGAACCTTGCCGGCATATGGAGGAACTGATCCTGGAGAAGGGCTATGATCCGGATGCGGATCTGGAGCAGCCTTCCTCCTCCGTGTTCTGTTCCCATGGAGCCGGGCTGACCGTCCCCTGGGAGCTTGTGCGGGAGTATATGCACATCGATACCGGCTGGCGGCCGGGCGGTGTGAGCGAAGATGGCGGCGATGCCGGATCCTGGAGCTATCTCGACCACTATGAGGAATATTTCCTGGGCAGCGGGACAGATATCAGCCGTTATGACGGATCGGATGGCGAAGCCGTGCAGGGATATTCATCGACCTGGCAGAAGGAGAAGAAGGTCCGGCCCAAAAGCTATGAGGAGCGAGCAAGAGAGCTGAGTGCGGCAGATGACGAGCTGCGCAGCATCTTTGAGAAGACCTATGGCGGAAGCCGTTGGCGGACGCCTGCTGTCAGCAATAATGCCGGAGAATACGCAGGCGGCGAGACCTTCATCCGGGATCCGGCCGTCCGGGAGCGCATGGACGCCCTGAAGGAAAAGTGGGAAGGCCGAAACAGTGAGGCTGCTGCCTCTGGATCCCAGAGCCTGAAGAGCGCGATCGAAACGTTAAAGAAAAACAACGCGGCAGAAGCGGCCGGCACAAAGACAAAGGGCGCCTTTGGTCGGAACGGAGCCGGAAAAAATGGCGGATCGCCGGCAGGAGCTTCCGGAAAACCCGCAAAGGTAAAGGAAGAATATCTTCTGGTCGACGGGTACAACATCATCTTTGCCTGGGAGGATCTGCGGGCCCTGGCCGCGGTAAATATGGATGCCGCCCGGGACAAGCTGATGGATATCCTCTCGGATTATCACGGGACAAGAGCAGGAACCCTGATCCTGGTATTCGACGCGTACAAGGTGCGCGGCGGGCAGCGGCACGTGATGCAGTACCACAACATCTATGTTGTCTTTACCAAGGAGGCAGAGACGGCAGATGCCTATATCGAGCAGACCGTGCACCAGATCGGGCATAACGGAAATATTACAGTAGCGACATCCGATGGCCTGGAGCAGATGATCATCTTTGGAGAAGGCGCCAGACGCGTATCCGCCCGAGAGTTTGCGCTGGATATAAAGGCAGCCAGGGAACAGGTCAGCGAACGGATAAAAGAGCAAAGAAGCTAAGGAGATGTGTTTGCTCTGGTTAATTCGAATTAAGCATATCTATCAAAAGCGGTATTTACCTGTTTTCATCTATCTGGTAATATGATATAATCCTTCCAAAACCAGAAGAAACTGAACAACGGTCATATGCTTTGATGAGGTGATGCTTTTGTCTGATACAACGCTTACCAAAGAACTTCTTGCACAATCGATGAAAAAGCTCATGAAAAAGAAGTCCTTCGACAAGATCAGTGTCATTGACATCTGTGAAGGCTGCGGTATGAACCGGAAGAGCTTCTATTATCATTTTAAAGACAAGTATGATCTGGTAAACTGGATCTTTTATTCGGATTTTATCCTGCTGACGACACAGAGAAGATATGAGAACGGCTGGGACCTGCTGGTCGCAGTTTCAGAACTGTTTAAAAAGGACAAGGTCTTTTACCGGAGAGCGATGGAGATCGAGGGACAGAATTGCTTCCGCGACTTCTTCTGCGAATCCACAACGCCGATCTTTTCCCTGTTTCTGAAAGAACTCAGTGATGATGAGATCCTCCAGGAAAAAGGGATCCCCTACATGACAGATGCCTTCCTGGCGGTCATGAAGCGCTGGCTCATCGACGGCGGCGACCAGACGCCAGAGGAGTTCGTCTCCAATCTGCGTGTCGTGCTGACAGGCATCGGCAAGGTGGCAGACAAGAAATTCCCCGTCTAGAGGATATAAAAAAGGACTGCGGCATCGGACAAATAGAGATTGTCCGTTGCCGCAGTCCTTTTGTACGTTTATTTGTCCGATGCCGGCTCTTTTGGAAGCCCGATGGAGAAGAGGGTCTCCAGCGAGATGGTGTGGCGGAAGTCGGACAGGATCCCGTTTTCGTTGCGGATGTCGCCGTTTTCGAGAAGCTCGAAGTAGGTGGCATCCTCCGAGACGATGTGGTTGGTGGCCAGGATATCCCCGACCAGATCAAAGAGGATCAGCGGATATTTTGGGTGGATCCTGAGACTCCGGCAGTAGGCGGCGACCTTTTCGCTGTTTTCACGGCTGCAGTCGTCGGAGCTGACCAGGATGACGGTTCCTTTATTATAAGAAAGAAGCCCTTCTGTTTTGCGGCCGCTGTACCAGTCTGCAGCGGTGCGGTTGTCGTACTGGACATAGAGCGCGCAGAGGATTTTGGCAGCAGTCAGCGCATGCAGATTTCCCTGGAGCGAGGCACCTGCGGCTGGCAGGAGATAGCCGGTGTTTGTCACCTGACTCATCCGGGTGATCTGGTCCTGGGCAAGCACCTGGTCAGGAAGGAACAGCAGGAAAGAGCAGTCCGGATAGGCGGCGAACAGATTCAGCAGCTCTCTGAGGCAGGCATTTGAACCGGTGATCCGGATGAAATAGATGTAGATGCCGAGGGGCATGCCCTGCTCAATGCAGCTGCGGATCTCAGAGACGTTGACGGTGCCTTTGATGGTGGGATTGATCCGAAGACCGAGGCACCAGGGGATCCGGTAGTCCTTTTGCTCTGACAGCTCGCGTATTCGCCGTGCGCCGAAGGTCAGGCCGCTGTAGCCGAAGCTTATGCTGAAGTCCTTCAGATGCTTCGTCGTGGTCTGCCGGAGAGCCGTCTTGATGTAGGGATAGTAGAGGCTGTCGTCATTGCGCAGAAGATCCTGCACGATGGCGTAGATCTCGCTCATGAACCGCCCCTTTGCCATCATGCGGCCAAGATCGGTTATCTTGCGTATGCTGCGGGCCGGATCCTGGTCGATGTCCTTGAGGGTCCGATCCACGGTCGAATCGACCAGCGCGCGGCTGATCGGGTTGGGTCTGTTTTGATCCATTGCGGCTTCAACTCCTTGTATTTGTTTGGGATCCATCCGGCCATGTGCAAGACGGACGGGATAGATGTCTGGTATGACCATTATAAGGCAGAAGAGCCTTTTCTTGTATGGGCAAAAATGCATTTTCGTCTTTACACGCAAAAAAAGATGTGCTAATATATTTTCCCGTGAGGCGTCAGTGCGCCCTCATCCTTGTTTCCCGCATGAGGCGGGAAGCCAAAAGACCATAAGGAGGAATCAAGCATGAACAAGTATGAACTGGCACTGGTAATCAGTGCAAAGCTGGACGATGAGACCAGAGCAGCTGTTCTTGAGAAGGCTCTCGGCTACATCACCCGCCAGAACGCGACCATCGGCGAGATCGAGGAGTGGGGCAAGAAGAGACTTGCTTACGAGATCCAGAAAGAGCATGATGGCTTCTACTATTTTATCCCGTTTGAGGCTGAGTCCACAGCACCGGCAGAGATCGAGAGACATGTCCGCATCATGGATCATGTGCTTCGTTATCTGATCGTACGCCAGGACGAGAAGTAATTCGGAATAATATAGAAGGAGGAAAAACAAATGGCAGAGAATACAAATGCAGTCGCAACCGAGAGAAGCGAGAGACCGGAAGCACCGGCCAGAAAAAGAGTTCCGCGCAGAAGAAGAAAAGTCTGTGTATTCTGCGGCAAGGATAATGTGATCGATTACAAGGATGCTGCAAAGCTGAGAAGATACATCTCCGAGAGAGGCAAGATCCTTCCGAGAAGAGTTACCGGAAACTGCGCAAAGCATCAGAGAGCTATCACCCTTGCTGTTAAGAGAGCAAGACACGTGGCGATCCTTCCCTACGTAGAGGATTAATACCGCTGCAGCGGATGGTCAGAAGCATTCTGATACAAAAACATACGAGGCAAAAAGCAGAGGCCAAAACAGGCCTCTGTTTTTTTTATGACAAATCGACAAGAAATAAGTACATATGATTATCTTAAACGTTGAGAAATCTCGATATAATCAAGAAGACAGCCTGCCAGAATGACATGAAAACGCTATTCCCGGAGAGAAGTCAGCAGCTGCAAGGAATTAGTTGCTAAGTAAGACGAAGCGCTTGTAAGGAGTACTGCTTAGGTTATGATGGACAATTATTTTTTCTATAAAACCCATAAAAGGCGTTTTGGCGACCTGTTTTTCTGCTTTTGCGGATATGAGGCCTGTGAGCCTCTTCACAGTTTTGGTCCAGCTGTCCGACCGACCTATCTGATCCATTTCGTTTTGTCCGGGAAGGGCACATTCTATACATATTCCGATGACAGAACATACCACATTACGGAAGGGGAAGGCTTTCTCATCGAACCGGGAAAGCAGACCTTCTATCAGGCAGATGAAAAGGAGCCCTGGCGGTATCTGTGGGTAGGGTTTAATGGCGATCTGGCGGCTGATTTTATATCCGGCATGGGGTTGGGAAATGAAGCGCTGATCTTCCGAAGCCCGCATGGTGAAGCTTTTCAGGAGATCGTTTTTGAGATGCTGCGCTATAACATGGCAACGGATCGGGATGAGCTGATCCTGGAGTCGCTGCTGTGCAGATTTCTGGCCATTCTCTCTGAGGATGTAATGGTGAAGACCCCTGAGGCAAGAAAGGGAAACGAGTACGTACGCAAAGCCATAGAGTTTATCCAGAACAATTATTCCAAAAAGATCAGAGTGCAGGATGTGGCTGATCATGTCAATATCAACCGCGGATATCTGTATGCGCTTTTCAAGCAGGAATTACAGATGTCTCCTCAGGAGTACATCAATAATCTTCGTCTGACCAGGGCAGCAGAACAGATCAACACGACCAATTATCCTATCGAAATGATCGGTTTGCTGAACGGTTATGGAGATCCGGCAGTGTTTACCAAGGCTTTCAAGAGAAAACATGGAGTTTCGCCCAGTGCTTACCGGCAGAAGACGGTAGACCGGTCAAAGGCATCCCTTCAGGAAAAAAACAGAAAAGGCACAAAGACTGATGAAAATGCATAAATCAGTCGACATTTCGACAAGCAGTCATGACAAAAGTATCTAACGCTCTTCCCAAATCGTCGCCTATAATTAGCATGGTTGCACAAAAACGAAGTAAATCTTCAACAATTATTGGGAGGAAAACATGAAGAAAAAATTGATTTCAGCAGTTGTTGCTGCAGCGATGGTTCTTACGCTGGGTGCGTGCGGCGCTTCCGGATCATCCGGTGCTGCATCAAACGCAGGGGCAGCAGATGCCGCAGCCACTTCCGGAAATGCGGATGGCGGGTTTACTACTTCTGAACTGACGGTCAATATCTGGGATAACAACCAGCTGAAGGGCCTGCAGCAGATTGCCGATGAGTGGACGGCAACCTCCGGCGTCAAGGTCCAGATCAACGTTGTAGACTGGGACAACTACTGGACTCTGCTTGAGGCAGGTGCTTCCGGCGGAGAGATGCCTGATGTCTTTTGGATGCATTCCAACACCGCCCAGATGTACATGGAGAATGACCTTCTGCTGCCACTTGACGACTATATCGCAGCGGATGACGCGATTGATCTGTCAAAGTATTATGAGGGTGTCGTTAATCTGTACAAGCGTGCGGACAATGGTGTCCAGTATGCGCTGCCCAAGGATCATGACACCATCGCTCTTCTGTACAATAAGGCACTCTTTGACAAGTATGGCGTTGAGTATCCCACAGACGACTGGACCTGGGAGGATATGAGAGACGCAGCCGCTGCCATCACAGAGGCTGGCGCAGCTGACGGCGTCTATGGATACGCCTGCAACACCACCAACAATCAGGACGGCTGGTACAACGTTGTCTATGATTACGGTGCACAGATCATTACAGATGACCACAAGGGCACAACGATCGGTTCTGCCGAGGGCAAGGCTGCCATGGAAATGGTACGTCAGCTTCTTGAGGTCGGTGCTCCCCAGACAACGGTAGCAGAGACAGGTACGGATTCTCTTTTCCAGTCCGGACTTACGGCTATGATCACACAGGGCTCCTGGATGATCAATGCATTCTATACGGCTGAGCATGCAGACGATTATGCATGGGCTATGCTTCCTTATGCAGATGTGAATGGCAATGGAGCATGTGATGAGGGCGAGCGTTACTCGGCATACAATGGTCTTGGCTAGGCAGCCTCCTATAATACAGAGGATCCGGCAGCAGCGTACAGCCTGATCTCCTACTTCTGCTCTGAAGCTGCACAGAAGAAGCAGGCACAGCTTGGCGTTACTATGGGTGGTATGCTGGGCGTTTCTGAAGAGTTTGCCAATGCCTTCCCGGGTATGGATGTATCCGCATTTACCCGTGCAGAGGAAGAGGGAAGTCTCTTCTTCCGGCCGTACACCAGAAACACGACCGTATGGGAAGACGCGATCCAGACAGATGCCTTCCTGGCAGCATGGCAGGATCCCTCTGATCCGGCAAAGATGGAAGCTGCCTGTGATCAGGCTCAGAAGATCATTGAGGATGCGATCGCAGCAGAATAATCTCCTGTCCTGAACGAAAAAAACTGTCAACCAGCCGGGTCTGCGGCGAAGCGGCCCGGCTCTTCTTTTAGGAGGAGAAGTAAATGACGAAAATGACGGCAGCCGAGAAGCGGGAAGCCAGATGGGGCTGGGCTTTTGTCGCACCAACGATTCTCGGACTGATCATTCTGAATTTTTATCCCATCTTCAACACCGTCTACCAGTCCTTCTGCAAGACCGGTGATTTCGGCAGAGGGAATACATTTGTCGGCTTTGCAAACTATGCAGCGGTCGTGACCAGGGCGGAGACCTGGCAGTCACTGTGGAATACCGTTAAATATGCGCTGATCGAGGTCCCCTTTGGCATTGTGATCGCTTTGATCCTGGCCGTGCTTCTCAACAAGAAGATCAAGGGTCGTTCCTTCTACCGGACGATCTTTTTCCTGCCCATGGTCTGTGCTCCTGCAGCAGTAGCAATGGTCTGGAAGTGGCTCTACAATACGCAGTTTGGACTGCTCAATAATATTTTCCACACCAACATCTCATGGATCTCTGATCCCAAGATCGCCTGGATCTTCATCGGCGTCATCGGTGTGTGGTCTATTATCGGTTATAATATGGTGCTGTTCATTGCCGGCCTTCAGGAGATTCCCGGAGACTATTATGAGGCGGCCTCCATTGACGGTGCCACAGGCATCCGTGCTTTTTTCTATATTACGGTTCCACTTCTTAGCCCGACTACCTTCTTTATCGTTCAGACCAGAATCATCGGTGCACTGACCATCTTTGATCTGATGTTCATGGTCATGGACAAATCAAATGTTGCTCTGCCAAAAGTCCAGTCTATCGTGTATCTCTTCTACCAGTATTCCTTTACCAACGGCAATAAGGGCTATGGCGCAACACTGGTCATGATACTTCTGATCTTCATTATGATTCTGACCTATATCCTGCAGCAGCTTGAGAAAAAGATGGTCTACCACAACTGATAGGAGGAGTGACAATGGAAAGCGTTCTTGCAAAACAGAGAAGAAACAAGGTCATCATCCATGTGGTTCTGATCATCATGTCCTTCATCATGCTGGTTCCTTTTGCGTGGATGATCCTCACTGCGTTGAAAACCAATCAGGAATCCATATCGGTCAATCCCTTTTTCATCTTCCCCCACAATGGATGGCACTGGGAGAATTTCAGCACAGTATGGAAGAGCTACAATTTTCTGATCCTTTATAAGAATACACTGCTCATGATCATCTGGCGTGTCGTCTGTGCGTGCCTGACGGCCACCATGGCCGGATATGCCTTTGGAAGGCTGAAGTTCCCTGGAAGGAAGGCGCTGTTTTCTCTGGTCCTTATCCAGATGATGGTGCCGGCACAGATCTTTATCATTCCCCAGTATCTCATGGTATCAAAAATGGGCATGCTGAACACAGTCTTTGGTCTGGTATTTCCCGGCGCAGTTACTGCCTTTGGCACATATCTGCTGAAGACCGGATATGAAGGCCTGCCCAAGGACCTTGAGGAGGCTGCCACCATCGATGGATGCAATATCGGCCAGCGTTTTCTCTTTATCATGATGCCGCTGACCAGGAGCTCCATGGTATCTCTGGGAATCTTTACCGCGGTCTTTGCCTTTAAGGATCTGATGTGGCCAATGATCGTCTGTACCAATGCGACGACAACGACCCTTTCTGCAGGCCTGGCTAAAATGCAGGGACAGTACGGCAGCGATTATCCGGCCATGATGGCTGCGGCAACGCTGGCTGTCCTGCCAATGGTTATCATTTATGTAATCTTCCAGAAACAGTTTGTGGAAGGTATTGCTACTTCCGGCGGAAAACTGTGATACAGACCTTCGGAATGTAAAAACACATGGAATGCTGCCGCATTATGCACAACAGGCTTAGTGCGGCAGCTTTTTCAATGTAAGGCAGAGGATCCGACATGAAGATTACGGGAGTAATTGCAGAGACTGTGAAAAATGAGCTGGCAAAGACGCAAGGGATGTCTGGCAAAGCCCGGCTGGAGCATTTTGTCCGCTACTACTGGCTGTGGGCTGCAGGTCTGGCCGGTGGAGCTGCCCTGATTCTGTATATTCTTTTCCATGCCTTTTTCACAGTGAAGGAGTATTGGTTTTATCTTACCCTGGTGAACGCGCCTGTGCTGGAAGGGGTATCGGATACATTGAGAGAGGACTTTGCGGAATATGCCGGATATGATCTGACAGAAAAAAATGTGATGATCAACGATGCCTGCTATTTTGACGCATCCATAAAGGGCGGAACAAACAACAATTATTTTCAGGCTTTTGTGGCAGCCGCCGAAGGCGGAGACCTGGATGCCGCCGTTATGAGTGCGGAAAATCTGAAAGCAGTGGGATCAGCAGGCCGCCTTCTTGATCTGTCAGCCAAGGAGCATGCGGAGCTTTTCGCGCGCTATTCGGACCGCTTCGTCTACTGTGAACCATATGACAAAGAATACAGCCAAGATCCTGTTCCGGTTGGGATCGATATCCGGGGTTCTTCTTTGGCGGAGAGCTACCTGTATGGAGATGACTGCGTCCTTGGCGTGAGTGCATGGTCCACCCATCCGGAGCAGGTCGTCCGTTTTCTTGAATATATCGGTGTGCCGGAAAGAGAGGAGCCATGAAGAAAAGAATTGCTGCTTTTCTGGACAATGACAGCACGTTTGGCCAGATTATGGGAAAGTGCTGGCTGCTGATCGCAGCAAACCTGATGTTTTTGGTCTTTTCCATTCCAGTCATAACGATCGGTCCTGCTTTGGCCGGACTCTTTCATGTCTGCCTGCGTTCCCTGCGTTCGCAGGATGAGATCAGTCCGGTCCGGGAGTTCTGGAAAGGGTTCAGGGGCAATTTCAGGCAGGCGCTGATCGTATGGCTGATTTTCCTTGCGGCAGCCTTCCTCGTGCTGATGGATATCCGGATCACTGTGCATGCAGACGGAGGGATCGGTGCTATGCGCTACCTGTTTTACCTTATGGCCGGTGTCGGGATCCTGCTGATCCTGTTTATCTATCCGGTTATGGCAGCCTTTTCTGATACACTGCCGCATCTGGTAAGAAATGCCGTCTTTTTCATTGCCAGAAATCCTGTACGGGCAGTGGGGGCGGCGGCGCTGGCTATAGGACCGATGATCTATACCTATATGGATCTGGAGAGATTGCCTTTGTATGCATTCCTCTGGACACTGACTGGTTTTTCCGGAATTGCCATGCTGATCAGCCGGATGCTTATTCACGATTTTGAGATCTATCTGCCAGACAAGAACAAAATGGATCCGGAAGCCGGACAGAAACAGGAGCTTAAGTAAGAGCAGAAAAATACAATGAACAGACGATCAGGAGGAAAAACGAATGTCTGTAATCTATCATGAGGACTCAAGAATCTTTCACCTCTCAAATAACTATATCAGCTATGTCATGCGTATCATGGAAAATGACCAGATGGAGAATCTGTATTACGGAAAAAGGCTCAATGACAGTGACAGTCTGATCAGGCTGCATGAGGAGGTCCTGCGCTCACATATGGCAATGGCCTGTCCGGAACCATCTTCTCTGTCTATGCAGTACGCAAGGCAGGAATATCCGGTGTATGGAACCGGAGATTTCAAAATGCCGGCCTGTCAGCTTCTTCAGGAAAATGGAAGCCGGATCGCATGCTTTACTTTTGACTCTTATACAGTACGCAAAGGAAAACCGGGTCTTGAAGGCCTTCCGGCTGTCTATGTAGAGGATGCAGATGAGGCAGAGACTCTGGAGCTCACACTGAGAGACCGGCTGACCGATACCACATTGAAGTTATTTTATACGCTGTTTCGTGATTATCCTGCCATTGCCCGGCATGCGGAATTTGTGCAGCAGGGACAGCAGACTGTGGTGCTTGAGCGGGCGATGAGCGGCTGCGTTGAGCTGCCGGATATGGACTACGAAATGCTGCAGCTCTCAGGCGCATGGGCGAGGGAGCGGTACATCCATTCCCGGCCGCTGGAAATGGGACTTCAGGGTGTACACAGTCTGACGGGCACAGCCAGCAGCGCCGAACAAAACCCGTTTATTGCATTGAAGAGGCCGGAGACGACAGAGGAGCAGGGCGAAGTCTATGGCTTTTCGCTGGTCTACAGCGGTAATTTCATGGCTGAGGTCGAAGTTTCCACCTTTGATGCCGTCAGAGTTAACATGGGCATCAACCCTCTGAATTTTTCCTGGCGTCTCGAACAGGGAGAAGCCTTTGTGACGCCTGAGATGATCCTTGTATATTCCGATCACGGGCTCAACAAAATGAGCCAGACCTATCAGAAGCTGTACAGAACGCGTCTTGCACGGGGGTTCTGGCGCGACAGGGCAAGACCGATCCTGCTCAACAACTGGGAAGGAACCTATTTTGACTTCAACGAGGAGATGATCCTTCAGATGGCGCGTGAGGCCAAAAACGTAGGTGTTGAGCTGTTTGTGCTTGATGACGGCTGGTTTGGCAGCCGGGATGATGACTATCGGGGGCTGGGCGACTGGTTCTGCAACCGAAAGAAGATACCTTCCGGCATTGAGGGACTTTCGGAGAAGATCGAGTCTATGGGGCTGAAATTCGGGCTCTGGTTTGAACTGGAGATGATCAATAAGGATTCTGAGCTTTACCGGGCACATCCGGACTGGATGATCCAGGTTCCCGGGCGCTTCCAGAGTCCAAGCCGTCATCAGCATGTCCTGGATTTTTCCCGACAGGAAGTGGTCGACTATATCGGTGATATGGTTACTGAACTTCTGAGAGTTTCCAGAGTTTCCTATATCAAGTGGGATATGAACCGCTATATGACAGAGCCTTTTTCGAGCGCTTTGCCTGCCGGACGTCAGGGTGAGTTCATGCACAGGTACATCCTGGGTGTGTACCGTCTGTATGAGCGGCTTACCCGAAGCTTTCCGGAAATTCTCTTTGAATCCTGTGCCGGCGGCGGATCCCGCTTTGATCCGGGTATGCTTTACTATGCACCTCAGGCCTGGTGCAGTGATGATACGGATGGCTGGGAGCGTGTCAAGATCCAGTATGGCACATCCATGGTCTACCCGACGGTGAGCATGGGCTCTCATGTGTCAGCTGTTCCCAATCATCAGGTACGCCGTATCACACCGCTTTCTACCAGGGCCAATACCGCTTATTTTGGAACCTTTGGCTATGAGCTCGTTCTGGGCAAACTGTCGGATGATGAGCTGGAGCAGGTGAAGGCCCAGATCGCATTTATGAAAAAGCATCGGGAGCTGATCCAGATCGATGGCACCTTCTACCGGCTGCGGAGTCCGTTCTGCCACAATGAAGCCGGATGGATCACGGTATCCTCTGACCAAAAAGAAGCACTTGCCGGTTTTTATCAGCGGCTCAATAAAGTAAACGCCTCTCTGCTTCGCTTCCGGCTGGCAGGACTTGATCCGGATCAGCTCTACCAGATCCGGTTTGATATCTGCGGAGAGCAGAGGGTGTGGACGTCCTTTGGCGATGCGCTTATGCATGCAGGCATTCCGGTATCCCGTGAGGACCTGGACCGGCTTGGCGGTGATTTTGCTTCTATTGTATATGAGATTACTGCTGTCTGAAAAAAGACGCACCGCATCCAGGATGGCGGGGCTGTCGCACTAAGCATTTGATACATAAATATTCTTACGGGAAGCGCTCCCGCTTGTCCAAAGCGCAGTGGCACTAAGTCGGAATCAGAAGATTCCTCCAAGTGCCAGCTGAGGTCTGTTCCCTTCAGAATATTTATGCATACCTTTTGCTTAGTGCGACAGCCCCGTCATTTTTTGCGCGATGAGGCAGGAGAGACGCTGCCAGGCTTGCCTGAGCAGTCATTCGACGGCCAATGTACATTGAGTGGCTGCGCCACGAGATGTGCACCTCGCATCGGATGAGGCAAAGGCCGCTCATCCGATTGTGAGCGGAAGCATTACGGCAGGTTGGAGCAATAGCGGAAAACAACATTCCGGCAACTTCCCGAAAGCCGGTTGTCACTCTGTATTAGACTGTGCTATAATCACTTATTAACGGAATCGATCCGGAAGAGGGGCCGGATCGCCGGAGTTTATAAGGGGAGTGAAGCTGATGTTTGGAAAATCCGAGAAGAAGGTTCGGAAAAAGACCGGGGCAGGGGTGTTTGATTACAACCTGCTGGCGGTCGTCATCATCCTGATCTGCTTTGGCCTGGTCATGCTGTACAGCGCCAGTGCCTATGAGGCAGCCAATGATGCCCAGATCGCCGATGATATGTTTTATTTCCGCAAGCAGGCGGCCATCAGTGCGGTATCTGTCCTGATGGCGGTTATTGTTTCCTTCTTCAATTACCATATCTGGATCAAGCTGTCCCCGCTGTTTTATCTGGTGGCCTTCGCCCTGATGGCGATGGTGCGGTTTACCCCCCTCGGTGTTACGGTCAACGGAGCAAGACGGTGGCTGAGGCTGGGCATCCAGTTCCAGCCTTCCGAGATCGCAAAGATCGCCATTATCCTGTTTATGCCCTACGTAATCATGAAGATGGGCAGGACGCTGAACAGTCTGAAGGCGGTCGTGTTCCTGATGATCCTTGGCGGGATCCAGGGAGTCGGCGCGTACATCCTTACCGAGAACCTGAGTACTGGTCTGATCATCATCGCCATCAGTGCGATCGTGATCTTTCTGGCTCATCCAAAGACAAAGCCCTTCCTGGTGCTGGCCGGGAGCGGAGCCGCTGTTCTGGCCGTCGTGCTGATCCTGGTCAACCGTTATGTGACCAGCAGTACCAGCTTCCGTATGCGCCGTATCCTTGCCTGGCTGCAGCCGGAAAAGAACCTGAACACCGGCGGTTATCAGGTGCTGCAGGGCCTGTATGCCATCGGCTCGGGCGGCCTTTTTGGCAAGGGACTGGGAAACAGTACGCAGAAGCTGTCCACGATCCCTGAGGCGCAGAATGATATGATCTTCTCCATCATCTGTGAGGAGCTTGGCCTTTTTGGAGCGATCATCGTGCTGGTCCTTTTCGGCTACCTGCTGTACCGTCTGGTGGTCATCGCGCAGAATGCGCCGGACCTGTATGGAACGCTGATGGTCAGCGGTATTTTTGCCCATATTTCCCTGCAGGTCATCCTGAATATCTGCGTCGTGCTGAACCTGATCCCGACCACGGGCGTTACGCTGCCCTTTGTCAGCTACGGAGGCACGTCGGTCATGTTCCTGATGATCGAGATGGGCCTGGCGCTCAGCGTGTCAAAACGGATACGCTACGAGGAGCAGGAGCAAAACTGATAATCCCTGTTAAATTTATAGTAATACCATAAGGAGGCATACAAATGCTGGAAAAAATGAAGAAGATCCTTGCCGAGCAGCTGGATCTTGACGAGAACGAGATTACCCTGGATTCGGATTTCAAGGAGGATCTGGAAGCAGATTCCCTGGATCTGTTTGAGATGCTGACCACCCTCGAGGAGCAGTATGCGATCGAGATCCCGGCAGAGGATATGGAGTCCCTGACGACGGTCGGACGGGTGATCGACTACCTGAAAAGCAGAGGCATCGAGGACTGAGCGTCCGGGCGGGAGCGCCGCGTATGACCCGGTGATCCGGCATTTTTATCTGCCGGGGTGTTTTCCGAAAGGAGGCCTGTATGAGCGTCAGCTATCTGAAAAGCATCCTGAACGGGGCGGGCAATATCGTCTGCCTTCTCGGCCGTGCTCCGGCTGCGGAGCAGGGCTGTGACCTGTACAGGGAGGATTTCAGCTACGACATTGAGATCCGGTATGGGCGGTCCCCCAGTGAGATCGTCAACAGCACATTTTACAACAACCGTCCGGAAACCTTCTATGAGTTTTACCGGGAGGATATCCTGAAGCACCGCGGCGAGCCTGATGAGATCAACTACAGCCTGCGCCGCATGGAGGATGACGGCAAGCTGTCCGGCATCGTGACCCGGGGATATTTCAATCTGTCCCGCCGGGCGGGCTGCCACAATGTCGTATCTCTGTATGGCAATATCGACAGCAATTTCTGCCCGCACTGCAGAAAGCAGTTCGGTGTGGATTATATTCTGGAACACAAACCGATCCCGATGTGCGACAGCTGCGGGACGATGATCCATCCGGGCATCGTGCTCTCCGGCGAGCTTCTGGACAGCCAGAAGGTGAACCGGGCCGTGGAGCTGATCTCAGCGGCAGAGGTCCTTCTGGTCCTTGGCACGGATCTGCACACCCGTCTCGGGTCGATGGCAAAGTATTTCAGCGGAGACAAGATCTGTCTGGTGAACCGTTATTCCCACTATTCCGACCAGGCGGCGGACTGTGTGTGCATCGGTGACGTGGAACAGATCATGCATGAAGCCTATCCCTCCGGCAGGCTCCTGAAGAAGCCGGCAGGAGAGGGGCGGCAGCCGGAGGATTGAGCCTGGCTGCACGAAAATAACGAAACAGGAGACTAAGAACAAAGATGACGATGGTTAAAACCAGATTTGCACCAAGTCCGACAGGAAGAATGCATGTGGGAAATCTGCGCACGGCGCTGTATTCCTATCTGATCGCCAAGCATGCTGGCGGCAGCTTTATGCTGCGGATCGAAGATACCGACCAGGAGCGCTTTATGGAAGGCGCACTGGATATCATTTACCGTACACTCAGCTATACCGGGCTGGTCCACGATGAGGGACCGGACAAGGACGGCGGCGTCGGTCCCTATGTGCAGAGTGAGCGCTGCCGGCAGGGGATCTACAAGAAATATGCCGAGCAGCTGGTGCGTCAGGGCGATGCCTACTACTGCTTCTGCACGAAGGAGAGACTGGAAAGCCTGCGCCGCACGGTGGCGGGAAAGGAGATCTCAGCCTACGACAAGCACTGCCTGCACCTTTCCAAGGAGGAGATCCAGGCAAAGCTCGATGCCGGCGAGCCCTACGTTATCCGCTTTAACATGCCGCTTGAGGGCACAACGACCTTCCATGATGAGATCTATGGAAATATTACCGTCAACAATGACGAGCTCGACGATCTGATCCTGATCAAGTCCGACGGCTATCCCACCTACAATTTCGCCAATGTTGTGGATGACCATCTGATGGGCATCACCCATGTGGTGCGGGGCAATGAATACCTGTCCTCCACACCGAAATACAACCGGATCTATGAGGCCTTTGGCTGGGAGATCCCGACGTATATCCACTGCCCGCTGATCACCAACGAGGACGGTCAGAAGCTGTCCAAGCGTTCCGGCCATTCCTCCTTTGAGGATCTGCTGGATCAGGGCTATGTAAAGGAAGCCATCCTCAACTTTGTGGCGCTGCTTGGCTGGAGCCCGGCAGGGGAGAGAGAGATCTACAGCCTTCCCGAGCTGGTGGAGATCTTTGATTACACTCACATCAACAAGAGCCCGGCTGTCTTTGACATGACCAAGCTCAAGTGGATGAACGGCGAGTACATCAAGGCGATGGACGAGGACAGCTTCTATAAGCTGGCCAGCCCCTATCTGGATAAGTACCTGAAGGAGGGGCTGGATAAGCGCAAGATCGCAGCCATGGTCAGAACAAGGATCTCGGTCCTGCCGGATATCGAGGAGCAGGTCGACTTCTTTAATGCTGTTCCGGACTATGATGTCTCGATGTACATCAACAAGAAGTCAAAGAGCACGCTGGAGACCTCCAGACAGATCCTCGGCGATGTCCTTCCGCTTCTCGAGGCGGCAGAAAGCTTTGACAATGATACGCTGTTTGCGATCCTTTCGGATTACGCAAAGGCAAATGAACGCAAGATCAACATCGTGATGTGGCCGCTCCGCACGGCAGTTTCCGGAAAAATGGCTACGCCCGCAGGCGCGACCGGCCTGATGGAGGTCCTGGGCAAGGAGGAATCCCTCTGCAGGATCCGGGCAGCCATCGCAAAGCTGGATGAGGCCTGAAGCGAAGCTGCCAGGCAGTCTGCGCACAGGTGACAGGAGAGAGCCCTGCAGTATGCAGTATAACGAAATACAGGAAAAGGCAGTCGCCCACACCAAAGGCCCCATGCTGGTCCTTGCCGGACCCGGTTCCGGCAAGACCGCAGTCATCACGGGCAGGTGTGCGCGGCTGATCAGAGATGGGATCTCTCCTTCGTCGATTCTGGTGGTGACCTTTACCAAGGCGGCCGCCAGTGAAATGAAGGAGAGATTTTTAAAACTTACCGGCGGAAAGGCCAGAGGAGCGACCTTTGGCACCTTTCACGGGATCTACTATGGGATCCTGAAAAACACCTACCGCATCAGGGGCGGATGCATCATGGCGGATGATCTCCGTCAGAATGTGCTCCATGAGATCCTGCTGTCTGTCTACCCGGGAGCTGCCCAGGAGGCAGACCTGCCATCCCAGGTGGGGCGGGAGATCAGCCTGGTCAAGGGAAGCCGCGCGGATGTCCGGTATTTTTATTCCGGGGTCCTGCCGCAGGATGTCTTTCGGAGCGTCTATACGGCCTACGAAAACTGGAAGCGGGATAACGGCCGCATGGATTTTGATGACATCATTACCCGCTGCCATGCCCTCCTTTCCGGATCACCTGAGATCCTTCAGCGCTGGCAGGAAAAATTCCGCTACATTCTGGTCGACGAGTTTCAGGATATCAGTCCGCTGCAGTATGAGATCCTGCGGATGCTGGCTCTGCCCGAAAACAATCTGTTTATCGTGGGCGATGACGACCAGAGCATCTACCGGTTCCGCGGCGCAAGCCCGGAGCTTATGCTGAATTTTCCAAAGGATTACCCGGATGCACAGATCCTTGCCCTGGAGGACAATTATCGCAATACGCCCCAGATCCTGGGAGCGGCCGGGCGGCTGATCACCCACAACAGAAAACGCTACGAAAAGCTGCAGATCCCGGTCAGCGAGGACGGCGAGAAGGTCGCCGCATATATGGCTAAGAATTCCAGAGAGGAATGCCGGCGTGTGGCGGAGGACATCCTCCGGGCCCATGAGGAAGGAGTGCCCTATGAGGAGATGGCGCTCTTGTTCCGGACCAACGGCGGCTGCCGCGAAGCGGTGGAGCAGCTGATGGAGTACCGGATCCCCTTCCAGGCAGGCGATGCGATCCCCTGTGTGTTTGATCACTGGATCGCAAAGAATATCTTCTGCTATATGGATATCGGCGCGGGAAGCCGCGCAAGAAGCGATTTTCTTCAGATCTGCAACCGGCCGAACCGCTATCTTTCCCGTGATGCTTTCTATGAGCCGGTGGTCTCTTTTGAGCACCTGTATGCCTGGTATGAAGGAAAGGACTGGATGGAGCGGCGGGTGGAGCAGTTCGAGTCGCAGCTTCGGATGGTCGGGCGGCTGTCCCCCTACGGAGCAGTCACCTATATCCGCAGGGAGATTGGCTACGAGGAGTATCTGAAGAGCTATGCCATGGAGCGGAATCTGCCCGCGGAGGATCTGCTGTCTGTGCTGGATGAGCTGGCAGACAGCGCAAGGAATTACCGCACCTACCAGGAATGGCAGGAGGCGATCAGCGCCTTTCGGGAGACCCTGCAGGAGCAAAAGATGCGCAGCCCAAAAGACAAAAAAGAGGGCGTGATGGTCTCGACGCTCCATGCCAGCAAGGGGATGGAGTATGACAGGGTATGGATCCTGGATGTCAACGAGGGAATCATCCCCTATCACAAGGCTGTGCTGGATGCCGATCTTGAGGAGGAGCGGCGTATGCTCTATGTGGGCATGACAAGGGCGCGGAAAAAACTGACCCTGTGCAGTGTACGGGAGCGGTACGAAAAGGCGGCATCGCCCAGTCCGTTTCTGGAAGAGATATTTGGCTGATGCAGCACAAGGAGAAATACAGGAAATGAATTATGCGGATGACATCCATGCCAGTAAGACGCTGGACTGCAGGGAAGCGGAGCACATGATCCCGGGATATTTGGAGGATACGCTGTCTGACCGGAACATGCGGGCCTTTATCGCCCATGTTCAGAACTGCCAGAAATGCTACAATGAGCTGGAGACAAATTTCATGGTCGAACGGACCGTGCGCTATCTGAATGATGCGAATGCCGAGAACATGTCGCTGAATATGCAGCCGCTCCTTAGGCAGGATCTCCGGGAAAAGATCCGTTCGCTTAGCGTAAAGCGCCGGGTGCGGCTGATCCGCGGCATCATCCTGGCTCTTACGGTCATTCTGCTTGCCCTTCTGATCCTGGATCTGACGGGGCTATTCCAGATCACCTATCTGTTCTTGGACTAAAATAAGGAGCGATTCATGAGTGAAAAGATTCTTCTGATCGACGGACACAGTATCCTGAACCGGACATTTTACGGGCTTCCGGACCTGACAAATTCCAGCGGACAGCATACGAATGCGGTCTACGGGTTTCTGAATATCCTGTTTCGACTGCTGGATGAGGAGAAGCCGGACTACCTGGCGGTCGCCTTTGACCTTCACGAGCCCACCTTCCGTCATAAGATGTATGAGGCATACAAGGGGACCCGGCATCCCATGCCGGAGGAGCTGCGCGAGCAGGTGCCCATGATGAAGGAAGTCCTCCAGGCCATGGGAGTCGCCGTTCTGACCCTGCCGGGATATGAAGCCGACGATATTCTTGGCACCATCGCGAAAAAGAGCGAAGCAAAGGGATGGGAGGTCACGGTGCTCTCGGGCGACCGGGACCTGCTGCAGCTGGCCACGGACCGGATCATGATCCGGATCCCGAAGACAAAAGCCGGCCAGACCCAGATCCTGGACTATCATACGCAGGAAGTGGTGGAGGAGTTCCAGCTGACACCTGCCCAGATCATCGAGCTGAAGGCGCTCATGGGCGATTCTTCCGACAATATCCCTGGCATTCCGGGCGTTGGCATCAAGACGGCCACAAAGATCCTGAATGCCTACGGGACCATCGAAAATGCTCATGCCCATATCGACGAGATCACACCGCCAAAGGCCAGAAACGCCATGCGGGAGCATTGGGATCTAGCCGTGCTTTCCAAGACACTGGCGACCATCAATACCGACAGCCCCATCGAGCTGGATACGGAAGCGGCCAGGGTCGGCGATCTCTTTACGCCGGAAGCCTATACGCTGTTTCGCCAGCTGGAATTCAAAAAGCTGCTGCCCAAATTCAGCAAGACAGAAGAGAAGGAGAGCGGGCGGCTCCAGGTGAAGATCTGCAAGGGCGATGCGGAGGCGGAGGAGATCCTCTCCCGTGCCGAAAAAGCACAGGAGGCGGGCGTGTATCTGCTTGCCAGCCAGGACCTTGCGGCAGGCAGCGCCACGATCCGTGGACTTGCAGTATCGCTTTCCCTGGAGGATACCTGGTTTATCCCTGCAGAAGGGGCGATGGCCGGCGACGCCCTTGTCCAAAGGACGAGGGAGCTGTGCAGCCATCTGAAACAGGTCAGCACCTACGGGCTGAAGGAGCTGGCAGAGATCACCGGTCTTCCGGAGCGGGAGAACATCGATGATATCAAGATCGCCGCCTATCTGCTGGATCCGCTAAAGAGCGATTATCCCTTTGACACCATCGGCGATGCCGGCATCACGGAAAAGATCATTGCTGCCGAGGAGATCTTTAAAGGAAAGAAGATCCCGGCTGTCACTGCCATGGAGACCGAACAGGCTGCGCTGTATGCCGGTGAGACTGCCTATGTTGCCCTTGCGGCAAGGGCGGGACTTCTGGAGAAACTGACCGGGCAGGGAATGGATCGTCTGTACAGTCAGATCGAGATCCCGCTGGTGTGGGTGCTGGCCGACATGGAACAGGCCGGCATACGGATCCTTCCGGAGGAGCTGGCCGCTTACGGCAGAAATCTCCAGGAGGGGATCAGACGTCTGGAGAAACAGATCTATGAAAAGGCGGGTATGGAGTTCAACATCAACTCGCCCAAACAGCTTGGGGAGATCCTGTTCGACCGGATGAAGCTGCCGGGGGCAAAACGGACCAAGACCGGCTATTCCACCTCTGCGGATATCCTGGAAAAACTGGCGCCGGAGCATCCCTTTGTGGCAGACATCCTCGAGTACCGGACGCTGAGCAAGCTGAAATCGACCTATGCAGACGGGCTTGCAGCCTTCATCGGTGCGGATGGGAGGATCCATTCACGCTTCCATCAGACCATCACGGCTACCGGACGGATCAGCAGTGCCGATCCGAACCTGCAGAATATCCCGGTACGGATCGAGCTGGGACGGCAGATCCGGAAGGTGTTTGTTCCGGAGGAGGGCTGCCTGTTTGTGGACGCGGATTATTCCCAGATCGAGCTGCGCGTGCTGGCGGCAATGTCCGGGGATGAAAAACTGATCAGTGCCTACCGGGAGGCAAAGGACATCCACCGGATCACGGCATCCCAGGTCTTCCACGTGCCCTTTGACGAGGTCACGCCCATCATGCGGCGCAACGCGAAGGCCGTCAACTTTGGCATCGTCTACGGCATCAGTGCCTTCGGCCTTTCCCAGGATCTGGACATTTCCAGGCAGGAGGCACAGGCGTATATCGACAGCTATTATGAGACCTATCCGGGCATCCGCAGCTTCCTGGATGGTCTGGTCGCAGATGCCAAAAAGGAAGGTTATTCCGTAACCCTTTACGGGCGTCGGCGTCCGATGCCGGAGCTTGGCGCGGGCAATTTTATGACCCGGCAGTTTGGCGAGCGGGTGGCAAGAAATGCGCCGATCCAGGGAACCGCCGCGGATATCATAAAGATCGCAATGATCCGGGTGCGGGCACGGCTTGCTGCCGAGCAGATGAAGGCACGGCTGATCCTGCAGGTGCACGATGAGCTGCTCATCGAGGCGCCGGAGGAAGAGGAGGCCAGAGTGCGGCAGATCCTGGAGGAGGAGATGACCGGCGCGGCCAGCCTGGCGGTCCGCCTGGAGGTGGACGCCCATACGGGCCATACCTGGTATGATGCCAAGTAAATACTGCAACGCATTCGGGAGGCCCCGCCTCTATAGGCGGTAAGAACGCCGAGGCGTTCTTAAATAGTAAGAAGAGAATTCCTGCCGGCGGGGCATTTGCCATCGCCGGCAGGATCCAGATACACAGCCTGCCGCCTGCCATGGCGGGAGCGTAAAGGAAGGACAAGATGAAGATCATCGGGATCACCGGGGGCGTAGGCAGCGGAAAGAGCGAGGTGCTGAACATCCTGGAGGAACAGTTTGGCGCCGTCTGCGTGCGCCTGGATGAGGTGTCAAAGGCACTGATGAAAAAGGGAGGCCCGTGCTATGCGCCGGTCCTTGATCTGTTTGGCAGCGGGGTCGTTCTGCCGGATGGGGAATTTGACCGGGGCGCCATCGCTGCAAAAATATTCAGCGACGATTCGCTCCGCCTGGCGATGAACCAGATCATGCATCCGGCGGTAAAACAGGCAGTTCTGGCGGATATCGCGGCCAGAAGAGCAAAGGAGACAGAAGAGATGGCGGCCCCTCGCGGCACCCATACGGAGATCCTTTACGTGCTGGAATCGGCCCTTCTTCTGGAAGAAAAATATAATGAAATCTGCACAGAAGTATGGTATGTTTATGCAGACGAAGCGGTAAGACGCCTGCGCCTTGCCGAAACACGGGGCTATTCAGAGGAAAAGATCACCTCGATCATGAAGAGTCAGCAGTCGGATGAATGCTTTCGGGCACACGCCGATCGGATCCTGGAGAACAGTGGTGATCTTGCCGATACGGCCCGGCAGATCCGGGAAGCCCTGAAATCTATTTCTGAAGCAGCAGAGGTCAGTTGACATGAAATTTTGCAGTTTATCCAGCGGAAGCAGCGGGAACTGTATTTTTGCCGGAAATGAGCACACCAGCCTTCTGGTGGATGCCGGGATCTCCGGAAAACGGGTGGAAGCCGGTCTGAACGAGATCGGCTATACCGGGCCAGACATTGACGGGATCCTCGTCACCCACGAGCATTCCGACCATATCAAAGGCCTGGGCATCATGGCCAGGCGCTATGGCATCCCGATCTACGCGACACGCGGGACCTGGCAGGCCATGCAGAGGCAGAATGCCATCGGCAAGGTGGACCCGGAGCTGTTCCATCCGATCGAAGCAGACAAAGCCGTGGAGATCGGGGATCTGCGCGTCGATCCGTTTACCATATCCCACGATGCGGCGGAGCCGGTGGGCTTTCGGATCACCAGCGGCAGGCAGAGCGTTGCGGTGGCCACGGACATGGGCTGCTATTCGGAGTACACGATCGCGCACCTGCAGAACCTGGATGCCATCCTTCTGGAGGCCAACCACGATGTCAGCATGCTGGAGGCGGGGCGCTACCCCTATCCACTGAAGGTCCGGATCCTTAGCGATCACGGCCATCTTTCCAATGAGGCGTCCGGACAGCTCCTGTGCGAGCTGCTCCACGACAATATACGGCATATTTTTCTGGGCCATCTGAGTGCGGAGAACAATTATCCGGCACTGGCCTATGAGACGGTCTGCGCCGAGGTGACCCTGGGCGACAACCCCTACCGGTCCGATGATTTTCCCATCACGGTGGCCAGAAGAGATACTGTCGGGGAACTGCTGGAATTCTGAACAGGCAAGGGAGTCAGAAATGAAAAAGACCATTATAACAGTTACCGGAAAAGACACGGTCGGGATCATCGCCAAAGTGTGCGTATATCTTGCCGAGAACAATGTCAACATCGAGGATATCTCCCAGACGATCCTGCAGGGATATTTTCATATGATGATGATCACGGACACCTCCAAATCTGCAAAGACGAATGCCGAGCTTTCGGCTGAGCTGAAGGCGGTCGGCGAGGAGATCGGCGTCGTGATCCGCTGCCAGAGAGAAGACATTTTTGACATGATGCACCGGATCTGACGGCCCGGGAAGAGGATACTGCCATGATCAATATCTTTGAAGCGAACGAAACCAATGAGATGATCGAACAGGAGAATCTGGATGTCCGGACGATCACCCTGGGCATCAGCCTGATGGACTGCATCGATGCGGATCTGGACCGGCTGTGCAACAAGATCTACGACAAGATCACTATAACGGCCAGGAACCTGGTCGCGACCGGCCGGGAGATCGAGGCGGAGTACGGCATCCCGATCGTTAACAAGCGGATCTCTGTGACGCCCATCGCTCTGGTCGGCGGCGCAGCCTGCAAAAGACCTGAGGATTTCGTGCGGATCGCCGAGACACTGGATAAGGCGGCAAATGCCGTCGGCGTCAATTTCCTCGGCGGCTATTCTGCCCTGGTCTCCAAGGGCATGACCCGCGCCGATGAGCTGCTGATCCGTTCCATCCCCATGGCGCTGGCCCGCACCAGCCTGGTGTGCAGCTCGGTCAATGTGGGCTCCACCCGAACCGGGATCAACATGGATGCGGTGAAGCTGATGGGCGAGATCGTAAAGAGCACGGCGGAGGCCACAAAGGACAACGACTGCCTTGGCTGTGCGAAGCTTGTCATTTTCTGCAACGCACCGGACGACAATCCCTTTATGGCCGGCGCCTTCCACGGCGTGACCGAGGCGGATGCCGTCATCAATGTCGGCGTATCCGGCCCGGGCGTGGTCAAGCATGCGCTGACCAAGGTGCGCGGAGAAAACTTTGAAGTTCTCTGCGAAACAATAAAAAAGACAGCCTTCAAGGTCACCCGTGTCGGCCAGCTGGTCGCCCAGGAAGCCTCCAGAAGGCTTGGGATCCCCTTTGGCATCGTGGATCTTTCCCTGGCGCCCACACCGGCGATCGGCGATTCAGTTGCCGATATTCTGGAGGAGATGGGACTGGAATCTGTCGGCGCGCCTGGAACTACGGCTGCGCTCGCACTGCTCAACGACCAGGTGAAGAAGGGCGGCGTGATGGCTTCCTCCTATGTGGGCGGCCTTTCCGGTGCCTTCATTCCGGTCAGCGAGGATCAGGGCATGATCAACGCGGTAAACCGCGGCGCCCTGACACTGGAGAAGCTGGAGGCGATGACCTGTGTCTGCTCCGTCGGACTGGACATGATCGCCATCCCCGGCGAGACCAGGGCGAGCACCATCTCCGGCATTATTGCTGACGAGATGGCCATCGGTATGATCAATCAGAAAACAACGGCCGTTCGTCTGATCCCTGCCGTCGGCAAAAAGGTGGGCGATGTGCTTGAATTTGGCGGACTCCTCGGCAGTGCCCCTATCATGCCGGTCAACACCTTTTCCTGCGAGGCCTTTGTGAACCGTACCGGCCGCATTCCGGCGCCGATCCACAGCTTCAAGAACTGACCCGCATCAGGAAAACGTATGTCCCAAAGACAGAAGAAAGGGGAGTGTCCATGTATCAGATCATGACACCCGATGAGGCAGTCCGTCTCATTCGCGATGAGGACTGCATCTGCGTGAATTCCTTTGTCGGCATCGAGAACCCGACAGAGCTCCATGAAGCGATCTACCGGAGATTTACCGAGACCGGATCGCCGCATGACCTTACCGTTGTCTCCAGCGCCGGCTTTGGCGTTTGGGATGAAAATGCAAATGCAGAGGGATATATCCGCGACGGAGCGGTGAAGTGTCTGATCTGCGGGCATTTCGGAGCAATGCTCAGCACAAAAAAACTGGTCCTTGAGGACCGGTTTGAAGCATACAATCTTCCCCTGGGATGCATCTCCCATGCGATCCATGCCCAGGCAGGCGGCATCCCGGGAGCGCTCTCCAAGGTCGGCCTTGATATTTTTGCCGATCCCCGGCGGGGAGGCTGCGGGATCAATTCCATTTCCACCTCCCAGGAATATGTCCGGGTCGTGGAGGTGGACGGAGAGGAGTTCCTATACTATAAGCTGCCGAAGCTGACAGTGGCGCTCATCAAAGGAACGGCTGCCGACCATCGCGGCAATATTTCCTTTGACGATATGTACACCTCCGGCGACGCGCTTTCCATCTGCCAGGCCGTAAAGGCCAACGGCGGAAAGGTGATCGTCCAGGTCGACCGTCTGGTGACCACGCCGGCCCGTCCGAGAAATACCATCATCCCCGGCTGTCTGGTGGATGTCATCGTTCCCACCGAGGCGGAAAAGCGCCCGGTGGCCTACCGCGCTCTTACCGGCGGATTTGAGATCCCCTATGAGGAGTGGAACGGATGGAATGAGATGATCGAGGAGCTCAGCTTCTCCAAGACGAAGGCCAATCCGGTCTTCAATATCATCGGGAGAAGAGCAGCGAAGGAGCTGAAGGAGGACGACATCGTCAATATCGGCATCGGTATTCCCGAGACCGTGGCGAAGTATGCCCGGAAAAACGGGATCTTGGACCGCATTACACTGACGGTGGAGTCCGGCGGTGTCGGCGGCTTCCCGGTATCCGGAACGGTGTTCGGCGCGATGATCGGCGCCACCTCCGTCTATGATATGGGCAACCAGTTTGACCTGTACGACAACGGCGGACTGGATATCTGCTTTGTCGGCGCCTTTGAGGTCGACCGGTATGGAAACGTCAATGCCCACAGAGGACCCGGCAATTATTCCGGCATCGGCGGGTTTGCCAACATTACCGCCAAGACACCGACCATCGTCTTTTGCATGACCTTCAACACAAAGGGGCTGGAGGCCGTGCGCAAGAAGAACGTAGTCACCATTCTGCAGAACGGGGCCATTCCCAAATTTGTCAATGAGATCCGCAGCATCAGCTTTTCCGCAAAGCGGGCCATCGAGAACGGCCAGCGTGTGCTCTATGTGACAGAGCGCTGTGTCTTCGAGCTGACCGATCAGGGACTGAAGCTGACAGAGGTCTACCCCGGCATCGACGCAAAGACAGAGATCCTGGATCTTCTGCCCTTTGACGTTATTTATGAAGAGAAGTAAAGATCAACACCGGCCGTTCATATTCATGGACGGCCTTTTTTTCGCCGCTTTTGCGCATGCGGAGCTGTTCATAGAGCAGGGAGGCAGAGAGGTCTGTGCCGTAGGAAAAGGTGGAAAGATCGGAGGCCTTTGTCACCAGGACGATCTGTGAGCGCTTCCGGATCTCATGCAGGAGCGATGGTTCTCCTCCGGCCGCGCGGGAGGAAAAGCCGAGCACACGGACATAGTCCGGGTCCTGGGCAGCGAGCATATCCGCAGTGTGGATGTTCAGCAGGATATGGAGGAGCGCCCGGTCGATCTGGGAGCGGGTGCGGTTTTTGGTCTTGAGCAGGCCGGCAAACTGGGTAAAGGAGACAAATTGGCTCCGAAGGTTCAGAATCCGGTCGGCAAGCTCCCGGTCGACATCCGCATAGGCCGTCAGGGAATCTGCGCTTTCCCGGTGCAGCTGGTAGAGCAGCATATCGGAAAAATCATCTGTCTCAAGAAAAGCCCCTTTTGCTGCGGCCGCTTCAAGGATCGTCCGGGAAGCGGCAGGAACAGAACTTTCCGGAAGCGGCTTTCCGGCAAGAAGCAGATGCCGGATCGCCTCTGCGGACAGAAATACCGTGCCGGCCTTATCTGCTGCGGTATCGTGGTAGCCGGCCCCGCTTCGGCGGATCGTGGCCGGGCGAATAGCGGATGCCTGGCGTCGAAGGGCAAGGAGGTATTCCAGTCCCAGGATGTTGTTCGGGCCGGCAAGAAAATCCGCGGCAGCCGCGTCCTGGCCGGAGAGAGCGTTGCGGCCTTCTTTTTCAGCCATACGGGCAAGGGCAAGCGCCCGGGCTTTTGGAAAGGCAAAGCCCTGCCGCAGATACTCCTGCAGGAGATCTTTAAAGGCCTGCGGCTCGTCAAAGAGGATATCGGCAGCGGCTGTGAACGGTGCAAGATCGCCTGCCTCGCTGCCAAACCAGAGTTCATCCACAACGCCAAGGGCAGAGAGCAGAGAGACGGCACTCTCGGCAAAGCGCCGGGCACTGCCGCAGGCAGCGGCAAGGGGCAGCTCCAGCACAAGGTCAGCACCCCCTGCCAGGGCCATCTCTGTCCGGCTGTACTTATCCACGAGAGCCGGCGCTCCCCGCTGGACAAAATCGCCGCTCATGATGACGACGCAGAAGTCCGCGCCGGACGCGAGGCGGGCCTGCTCCAGAAGATGCGCATGCCCCTGATGGAACGGATTGAATTCTGCGATGATGCCAATGGTTTTCATCTGATATCGGGCGGCGCTGTGGCCGTTTCCTTTCCTGGGATTCTATTCCTGCAGCTGGCCGTAAGGTCTGGGATCGCTGCTGCAGATGGCGAAGGCCAAAGCTGCAGGAAGCAGAGCCAAAAGCTGCAGGAAGCAGAGGCCAAAGCGCAAGTTTATTTGACGCGCAATACAGCACTGCCTATGTTACAATAGCCTTCAGCGAATCTATCATAGCATATTTTGTTCGCTTCGCACAGCATACAGGGCGTATGCAAAAGAAAAAGCCCTGAAGATTCGTGCGTTTGTCGTGCAAGGTTTTTTTCGCATCGACTTGTTTCGAAAAGTCGATTGGTATATACTCTAATATGAATGTTTGCGCGTCACGCGCTTATTTGGAAAGGAGTCCAGTCATGGCATTTATTGACAAGATCAAGGAAAGAGCAAAAGCAGATAAGAAAACGATCGTATTACCGGAGTCGATGGACAAGAGGACCTATGAGGCCGCTGTAAAGTGCACGAAAGAGGGCATTGCTGATATCGTCCTCATCGGTACACCTGAGCAGATCGCAGAGCATGGCGCAGGCTTTGACCTGACCGGCATCCGCGTCGTCGATCCCTTTACCGATCCGAACCGCCAGAAATATATCGACAAGTTCGTCGAGCTGCGCGGTGCCAAGGGCGTGACTCCCGAGAGTGCCGAGAAGCAGATGACCGAGGATTATATGTACTATGCATGTCTGATGTGCAAGTGCGGCGACGCTGACGGCGTTGTTTCCGGTGCCTGCCATTCCACGGCCAACACCATCCGTCCGGCTCTGCAGATCATCAAGACCGCCAAGGGCGCAAAGATGGTCTCCGCTTTCTTTGTTATCGACGTTCCGAACTGCGAGTACGGCGCTGACGGCACCTTCATTTTCGCAGACAGCGGTCTGAACCAGGATCCCGATTCCGAGCAGCTTGCAGCTATCGCCAACGATTCTGCAAAGAGCTTCCGTCAGCTGGTCCAGGTCGAGCCCATCACCGCATTTATTTCCCATTCCACCAAGGGAAGCGCAAAGCATGCACTGGTCGACAAGGTCGTCAATGCCGTTAACATCGCCCATGAGGAGTATCCGGAGCTGGTATGCGACGGTGAGCTTCAGGTCGATGCCGCCATCGTTCCCTCTGTCGGCGCATCCAAGGCTCCCGGCAGCCCGGTCGCAGGCAAGGCAAACGTCCTTATCTTCCCGAACCTCGACTGCGGAAACAGCGCATACAAGCTGGCCCAGAGACTGGCAAAGGCTGACGCCTTCGGACCTGTCCTTCAGGGTATCGCCTGCCCGGTCAATGACCTTTCCAGAGGCTGCTTTGCCGATGATATCGTTGGCGTAGTTGCCATCACCGCTGTACAGGCAATGTAAAAAATCGAGAAAAACAACCAGATCCAGGAGGAAAATACACAATGAAAGTACTGATTATCAACTGCGGAAGCTCTTCTCTTAAATATCAGCTGATCGATTCCGAGACCGAGCAGGTTCTGGCAAAGGGTCTGTGCGAGCGTATCGGCATCGACGGAAGACTGGTCTACCAGAAGGCCGGCTGCGACAAGGAGATCACCGAGGCTTCCATGCCCACTCACAATGAGGCCATCGCCATGGTTCTTGACGCTCTGACCAACGACAAGACCGGCGCCATCTCCGATCTTAAGGAGATCGAGGCCATCGGCCATCGTGTCGTCCATGGCGGCGAGAAGTTCGCTTCTTCCGTATTGGTAACCGATGATATGATCAAGGCTGTCGAGGAGTGCGCAGACCTGGCTCCGCTGCACAATCCGGCAAACCTTATCGGCATCAATGTCTGCTCCAAGCTGATGCCCGGCGTACCGCAGGTCGGCGTGTTCGATACCGCTTTCCATCAGACCATGCCGGAGAAGGCATTCAAATATGCCATCCCCACCGAGTACTATGAGCAGTATGGCATCCGTAAATACGGTTTCCACGGCACAAGCCACAGCTTTGTTTCCAAAGAGGCTGCAAAGTTCCTGGGCAAGGATATCAACAACAGCAAGATCATCGTCTGCCATCTGGGCAACGGCGCTTCCATCAGCGCAGTTGTCAACGGCAAGTGCGTGGATACCAGCATGGGCCTGACTCCTCTGGCCGGTCTGGCTATGGGAACCCGCTCTGGCGATCTGGATCCCTCTGTTGTCGAGTTCCTCGGCAAGAAGCTGAATCTGGATGCTTCCGGCGTCCTGAACATCCTGAACAAGAAGTCTGGTGTGTTCGGTCTGTCCAGAGGCCTTTCCAGTGATTTCCGTGACCTTGAGGCAGCAGCAGAGGCCGGCAACCATGACGCACAGGTTGCTCTGGAGGTCTTTGTATATCGTGTCGTCACCACCATCGGCTCCTATGTAGCTGCCATGGACGGTGTAGATACCATCGCCTTCACCGCCGGTATCGGTGAGAACGACGGTCATGTCCGCGCAGAGGTCATGAAGAACTTCCACTACCTTGGCATCGAGATCGATGCAGAGAAGAACAGCATCCGCGGCGAGAACGTAAAGATCTCCACCGACGATTCCAAGGTCGACGTTGTCGTTATCCCGACCAACGAAGAGCTTGCGATCTGCCGTGATACGGTAGCGATCCTTTCCAAGTAATATACCTTTTCGCTGCAGGACAGAAGAGGACAGGGATCTTTTGATATTCGAAAGATTCTGCTTGACATCCCATGCCCCTCTGTGTATAATCGAAAAGTGCGATTGAGAAAATCGGTTTATTTTGAATATAGGGAAGTATGAGGAGGTGTTATTATGTCCATCTGTCCAAAAAATAAATCATCCAAGTCCCATAGAGATCAGAGAAGAGCAAACTGGAAAATGTCTGTTCCGAATCTGGTAAAATGCAGCAAATGTGGAGCACTTACACTGCCTCATCGTGTCTGCAAGGCTTGCGGAACCTACAACAAGAGACAGGTTGTCCAGGTCGAGGACTGATAGCGAATCATTCAGGGCTGTCGCAATAGCGGCAGCCCTTTTTTGCGCGATGAGGCCGGTGAGCGGCCGCCAAGCTTGCTTGAGCGGCCATTCGATGGCCAACGTACATCGAGCGTCTGTGCCGCGAGATGTGCGCATCGCATCGGATGGGGCGCAGTCCGTCCATCCAATCGCGAGAAGACCGGTCTTTCCGGAAACGCTGTTTTTTCATAAGGAAGGAAAAGCTGGAACAAAAGACGGGAACAAAGGGATTCCTGCATCGCCAGACCTCACGATTTGACAGTTATATGGACGGCGTGCTATAATCTTTTAATCCATGAAATAAAACCGCAAAACAAATGTAACACTCATGCAAAAGGGGATGATAAAGATGAGACGAATGAGATCTGCGGCTGCAGCCGCCGCCGCGATTTTTTCAGCAGTTCTGCTGACAGGCTGTTCGCTGGCCGGCAGCGCCCAGAAGCTGTTCAATGGTACGGTCGCTGACGGGGGAGAGTCTGTGAAAGCAGCGTCTGTGGACGGTATCGTAGTCAAGCCTGAGACGATCGATCTGAGTATTCCGGCACCGGAATTTGCGGCAGAACTGACCGGCACCACCAATGTGGCGGTCGGCACTGTTGTGACCCTTGACGGGACGGCAGCCGTTTCTGACGGCGGCACGGTGACCTATCAGTGGTACAGCAACTCGGTCGAGAAGAACGGCGGTGGTACCCTGATCCCGGGTGCGACGGAGGCGACTTATACGCCGGATACCTCGGAAGGCCGTACGACCTTCTATTATGTCGTTGCAGCCAACAACCACAATGAGCTGGTCAACAAGGTCACCAGCGGACTCCATACGGTGCGTGTATGGGACAATATGTACTGGCAGCAGAATGCCGACAACGGCGGCTTCCAGTATCTGAACCGCGCGGACGGCACCTATCCGACCAACACCTCCATGGAGATCGACGGCGTGCAGTATTCCTTTAATGATGAAGGATATGCCGTCGATGAAAAGGGCGGCTATGTCAACGTAGCTGAAATTGCAGGTGTAGAGCAGCCGGCCGAGGAGGCTCCCGCAGAGGAGGCACCGGCAGAGGAAACAGAGGCAAAATCTGCTTCCGAAGAGAAGGAAGCTGCAGAAGAGAAACCTGCGGAAGAGGAAGTAAAAGCAGAATCCGTCTCGGCTGCATCTGAAGGTTGACCGGTAGGCAGGCCTTGCTGACCTGCTGCATGGAATGATCGGGAGAAATGCGTGATGAGTGAATATGTAAGGATAGCACTGGATGCCATGGGAGGCGACAATGCGCCTTCTGAGCAGGTAAAGGGAGCGGTTGAAGCTCTGCAGGCGGACGAGAGGGTCTTTGTCATCCTGGTCGGCCGTGAGGTCATCATCCGGGGAGAGCTGTCAAAGCATCAGTACCCGAAGGACAGAGTACGCATCGTGGATGCGCCTGAGGTGATCGAGACCGGAGAGCCTCCGGTAAAGGCGATCCAGAGCAAGAGGAATTCTTCTCTTGTCATGGGCCTTCAGCTGGTCCATCAGGGAGAGGCGGATGCCTTTGTATCCTCCGGAAGCACCGGTGCGGTTCTGGTCGGCGGTCAGGCGATCGTCAAGAAGATCCGCGGTATCCAGCGTGCGCCTCTGGCCCCGCTGATCCCGACGGCAAATGGTGCCTCGCTCCTGATCGACTGCGGAGCCAGTGTGGATGCAAGACCGTCTCATCTGGTGCAGTTTGCCGTGATCGGATCCATCTATATGAAAAATGTCATGGGCATCGAAAACCCCAGGGTCGGCCTGGTCAATATCGGAGCCGAGGAGGAGAAGGGCAATGCGCTCTGCAAGGAGACCTACCCCCTGCTTTCGGCCTGCCCGGATATCAATTTTATCGGAAATGTTGAGGCAAGGGATATCCCCTACGGCGCGGCAGACGTATATGTTACGGAGGCGTTTGTCGGCAACGTGATCCTGAAGATGTACGAGGGCGTCGGCTCTGTGATGCTCAAGGAGATCAAGGGAGCGCTGATGAGCAGCCTCAAGTCAAAGATCGGTGCGCTGCTGATCAAAGGCGCACTGAAAACCACATTAAAGAAATTTGATTCTGGCAGCTACGGCGGAGCGCCTCTTCTGGGCCTTAAAGGACTTGTTGTCAAGACCCACGGAAGTGCCAAGGCAAATGAGGTGAAGAATACGATCCTCCAGTGCCTGCAGTTCAAGGAAGAGGATGTCAACGGCAAGATACAGGAGTATCTGGCTGCACAGAAGACAGCTGAAGGAGAGACATGAATCCACGCGAAAATGCGTCAGAACATACCGGTGCAGACCGGGAGCTGGAATTTGTCCGGCAGACAGTAGCCAGAGTTCTTCATCTGGATGCGCGGGAGCTTGACGGGGAGACCGCCTTTGACAGCGATCTGGGCGCCGACTCCATCGACCTCTGCCAGGTCGTGACGGAAGCCGAACAGCATTTCGGGATCCGGATCACCGAGGAGGAGGCAGGAGATGTCACCTCGCTGGGTGGACTGGCCGGGCTGATCCGGAAAAAACAGCTGGAAAACAGAGAATGATCCGGAACAAAAAGCGGATGCAGCAGCAAAGACAGATCAGGAAGATCCTGCCTTGCTGAGCATCCGCTTCTTTTTTCTTCTGATCAGAGTATAGACAGATCAGAAATTCACGGTTAAAATAGCAGGGTACTCTACGATGGAATTATCGTGGGTCAGTATGTAATTTAGCAGGATGGATGCATTCATCGGGCGGACAGAATGGAGAACAGCTTTCCTATGACAGAGGATATACGAAAAATCAGGCAAAACCTGAAGAGGCTTGAGGACAGGATCGGGTATCATTTCACCGATATCAGCTGGCTGGAGACAGCCATGCGGCACAGCTCCTGGACAAACGAACATGGCCTGGGCCATATCGGCTGCAATGAGCGGATCGAATTTCTCGGTGACGCTGTTCTGGAGCTGGTCTCCAGTGAATATCTCTATGATGCCTTTCCGGATATGGCGGAGGGCAGACTGACAAAGCTTCGGGCCAGCCTGGTGTGTGAGCCGACGCTTGCCTTCGATGCCAGGGCCTTTGGCCTTCAGGAATTCCTTCTTCTGGGAAAGGGCGAAGAGCAGACCGGCGGCAGGGAGCGGGACTCGATCATATCCGATGCATTGGAATCGGTGATCGGCGCGATCTTCAAGGATGGCGGCCTTGTTCCTGCCAGGAAATTTATCCTGCGGTTCATCATGAATGATATCGAGAACAAAAAGCTGTTCTATGACAGCAAGTCCGTGCTCCAGGAAATGATCCAGGCAAAGGGAAACAGCGTTCTGGAATACGACATCCTGGATATCACAGGCCCCCAGCACGACATGCAGTTTACCGCAGAGGTAAAGCTGGACGGCGCTGTGATCGGAAAAGGTAAGGGACATTCCAAAAAAACAGCCGAGCAGCAGGCCGCCTACCAGGCGATCCTTGGCCTGAAGCGGCAGGATGGGTAAAAAGGACAACTATGTATTTAAAGTCTATCGAGATGCAGGGATTCAAATCCTTTGCCGGAAAAACAAAGCTTGATTTTCATAACGGCGTGACCGGCATCGTGGGTCCCAACGGAAGCGGAAAGAGCAATGTCGGCGACGCGGTCCGCTGGGTCCTTGGCGAGCAGAGCGCAAAGCAGCTCCGCGGCGGCAATATGCAGGACGTTATCTTTGCCGGCACGGAGGCGAGAAAACCGCTGGGCTATGCCTCGGTGGCCATCACGCTGGATAACGGCGACCGGAAGCTGAATCTGGACGCGGATGAGATCACCGTCACACGGCGGCTTTACCGTTCCGGTGAGAGTGAATACCTTCTGAATGGAAGAAACTGCCGGCTTCGGGATATCAATGAGCTGTTTTATGATACCGGAATCGGCAAGGAGGGCTATTCGATCATCGGCCAGGGCCAGATCGACAAGATCCTTTCCGGAAAGCCGGATGACAGAAGAGAGCTCTTTGACGAGGCAGCTGGCATTGTAAAATTTAAGCGCAGAAAAGCAGCTTCTCTGAAAAAGCTGGAGGAGGAGCAGAGCAACCTGGTCCGTGTCACGGATATCCTCTCCGAGATCACCAGGCAGCTGGGGCCCCTGGAGCGGCAGGCAAAAAAGGCCGAGGAGTACCTGGGAAAGCGGGACCATCTCCGGGATATGGAGATCCGCCTGTTCCAGATCGACACAAAGAGAAACGAGGAACAGCTGACAGAGCTGGCAGACAGCCGGAAGATCGCCGGCGACCAGCTGGCAGAGCTAGATGCTGCTCTGGAGCAGACCCGTGCCGAATATGACCGTGTCGAGAAGGAGATCGACGCTCTGGATACCCGGATCCGCGAAAAGCGGGAGGAAAGCCAGAGTGCCGCTCTGCAGCGTGAGCAGGCAGACGGCCAGGTCAATGTCCTCCGGGAGCAGATCCGTGCTTTTGAAGCCAACCGGAAGATCTACGAGGAGCGGCTGGCCGCGATCGACGAGGAAACCAGCAGCCGCCGGGCAGGTGAGGACGCCCAGCGGGAGGAGAGAAAACAGCTTCTCGACCAGCTGGAGGCAGCCAGGGTCGAGAAGGAAGCAAAGGAGCAGGAGGTCTCCCGCCTCAATGCGGAGATCGAAGGCCGCAGCAGGGAGACGGAGCAGAGCCGCAAGGAGACCATCGAGCTTCTGAACAGCCGGTCCTCCATCAAGACCAGGATCCAGCGCTACGACACGATGCTGGAGCAGATCGGGATCCGCCGTTCCGAGCAGAATTCCCGTATGCTGCAGATGCGAAGTGAGGGCAGCAAGGGGATGGAAAAGCTGTCCGCCCTTGAGGAGGAACTAAAGCGTATCTCCGGCGAGGTAGCAGCAAAGCGGGAGGAGATCACGGCTGCGGAAAAGCAGGAGGTTCAGCTTAAACTCCTGATCAACGAGCAGAACCGGCAGCTGGAGGCCGCCCAGACATCCTTCCACAGGGAGTCCTCCCGGCTGGAGTCCTTAAAGAATATCACCGAGCGTTATGAGGGATACGGCAACAGCATAAAGAAGGTCATGGAGCAGAAGGAAAACAATCCGGGCATCCATGGCGTTATTGCCGATCTGATCAAGACACAGAAAAAGTACGAGACCGCCATCGAGACCGCCCTTGGCGGCTCGCTGCAGAACATTGTTACAGACAATGAGGCGACGGCCAAGTATCTGATCGAGTACCTGAAACGGGGACACTTCGGCCGGGCGACCTTCCTGCCCCTGACCGCGATGCGCGAGGATCAGGGCTTTGAAAACCGGGAGGTCCTGAAGGAAAACGGCGTCATCGGCAAGGCGGACGAGCTGGTGAGCTGCGACAAGATCTACCGCGGGGTCGCCAGACGTCTGCTGGGCAGGACCGTCGTGGTGGATACCATCGACCACGCAATCGGCATCAGCCGGAAATACCGGCAGAGCGTGCGGATGGTCACGCTTGAGGGAGAGCTTCTCTCCCCCGGCGGCTCCATGACCGGCGGTTCCTTTAAATACAACAGCAACCTTTTGGGCAGGCGCAGGCAGATCCAGGAGCTGGAGAGCAGCGTAAAGGCCCTGAAAAAGGAGACCGAGGAGCTGTCTGCTTCCATCGAAGAGAACCGGATCAGAAGAAACAAGATCCGGGCGCTCCTTTCCGAAAAGAATGATGAGCTGCAGAAGCTCTACCTGGAGCAGAACACCGCCAAGCTGAACTGGGATGCCGGCAAGGAACGGGCGGATGCTCTGGGCGCGGAATACCAGAAGCTGCAAAAGGAGCTTTTGGAGATCGAGAACCAGGTCGCCGAGATCACCGACAAGAGGGGCAATATCCGGACCGAGCTGGAATCCTCCCAGACAGAGGAGAAGGCCCTGGAGGATCGGATCCGTTCCCTGAGCGATGAGACGGAGATCCTCCGCGGACAGGAGCAGCAGGCGGCAAAGGCACAGGACGAGGCAAGGCTCGTCTACGCAAACCTGCAGCAGCAGGCCGCCTTTATAAAAGAGAGGATCGCCACCGCGGAAAGCGAGCTTGCCCGTCTGGAAGAGGAGAGGGAAAACGCCTCCCGCGGCCTTCTGCAGGAGAGCGGCGACGCAGACAAAAAGCAGCTGCTGATCGATGATCTGGAGAAGGAGATCCAGCGTCTGTCCGCAGAGATCGAGGAATGCAGCAGCGAGGCTGCCAGACGGCAGGAGGAAAAGGATGCCCTGAACCAGGAGCACCGCGCATTCTTTGAGCGGAGAGATGAACTGGCCGGACAGAAGAGCGAGATGGAAAAGGAGATCTTTCGGCTGGAAAACCAGATCGAACGGCTGCAGGAACAGATGGAGTCCCAGGTCAACTACCTGTACGAGGAGTACCAGATCACACCCGATCAGGCAGAAGCCGTCACCTTCAGCGATATGCCCGAGCGCACGCCGCTGAAAAAGGAGATCGCGGAGGTCAAGGGCGAGATCAAGGCTCTTGGCAGCATCAATGTCAATGCTGTCGAGGAGTACCGGGAGCTAAAGGAACGGCACGACTTCCTTTCGGCACAGCACGAGGACCTGGTCAAGGCGGCAGAGCAGCTGCAGGGGATCATCAAGGAGCTCGACGAGGGCATGCGCCGGCAGTTCCGCGAGCGGTTTGATCAGATCCGCGTGGAATTTGACAAGGTCTTCCGCCAGCTCTTTGGCGGCGGAAAGGGAACCCTCGAGCTGATCGAGGGCGAGGATATCCTGGAATCCGGCATCGTGATCATCTCCCAGCCGCCGGGGAAAAAGCTGCAGAACATGATGCAGCTCTCGGGCGGAGAAAAGGCACTGACGGCGATCGCGCTGCTGTTTGCGATCCAGAACCTGAAGCCGTCACCCTTCTGTCTGCTGGATGAGATCGAGGCTGCTCTGGACGACAACAACGTTGGCCGTTTTGCGAAATATCTGCACAAGCTGACAAAGAATACCCAGTTTATCGTGATCACCCACAGACGAGGGACCATGGCCGCGGCAGACCGGCTGTACGGCATCACCATGCAGGAGAAGGGCGTATCGGCGCTGGTCTCCGTAAACCTCGTGGAGGCTCAGCTGGATAATTAAAAGGAGGATTCCCATGGCAGAAGAAAAAAGACCGGGTTTTTTTGCCCGGCTGTTTGGCGGACTGACCAAGTCAAGAAACCAGATAAAGGAAAATCTGGACGAGGCCTTTGGCTGCTCCGTGATCGACGAGGATTTTTATGAGGCCCTTGAAGAGGCGCTGGTCGCCAGCGATATGGGCATCGAGACGACGGAGACCGTTATCGAGAACCTCCGGGAGATCGTCGAGGATCTGGAGCTGACAAAGCCGGCAGACTGCAAGAAATATATGGTGGACTGCTTCCGGCAGCAGATGAAGGTGGGCAATACCGCCTATGAGTTTGAGGACAGGACCTCCGTTGTGCTGGTGGTCGGTGTCAACGGCGTAGGCAAGACCACGACCATCGGAAAGCTGGCCGCAAAGCTGAAGGCCAAAAGAAAGAAGGTCATGATCGCCGCCGCGGATACCTTCCGGGCAGCGGCGACCGAACAGCTGACCGTATGGGCCCAGAGAGCCGGCGCAGACATCATCACCGGCCAGGAGGGTGCCGATCCGGCTTCTGTGGTGTACGATGCCGTCAACGCGGCAAAATCCCGCAAGGCGGATGTGCTCCTGATCGATACGGCCGGACGTCTGCACAACAAAAAGAATCTTATGGAAGAGCTGCGGAAGATCTACCGGATCCTGGAGCGGTCCTATCCGGAGGCTTACCTCGAGACGCTTCTTGTGCTGGACGGGACGACGGGACAGAACGCGATCCTGCAGGCAAGGAGCTTTGCCGAGGTGGCGGACATCACCGGTCTTGTGATCACCAAGCTGGACGGAACCGCAAAGGGCGGCATTGCCGTGGCGGTCCAGTCTGAGCTGGAGATCCCCGTAAAGTATATCGGCGTGGGCGAGCAGATCGACGATCTGCAGAAATTCGATCCGCAGGCCTTTGTGGAGGCACTGTTTGATACAAAGTAAGAGGGAGATGGCGAAATGAGCCGGGAAGAAATGCTGACACTGGAAAAATTTGAGGAGGCGTCAGAGATCGTGCGGAAGGTCACCGCAGAGACCTCACTGATCTACAGTGAGTACCTCAGCCAGATGACCGGAAACCGGGTCTATCTCAAGCCGGAAAATATGCAGGTGACTGGGGCTTACAAGATCCGCGGCGCCTATTACAAGATCAGTACCATGAGCCAGGAGGAGAGGGACAGAGGCCTGATCACCTCGTCCGCAGGCAACCATGCCCAGGGTGTGGCCTACGCGGCCAGAGCCTTTGGGTGCAAGGCCGTCATCGTCATGCCGACCACGACGCCGCTCATCAAGATCGAGAGGACCCGCTCCTACGGCGCCGAGGTCGTGCTGTACGGCGATGTCTACGACGATGCCTATCACCGGGCACTGGAACTGGCCAAGGAGAACGGCTACACCTTCATCCATCCCTTTGATGACCTGACGGTGGCAACGGGACAGGGCACTATTGCCATGGAGATCGTAAAGGATCTTCCGGCGGTGGATATCATCCTGGTTCCCATCGGAGGCGGTGGTCTGGCGACCGGTGTCTCCACCCTGGCAAAGCTGCTGAACCCAAAGATCCGGGTCATCGGCGTGGAACCGGCCGGGGCAAACTGCATGCAGGAATCCATCAAACAGGGTGAGGTGGTGGAGCTTCCCTCCATCAATACGATCGCAGACGGCACTGCCGTAAAGCGTCCCGGTGAGAAAATCTTTCCCTACATTCAGCAGAATCTGGATGATATCATCACCGTGGAGGATCACGAGCTGGTGGTCGCCTTCCTGGATATGGTGGAAAACCACAAGATGATCGTCGAAAACTCCGGCCTGCTGACGGTGGCAGCCTTAAAGCATCTGGAGGAAAAGGGAAAGCGGGTGGCTGCCGTCATGAGCGGCGGCAACATGGATGTCATCACCATGTCCTCTGTGGTCCAGAACGGCCTGATCGCCCGCGACAGGATCTTTACCGTATCGACCCTGCTTCCGGACCGTCCGGGCGAGCTGGTTCGGGTATCCACGGTCATCGCGGAGCTTAAGGGCAACGTCATCAAGCTGGAGCACAACCAGTTCTACAGCACCAACCGCAGCGCCGAGGTGGAGCTGCGCATCACGATGGAGGCCTACGGCACCGCGCACAAGCAGTCCATTCTCGAGGCCCTCGATAAGGCCGGCTTCCGTCCGCAGATCGTGAGGACGACACTGTAAGATGAACAAGCCAAAGGTCAATTATCAGATAGAGCTTGACCGGATCCTGGAAAAGCTGCAGGCAGAAGGAAAACGGCCGAAGCTGCTGCTGCACAGCTGCTGCGCGCCCTGCAGCAGCTATGTTCTGGAATATCTTTCGCCCAGATTCGAGATCGTTGATTTTTATTACAATCCGAACATCTCGCCGGAGAGTGAGTACCGCAAGCGGGTCTGTGAGATCCAGAGACTGATCGGGGAGATGCCGCTAAGGGCGGATGTCACCTTTGTGGAGGGGCGCTACGATCCGGAGCGGTTTTATGCCATGGCAAGAGGCCTGGAGGACTGCCCCGAGGGCGGCGAGCGCTGCTTTCGGTGCTATGCGATGCGGCTTCGGGAAGCGGCCCAAAAGGCAGCGGAGCTTGGCTGTGACTATTTCACGACGACCCTCTCGATCAGTCCGCTAAAGAACGCACAGAAGCTCAACGAGATCGGGCTGGCTCTTGCCGGCGAATACGGCGTGCCCTATCTGGTGTCGGATTTCAAAAAAAGAAACGGGTACAAACGGTCGATCGAGCTGTCCGCGGAGTACGGACTGTACCGGCAGAATTACTGCGGGTGCGTGTACTCAAAGCGGGATGCGGCCGGGCAGGAAGAGAAGTAAGAAAAGCAGGCCTGCAAAAAAAGCAAGGCTGAAATGATGTAATTTGAAAGGAGTGCTCGCATGGCACAGTTATGGGGTGGACGATTCACCAAGGAGACAGACCAGCTGGTCTATATTTTTAATGCCTCCATCACCTTTGACCGCAGATTCTGGAAGCAGGATATCCAGGGAAGCATGGCGCATGTAAAGATGCTGTCCCGTCAGGGCATCCTCACCAAAGAGGAGGAGCAGCAGATCCTGGAGGGACTTTCCGGGATCGCAGCGGATGTGGAGAGCGGAGCACTCGAGATCACCGAGGAGTATGAGGATATCCACAGCTTTGTGGAGGCAAACCTGATCAGCCGGATCGGCGACGCCGGGAAAAAGCTGCATACCGGCAGAAGCCGGAACGACCAGGTCGCCCTGGATATGCGCCTCTATTGCAGGGACGAGATCGATGCCATAGATGAGCTGGAAAAACAGCTGCTCCTTGTCATCGAGCGGATCATGGAGGAGAATACCGAGACCTATATGCCGGGCTTTACCCATCTGCAGAAGGCCCAGCCGGTCACCCTGGCCCATCATTTCGGGGCCTATTTTGAGATGTTCCGGAGAGACAGAGGCCGCCTTGCCGATATCCGGAAGCGGATGAATGTCTGTCCCCTGGGGGCAGGCGCTCTTGCAGGCACGACCTATCCGCTGGATCGGAGCTGTACGGCAGAGCTGCTCGGCTTTGATGAGCCCACAGCCAACAGCATGGATTCGGTATCTGACCGGGATTATGTGATCGAGCTTCTGGGCGCCCTTTCCACGGTGATGATGCATCTGTCCCGCTTCAGCGAGGAGATCTGCATCTGGAATTCCAATGAGTACCGGTTTGTGGAGATCGATGATGCCTACAGTACGGGAAGCTCCATCATGCCCCAGAAAAAGAATCCGGATATCGCCGAGCTGGTCAGAGGAAAGACCGGCAGGGTATACGGCGCGCTGATGCAGATCCTGACCTCGATGAAGGGACTCCCCTTAGCTTACAACAAGGACATGCAGGAGGATAAGGAGCTGACATTTGACGCTATCGATACGGTCAAGGGCTGCCTTGCTCTTTTTGCCGGCATGCTCGACACCATGAAATTCCGCGGGGAGGTCATGGAGGAATCGGCAAAGAAGGGCTTTACAAACGCTACGGATGCTGCCGATTATCTGGTTTTGAAGGGCATTCCCTTCCGGGATGCGCATGGCATCATCGGACGTATGGTCCTGGCCTGCATCGAAAAAGACTGCGCGCTGGATGATCTGACCCTGGAGGAATTCCGCAGCTTCTCGGAAGCCTTTGACGAGGACGTCTACGAGGCCATCAGCATGCGCACCTGCGTGGAGCGGAGAAATACCGCTGGCGCACCGGGGCCTGCGGCGATCCAGGAGGAGATCCGCAGAAACCGGGCGTATCTCGGCCTCTAAATCGTCAGATTTCCTGTTGATTATTGCAGGGGAAAGAATTATTATAAGGAAACAAACGGATCAGCCGTTAAAAATCGTTATCGGCTGCCCGGGCAGGCATAGCTGCCCTGCTGCGGAGCAGATCAGATTTCTTCAGGAACAGGAGCACTATAGTTATGGAGAAGAAATTAAAAGTTGGTATTCTTGGCGCTACCGGAATGGTCGGACAGCGTTTTGTCACTCTGATGGATGGCCATCCCTGGTTTGAGGTCACAGCACTGGCAGCCAGCGCAAGAAGCGCGGGCATGACCTACGAGGAGGCTGTCGGCAGCAGATGGAAGATGGAGACTCCCATGCCGGACTATGTAAAGGGCATGCCGGTCCTCAACATCCAGGAGATCGAAACCATTGCGGATAAGGTCGATTTCGTTTTCTGCGCCCTGAACATGGGCAAGGAGGAGATCCGCGAGATCGAGTACGCCTATGCAAAGGCAGAGGTGCCCGTTGTCTCCAACAACAGTGCCCACCGCTGGACACCGGATGTGCCGATGGTCGTTCCGGAGATCAACGATGATCATTTTGATGTTATCGAATCCCAGAAAAAGCGCCTTGGCACGACCCGCGGTTTTATCGCCGTAAAGCCGAACTGCTCGATCCAGAGCTATACACCTGCTCTCACAGCATGGAAGAAATTCGAGCCCTATGAGGTGGTCGCCACCACTTATCAGGCGATCTCCGGTGCCGGAAAGACCTTTAAGGACTGGCCGGAGATGGTCGGGAACATCATTCCCTACATCGGCGGCGAGGAGGAGAAGAGCGAGATGGAGCCCCTTCGTATCTGGGGCCATATCGAGAACGGCGAGATCGTCAAGGCAGATGACATCAAGATCACGACCCAGTGCATCCGCGTGCCGGTGCTGAACGGCCATACCGCCGCGGTCTTTGTCAAATTCCGCAAGGATCCCACCTTCGAGGAGCTGGTTCAGGCCCTGAATGACTTCAAGGGTTATCCACAGGAGCATGATCTGCCCAGCGCACCGAAGCAGTTTATCACCTATCTGACAGAGGACAACCGTCCCCAGGTCGCCCTGGATGTCAACATTGAGAAGGGCATGGGCGTGACGGTCGGCCGTTTGCGCCGGGATTCCGTCTACGACTGGAAGTTTGTCGGCCTGTCCCACAATACCCTGCGCGGAGCCGCAGGCGGTGCCGTTCTCTGTGCGGAGACCCTGGTATCCAAGGGCTTTATCACCGCAAAATAAGTGCTGCCCATCGGACAGAGATTTGACGCATATGCCGCACAAAAAGAGCGGATGCCCTGCGTGCGGCGCGTCAGGAACGCCGAGCCGTTCCATAATACTTTAAAACCTGCAGGAGGATATTGTGCCGAAATCATTATATATTGCAGAGAAACCCAGCGTTGCCCAGGAATTTGCGAAGGCACTTCACGAGAACCTGGCACGGCGTGACGGCTATCTGGAATCGGAGAACAGCATCGTGACCTGGTGTGTCGGACATCTGATCACCATGAGCTATCCGGACAAGTATGACGAGAAGTATAAGAAGTGGTCCTTTGAGACCCTTCCCTTTCTTCCCCGGGAATTTAAATATGAAGTGATCGGCTCCGTTAAAAAGCAATATCAGATTGTACGTGGTCTGCTCAACCGTGAGGATGTGCAGACCATTTATGTATGCACCGACTCCGGGCGGGAGGGAGAATACATCTACCGTCTGGTGGCCATGATGGCCGGGGTGCCGCAGAGCAAGACACAAAAGAGGGTCTGGATCGATTCCCAGACCGAGGAGGAGATCCTGCGCGGCATCCGCGAGGCAAAGGATCTTTCGGTCTATGACCATCTCTCTGATGCCGCTTACCTGCGTGCCAGGGAGGATTACCTGATGGGCATCAACTTTTCCCGGGCACTTTCCATCCGCTATGCCGGCGATGTGACCAACTACCTGGGCGGAAAATATACGCCCATCGCCGTCGGCCGGGTCATGACCTGTGTCCTTGGCATGGTCGTCCGGAGAGAGCGGGAGATCCGCAGCTTTGTGAAAACCCCATTTTACCGTGTCCTGGCAAAGCTGGAGTACAAAGGCCATTCCTTTGACGGTGAGTGGCGTGCGGTGCAGGGAAGCCGGTATTTCGAATCCCCCGCTCTGTACAAGGAAAACGGCTTTCGGAAAAGAGAGGATGCCGAGCAGCTGATCCAGATGCTGCAGACGGTGGATCCGCAAAAGGCCGTGGTGGTGAAGGCGGAAAAGAAGACCACAAAAAAGAATCCTCCGCTGCTGTACAATCTGGCGGAGATCCAGAACGACTGCTCCCGCTATTTCAAGATCAGCCCGGATAATACACTAAATGTGATCCAGGAGCTGTACGAGAAAAAACTGGTTACCTATCCCCGTACGGATGCCAGGGTGCTTTCCTCGGCCATTGCCAAGGAGATCGGCCGGAACATCTCAGGGCTGCGCGGCTATGGTCCTGCAGGGGAATTTGCCTCCGAGATCATGGAAAACGGCTCCTATAAGGGGATCGGAAAGACTAGATATACCGATGACAAGCAGATCACCGATCACTATGCCATCATCCCCACAGGCCAGGGGCTTTCGGCGTTGAAAAGCCTGCCGCCGCTTTCTCAGAAGGTCTATGACCTGATCGTGCGGCGTTTCCTCGGCATTTTCTATCCGCCGGCGGTCTACCAGAAGGTCAGCATCGAGTCCCAGATCGGTACCGAACATTTCTTTTCCAATTTCAGCGTGCTGACGGAGGAGGGCTATCTGAAAGTTGCTTACCGCCCGGAAAAGAGCAGCGCTTCCGGTTCCGGAAACGGCGATGCCGCAGCCGGTGCAGACAAGGCTTCCGGGGTGAAGGACACGCAGGAGGCTTCAAAAAATGAGAGCGAAGCTGCAGAGGCAGAGGTGGACCAGGAGTTCCTGGAGACCCTCCGTTCGCTCCGAAAGGGAAGCAGCCTGGATGTAAACGGATACGAGATCAAGGAGGGCGAGACATCGCCGCCGAAGCGCTACACCTCAGGCTCGATGATCCTGGCGATGGAGAATGCCGGCCAGCTGATCGAAGACGACGAGCTGCGAGAGCAGATCAAGGGAAGCGGCATCGGCACATCGGCGACCCGGGCAGAGATCCTGAAAAAGCTGTTCAACATCAGCTATCTTTCCCTAAACAAGAAGACGCAGGTGATCACCCCGACCCAGCTGGGCGAGATGGTCTATGACGTGGTCTTTGCCTCGATCCGGTCGCTGCTGAATCCGGAGCTTACCGCGAGCTGGGAAAAGGGCCTGACCATGGTGGCCGACGGCACGATCGATTCCGCGGAATATATGACAAAGCTGGAGAGCTTTGTCAGCCGGCACACCGGCAATGTCAAACAGCTGGACAACCGTGCCGCACTGCGCAGGAATTATGATTATATTGCCCAGTTCTACAAAAAGACCGGCAAGGCACCGGCACGAAAGAGGAGCACAGCGGCAAAAAAGAAGACCTGAGGCAGGGAGATGCGCGGCCGCTGACAGCCCCGCGCATTGCAAGACATCTGGCATTATGTTAGGATTATCCGTAAAATACAGGGAAACATGTATCGCTCAAAAACGTACGGTTTCCTGCAGACATAAAAACAGACATACCTTTTATAAAATAAGAAAACGGGCCGCCGGCCGGATGCAGAGCGGCTGCCCGGGAGAGAGAACAGCATGCAGAACGAAGAGAACAGCAGAACGATCAAGGACAATCTTCATGAGCAGCCGATCGAATTTTATACGGCAAAATTCAGGGAAGCCGATCCGGTGGAGATCGCAAACCGGCTGGAGATTCCCTATGACGGTGCTGCTTTTACGGTAAAACTGATGGGACAGGAGATCCGGGTGAGCCATCCGGAATTTGGCACATCGCCGGCAGTCGCCGACAACAGCGCCCGGGTGCTGATCCTGCGCTATCTTCTCTATGCAAAGTGCAGGCCTTTTAGCGGGGAGTTCATTTCCTTCCGCGACATGCCCTCCGGGGATCTTTATATCCAGCCCTTTACCGGAAGATGCATCTACCGCCTTCTGGGAAAATACGGAAAGCGGGTCGACGTGTTCCGCCGGGTGATGGAAGCCATGGGAGCGGAGGCAGTGCACTATGCCGACGCCTGCTATGATCTGGAGCTGTTCCCGGAGCTGAAGGTACGGTTCATCCTTTGGGAAGGGGATGAGGAGTTCAGCGCTTCGGCGCAGATCCTGTTTTCCGATAATTTCCGGGATGCCTTTGAGACCTATGATCTGGCAGAGATCGGCGGGGTCTGCATCAATGCCTTCGGGGCAAAGGAGAAGGAACTGTAAATCATTCGGCAGCAGGAAGGACATATCGATGGGCAGAGGAGCAGAACTGCCGGCGGAGGAGCCGCTTGCGGCACGGATCAACCGGCTGTATCCGACGATGAGCAAGGGTCAGAAAAGGCTTGCGGATTATCTTTCTGAAAAATACGAGAAGGCTGCCTTTATGACGGCTGCCCAGCTCGGGGAGAAGGCCCGCGTCAGTGAATCCACGGCGGTCCGGTTTGCCATGTTTCTGGGCTACAAGGGATTCCCTGAGCTGCATCAGGCGCTCGGGCAAATGGTGAAAAACCGCCTCAGCGCTGTGCAGCGGATGGAGGTCGCCTACGGGCATATTCCCCAGGAAAAGATCCTGGATACGGTCCTGGCCAGCGATGCCGAGAAGATCCGTCTGACCATGGAGCATATGGACAGGGAAGCCTTCCGGCAGGCTGTGGATACGATCCTTGGCGCAAAAACGATCTATGTCATGGGGCTTCGGAGCTGTGCGCCCCTTGCTGCCTTTCTTTCCTTTTATCTGCATGAGATCTTTGATGATGTCCGGCTGGTCAATTCCACCGGCGGCAGCGAGGTGTTTGAGCAGATCATCCGGATCGGTCCGGAGGATGTGATCATCGGGATCAGCTTTCCCCGGTATTCGATGCGGACCCTCAAGGCCATGGAATTTGCCAACAGCCGCAGCGCCAGGGTGATCACCCTGACCGACAGCATCCATTCGCCGATGAATCTGTATTCCTCCTGCAATCTGATCGCAAGGAGCGATATGGCTTCCATCGTGGATTCTCTTGTCGCGCCGCTCAGCGTGATCAACGCGTTGATCGTTGCCCTGTGCATGCGCAGGCAGGAGGAGGTCGTAACAACGCTGGAAAGCATGGAAAAGATCTGGGATGAATACCAGGTCTATACAAGAGATGAGATCGATGCGGTGGATCCGGAAGGAGAGATGGACCTGAAGGATCCCCAGAAAAATACACTGGACGGACGGTAGGATGAGCAGGATCTGTGTCGTAGGAGGAGGCGCTGCCGGTATGGCGGCCGCTCTCTTTTCTGCCCGAAGGGGCCATGAAGTACATATTTTTGATCACAATGAGAAGCTTGGCAAAAAGCTGTTCATCACCGGGAAGGGCAGATGCAATTTCACCAACGACTGCGAACCGGAGGTGCTCATGGGCAGTGTCGTCACCAATGCCCGCTTTCTTTACAGTGCCTTCCGGGGCTGGAACAGCCAGGATACCATCCGCCTGTTTGAGAGCCTTGGTGTACGGACCAAGGTCGAGAGAGGCAACCGCGCGTTCCCGGCATCGGATCATTCCTCGGATATCATCCGTGCGCTGGAAAAGGAGCTGAAGGCCCTTGGCGTAAAGATCCATCTGAAGAGCGGAGTGAAGGAGCTTCTGATGGATGCGGCAGATGATCCGGAGAAAACTCGTCCGGCAGTGACCGGCCTCCTGCTGGATAACGGCAGCAGGATCCCTGCGGATGCGGTGATCCTGGCCACGGGAGGGCTTTCCTACCCGGCGACCGGCTCGACCGGCGATGGCTACCGGATGGCCCAGGCGGCCGGGCACAGCATGCAGAAGACCAGACCGGCGCTGGTGCCCCTGGAGACAGCAGAAGCGTATATTCCCCGCCTGCAGGGACTGGCACTGAAAAATGTGACCCTGACGATCCCCCTGGGAAAGAAAAAGAAATTCGAGGAGTTTGGCGAGCTTTTGTTCACCCATTTCGGGATCAGCGGGCCCATCGCCCTGACAGCCAGCTCCCATATTGGGAAAGCATTGGAGGAAAGCCCTCTGAAGGCCTTTATCGACCTAAAGCCGGCACTCACCAGAGAGCAGCTTTCCGCCAGGATCCTGCGGGAATTCGATCAGGCAAAGAATAAGGAATTCAAGAACGTGATCCCGTCGCTCTATCCGTCAAGCCTTCGGCCGGTCATGATCGAGCTGAGCGGCATATCTGGGGACAGACCGGTGCGGGATATTACAAAAAAAGAGCGGGAGAGGCTGATCGACCTGACCAAGGCCTTTCCGCTGACCATCACAGGGACCAGGGATTTCCGTGAGGCGATCATTACCCAGGGCGGTGTGACCGTAAAGGAGGTCGATCCCTCAACAATGGCTTCACGCCTGGTGCGCGGACTATATTTTGCCGGGGAGATCCTGGATCTGGACGCCGTCACCGGCGGATTCAACCTGCAGATCGCCTGGGCAACGGCAAAGCGCGCCGCGGATTCCATCGAATGAGACAAGGCCTTCGGTGGGTGAGGAACGTACATCAGTCATCTGCCTGCGACCGCCTGATGCGGCAGCGGCAGACTTAACATAAATGAGGGAGGATTGCTATGAGCAGACAGATCGCGATTGACGGACCGGCCGGCGCCGGAAAAAGTACGATCGCAAAGGCGGTCGCGGCAAAACTCGGGTACATCTATGTAGATACCGGGGCCATGTACCGTGCCATCGGACTTCATCTGATGCGCGAGGGCGTAAATACAGATGACGAGGCAGAGGTGAACGCGCATCTTGACAGTGCAGACGTCCGGCTTGCCATGGAGGATGGCATGCAGAAGGTCTACCTGAACGGTGAGGATGTCACCACGGCGATCCGCACAGAGGAGGCTGGCATGATGGCATCAAAGACCAGTGCCTACAGCAAGGTCAGAGAGAAGCTGGTATCGCTCCAGCAGAAGATCGCAGCTGACTGCAGTGTGGTGATGGACGGACGGGATATCGGAACCGTCGTTCTGCCCCATGCGGACCTGAAGATCTTCCTGACGGCCAGCGTGGAGGAGCGGGCAAGACGTCGCTTCAATGAACTCAAAAAGAAGGGGCAGCAGGCCGATTTCCAGGCGATCATGGAGGATATCGCTAAAAGAGATTACCAGGATACCCACCGGGAAATCTCTCCCTTAAGACAGGCCGACGACGCCATTTTGCTGGATACATCGGACATGGGGATCGAGGAAGTGACGGCGAAGGTGATCGCCCTTGCGGAGAATAAATAAGATGAAGGAAGTCATACTGGCAAAATCGGCGGGCTTCTGCTTTGGCGTAAAGCGGGCCGTTGAAAGCGTGGAGAAGGCAGCCGAAAAAGCGGAGGGCCCGGTCTATACCTTAGGTCCCATCGTGCACAACGGTCAGGTGGTAAAAAGCCTTGAGGAGAAAGGCGTCAGGGTCATCCAGGACGAGGATGAGCTGGACAACATCCATGAAGGCACGATAATCATCCGTTCCCACGGTATCACCCGGGCACTTCGTGAGAAGCTGGACGGCCTTGGCGTGAACGTTATCGATGCTACCTGCCCATTTGTACGAAAAATACATAAAATTGCTGAAAAATGCGGCCGGGAGGGTCAGGTACTGATTATTGCCGGTGATCCGCACCATCCGGAGGTCCAAGGCATCCTTGGCTGGACCGAAGGAGAGAGCATAGTGATCGAAAATTTGGAACAAATGGAGCAGCTTGAGCTTCCACCCGGAAAAAAAGCGGTCCTTGTCGCCCAGACCACATTTAATGCTTCCAAATTTGAAGAAATTGTTGAAAGTTTTGAAAAAAAGCGTTATCATAACTATGTTGAAAAGACTGTCTGCAGTGCAACTGACGAACGGCAGGCAGAAGCGCGTGAAATCGCGCGTAAGGTAGATGCTATGATCGTGATAGGCGGCGCTCATAGTTCTAACTCTAGAAAGCTGTACAATATCTGCAGGGAAGACTGCAGGAATACTTACTTTGTAGAGACACTTGTTGATTTGGAATTGAAGCCTTTTCAATCGCTATCTCGTGTAGGTATAACAGCGGGGGCATCTACCCCAAATAGTATAATTGAGGAGGTTCGGGAATATGTCAGAACAGAGCTTTGAGGAAATGCTGAATGAGTCGTTTAAGACGGTCAGAAATGGTGAGGTCGTTGAGGGTACAGTCATCGACGTGAACCCTGAACAGATCGTCCTGAATATCGGTGTAAAGGCGGATGGTATCCTTACACGCAGCGAGTACTCAAACGATTCTTCACTTGATCTGACCACTGTTGCAAAGCAGGGAGACAAGATGGAGGTCAAGGTCCTTAAGGTCAATGACGGTGAGGGCCAGGTGCTTCTTACATATAAGAGACTGGCAGCAGAAAAGGGCAACAAGAAGCTGGAGGAGGCTTTTGAGAACCATGAGGTCCTCAAGGCTAAAGTCGTGCGCGTACTGAACGGCGGACTGAGCGTCAATGTCGAGGGCGCCCGCGTATTCATTCCGGCAAGCCTTGTTTCCGATACATTTGAGAAGGATCTGAACAAATACCTCGATCAGGAAATCGAGTTTGTCATCATCGAGTGCAATCCGAGAAGAAGACGGATCATCGGCGATCGCAAGCAGCTGATCGTTGAGGAGAAGAAGAAAGCACAGGAAGAGCTGTTCGCACGCATCGCTGTCGGCGATGTTGTCGAGGGAACCGTTAAGAACATCACCGATTTCGGTGCGTTCATCGACCTTGGCGGAGCAGACGGCCTGCTTCATATCTCCGAGATGTCCTGGGGCAGAGTTGACAATCCGAAGTCCATTCTGACCGTCGGACAGAAGCTTAACGTTCTCATCAAGGACATCAAGGGTGACCGTATCGCCCTCAGCCTGAAGTTTGAGGACAAGAATCCGTGGCTTACCGCTGCTGAGAAGTATGCGGTCGGCACCATTGTTGACGGACGCGTGGCACGTATGACCGATTTCGGTGCATTCGTAGAGCTTGAGCCGGGCATCGACGCTCTGCTTCATGTCTCCCAGATCTCCCGCGAGCACATCGACAAGCCGGCTGACGCTCTGAGCGTAGGACAGGATATCACTGCAAAGATCGTCGACTTCAACGCAGAGGATCGCAAGATCTCCCTGAGCATCAAGGCTCTCCTTACCGTAGAGCCGGTTCAGGCAGCAGTTGAAGAGGCAGCTGAGCATGCAGAGGCATAAGGCAGAGGCCTTAGCCGAAAAAAGGTAAATGAAAAGGATCTTCGCTCTGGCGAGGATCCTTTTTTTATGCTGCTTTGACTTTTTGGCTGTTTATAGTCTTGGAGCGGGAGGCCGCACAGGTCAAGGGTCGGGCATACCTGTTCTGCAGGGAACATCCGCAACGCCGGTACTTGGAGGAAT
>DFFG01000007.1 GCA_002368795.1 Eubacterium sp. UBA3782
ACTTAACGCCATTGGAACCGTCCCTATTGTCTGCTGTCCGCCTAGTTCCCCGGGATGCTGCAAACCGCCCTCTCTATCTGCTCTGGCCTGTTTTTCTGGCGGTAATCCTGCGGAGAACAGCCGAACCGCTTTCGGAACTGGGCAAAGAAGTTTGTCCTGCCCAAGTAGCCGGTCTGTATCATGATATCTTCTACACTGTCATCGGTCATCACCAGCAGCCGGGATGCTTTTTCCAGGCGGAAAGCCCGCAGGATCTCCGTAAAGCTGTAGCCTGTCCTGTTTTTAATCAGGCGGCTTACATAGGGCTCGCTGTAGCCGAAGCGACCTGCCACCCGGGACAGACTGATCGTGTCCAGATTTTCGCTGATATATGAAAAGATCTTCTGCATACCGTCGCCTGCCTGCTCCTGCTGTATACGCTGCTCGATGTGTTTTCTGTGAAATGCTGCAAGATAAAGCAGGATCCCCTCCAGCAGAGTGGCATAATACCCTTCCAGAGCCTCATCGGAGGATTCTTTTTTCTGGAAATAGGTGAAAAGCCTGAGGAACATGTCCCGGAGGACCGGGTCCTCCCCTGTTTTGATATGCAGGGAAAGCCCTCTGGCATTGTCTGCCCCCCCTGCGAAGAAAAACTCTGAGATCGGACTGGCAGTGCGCAGCAGTCTGGGCAGCAGCTGCAGGATATTGGTCCGGGGCAGCACAGCACAGATGATGCAGTCATCCGTTTCCATCTGATACGCCTGCTGGGAGATACCGGGAGAGAGCATCAGGACATCTGACTCATCCAGAATGAAAGCCTGACCATTCAGAAAGCCCGGACACCGGCCCTTCCGGTTATACTGCACACAGTAATAATTGTTTGTGTATGTCTGGCCATACTGCCGGGTGATGGGAAAAACATCGAACAGCTGGCCATTTTTCATATACTCCTGATAATCTGCCTGAAAGATGGTGCTGAAGTAGTTCAGAATAAAGCGGTCGCATTCCTGGGAGCTGGAAAAAAACTGTGCAAGGGCTTCCCTGTGCTCTCCGACCGTTTCCGGTGTAATTGAATATCGGTACAGATAATCGAGCAGTTCCCTGTTCATGAGCTGTTTTCCCCCTCCCCTTATACTCCCCGGCAAAAAGCCTGGTATCCCTGATGGAAACCGGCTGCGTGCCCTGATTCCCATTTGTCTTTTTATTATGAATGAAATGGTACCTGGATGTCAAACAGTGGTATTGCGACCCTGTCTGCGCATCAGGTAAGCTGAAAACCGGAAACAAACACATAAACCCGCCTGTCATACACAAAGGAAGGAAATCATGAACAAAGCAAAATATGTATCTGTCCTTACACTGACGACCCTCTGTATCTCTACCGCCCTTGCCGGATGCGGCGGCTCTTCAGGCACAACGGCGGCCAGCCAAAGCCAGGCCGCATCAGAAGCAGCCGCAGAATCCGTATCCGCGGCTGAAACATCTGCATCCTCCCCGGAGGCAACATCCGCTGCATCAGGTGAAGCCGAGCTCAACGAGATCATAGGAGCGGACAAGGCAGAGGAAGAGATCGTAACCGGTGACATCCTGACAAATATCCCCTATCTGGAGGATGGCAATGAAGCCCATACTCTGGATCTGTTCGGAACGCAGGAAAGCACAGAGCCCATGCCCGGCGTCATCGAGGTCCATGGCGGCGGTTATATCGGTGGTTCGAAAGAGATCAACACAGAGCATGCCGCCTACTATCGCGACAACGGCTTTGTTGTGGCTGCTCCGGAATATTCTCATGTAGGAAACGGCATCTCCTTTAAGGACGTGGTCCAGGAGCTGTTTGCCTCCTTCCACTTTGTCGCTGACCATGCAGAGGAATATCATTTTGATCTGGACAGAATGTTCATCAGCGGTGACAGCGCCGGCGGATACTATATCCTGCTCTGTTCGGCCATCCAGCAGTCTCCGGAGCTGCAGGAATACTTTGAGGTTGAGGCGCTTCCCTTCGAATTCAAGGCAATCATAGCTACCTGCCCCGGAACCGACGTCATCGCTCTCCGGGACAGTCTCGGCGCAGAAGGTCCCTCCGGACATATCGCAAATACGATAGGCGAGGAGATCCTTAACGATGATGAGCTGATGAGCCATCTGGATCTCTATTCCATCATCGATCCCGAAACCTATCCCTACGTCTATATCGTCACCACCCCGGATGACACCACCACCGGTGCAGAGACTCTTCAGTTTGAGGAGTATCTCACAGAGAAGGGAATTGCCCATGAGCTTCACAGCTATGAGAGTCAGGGCAGCCGGATGAAGCACGTATTTAACATCATCAACATGGAATACCCCGAAAGCGAGCAGGCCAACGCCGACATCATCGCCTTCATGAACCAGAAGCTGCAGTAAAAAAGTCTGTGCCTCCTGCGGAGCGTGTTTTCCCGCAAAAGGCGGGGTGTATTTCCAGGACATTCTGATCGCGGTCGGGACACACCAAGGGGCTGTCGCATTAAACAAGTGCGACAGCCCCTGTTCGATTTATTTGCGGCCGGTTGGTATGGGTGTTTTGCCGTTTTTCTTACGCTGCTCGTTGAAGCTTTGCAGGAGCTGGTCGTCCTGGATGTTTTCCGTGTCGATTTTTGTGCCGTGGTCGAGCTGGATCGCGGCGTGATCGAGTTTGGAGTAGCGTTCTACGTTCATGATGAGAAACATGATGAAGATAATTGTGTAGCAGATGGTTTCGCCTCCGATGAAGAGCCAGGGCATTGCTGCGCGGATGGCCGGGGATGAGATGTTGGAGGCGGAGTATTGCAGGATGGACAGCACGCTGTTCATGATGCCGGTGGCCAGTCCGGTCATGCCGGCCATGATGGCGCCGTAGATCATCATGGAAAAGCCGTCGGTACGGAAGCCGTTGAGTGCTTCCTGGTGATCGTATACGTCAGCGAGAAGGGCAAGCTGCAGATACATGGCCGGGGTCGAGCCAAGGGCTTTGATGATGAAGGATACGATGACGATCGGGTAGCTGCTTGGGAAGAGCAGGCCGAGCACGCCGCCGGCTACTGCCAGTATCGCTCCGCCGAGGATGGCTCTTGCCTTGCCGATCTTGTTGGCCAGAGGTACGGCGATGAGCATGCCGAGAGCGGTCGGGATCGCGCCAACGATGGCGAGGGTACCCTGCAGCTGTCCGCCGTATGCCACGGTGTAGTTGCCGCTGGCATCGGGAAACATGGCCTGGCAGAAGTACAGCTGGGATACGTTTTTGATCATGCCGCCCATCTGGAAGCAGAACAGGAAGACCATCATGATGATCCAGTAACGGTCATGCAGGCACACGGCTGCCTGCTCTTTGAAGGATCGGGCGGGTTTTGCCTCTTCGCCTCCGGCGCTGAAGCTTTCTTCGGTGACACGTTCTCTGGTGAAGAAATATTCGATGAAGGCGCCGATGATCGTCGTTGCCATGAGTGCGATCACGAAGATCTTCCAGTGCTGATAGGAGGCAAGGCCATCATAGATTACTGCTCCGGACGCGTCGATGTAGTATTCGATCGCGCCGGCTTCGTTGTATACCGGCGTCCCTGCTGAGGGGTTCATGTCATAGACAAACAGCAGGCGCAGGAAAAAAGGCAGCACCATGCTGGCAATACCCATCGCCGCCATGGCGCAGGCGTTGGAGATCGTGGCGAGAAGGCCGCGGTCCTTGCTGTTTCTGGTGGACAGGCCGACCAGCGCCGCGTGGGGCGTGGAATACATCGGATAGGCCACGGCAAACCAGAGGATGTAACCGATAGCCAGCAAAATGAGCGCGGCTGTCTGCTTTTCCGGCATGGTCTCATTGACATAGGGAGACAGTACAAACAGAACGAGCAGCCCGAGAATGCTAAGAGGGATGGAAAGCAAAATCAGCGGCCGGGCTTTTCCGGCACGGGTCACATTGCTGTCCATCAGACGTCCGACCAGAATATTTCCCAGTACAACAAAAACAACAGAGATGACCGGGATCCAGGCGAAGAACCAGCTTGCCCAGCGGTTGATGTTTAGAACGTTGGACATGTAAGCGTTGAAGTAGTTGGCAAGGACCGCATTTGCGGTTGCCGCCAGCGTCGGACCGAGAAGATAACCCAGAGCCGCCTCCGGAACGATCGTAACCTGATCCTTTTTGATCATGCTGGGAGGAAGTTTGTCTGCAAATCCTTTGCTGCTCATGTTTTTTTTCATCTGTTTTCTCCTTTTAGCGGACAGGTGAACGAATGACTGCCGCTTTTTAGCGTTTTTTCCTGTCCATCCGGCAGTGTCAATTCACAAGTTGTATTGACGGGTACAGTTACGGATATCGAGAACATGTCCCTCTGGATCTCCCATGCAGAAGCGATCGTGCCGTAGGGACTTCTGATCTCTCCCCTGGCATAGGTCAGGCCGCCGCCGATCACAGGTTTTATACGGAAGGTTTTATAGCCTCCGCTGACCGCCTCGATGCCGGCGATGCGGCGGTAGAAGAAATCTCCTGCCGCTCCCGGTGCATAATGGTTGAAGCTCACCATGCCGACGCCGTCGCCCTGGTTGACCGTGCCGTCCTCGCGCAGGGCATCCCAGCGCTCCCAGAAGGTGGTGCCGCCGGCCTTGACCTCGTAGAGCCAGGACGGACAGGTATCCAGGAAGAGCGTCTCAAAAGCTGCCTCTTCCTGCCCATTATCTGCCAGCGCAAACAGCAGGTACGGGGTTCCCGGAAATCCGGTACTGATCCCCTGCTTTCTGACCAGATCGGCAAGATGCGCAGCCATCTTCTTGCGTCCCTCTTTCCCTGCAAGCCGGTAGTAAAGCGGAAGCACATACGCGGTCTGAAATTCCTCTTTTAGGCGATAGTCCTTATCCAGGAAAGTCTCCCGGTATGCCCTGGCTGTCTGCTTATACAGGTTCTTGTACTGTTTTTCATCCTCCGTCTCACCCAGAATCCCCGCGATCCTGGAAAGAAGATGGGCCGAATTGGCCAGGCAGCAGGTGGCCGTCCATTTGCCGCGTCTCATCCAGCCGTTAAAATTCGTATCCGGTGCGCACCAGTCTCCGTAATGGTGCAGAAGCTTCCAGACATATTTGTTCTTCCCAAAGGAAAACAGACCTGCCCAGAATGTGCAGGCTTTCAGATATTTTTTCATGGCAGCATAATTTTCCCGCAGGATGTTTTTATCCCCTCTTGCGAGATACTCCGCCCATGGCGCCAGGAGGATGACATCGCCCCAGTGATCGACCGCATGAGGAAAACACATCTCCCACTGATTGTAGATCGCCACCATCGGCACGATCATGGGGAATCCGCCGCCCCTGCCCTGCTCGCTCCGCACGTCGCGCAGCCATTTGCGGAAAAAACGGGACATATCAAAATTGTAGGCGGCTGTAGACGCGAACAGAGCGATATCTCCGGTCCAGCCAAGACGTTCGTCCCGCTGCGGGCAGTCGGTGGGAATGTCCACAAAATTGGAAAGTGCGCCATAATAGATATTTTTGTGCATCCGGTTGAGATGCTCATCGGAGCACGTAAACTCTCCTGTTTTCCTGACATCTGACGCCAGGAGAAGCGCTGTCAGCTCGATGTCTTCCGCCAGGATGCCCGTAACACCTACATAGCGGAAGCCCATATAGGTAAATCTGGGGGAATACGTCTCCACGCCTCCGGCGGCAGTGTAATCGATCCGCTGCTTTGCCGTCCTGAGGGGCTCGGTAAACAGCTCTCCGTCCACCAGCACCTCCGCGTGACGCAGAACGATCCTCTGCCCCTTCTGTGCCTTTACGGTAAATTCCACGATCCCGGCAAAATTCTGTCCGAAATCGTAGATGATTTCACCGGAGGGTGCCGCTGTGATCTGGACAGGTTTGCGCCGCTCATACACCCGGACCGGCGCGCCATAATCCGCGATCAGTGTGGGCGTAAAACGCAGTTTATCCTCCGCTGCCCGGACCCAGGTCTCCTCGCCGCCTCTGGCATCATAAACCTCTCCGTCGTACAGATCGGCTTCCTTCAGCCTGCCGTCCATCGTGACCTCCCAGGTCGGATCAGTCGCGATGACCTCCTCTGTTCCGTCCTCATAAAGGATGCGAAGCTCCGCCAGAAATGCCTGCCGGTCTGCATAGATACGGTTGCGTCGAAAATAGGTATAGCTGCCCACCGCCCATCCGCCGGCGACGGTGGCGCAAAGCTCATTATCCCCGGCAAGCAGTTCTGTCACATCATAAACTTCATACTGCATCTGGTGGTGATAGGAAGTAAATCCGGGGGTAAAATAATCCTCCCCCACACGCTTTTTGTTGATCTCGCAGCAATACAGCCCCAGCGCCGTCACGTAAAGCCGGGCGCTTTTCAGCGGTTTTGCCGCAGAAAAAAGCTTCCGGAAACGCATCGGCTTCGGGGAAACCTTCTTCTCTTTAAAATGATAGGAAGGATGGGTGATCCAGACGCCGTCCCAGGGCTCTGCCATCTTTCCGGTCTCAAAATCCATCGATGCTTCGGCAGTCTCGCCATGGTTGTCCTCCGCCCGGACAGACACCGTGTACCTGGTCCTCGGTCTAAGTGGAGAGCCATCGTACACCGCAGACTGCTCCTGCACCTGCTTCTCCCAGTCTCCACAGGTAAACAGTGCACCTTTCAGGTCTGTGCCTGGTCTGTCCGACTCCAGACAAAAGGAAACGCGCGGGTGCTGTTCGTCGGAAACCGGCAGCCCGGCCATATTTTCTGTTTTTAATCCAACAATTTTAAGCATAATCTGACACGCGCTCCTTCTTTTTTATAACGCAGCCTCCACGAGAAAGGTTAATGAACTGCGGGCGGAACATTTCTTCTTTTGCAGACCATGTTTGCAGCATCATATTTTTCCCTTCTTTATTTGAATGGAATAACGATATCCAAAACTATAGCAGCAAGACCGGTCGGTGTATGAGAAAAAACGTAAAAAACAAAAAATGGCGTAACTTGCCTTGGGCAGCCTGCCCACAGTGCTCCAGCAGACATTTGGGCAGACAATTGGGACGGTTATTCGTCCGGATACAGCAGATATGGTTTTCTCTGCTCTTTGAATTTCTGTATGTCTTCCTGCCAGGAGGCCTTGATTTCTTCGGGGGTGCTGCCGGCTTCGATCATTTTCCGAAGGGCGTCTGAACCGCTTAGTTTGTCGATCCAGTAGTGTCCGTCGCTGTACTGGCTGCCCCAGAAGTTTTCTGTGCGGCCGGCTGCCTGGTAGGCGTTATAGGCGGATACGAGGTATTCTACGTTGATGCCTGCTTCCCAGATTTCTTCGATCGGGATGTCCCGGAGGTCTTTGCCGTAGCAGATCTGGTCCATGAACGGCGGCTCCAGTGCTCCGCTCATGCTTTGGGGGGTGAAGGTGAATGGGAATTCCGCATTGCCTTCCAGGTACGGGCTTCCGTAGACTTCAAACGGGTATTCGGTTCCTCGTCCGACAGAGACCTGAGTGTTTTCGAAGAAGCAGGTGGAAGCGTACAGGTAGACGGCCCGCATGTCCTTCAGGTTGGGGGACGGGTTACGGATCAGGGATGTTTTGGTCTGATGGTTGTAGTTCCGGCAGGGGATCACGGTCAGCCTGGAAGCGTTTTTTCCTGCCGTCAACCATCCTTCTCCGTTGATCATCTGCGCCAGTTCTCCCCATGTCATGCCATAGACAACGGGGATCGACAGCCGTCCGACATTGGATTTGTATTCTTCCTGCATGAGCGGGCCGTCCACATAGAACCCGTTGGGGTTCGGGCGGTCCAGGATGATGAATTCTTTGTCTGCTTTTGCGCATGCATCCATCAGATAATACATGGAAATGTAGTAGGTGTAATAGCGAAGGCCTACATCCTGCATATCGACGACTACGGTGTCGAATTTTGCCATGTCCTCATCTGCGGGCGCGTGAGTGCTGTCCTTATACAGCGAAAGGATGGGGACGCCTGTTTTTACATCGACGGAATCCGAGACCTGCGCACCAGCGTCTTCCGTGCCCCGGAACCCATGCTCCGGACTAAATATAGCGACGACGTTTACCCCTCTGGAAAGCAAAGCGTCCAGAATGTGTTCTCCGTATACAACTGCATTTCCGTCTGCATCCAGGCCAAAATGCGTGTCCACATCTTCTTCTCCGGTCAAAGAAGTCTCGTTGCCCACGATGCCGGTCTGGTTGGAAAACAGGGCGACCCGCTTTCCTTCCAGCAGGGGCAGATATTCCTCAAACTGCTCGTCACCAAGCACGACCTCCTGCACCTCCGCCGGAGTCTCCTGGGATGCCGCCTCGGCGTTCATGGTACTGGATGCGGCAGCTGTTTCTGCCGGCGCCAAGGATTCTCCAGTCTTTGCAGTGTTGGAACTGGCGTCTGCCTCTGCCGTTGTCCCGGATCCTTCCGTTTCTGAGGCAGAAGAACTGGCTGCTGCATCTGCGACGGTGGAATTAGCAGCTGCATCTGCAGACTGTCCGGGATCCTCTGCTTCTGTGGCTGCAGAGTTGGCTGCTGCATCTGCAGTCTGTCCGGGATCCTTTTCTTCCATAGCTGCCAAACTGGCTGTTTCTGTTTTTGCACCCGCCTCGGATGATGCGCCGCAGGCTGCACAAGTAAGGACACACACCATACAGATCAGGGCCACCCATTTTTTCTTAGTCATTTACCTCTCCTCCCGGCAAAGTCTGATAAGTCCAAAGATGCCTTCCCCCATAACAGCCGGGACGAAGCCAATGATATGAGACGTTCCTTCAGACAGCAAAAATCATTCTCACTTTTTCTCGTCCTTTTGATAAACCGAATGCTTCATATAGTCGTAATCATAGGTAGAGATTGTCTCTGTACCGTCATATTCATGGCTTCTGCTTTGAACAAATAATCCGCGAACATCGTAGGTAGTTTCCCAAGAAGAAACTTCACCGTCAGAACTTACATATTCATTGCGAAGCATCCTTCCTTCTGCATCATATTCATAACGTTCATAGGACGTATACGTGGTACCATCTGAATACGTCCAAGTATATTTTTCCTCTGTTTTCAAGCCGTCATCATTATATGAATACGTGCGTGTGCTGTGCGGTGTGCTTTCTCCTTCATAGTAGTCGGCTTCTTCGATTACATTTCCTGAACTGTCATAAGAATATTTCGTAGTGGATTCGATTTTGCCGTCATCGCCTATCGTGATCTGTTCTTCCAGCAGGCCATCGCTGTCATATTTGTTTTCATAGGTTGTGTGCTCGATACTTCCATCGGATCTATGATAATAGGAATCTGTTTGATTCCCTTTCTCATTGTAACTTGTTTCATTGGTCAGGCTGCCATCATCTCCATAATATCCCTTATAGTTTTTCATAGTGTCATCATCATAATAGCTATACTCATAACTCAGTTTTCCATTTTCCTCATATCCCCTGCTGCTTTCAATTGAGCTATCCTCACGGTAGGTGCTTTCATAGCTCTTATTACCGTTCTGGTAGGTTACTGACTGTTTTAATGTGCCATCCTCGTAATATGTATTTTCCCTGCGATTGTTTTCTCCCCAGTAAAGTACCGAGCTAGCCAGCTTCTCATTTTCGTTGTACTCTGCCCGGAATGATACGGTGCCCTCCGGGTTGAAAACATGCTCCTTTGTCAGTTTTCCGTCTTCGGAAATCTCATACCAGATGCTGATGGTCTCGTTGCCATCCTTGTCGTAATGCGTTTCATCTGTAATGAGGCCATCTGCATTCCGAACATATTTGATATAAAGCTTTCCTTCTTCATCTAAGATCTCATCCGGAAGCTCTTTTGCGATCTCGGCAGGACTCTTTTTTGAATAATCTTCTGATGTATTTTCTGAACTATCTTCTGAACTATCTTCTGAACTATCTTCTAAACTATTTTCTGAACTGCCCGCCGTGGCTGAGGCAGAAGACGCAGTCCCGTCCGTCACAAAGGAAGGCTTCGGCGCAGTAAAGGCAGCCCAAAGGAACCAGGCAAGCACGACTGCTGAGCATGCCAGAAGGAGGACCCAAAGGCCATTGCTTTTTGGTTTATTTGTTCCTGATGTCCGCGTTGTCCGGGCTTCAGATCCTGAAGGAGTGGCAGATTTTGTCTGTTCAGCCGCACTCCCGCGGTCCCCGTGTCCCGGCTGCTTCTTTTGGCCCCAGGGATCGGCCGATTCGCTCCGGTCCGCTGCTTTTTTGGGTGTCTCGGGTTCCGGCTTCTCTTTGACAGGTTCCTCCCGTATCAGATCCTCATCCCGAAAGGGCTTCGCGCAGGCACGGCAGTACCGGGAGCCTTCCATATTCTCAGCGCCGCAGTACTGGCATTTAATAAAAACCGGCTGCCGGTTATTCTTTTCATTGTCGTCCGGATAATTGCTTCCCATTTTCTTCGCCCTCCCACGCAGGAATATATTTATTATAAGCAATCCTGCCGTTTTATGCACCGGCAAAAACTATGTTCCCAAAAGAATAATTGAAGACTGCCAGGTGTTTTTTATACCATTGTCTTTTCCACTTCAGCAAAATCGATCTCGCAGCTTCCTCCAGATATCCCAGCCGATCATGACAAAAATGCCATCCGTGTGGATCATCTCCTGCACGAATGGCATTTCTTTGCTTAATGATCAGATTTGGCAGACATTTGTCTGGTCGTTCTTTTTTACAGCGCGGCGGCTGCGCGGTATCCGCCTTCGATGGCGCCGCGGATCCGGCCGGCTTTTTTGGCATCGCCGATGGTGATCAGGTCGGGATATGCGGCCTGAATGTCTGCCGGGGCCGGGTTGGAGCGGGTTCCAAGGGAAATCACGATGTTGTCGTAGGCTGCCGTGACCTGCTCTCCGGTTTCGGTGTTTTTGAAGATGGCTTCGTGCTCGCCTGCGCTAAGCAGCTGGTGCTTCGGATAGAAGGCGCAGCCGCCCGGGGCAAGGCGTCCCATGACGTCGATCAGGTTCTGGAAGAAGAGGCCGGGTCCGATCTCGTCTGCCATCTCGTAGAGGGCGACGATGCAGCCTTTGTCCTGCAGGTATTCTGCGGTTTCGATACCAGTCATGCCGGAGCCGACGACACAGACTTTTTTGCCATCGAGGCAGACCTTGCCGGAGAGGACGTCGGGCGGGGTGATGATCCAGCTGCCGTCCAGGCCTTCGATGGAGCGCGGAAGGACCGGCGAGGAGCCGATGGCGTTGATGACTTTATAAGGCTCTTCTGCCTGGATCAGCTCTGCGGTTGCGGGCGTATTCAGGCGGACCTCTATGCCGAGCTCATCGATCATCGCTTTGTAATAATCGATCAGCCAGGTCAGCTTATCTTTTTTCGGCGGCTTATTTGCAATGTTCAGCTGTCCGCCGATGGCCGATGCTGCTTCAAAAATGACCGGACGGAAGCCTCTCTCGGCAGCGACTCTTGCCGCCTCCAGGCCTGCCGGTCCTGCGCCAATGATGACTACCTTTCGACCCTCGCCGTCTTTTTTGATCGGAAGGCAGTCGATCTCCTCACCACCTTCGATATTTACCGTACACTGGCAGCGCATGCCGTTTTCTTCGTCGGCCGCCATCAGGGATTCCATACAGTTCAGACAGGAAATGCACTTGCGGATGGTGTGTTCTTTGCCATTTTTTGCCTTGCAGCCCCAGTAGGGATCGGCGAAAAACTGACGGGCGGAGCCCACAAAAGCGACGCCTTTTTTCAGGAAATCCAAGGCGCCCTGGGGTGTCCGGATCACGGAGCAGGCAATGACGGGAATGCTGACTGCCTTTGCAATGGCCTCGCCGTTGCCTTCCTTCCAGCCCTCGTCAAAGCCGGCCGGCTCCCAGGCCCAGTTCATGGTCTCATAATTGCCGGCAGAAACGTCCAGGGCATCGATTCCAAAGCTTTCGAAAAGCTTTGCCATCTCGACGGCGTCCTCCAGGACCATGCCGCCCTCGATGCCGATCATCCGCATGTACTCATCTGCAGAGAAGCGCAGGATGATGGGATAATCGCCGCAGCGCTCCCTGATACCCTCCACGATCTCCTTGATGATGCGGACCCGGTTCTCGATGCTGCCGCCGTACTCATCGGTGCGGTGGTTTGTATAGGAGGAAATGAACTCGCAAAGCAGGTAGCCATGGGCTGCATGCAGGACAACACCGTCCACACCGGCCTTCTGCATCCGTTCCGTGCCGCTGACAAAATCCTCGATGGTCGCCTTGATCTCTTCCTTTGTCATCTCGTGGCAAGGCATATGGATCAGGCCGCTCTCCTGCCCGCTCGGGGAAGCCATGGAGCCGCCGTTGATAAAGGAAATGCCCTGGCATCCCGGATGATACAGCTCCACAAACAGCAGGGAGCCATACGCATGAACGGCATCTGCCATCTTTTTATAGCCGGGGATAAATTCATCCTTATCCGTGCAGAGGTTACGGAGATTACCGCGACCGGTCTGGCTGTTGACCGACGCAACCTCAGTCATCACTATGCCGCAGCCGCCCTTCGCACGCTCCGCATAAAAGGCGATATCGCGGTCAGAAACCGAACCATCAAGGTTCGCGTAATAGTTTCCCATAGGTTCAAAAACAAGGCGGTTGGGCGAAGTCACCTTTCCGATCTGATGAGGGGTAAACAATTCTTCGTACATACATGATCCTTTCTGATCCACCCGGGGATCCTCTGTTCATGGACAATCCGCTCCGACAGGGAGCTTCTGTGTTGCTATATTTAATGATAGTAGAGGCCGATACCGCCGTCAATCAAAACAGGTGGACGAGACAAAAGAGACGGTTCCATTTGTCTGGTACATTCCATTTCACAGGTTGACCAGACAGTTAGAAACGTCCCATTTGTCTGGATTTACCCGGCTGTCTGCGTCTGTGCGGATACCTGGGCGCTGCGCCGGTATTCTGCCGGTGAGGTGTGAAAACGCTCGGCAAAGAGCCGATAAAAGTGGGTTTTCCCTGTGTAGCCGACGCGCCGCATGATCTCATCGACCGGCAGATCGGTATACAGGAGCAAGGATGCAGCTTCGTCCATCCGCAGCACCTGGATCAGGTCGGTGAAGGAACGATCGGTCCGCTGCTTTACAAACCGAGACAGGTGCGAGGCATTCCAGCCAAGCTCCTTTGCTGCCTCAGCCAGGGTGGCGTCGGACAAGTTCTGCTGGATGTAGCCAAAGACCATGGACAGCTCGTCCGCTGCTTCCGAGCGCATCAGCAGCATCGCGTCATTTTCCGGAAGCTGAAGCAGAATATCCAGCAAAAGGGCCTCCAGCTTTGCCTCCAGCTGCAGAAGTTTTTCCTTTTGTGGCTTTCTTTCTTTGATGCAGTACTCCACGATCCTTTCCAGCAGCGTGGTATCGTAGCGGATGCGGGATGCCGGGAGGTGCAGGTAGAGCGGCCCGTTTTTTTCCGTACAATGCTGCAAGAAATAATGGATCGGGTTGTCGGTCTCATAAAGCCGCGGGAGCGCCTTTGCCGCCTGCCCGGGCCGCAGCACCACGTTCAGGATCCTGCCCTCAGAGTGAATGACGTGGGCGGTATGGATCGCGTAAGGCGCAAGCAGGAGGATGTCATCGGGCTCCATATAGATGTAGTGATCCTCGACCATACATGTGACGGCACTGTCCCTGGCAAATTTAATCTCGATGGTATCCGCCTGGTAGGTCCGTGGAATCAGATACTTTATGGAAGGAAATGCGTCATACCGCCGGTCAGGGCCGACGAAATCATCGATATATAAGGGAAATGGCTTCGTGCGATCTAACTCTGCCATAAGAACGTCCCTCCTTGCAGGCGCGGCCTGCATGAAACAGTACAAAGCTGCAAAGCTGCGGCATTGTTTCTTTTTCTATCTACCAGTATCATACCATATGTATAACAAAAAAAGAAGGCGCGAGGGCGCCGGGGGTTTTGACAGAAAGGGAAGGAACATGAAAAAAAGAGTACTTGCTATAATGATGGCACTTACCGTTGCCGGCACGGCGATGGCCGGCTGCGGCGGATCTGGAAATAGCACGGCGGCATCCACAGCTGCATCAGCAGAGACTGCTGCGTCCGAGACTGCCGCAGAAAGCACAGCTGACAGTGCCGCTGCAGAAGAGACAGAGACGAAGGCTGAGGCAGAGGAAGAAGCAGAGCCGGCCTACGGCGACCTGATCTCCGATATCGCCTACATGGAAGACGGCGACACCAACAGCAACCACACACTTGACGTATACGGCGCCAATGAAAAAGCCGAGGCAACAAAAACCGTCGTGGAGATCCACGGAGGCGGCTTTATCGGCGGCAACAAGACAACCAACACCGACCACAGCATCGTCTTTGCCGACGCCGGCTACGTCGTGGTAACGCCAGATTACAGCAAGATCCCGAGGGACGGCAGCTTCCCCGACACCATCAAAGAACTCTTTACCATCTACTCCTGGATCGAAGAGCATGCCGAAGAATACCACATCGACACAAACAACATCTTCCTCAGCGGCGACTCCGCCGGCGGTTACTACGTACTGATCTCCATGGCCATCATGCAGGATCCAAACCTGCAGGAATACTTTGGGGTAACACCGCCCGGCTACACCTTCAGCGGATACGTCACCACCTGCCCGGAAACCGAGCTGCTGAAAAAGCGTGAATACCTCGGCGAAGACAAGAGCGGTCCGGAAGCCTACAACGCCAACACCATCGGCGCCGACATCCTGATGGACGACGATCTGATGAGCCACATGGATCTGTACTCCTGCACCGACCCGTCCGTATTCACCGGCGTCTACATGATGACAACACCAACCGACAATACAACCGGTGAAGGCGTAGTGAAATTTGACGCATACCTCACTGAAAACAATGTCGAGCACATCATGAACAGCTACGAAGGCACCGAAAACGAGCTCGGCCACGTCTTCAACATCAGCCACACCGACTGGGCCGAAAGCATCCAGGCCAACCAGGACGAAATCGACTTTATGGAATCCCTGCTGAAATAAAAGACAATTGGGACGGTTCTATCTGTCTGGTTTGGAGTTTTTGTACTGCTTTCAGCCTTACATAGAATAGGTCCGCACCACTATAAAACAGCCATCCATTTAGGTGAAACCCTCGTGGATGGCTGTTTTCTTTGTGAAATCGCTTTCTTTGTCTAATTACTACTCTGACCAGACAAATAGAAACGTCCCAATTGTCTGCCAGTTGTACTGCTCCGACCAGACAGATAGGTCGAGTAGAC
>DFFG01000062.1 GCA_002368795.1 Eubacterium sp. UBA3782
GCAACGCCGGTACTTGGAGGAATCTATGAAATAGATTCCGACGTAGTACCGCTGCGTGAGGACCGAGCGAGAGCGTTTCCCGAAAGAACAGGTATAAACGACCCTTATACGCTATAAGGCATTCATCTCATTGTGGTGCCACAGGTTCATCCCGATGTCTTCTGCAGTGCCTCCAGATGCTTCCGTATAAAGGTGCTCATCAGCGCTTTATCTCCGGAGGCAAGATCATCGAGACGGATGTAGACGGTCTTGTCTGTCGGCTCTTCCTGGTACAGGGGAAGGCCCAGCTCTTTTCCTGCTTTGGCCGGGAGGGGAAGGAAGCTTCCCTCGGCTTTTACATAGCAGGTCCGTGCCGTAGCCTTTTTTCGGTGGCTGCTGTCGACAAAGACAGCTACGGATTTGTGTATGGCCTGATCCTCCAACGGTAGATAATAGTAGTTTTTGTAATCGCTGAAAAAATGCTTGAGCAAGCCCTGCCGGATGGGGATCTGCAGGGTTGCGGCAGTTTTGCCTTTTTCTGCTGTGAGACAGGAGAGCGCGCCGTTTACGCAAAGAGAGGCGGGCAGTGGATGGACGAGAGAGAAGGAGATCTCTGCCATATCCGCAGCGTCCGTGCCCGGTGTGCTTTTGGAGATTATGTCAGAAGCCGGGCGGATCTCTCCGGCAAATAGCTCGGGGATCGCCAGGATCCGGACCAGAGCCAGCATGCCGAGCACGTCATCGTGGTTGTGCAAAAAGAGCATATCCAGCAGCGTGTTATCCCGTGTGGCCAGCCAGCTCTGGTAGTCGCTGATCAGCTCGCCTCCGCTTTTTTCGTCCCGGCGCGGGATGCACAGGTATTCCTCAATGCTTTTTTGCTTTATGGCCGGAAGACCAAGAAGCTTCTGGAAGGGACGGATCTGCCGGTAGATATCCAGGGATTCCCAGTCCGCAAATGGATCCGGCATCCCATAGAAGGCATATTTGTGAGCAAGGTAGGGGAGATCGAAGGTCGTCCCGTTGAAGTGGATCAGCAGGTCGGATCCCTCCTCCCGAAGCTCCTGTATATAGGAAGAAAAGTAGGTCAGCATCTGTTTTTCTTCGGTCGGACGGTCGAGGAACCATTGGGCCAGGATCCATTGTCCCTTCTTCCGGCAGATCAGGCCGAGGAGATAGAGATGGCTTGTCCGCCAGTAGAGTCCGGTGGTTTCTATATCAAATAAAACGGGCAGATGACTTCCGCTGTAGGAGAGGACCTCTGCAGCCTGGTCATCGGTCAGCACTTCTGTTCTGGTAAGCAAAATAAGCTCCTTTCCGGGCCGTAAGGATGGAAAATCTGTCTGCCTGTGGGCCTCCGGAGAATACAGTATCATGATAGCATACCTCCGGTTTACAAGAAAGTCGGATTCATGGTAGAATAATCTGTATGTAAACTGAAGATGGGGTATTTTGCGCATGTTTGGATTTATTAAGGGGTATATCGATGAGATCGCCGCAGATTATGTGGTGGTCGATAACCATGGCATCGGCTGGCAGGTTTTTGTGCCGGGCAGCGTGCTGAACCGGGGTGTGAATATCGGAGACGAGGTAAAGCTGTATACGTATATGGCGGTCAGTGAAAACGCGATGGCGCTGTATGGTTTTTTTACGCGGGATGACCTTTCTGTCTTCAAGATGCTGCTCAACGTCAGCGGCATCGGCCCGAAGGGTGCTCTGGGTGTGCTGTCTGCCCTTTCCGCGGACGACCTTCGTTTTGCCGTGCTTGCGGATGACGCCGCAGCGATCTCCAAGGCGCCGGGCATCGGAAAAAAGACAGCCCAGAAGCTGATCCTTGAGCTGAAGGATAAGTTTAAGCTGGACGATGCATTTGAAAAGAAATTTGATCATGAACAGGAGAAGGCCGCTGCCGCTGCCGGAGGGGCAGGGGCGCAGAGTGCGGAGGCAGATGCCGTGTCCGCACTGGTGGCGCTTGGGTATTCCGGTACTGAGGCGCTGCAGGCTGTGCGCAAGGTCAAGGCAGACGGTGCCATGGATTCCGAAGAGATCCTGAAGGCGGCACTGCGGTTCATCTTCTGAAAGGGGAGCAGATCAGCGAATGGACAGACGATTCATACAGACAGAGGTCCAGGCCGAGGACGAGCCGGTAGAAAAAAGCCTGCGTCCGCAGCGGCTTGCGGAATATATCGGTCAGGAGAAAACGAAAAGTAATCTCCAGATCTATATCGAGGCGGCAAAGCAGAGGGGCGACGTGCTGGATCACGTCCTGCTCTACGGACCGCCGGGACTGGGAAAGACGACACTGGCAGGGATCATTGCCAACGAGATGGGCACACATATGAAGGTCACCAGCGGACCGGCCATCGAGAAGCCGGGCGAGATGGCCGCCATCCTGAACAATCTGCAGGAGGGAGATGTCCTGTTTGTCGATGAGATCCACCGGCTGAACCGCCAGGTAGAGGAAGTGCTCTATCCGGCTATGGAGGACTATGCCATCGATATCATGATCGGCAAGGGCTCCTCCGCCAGATCCATCCGCCTGGAGCTGCCGAAATTTACCCTGGTGGGCGCCACGACAAGGGCAGGCCTTCTTACGGCACCCTTAAGAGACCGCTTTGGCGTCATCCAGCATATGGAATTCTACAATACAGAAGAGCTTACCGAGATCATCCGCCATTCGGCGAAGATCCTGAATGTGGAGATCGACCGGGAGGGCGCGGCGGAGATGGCCAGACGATCCCGCGGAACGCCCAGACTGTCCAACCGTCTCTTGAAGCGGGTACGGGATTTTGCAATGGTCCGCTATGATGGAAAGATCACAAAGGAGGTCGCTTCACTTGCGCTTGACCTTCTGGAGGTCGACCGGTTCGGGCTGGACCGTATCGACCGGCGGATCCTGCTGACGATCATCGAGAAATTCGGGGGAGGCCCTGTAGGCCTGGATACCCTTTCGGCGGCCATCGGCGAGGATTCGGGAACCATAGAAGATGTGTACGAACCATATTTGATCAAGAACGGGTTCCTGAACAGGACCCACAGCGGCCGGGTTGCCTCAAGGCTTGCGTATGAGCATCTGGGGATCCCGTATCCGGAGGAGTAAAATATACAGACGGGATGGGAAATGAAAGCCGGAGGCCAAAAGGGATGGCTGATCCGGCAGATAAGGGGAAACTGACATGGCAGAAAAGACATCCGTAAAGGTACTGATCGACGGCAGGGTCATCACCCTCGCCGGCTATGAATCCAATGAGTATCTGCAGAGAGTGGCGTTTTATCTGAATACAAAGATCGCAGAGCTGGGCTCCTCCTCCGGTTACGGACGGCTGACCCAGGACGCAAAGTCCACCCTGCTGGCGCTGAATATCGCCGATGACTACTTCAAGGCGAAGGAGCAGGTGGAGGCTCTGGAGGAGGATCTGGAGAACAAGGACCAGAATGCGTATGAGATCAAGCATGAGCTGATCCAGACCAGGATCGAGAATGAACGGCTGAAAAAAGAGCTGGAGCAGCTTCGGGCTGCAAAGAACAGCATCTGAGAAAAGAGAGGATGAGCCGGGTTTGACGGTTGCAGACAGACAGGTAAACAATCACAGAATGGAGCTTCTGGCACCGGCGGGTTCGGTGAAGGCACTTGAGGCAGGCTTTATGGCCGGGGCGGATGCCGTCTATATCGGCGGGGACCGGTTTGGCGCGCGTGCCTATGCGGACAATCCGGGAAGGGAGGATCTGATCGGCGCGATCGATCTGGCCCACCGCCTGGGGAAGAAGCTGTATATGACGGTAAATACACTGCTGAAGGACGAGGAGCTGGAGAATGAGCTGACCGGATGGATCCGTCCCTACGTGGAGGCGGGGCTTGACGGCGTGATCGTGCAGGATTTCGGTGTCTTTTCCATGCTTCGGGAATGCTTTCCGGAGCTTCCTCTGCATGCCAGCACCCAGATGGCCGTGACCGGTCCCTGCGGTGCCGCGCTGCTGAAGGAGGCGGGCGCCGTGCGCGTTGTGCCCGCCAGAGAGCTGTCCCTTTCCGAGATCCGTCGGATCCGGGATGAGGCGGGCATCGAGATCGAGGGCTTTATCCACGGCGCCATGTGCTATTCCTACTCCGGCATGTGCCTGATGAGCAGCCTGATCGGCGGCAGAAGCGGCAATCGGGGAAGGTGTGCCGGTGTCTGCCGTCTTGCCTTTGATGTGGCAGACAAAGAGCGGACCCTCACGGGGAAAAACAGTCGTTTTCCGCTGAATATGAAGGATATGTGCACCATCGGCATTCTTCCGGAACTCATCAGCGCAGGGATCACCTCCTTCAAGATCGAAGGGCGGATGAAAAAGCCGGAATACACGGCAGGGGTGGCTTCCGTTTACCGGAAATACCTGGATCTGTGTGAGAAGCGGCTGGATGCAGGCCTTCCCCTGCTGCCGGCAGACTGGTATCATGTGGAGGCAGGTGACCGGCAGATCCTCTGGGATATTTTCAACCGGGACGGCTTTAATGAGGGCTGTTACCGTGTGCGGAACGGCAGAGAGCTGATCGCACTCAAAAATGAAAAGGAAAACCAGGTCACCAGAAAAAATGCCCAGGAGCTGACGGAAAAGATCCGCAGCAGCCTGGAGAGCAGGGAGATGCGAAAAAGGCTGCAGGCGCCGGTAAAGGGAAGACTGTCCCTTTCCGCAGGCGGGATGGCTGTGCTGTCCCTTGCGTGGACAGATGGCCTGGGACACGAGGCTTTTGCCAAGGTCCATGCAGATGGTGTGCAGAAGGCGATCCGCTCTGCGGTCACCGAGGAGCGGGTCAGAAGCCAGATGAACAAGACCGGAGAGAGCAGCTTTTATTTTGCTGAACTCGAGATCGATATGGCGGATGACCTGTTTGTGCCTATGCAGCTGTTAAATGACCTGCGGCGCAGGGGCATGGAGGAGCTTTCGGTCGCTGTAAAGGCGGTGTTCGCCCGCACATGCGGGGAGCAGCCGGCAGCATCCAAAATGAGCCGGGAGATTCAGGCATCTGTAGAAGATGCAGAAGGCATGGAAGATGCAGCGGCACGTAGCAGCGATGGAGCAGCAGGCTCCATGCGCCTGTCGGTTTCCGTGGAGACCAGAGAACAGCTTCGTGCTGTCCTGGAAAAAGCGGCCGGAGGGCAGGAGATGGATGGAAGAATGTCTCCTGCGGATCAGCCGCTTGCAGCGGTCTTTGTGCCATGGACATTTTTTGAAAAAACAAATGCGGCGCATGATCTGGATCTGCAGCGCGCATCTGCCTGCCAGATCCCGGTGCAGCTGATGCTTCCCTATGTCTGCCGGGAGGCGGATCGGAAGCGCCTTGCTGGCGTGATACAAAATTATCGGGCATATATGCAGAAAGAGGATGGACGTTTCCAGAAGGGCGCAGGCATTCTGGTGAGAAACCTGGAGGAGCTGGGCCTTGTGCGCAGCCTTGGCGCGGCAGATCAGGTCATCCTGGATGCCGGTGTATACACGATGAACAGCCGGGCGGAGGCTTTCTTTGCCGGCCTTGGCATACGCAAAAATACGGTCTCGCAGGAGCTGAATGCCCGGGAGATCGGTCAGAGAGACAACCGGAATTCGGAAATGATCCTTTATGGGCGCGCCCCGATGATGGTGAGTGCCCATTGTCTCAGGAAAACGCTGGACCGGTGCACCAGAAGAAATGACTCCCTGGTGCTGACGGACAGAAAGCATGCGGCATTTCCGGTGCAGTGCTATTGTGATTTCTGCTATAACGTGATCTACAACAGTCTGCCCACCAGCCTTCTGTCTGAGAGTGGAAGCCTGAAAAATGCAGGCATCCGTTCGGGGCGTCTTGTCTTTACCGGCGAAGATCCGGAAATGACCGGACGGATCCTGGAGGCCTTCCTTCGGGAGAACAGCGGGAGATCCTATGAGGCGCTGCCGTTCCAGACGACAAAGGGACATTACCGCAGAGGAGCAGAATAAATGGTCAATATCATCGTTCAGGTGTCAAGATATATTCTTCTTGCCATCATGGTCTTTTTTACGCTGGAGACCTATATGGTGCTGCAGAGAAGGGATGATGATTCCCGCCGCCGGATCATGCGAAAGCAGATCTGGCTGATGGTGCTGTTCAATCTGACAAGCTTTCTTGTCATGTATCTGGTAAGCGGGGACACGCAGATGCTGGTCATGCTGGGCTGTGTGATCATCTATATTCTGGTGATCCAGATCCTGTACCGGCTGATCTATCAGAAGGCATCCCTTATTTTGCTGAACACCATGTGCATGATGCTCTCCATCGGCTTTGTCATCCAGAGCAGGCTGGGGATGGAGACCGCCAGAAAGCAGTTTGCCATCGCGGCTTTTGCCACCCTGGTGTGCTTTATCATTCCGGTGTTTGTGCGCCGCGTGCGCTGGGTGTCGAACCTGAGCTGGGTCTACGGCATCGGCGGCATCGTCCTTCTGGCGGCAGTCATGCTGATCGGAAGAGTAACGGGCGGTGCAAATCTTTCCCTGACCATCGGCGGGATCTCCTTTCAGTTTTCAGAATTTGTCAAGATCACGGTCGTTATGTTTATGGCCGGCATGCTGCAGGAAAAGACGGATTTCCGCACCGTGGTCATTACGACCGTGGTTGCTGCCATCCATGTCGGCATTCTGGCGCTGTCCGCCGATCTCGGAGCGGCTCTGATCTATTTTGTCGCGTATATCGTCATGGTGTACGTGGCTACAAGAAATCCGGGGTATTCGCTTCTTGGCCTTGCCGGCATGGGTGCGGCCTCGGTGCTGGCCTACCGGCTGTTCTATCACGTCAGGGTCCGTGTTCAGGTCTGGCAGGATCCCTTTGCAGACTATGAGGGGACCGGCTATCAGATCATCCAGGCCCTGTTTGGCGTATGCGCGGGCGGATGGTTCGGCACAGGCCTTTTAAAAGGACATCCGGACTACATTCCCCTTGCCTGGGAGGATTTTACCTTTGCGGCGATCTGCGAGGAGTTTGGCATCCTGTTTGCCATCTGCCTCATCCTCCTGTGCATGGGTATGTATCTCTTGATCGTGAATATTTCCATGCGGCTGTCCAGGCCGTTCTATAAGCTGGTGGCGATCGGCCTTGGCACTGAGTATGCCTTCCAGGTTTTCCTGACCATCGGCGGCACGACGAAATTTATCCCGATGACAGGAATCACGCTTCCATTGATCAGTTATGGCGGAAGCTCCCTTTCCTGTACGATCATTATGATCTCGATCATCCAGGGCCTGTACATCCTCCGAAAGGATGAGGACATGGAGATCGAGCTGGCAAGGCGGGAGGCCAGAAGACAGGCAATTCTGGCCAGACGGCAGCGGGCCGCAGCGCAGCGCGGCGGGGAGACCCGTCCCTACGAGAGACCTGCAGATTTACGGACAGACATGCGCAGGCCGGCACAGCAAAGTGCTCCGGCAGAAGGATACCAGAGGGATTATTATGGAGAACAGCAGCGGTCAGAAGAGACCGAACTCGAACGACGGATCGAGGAACAGACAAGACAGGACCTCGCGCTCCGAAACAAGTAAGCCTTACCGGATCGTTTCCTACCTGTCCCTGGTCTTTTTCATCAGCCTGATCGGCTATATGATCTATTTCCAGGTCTGCAAGAGCGAGGAGCTGCTGAACAGCCCCTACAACAAACGGCAGGAGGAAGCGCAGGCAGAGGTAAAGCGCGGCTCCATCCTTGCCTCTGACGGCAGGACCGTCCTGGCAGAGACACAGGAGGATGAAGCGGGAAATTCGTACCGCGTCTATCCGTACTACCAGCTGTTCGCCCACACGGTCGGCTATCAGGTGTACGGCGGGAGCGGACTGGAGGCGACAAAGAACAACGACCTGATCCATTCCCACGCCAGCCTGGTGACCCAGGTGCAGAATGATCTGGATGAGGTCAAAAAGACCGGAGACGATCTGGTCACGACCCTGGATCCCGTGCTGCAGCAGGCAGCCAGCGATGCCCTCGGCCAGAACCAGGGCGCGGTGATCGTGATGGATGTGGATACGGGAGAGATCCTTGCCGATTACAGCAGCCCGTCCTTCGATCCCAACAGTGTGGAACAGAACTGGGACAGCCTGGTAACCAATGACCAGGGCGTCTTCATGAACCGGGCCATGCAGGGGCTCTACGCGCCTGGATCAACCTTTAAGATCGTTACGGCGCTGGCCTATCTGCGGCAGTACGGCAGCTTTGATGATTTTCACTACAGCTGCCAGGGCACCTACGAAAATGCCGGCTTTACCATTCACTGTGCCGGCTATGCCGCCCACGGCGAGGAGGACATCGCAGGAGCGATGGCCAATTCCTGCAACTGTGCCTTTGCCTGGATGGCGGTGAACATGATCGACAGGGATATCCTCAGGGAGACGGCTGAGAGCCTTGGCTTCAATGATGAGACCCTTTCGCTGGATCTTCCCTGCACCATAAGCGAGTTTCATGTAGACGGCAGCACGCCGGATCAGCTTCTGATGCAGACGGCCATCGGCCAGGGCGATACGCTGGCGACGCCGATGCAGATGCTGATGATCGCGGATGCGGTGGCAAACGGCGGCCGGATGATGAAGCCGCGGTTTGTGAAGGAGGTCGTCAGCTCCGACGGCAATGTGGTGCGCACAGAGGAGAGCAGCACCCTGCGGGAGGCCATGACCCCGTCAGAGGCGGCAAGCCTTCGGGATCTGCTGTCGGGTGTCGTTGCCTACGGCACGGCCACAGATCTGGCAGGCCTGCCCTATAATATTGCAGGTAAGACGGGTACGGCCGAGTACGGAAACGTGGACGACAACACGGCACACTCCTGGTTTACCGGTTTTTCCGGGACCGGCCAGAATGATATCGCGGTGTGTGTCCTGGTGGAGGGCGGCGGCAACGGTCTGGCGCCGGCAACCACCGTGGCCGGCTACGTGTTCCAGAATTATTTTGGATAAATCGTTTTGACAGAAGCCCCTTCGAACGGCTTTTGTCAGACCAGGCAAAATCCATTTGATGAATTCTTGCCTGCAAACGTAAATAAGAGTATACTAATCAGTAAGAGTAACTATATCGAACAGGAATCGGAGGACAGGGAGGAAATGCATGCAGTCAGTTGCGGAGGTCTGGTGATCTTCCGGGGAAAGATCCTTGTCCTGTATAAGAACTATAAAGGCAGATACGAAGGCTGGGTCCTGCCGAAGGGCACGGTAGAGCAGGGTGAGGATTATACCGAGACGGCGCTCCGCGAGGTGAAGGAAGAATCCGGTGTGAAAGCCTCCATCATGAAGTATATCGGCACCAGTGAGTATAATTTCAATGTTCCGGAGGGCGAGGTGCAGAAGGAAGTGCACTGGTACCTGATGATGGCGTCGAATTATTACAGCAAGCCCCAGTGGGAAGAGTATTTTGTGGATTCCGGCTATTACAAGTACCATGAAGCATACCATCTGCTCAAATTCACCAACGAACGGCAGATCCTGGAAAAGGGATACAATGAGTATCTTGAAATGAAGAAGGCAGGGCTATGGGTACCAAAAAAGCAAAATATCTGAAAAAACTTTATGTTGGTCCCATCGCAGCCACGCAGCGCAGGGAGATCGACCGTGCCGTCCGCAGAGGGACCTATATCCCCGGACTGTACCTGATCACCTATGCCGCAAACGGCTATGACCAGCTGGATATCATGCATGCCAGATACCTGCTGATAAAGAGGGTCAGGAAGGAGCTCCCGCTGATCGTCGGGATCGCCATTGGGCGTGATGAGGCATTTGGCCTTATAGAGCGCATCGCAGGCGACTGCTACCGGGCGACCGGGGCGATGGACTTTCGGGCATATCTTGGCGAAAGCTGAAACGGCCTGCGGCATGCGGGCAATGACGGAAACTGTTGAAGAGAGATTAGACGACGGAGAGAAAAGATGCTGGCAGTATTGTTGAAGATCCTTGCAGTGATCGGCAAGATCCTGCTGTGGATCCTGGCCATCATCCTGATCCTGCTGCTGATCATCCTTTTGTGTCCCTTTGGCTATAAGGGAACCGTAAAGAAGGACGGCGGCGAGATACGCGCAGGAGGATCGGCCCACTGGCTCCTTCACATTATCCATGTGAAGGGCAGCTTTTCAAGGATCGGCGGCAGCAATCAGCTGGATTACGAGATCTATCTGTTCGGGATCCCGCTCCTGAAGTTGCTGAAAAAGCTGAAAAACCGCGGCAAATCCGGCAGCGGGGAGGGCGATGCAGCACAAACAGCGCCGGAAGATGCGGTCCCTGCCCAGACCCAGAAGGCGGATGACAGTGCTGCCGGGCCGGATAACGGCCACCTTTTTGCAGAGTCGGACACCGATGAAGCGGCGCCGGCACAGAAGGCGGCAGAGCCGGAGGCGTCCGGCCGGGTGATCCGTACAGAAGCGCCGAAAAAGCCGACGGTGGAACCGGGAAGATGGAAATACAATCCCACAGAGGAGACAAAGAAGAAGGCTGAAAACATCCAGATCGAGGTCGTTCCGGCCAATCGTCCGGGTCCCTTCCTTCAGGCGGCTGCCCGCTTTGGCGCGGCGGTGGGCAAGGTCAGAAAGATCTGCCAGAAGCTTGACCGGCTGTATTACAAGCTGGAGGACTGGCTGGACTATATCGATACGGTGACCTTCCAGAAGGCAAAGACCTGCATCATCAACAATCTGTTCTCGATCCTGCGGCAGATCCTTCCCAGAAGGATATCCGGCAGAATTGAATTTGGCACCGGAGATCCGGCATCCACGGGTGAGGCGCTGGCCTTCCTTGGCGCGCTGTATGCGTTCCTTCCCGAGAAGCTGGCCGTGATTCCGGATTTTGATGAGGCAAAGGCCGACGCTGATGTGACGTTCAAGGGTCATTTCATGATCGGCGGAATCCTTCTGCGGCTGATCTTCATCATCGTTAATCCGAATATCTGGACGCTAATCCGCGTCATAAAGAACAAGGATCCCCGGATCGTTACAAGACCGGAGACGCGAAAGCGGAAGAAGAAAAAAGCCGGTGCAGCCGGCAGCAAAAAACAGAAACAGAAACAAAAAGAAAAAGCCGCCTGAGTCGGGCTTGAGGAGGAGAAAAATGGCAGAGAGCAAAGGAAAGAACGGATTTTCCGGCAATATGGATGCAATGTTCAAGGGTCTTGACCAGTTTCTGACGACCAAGACGGTCGTCGGACAGCCGGTAAATGTCGGTGACAAGATCATGATCCCTCTGGCCGATGTTTCCTTCGGCGTAGGCGCAGGCGCCTTCACCGGCAACACCAGAGACAATGCAGGCGGCGGCATGGGAGCAAAGATGAGCCCGGCAGCGATCCTGATGGTCTACCCGGACGGCAACACAAAGCTGGTCAGCTTAAAGAGCCAGGACGGCCTGGCAAAGCTGATCGATATGGCACCGGGCATCATCAGCAAGGTCAGAGAGCAGTTCGGCGGCGGAGCAGCAGTGCCGGACAACGACATCCCGGCGGAAGATATGCCGGAATTTGAATAAAAATAATTTTTATTTGGACTTGCATTTGCAAAACGGTTCTGCTACAATATCATGGTGTCGTGAACCGCTGATCATGCGGGTTCAAGTATGATTTAAGGAGGTGTAATCGTGGCTAAGTGTGCTATTTGCGAAAAGGCTGTTTACTTTGGCAATAATGTCAGCCATTCCCATAGAAGATCCAACAGAATGTGGAAAGCGAACGTCAAGGCTGTTCGCGTCAAGACCGAGGGTGGCAGCAAGAAGATGTACGTTTGTACAGGATGCCTGAGAAGCGGCAAAGTAGAGCGTGCTTAAGATACGCTTCCGGATATCAGAGGATTTAGGGGGGAATTCCGACAGGTTCGGGATTCCCTTTTTTTCTGCCGTGCAAAGCGTTTGCTTTTTAATAGAAATTTGTTATACTTAAATGTGCTGGATTCTGAAAGAATGTATGCGCATATACCAGACAGGAAAGGAGTACACGATGAAGGGACGAATCAATTCTGAACTTGGTGAAGTGGTCATCAATCCCGACGTTATTGCTACATACGCCGGAAGCGTTGCTGTGGAATGCTTCGGTATTGTCGGTATGGCGGCAGTAAATATGAAGGACGGGCTGGTCCGCCTTCTGAAGAAGGACAGCCTGAAGCATGGCATAAATGTATCGATAAACGACAATAAGATATCGGTGGATTTCCACGTTATCGTTGCCTACGGGGTGAGCATTGCCACCGTGGCACAGAACCTGATCGACAGTGAGAAATATCAGCTTGAGGAATTTACGGGGATGAAGGTCGAACGGGTCCGCGTTTTAATTGAGGGCGTTCGCGTTATTGACTGAGCACAGGAGGAAAACAGTTGTGGCTGTAACAACGATCGATGCTGAGCTGCTTGCCCGTATGTTTCTGGCAGGCGCACAGAATCTTGAAGCAAATAAGGAACTGATCAACGAACTGAATGTCTTTCCCGTTCCGGACGGAGATACCGGAACGAACATGGGCATGACGATCATGTCGGCGGTGGGCGAGATCCGCGGCCTGCAGCAGATCAATATGAAGGATCTGGCAAAGGCCATTTCCTCCGGCTCCCTTCGCGGCGCCAGAGGAAATTCCGGTGTTATTCTCTCCCAGCTGTTCCGCGGTTTCACAAAGACCGTCAAGGGCGCTGACCAGATCGATACGGCAATGATCGCAGACGGCTTTGAAAAAGCGGTGGAGACCGCCTACAAGGCCGTGATCAAGCCCAAGGAGGGCACGATCCTTACCGTGGCAAAGGGGATGTCTGAGATCGCCCGGAAGCTGCAGGATGCCCAGCTGCCCCTTGAGGAGTATGCAAAAGCGATCATCGAATACGGCAATCAGACGCTGGACCGCACACCGGAGATGCTTCCGGTGCTCAAGGAAGCCGGTGTCGTGGACTCCGGCGGCAAGGGCCTGATGTGTTTCATGGAAGGGGCCTATGATGTCCTGATCGGCAAGGAAGTGGATCTTTCCTTTGGTGAAGAAAAGAAAGAGGTACAGGCAGAGCCCGAGGTGGAGGAGATCCGCTTTGGCTACTGCATGGATCTTACGATCAACGGCGAGCGTCCGGTTCCCGGCGCACAGGTCGAGGATTATCACAATTTCCTGACGAATATCGGTGAATCTGTGGTCCTTGTTCCGGAAGGCTGCGCGGTGCGTGTCCATGTCCACACCAACGATCCGGGACTGGTGCTGACCAGAGCCCTGACTATGGGCCAGCTGACCGGTGTTGCCATCAGCAACATGCATCTGGAGCATCAGGAGAAGCAGCCGGGCGAGGCCAGAGAGGCTGCCCTGCAGATGGCAAAGGAAGCCGCAAAGAAGGCCAATCCCATGAAGCCCTGCGGGTTTGTGGCGGTCGCGGCCGGAGAGGGCTTTGCGGAGATCTTCCGCGAGCTGGGCGCAGACTGCGTCATTGAAGGCGGACAGACCATGAATCCCAGCACGGAGGATGTGCTCAACGCCATCGACCAGGTCAATGCGGAGAATGTCTTCCTCTATCCGAACAACAAGAACATCATCATGGCTGCCAATCAGGCGAAGGAGCTGGTGCGGGAGAAAAACGTGATCGTGATCCCGACAAAGACGGTTCCGCAGGGTATTTCCGCTCTGCTGGCCTTTGAGCCGAACAAGTCTGTCGAGCAGAATGCAGAGGATATGAACGAGATCATCAGCCTTGTCAGGACTGCCGAGATCACCTACGCGATCCGGGATACCAAGATCGGCAAGGATGAGATCCATCAGGGCGACATTATGGCCGTCGGCGACGACGGGATCCTGGCTGTCGGAAAGGAGATCCTGGATACTGCCGTGGAGGCAGCCGACCGGATGGCCTTTGAGGATGCGGCTCTGATCAGCATCTACTTTGGAAAGGATTATTCCGAGGAAAATGCCAACAGGATCGCCCAGGAGATCCGCAGCAGGCATCCGGACCTGGATGTAGAGGTAAACAACGGCGGTCAGCCGGTGTACTACTGCATCATTTCCGCAGAATAAAAATGAGGGCTGCCAAGCTGTGTATATCGTGCCGGGACTGCACGATATCGCCGGCTTAAGCAGCCTTTTTTGTGCAGCAAGGAGCAAGGATACATCATCAGAGAATGAGGATGATCAGGTGAGCAAAACGATGAACGATGCTTCACTGAGGACCCTGAAGGGGATCGGTGAAAAAACAGAAAAACTGTTTTGGAAGGCCGGCATACAGACGGTCGGGGATCTGGTCCGCTATTTCCCGCGGGAGTACGATTCCTTTGCACCTGCCGTGGCGGCGGGACGTGTGATCCCCGGTGTCCGGAATGCGGTCCGTGGCAGGATCACAAAGCGGCCGGTGGTAAAGACCTTCGGACGCAATTCCATCACCATGGTGCAGCTTTCGGATGAGACCGGCTCCCTCCAGGTCAACTGGTTTCATATGCCCTTTCTCCGGAATACGCTGAAGATCGGGCAGGACTACGTCTTCCGGGGACTGGTGACAGAAAAGGGCGGCCGCAGGATCATGGCGCATCCGGAGCTGTATGATCCCGAGGCTTACGATAAGCTGACCGGGCAGATGCTTCCCATCTATCCTTTGGCGGCATCCCTGACCAACAACATGGTGCGGAAGGCTGCGGCTCAGGCACTGGAGGTCCGAAGCCCCGAGATGGAGGTGCTGCCGGACGATATACGGTCTGCCCTTGGGCTGTGCGAGATCAATTATGCGCTGGAGCAGATCCATTATCCGGAAAGTCAGGAGAGCCTGCTTTTGGCCAGAAACCGTCTGGCCTTTGATGAATTTTTCTTTTTCCTTCTTGGCGTTGCCATGCTGCGGGAGCAGAACGAACGCACGGAGAATCATTTTCCCATGCGGACGGTGTGGAAGACCGAGGATGTCATCGAATCGCTTCCCTATGAACTGACGCCGGCACAGCAAAGCGTCTGGGGCGAGATGGAAAAGGATCTGGCCTCCGGGACGCTGATGAACCGGCTGGTCCAGGGAGATGTGGGCAGCGGAAAGACAATCCTTGCCTTTCTGGCAATGGTGCAGGCCTATGAAAACGGATACCAGAGCGCGCTGATGGCGCCCACCGAGGTGCTGGCTGCCCAGCATTTTGAAGCGCTGCGAAAGCTTCTGGAGCAAAACCAGATCAAAGATGCCCATCCGGTGCTCCTTCGGGGCAGCATGACGGCCAAAGAAAAGCGGATAGCCGCCGAAAAAATTGCATCCGGAGAGGCGAGGATGATCATCGGCACCCATGCCCTGATCCAGGAATCGGTCAGCTATGAGAATCTTGCCCTGGTCATCACGGATGAGCAGCACCGGTTTGGCGTGCGGCAGAGGGAGGCTCTTTCGAAAAAGGGATGGCCGCCGAACGTTCTGGTCATGAGCGCGACGCCGATCCCGCGGACACTGGCCATGATCCTGTATGGCGACCTGGACATTTCGATCCTGAACGATATGCCGGCACACCGGCTGCCCATCAAAAACTGCGTGGTAGGTCCGGCTTACCGGGAGACGGCCTACCGGTTTATGGAGAAACAGGCCCAGGAAGGGCATCAGACCTACATCATCTGTCCCATGGTCGAACCAAATGAAGAGCTCTCCTGCGAGAACGTGACCGAGTATACAGAGAAGATGAAGAAGCGTTTCCCCGATCTTACGGTAGCCATGCTTCACGGGCAGATGAAGGGGGCAGAGAAGCAGAGGGTCATGGAGGCGTTTGCCGCCGGGCAGATCCAGATCCTGGTCTCGACGACGGTCGTGGAGGTAGGCGTCAATGTGCCAAATGCCACGGTGATGATGATCGAAAACGCCGAGCGGTTTGGCCTTGCCCAGCTGCACCAGCTGCGGGGCCGGGTCGGCAGGGGCAGCGCACAGTCCTACTGCATCTTCCTGCAGGGAGACGGAAACGAGGAGACCTCAAAGCGGCTGGAGATCCTGAATCATTCCAACGATGGCTTTTATATCGCAGAGGAGGACCTGCGGCTTAGGGGCCCCGGAGACCTGTTTGGCGTGCGCCAGAGCGGCATCGCAGCCTTCCAGATCGCCGATATCTACCGGGATGCGGGCATTCTGAAAGCGGCATCCGTGGCGGTAAAAGACCTGCTGGCCATGGATCCGGAGCTGACGCTTCCACAGCATTTTGCTGTAAAAGAAGCCCTGGAAAAGTTTATGCAAAGACAAAATGACGAAGATGTCCGGCTGTAAAGCAAAAAGAAGTTGAAAACTGCCGAATTTTCACAACCCACTTGAAAATGTGCACAAAAAAGCATAATATCATTTATCGTAAATAGACAAAAACTTCATTTGCATGAACAATTGGCTGTTCGATTTTTCACTCGTGGGAGGAAATGATTATGGCAGTAAAAAAGAAAACACCTGCTGCAGTTGAAGCGGAGAATAAAGTAACCGAGGCAGCAGAGGCAGCAGCAGCTACCGCAAAAGAGACCGTAGAGAAGGTTGAGAAGGCCGCAAAGGAGACTGTCCGCAAGACAGCTGCAAAGAAGGCTGCAGCACCCAAGAAGGCTGAGACCACCAAGAAGGCAGCTGAGGCTGTCAAGGAGACCGTAGAGAAGGTTGAGAAGGCTGCAAAGGAGACTGTCCGCAAGGCTGCTCCGAAGAAAGTCGCAAAGAAGACCGTGATCCTGCAGTATGCCGGCAAGGAGGTCGTATACGAGAACCTTCTGAAGAAGGTCGATGAGATCTGGGCCGAAAAGGGCAAAGATGCCGCAGCTATGAAGGATGTGCGCGTCTATGTAAAGCCCGAGGAGAACATGGCTTACTATGTTGTTAACGACGGCGAGGAGATCGGCAGCTTCGCCATCTGAGCCTGAAGAACCGTCCGGAATCATGCGGACGGGAAAAAAGACCCCTGCTCCTTCTGTGGAAGGAGGAAGGGGTCTTTTTTTGCGCCGGGCAGAAATATAATGATTTAAACGCCAAAAGTCCGAACCCACGCCATGCTTGCATGGCCGTGGGAGAAAGACTTTATGGCGTGCCCCAACATGAGGACGAAGTGGTGTTTAAACACCACGAAAGTCCGAATGCTGGGACGGATTGTGGGAGCACGGAGTGCGGAGCAATCCGTTTAAATCATTCCAGGTGCTTTTGGCGAGTTAATCATTTAATAGACATTTTACATAATAAAGAATAATAATATTGCCAAGGGTTTGTGCATTTGTTATAATGTCAACGAACCAAAATAGCCCCACGAAAGGAGCAAGGCTTAATGAACATCGGGATAATCGCGCATAACAGCAAAAAGGGCCTGATCGAGGATTTCTGCATTGCATATAAGGGAATACTGGCCAGACATGAGATCTATGCGACGGGAACCACCGGGCGCAGGATCGAGGAGGTTACCAATCTGCGGATCCACAAGTTCCTTGCCGGAAGCCTGGGAGGAGACAAGCAGTTTACCGAAATGATCGAGCGCAATGACATGGATATGGTCATTATTTTCTACAATCCGGTCATCCAGTCGGCCAGAGAGCCGGATGTTTCGATCATCATCCGCGCCTGCGACCAGTACAGCATACCGGTAGCGACCAACATCGCTACGGCGGAAATGCTGATTATGGGACTGGATCGCGGCGATCTTGACTGGAGAAATTCCTACAAAGAGGAAATCGATCTATGAGAGTGATTGCCGGAACCTGCAGGAGCATGCCTCTGAAATCACTGCCGGGACGGGACACACGGCCGACGACGGACCGGATCAAGGAGACGCTGTTCAATATGCTCCAGAACGAGATCCCGGGCTGCCGTTTTCTCGATCTGTTTGCCGGAAGCGGCGCCATCGGTATCGAGGCTTTAAGCCGCGGGGCGGAGCACTGCGTTTTTGTGGAGCAGAGCCGGCAGGCCGTCCGCATCATTCAGGAAAATCTGGCCTTTACAAAGCTGCAGGGCAGGGCACAGGTCCTTACGATGGACGCGGCATCGGCTGTGCGCAGTTTTGGCGCAAAACAGCAGTTTGATGTCGTCTTTATGGATCCTCCTTACCGGTGCGGACTGGAGAAGGAAGTCCTGGAAGCCATGGAGGGGGCGCCCTGCGTCCATCCGGATACCCTGTACATCGTGGAGGCTGCGCTGGATACGGATTTTGCCTGGCTTGACAGCTCCGGATATGTATGCATTAAATGGAAAAAGTATAAGACAAATCAGCATCTCTTTCTTCGAAAAAGAGAGGAATAGGAAAGATTCATGAGCATTGCCGTTTATCCTGGAACCTTCGATCCGATCACCTATGGACACATCGATATCATCACCAGAACTGTCAAATTGTTTGACAAAGTTGTCATAGGGGTTTTGAACAATTCTGCAAAAACTCCGTTGTTTTCTGTGGAGGAACGTGTTAATATACTAAAGAAAGCTACCAATGGGATTCCGAATGTCGAGGTCGTATCTTTTGAAGGACTGGCTGTGGAATTTGCCAGGCAGAACAACGCTTCCGTGATCGTGAGAGGACTCCGTCTCATCTCGGATTTCGAGTATGAACTGCAGATGGCACAGACAAACCGCAAGCTCGCTCCCGATGTGGATACAACCTTTTTATATACGTCTTTGCAGTATTCCTTCCTTAGTTCCACCATTGTCAAAGAGGTCGCTTCCTTTGGCGGCGATATCTCGGAATTTGTTCCGGATTATGTGGCGGAGGCTGTCGTGAAGAAGCTGAAGGAACGCCGGTGAATGCCTGTTGTTGTATATCATGATAGTGTGAAGGATTGGGATTTAAGGAGAGAAGAATGAGCAGCAGCAGAATCGAACAGATCATCGAAGAGATTGAAGAGTACGTAGAGAATTGCCGTTATCAGCCGCTTTCTACGACCAAGATCATTGTCAATAAAGAGGAACTGGAGGAGCTTCTCCGCGAGCTTCGTCTTAAGACTCCGGATGAGATCAAGCGCTACCAGAAGATCATTGGCAACAAGGATGCGATCCTTGCCGATGCACAGGCAAAGGCAGATGCCATCATTGCACAGGCTGAGGCCCAGGCGCAGGAGATGGTGACGGAGACAGAGATCATGAAGGCTGCCTATGCGCAGGCCCAGGATACGGTCAATGCCGCCAATAACCAGGCCCAGGATATTCTCAATTCTGCCCAGACGGATGCCAACAACATCCGTACCAGCGCGATCAGCTATACGGATCAGCTGCTTTCCAATATTTCGTCTATCCTTGGCAATACTCTGGCAGAGGTCGGAGAGAAATATGATGAGATGAGCAGCTCTCTGCAGAGCTATTATGACCTGGTAAATGAGAACAGAAGTGAGCTCGCTCCGATGGAAGACGGTTATGATACTGTCTATCCGGAAGAGGAAGAAGTCTATGATGACGAGGAAGACGAAGACGATTACGAAGAAGAATAATTTCTGATCGGATTATTCCAGGCAGCTCATTCGATGGGGATGAGCTGCTTTTTTACGTGATATGGCCGGAATGCGGCCAGAGGTCTGCGCATGATCTGCGCGGTTTATAAACTGATCGGGAGAATTTGGAAGTTTATCCTGTCCGGTTCCTGCATGGCCGGAGCTTCTAGAGGAGTTTTCTATGGATATCCTGTTGTGGCATAAGCTGCTCAGTCCGTACGAGATGGCAGTAGCAGAGCTCATGCTCAAATTCAATAATCTGAAAAGAGAATACCAGCAGCAGGGCAGATACTGCCCCATCGAGCAGGTGATCGGCAGGGTCAAGAGCATTTCCAGCATCCTGGACAAGATGGAGCGCAAAGAGGTCGGTTTTGATGAGCTGGAGGAGCGGATCGAGGATATCGCCGGTCTTCGCATCATCTGCCAGTTTGTCGAGGACATCGAGAAGGTCTCGGCCCTGATCCGGGAGAGGAAAGATCTCGATGTCATAGAGGTCAAGGATTATATCCGAAACCACAAGGACAGCGGCTACCGCAGCTATCATCTGGTCGCCAGGTACACGGTCGAGACGATCGACGGGCCAAAGGCTGTGCTGGTGGAGATCCAGATCCGCACGATGGCGATGGATTTCTGGGCGACAACAGAGCATTCCCTTCAGTACAAGTACAAGGGACGGATCCCGGAAAAGGTCAGCTCCCGTCTTTCTGCCGCTGCGGATGCCATCATCCAGCTTGACCGGGAGATGTCTTCTGTCAGGGATGAGATCATGGATGCCCAGCTTTCCTCCAAGATGCGCTACAACCTGGTCGAGGATATCGTGGCGACCATCGAGAATATGTACCGGCTGACCTCCAGACGTGAGGTGGAAAAGATCCAGGATGAGTTCTACCGGATCTACCGGCTGGACGATATGGAGGAGCTGATCCGGTACCACGATCAGCTGGATCTGATCGCACAGGCTTACCGGGCGCAGAGCAACCGTCTGGGACAAGGAGTAAAGAAGATTGAAGAGTAAAAAGGGACAGTTCGGTTACGTCCAGAGCCAGCGGCGCATACGCGTGCTGCGGACCATTCTTTTCTTTGCCGTGGCCTTCGGGGTCTTTGGGATCGGCCTTGCGCTGAACGGAGGCGACCGCAGGAACATCTACACCGTAGTAGCCGCGGTCGGAGCCATCCCGGGCGCCATGAGCCTTGTCAGTACCATCATGATCTTCCGGTGTCCGGTCATGGACAGGGCGCTATACGAGGAGATCAGCAGCCGGACCGGGGAGCTTCGCACCCTGTATGAGCTGTACCTGACGACAGAAAACACCAATCTGTTTCTGGATGCTGTCATCGTGTGCGGAGAGTATATTGTGGCCTACACCTCCTCCGGTGCGAGCGCAGGAACCATCGCCTTCATGGAAAAGCATATCCGCAGGTCCACGACGGCTGCAGCCTTCCGCTGCACGGTAAAGATCTTTGACAGCAAGGCAAAATTTCTCGAGCGGGCGGACCAGCTGCGGGAGAAGAGAGAGCAGTTTGAAATGGAGAGAGATCCGGAGGTGGCCCAGATCCTGAAGGATATCTCCCTGTGAACCATTCCGGAAAGATACGTGGAGCGGCAAGGTGAAAGAGATCAGAATCGATGATGTTGCAGGCGGTCAGAGACTGGACAAATTCCTGCAGCGGTATCTTCCGGAAGCAGGTGCATCCTTTCTCTATAAGATGCTCCGGAAGAAAAATATTTTATTAAATGGAAAAAAAGCCTCCGGGAAGGAGATCCTTGTGCCCGGAGACGTTATCCGCGTCTATTTTTCAGATGAGACCATTTCGAAATTCATGGGAAAGCCAGAGAATTTCGGAGAGGTCTCTTCTTTGCGTTCTGCACCGGCTTTTGCATTCTGGGTCGTCTATGAGGACAGCCATGTGCTGCTGGCGGCAAAGCCGGCAGGTGTTCTGTCCCAGAAGGCGGAGGCGGGCGATGTTTCCATGGTGGAGATGCTAAGGGAATATCTGGCAGGAAAAGGAGAGCTGGACGGTGAGCGGATGCGGCTGTATGCGCCCGGGGTGGTCAACCGCCTGGACCGGAACACCTCCGGGCTGGTGATCTGCGCAAAGACCCTGCAGGCAGCCCAGGAGCTGTCGGCCCTGGTCCGGACCAGAGCCGTTCGAAAATACTATCTGGCCCTGGCATCCGGACGGATGGAGGGCAGGCAGGATGTGCATGCCTGGCTTGTAAAGGACCGCGGCGCGAACCGGGTACAGGTCCTGTCCCATCCGGCAGAAGGGGCAGAGGAGATCGAGACGGTCTGCGCGCCGCTTGCCTTTGGGAAGGACTGTACGCTTCTGGAGGTGGAGCTTGTCACAGGCAAGACGCACCAGATCCGCAGCCATTTATCTTTCATTGGACATCCGCTGCTTGGGGATGTAAAATATGGCGATAGGGCTGTCAACCAGCAGGCCAGAAAGGATCTCGGCCTGAAGCGGCAGTTCCTGCATGCGGAGCGGCTGGAATTTCCGGAGACGGACGGCGTGCTTGCCGGCGTTTCCGGCAGAACATTTGAGGCTCCGCTGCCAGATGACCTGAAGAAGGCACTTCGCGAGACCGGACTGGAAGCATACAGAAACAGAAAAGAGAAGAAGAGTTGAAACAGACAGAGGACAGGCAGAATACAGAAGAAAATAAAAAGAAGGAACAGCCCCTGGACTGGAAAAAGGAGGTCCTGGAATACGTCAAGATGATCGTGATCGCCGTGGCCATCGTTGCCGTGCTGGAGCTGTTCATCATCGTCAACGCGGTGATCCCCTCCGCCTCCATGGAGCCGACGATCATGACCGGCGACCGGATCTTTGGCTGGCGGCTTGCCTATGTGACCGAGGAGATCGAGCGGTTTGACATCGTGATCTTCCGCTATCCGGATGACAAGCGTACCCTGTTTATCAAGCGCGTGATCGGACTTCCCGGGGATGTCATCGACATTCACGGCGGCGAGGTGTATGTAAACGGCTCCGAGACCCCGCTGGAGGATACGTTCTGCTCTGTGCAGGACCAGACCGAGGAGGGATACCTGACGTATCCGCTGACCGTGCCTGAGGGCTGCTATTTCATGCTGGGCGATAACCGGACCAATTCCAGAGATTCCCGCTACTGGCAGAATACCTTTGTCGAGAAGGATGATATCCTGGGAAAGGCCGTGTTCCGGTACTGGCCGCTTTCCAGGATCAGCGTGATCCGGGAGGACTGATATGAGTACCTGGAATTCCAGAGGCCTTCGCGGCTCAACCCTTGAGGAGCTGATCAACCGCACGCTGGATCAGTACAGAGACAATCATCTGGCCCTGATCCAGAAGGTGCCCACCCCCATTACGCCGGTCCGCATGGATAAGGAGAGCCGGCACATCACCCTGGCTTATTTTGAGCAGAAGAGTACGGTCGACTACATCGGCGTCGTTCAGGGGATACCGGTCTGCTTTGACGCAAAGGAGTGCAAGACCGACACCTTTCCGCTGGCCAATGTCCATGAGCACCAGATCCGGTTCATGACGGATTTTGAGCAGCAGCAGGGGATCTCCTTTCTGCTGATCTTTTTTTCCAGCAGGGACGTCTACTATTATTTGCGGATGGAAACGCTGGAGCGTTTCTGGATCAGAAGCCAGAATGGCGGACAGAAGAGCTTCCGTTTTGATGAGCTTGATCCGGCCTATATCCTTCCGAAAAAGCCCGGCATCCTGGTGCCGTTTCTGGACGGCCTCAGCAGAGATCTGGCCGAGCGGGATACGCAGGCTTGACAAAACAGACTTTTGTGATACCATGTTAGCGTGCTAAAGTACCAGAGCACCGGACAGGGAGAGTGCAGCATGAATAAAAAGATCCATACCCCGGAGGGCCTACGGGACATATTTGCCCGGGAGTGTGATAAAAAACGTTATCTGGAGAGACAGATCGAGAAATTGTACCGTTCCTACGGGTATCAGTCCATCGAGACGCCTTCCCTTGAATTTTTCGAAGTATTCGCCAGCGAGGTCGGCACGACTCCGTCCCGCGATCTGTACAAGTTTTTTGACCGGGACGGAAACACCCTGGTCCTCCGACCGGATTTCACCCCTTCGGTGGCCCGTGCCGTATCCATGTATTTTGAGGAGGAGCAGATGCCGCTCCGGCTGTGCTATCACGGCAATGTGTTCCGCAACAGCAGCTCTCTTAAGGGGCTGATGCGGGAGACGACACAGATGGGCGTCGAGTTTCTGAATGAGGATAGTGCCGAGGCAGATGCCGAGGTCATCGCCCTTGTCGTGTCCACGATGCGCCGGGCAGGCCTTTCCCAGTTCCAGGTGACCCTAAGCCACGTCGATTATTTCAATGCGGTCGCAGCGGAGGCACAGCTGGATGAGGATGTGATCGCAGAGCTTCGGGAGCTTTTGATCACACAGAACCGCTTTGGCGCGCAGGAGCTGGTGGACCGCCTGCAGCTTCGCAGTGACCTGAAGAAGGTCTTTACCGAGATGTTTACCCTGTTCGGGGATGATGTGATCCTTGACCAGGCGGAAAAGTTGACAAACAACCGGACGGCAAGGGCGGCCATTTCCCGTCTTCGCCGGATCTACGAGATCCTGGAGCTGTATGGCTGCAGGGATTATGTGACCTTTGATCTGGCCATGATCTCGGAATATCACTATTATACCGGGATCATTTTCCAGGCCTTTACCTACGGCTCCGGTGACGCCCTGATCAAGGGCGGCCGGTACAATTCGCTGATCGCCCATTTCGGCAAGGAGGCTGCCGCCGTCGGCTTTGCAGCCCAGATCGACAGCCTGCTGAATGCCCTGGAGAGACAGCATGTGGAGCTGCCGGTGGGCGACATCAAGACGATGGTCCTTTACCCCTCCTATCTGGAAAAGAAGGCGATGGATTTTGCCATGCGGCAGCGGGAAAAAGGGCTGGACGTGGCGCTGGTGCGGTTTGAGAGCGGGAAGGTCCTGGACAGCTACCGGGCGTACGGCATGCGCAACCAGTTCGGAGGGATCATCTATTTCCAGTCTGCGGAGGATGTGTTTGCCATCAACCTTCTGAGCGGGGCCGTCAACAAGATTACCATTTGAGCATGGAGAATACAGGCATGAGATATCTCACCTTTGCCCTGACAAAGGGACGCCTCGCCGAACAGACCATGGAGCTTCTGGAGAGCCTTGGCATCAGCTGCGAGGAAATGAAGGACAAACATACAAGAAAGCTGATCTTTACCAATGAGCAGTACGGGCTGCGCTTTTTCCTGGCAAAGGGGCCGGATGTTCCGACCTATGTCGAGTACGGCGCCGCCGATATCGGCATCGTCGGAAAGGATACGATCCTCGAGGAAAAGCGGAAGATCTATGAGGTTCTGGACCTTGGCTACGGCAAGTGCCGGATGTGTGTCTGCGGACCGGAATCGGCCGCGCAGTACCTGACCCACAACCAGCTGATCCGCGTGGCGACCAAGTACCCGAATATTGCCAAGGATTATTTTTACAATAAAAAGAACCAGAGCGTCGAGCTGATCAAGCTGAACGGCTCGATCGAGCTGGCGCCCATCGTGGGTCTGTCCGAGGTGATCGTGGATATCGTGGAGACCGGATCGACCCTGAAGGAGAACGGCCTTACGGTGCTGGAGGAGATCTGTCCCCTGTCCGCAAGAATGGTCGTGAACCCGGTCAGCATGAAGATGGACAACGCCAGGATCACGGAGCTGATCCAGAAGATGAAGAACCGACTTGCAGCAGACAGGAAGTGAGGAAGCAAAAGTCATGAAAACAGTAGTGCTGAATGATGAAAACAGAAAGGCTGTGATGGACAACATCCTGCACAGAAGCCCGACCCAGTTTGGCCCGCAGGAAGCCGTTGTCCGGGAGATCATCGAGGCCGTAAAAGCAAAGGGCGATGAAGCCGTCTTTGCCTATACAGAAAAATTCGACCATGCAAAGCTGGATGCAGCTGCCTTTGAGGTAACAGAAGAGGAGATCAGCGAGGCCTACCGCGAGGTGGACCCGGCCCTGGTGGATGTGATCCGCAAGGCTCTGGTCAATATCCGCAGCTTCCATGAAAAACAGAAGCAGAACAGCTGGATCACGACCCAGGAAAACGGCATCATCCTGGGGCAAAAGGTCACGCCGATGCAGCGTGTCGGTGTGTATGTTCCCGGCGGAAAGGCCGCTTACCCATCCTCTGTTCTGATGAATGTCGTTCCGGCAAAGACCGCGGGCGTGGATGAGATCATCATGACGACGCCCTGCAGCCCGGAGGGCAAGGTCAATCCTTCCGTCCTTGTGGCGGCCAGAGAGGCCGGTGCCGACAGGATCTTCAAGGCCGGCGGCGCTCAGGCCATCGCGGCCCTTGCCTATGGTACCGAGAGCATCCCGAAGGTCGACAAGATCGTGGGCCCTGGCAACATTTTTGTCGCCCTGGCAAAGAAGGCGGTATATGGCAGCGTGAGCATCGACTCCATTGCCGGTCCCAGCGAGATCCTCGTCCTGGCCGATGAGACGGCAGATCCCCGGTATGTGGCTGCCGATCTGCTTTCCCAGGCCGAGCACGATGAGATGGCATCCGCGGTGCTGATCACCACGAGCGAAGAGCTGGCCGGAAAGGTTTCCGTGGAAGTCGACGGCTTTGTCCGTGTGCTGGAGAGAAAAGAGATCATCCAGAAATCGCTGGACAATTTCGGCTGCATCCTGGTGGCAGACAGCAGGGAAGAGGCGATCGCCGCGGCCAATGAATTTGCCGCCGAGCATCTGGAGATCCTGATGAAGGATCCCTTTGAGGTCATGACAAAGATCCGGAATGCAGGAGCGATCTTTGTGGGAGAGTACAGCAGTGAGCCGCTCGGCGATTATTTTGCCGGACCGAACCACATCCTTCCCACCAGCGGGACCGCCCGGTTCTTTTCGCCTCTGTGCGTGGATGACTTCGTCAAAAAATCCAGCATCATTCATTACTCGAGAGAGGCACTGAAGGAGATCCACAAGGATATCGAGCAGTTTGCCCGCTGTGAGCAGCTGACCGCTCATGCAAACTCCATTGCCGTCCGGTTTGAGAACGAGGAATAAGCATACGATCGCAGCAGGATCCGGGACAAAATAGTTCATTCGGGGTGGTCCCCGCCGCTATAGGCGGCAAGATCGCTGAGGCGTTCTTGAATGGATATAGGATCGTTTTTTAGTTCGGAAAAGGGCCGTAAACCCTTTGACGTCCATCAAATGGATAAGACAAACGCAGGGCAGGGGGCTTGTAAACAGCCCTCTGTTTCTGTTAGAATAAAGAGACGTGCTTTAATGCTGGGGGAGTACAAATGTGCTCATCTTTCAGCTGCAGTAAGAGAGGTGGATTATGGCTGGAAGGATCGCCACAGTGACAAGGAAAACGAGAGAGACGGATATCTCTCTGACGATCTGTCTGGATGGAACCGGGCAGTACAGGATCGATACGGGCGTCGGCTTTTTCGATCATATGCTGGAGGGCTTTGCCCGGCACGGCCTCTTTGATCTGGAGGTTACGGTAAAGGGAGATCTGAATGTCGACGATCACCACACCATCGAGGATACCGGCATCGTGCTGGGAGAGGCAATTTTAAAGGCGCTCGGCAGCAAAAAAGGGATCCGGCGGTATGGGAGCAGCATCCTCCCCATGGATGAGGCGCTGGTCATGACGGCCATCGATCTGTCGGGACGTCCCTATTTTGTGTTCAACGGAGAGTTCCTCACAGAAAAAATGGGGGATATGGGCACCCAGATGGTGCGGGAGTTTTTCCGTGCGGTCTCGGTCTCCGCAGGCATGAACCTGCATATGCGCATCCTGGACGGCTTCAACGATCATCATAAGACCGAGGCATTGTTCAAGTCATTTGCAAAATCACTGGATCAGGCCGTGAGCCTGGATCCGCGGATCACCGATGTGCTCTCCACAAAGGGCAGCCTGTGAGAAAGGAAAGAGAATTTTGGATACGTTAAATATCCCCTGTATATATCTGAAGCAGGGCAAGGCAGTCGGGGATTTTTTTGCTGCTCTCGGTGTTGACGAGGGCCAGACCGGTGAGGATCCGATCCGTGTAGCCGAAAAGATCAGAGACAGAGAGGATGCCAGCGCGCTGATGGTCTTTGATTTTTCGGATGATGATGCCAGCCATGAGGCTGCCATCGGAAATATCCGCGATATCGTGCGGACGGCGGTGCTCCCGGTCTATGCAGCGGGCAATATCCAGCGGCCGGAGGATGTGAAAAAGCTGCTCTATGCCGGCTGCTCCAGAGTCGTGCTGAACTTTAGCAAAGACTCCAACCGGGACATGCTCGAGGAAGTATCAAAAAGGTTCGGGCGGCAGAAGATCGGCGTCTACATCTCCGATTATAAAAGCTATATGATCGACCGGGAGCTGATCGAAAGCTATGCCGGGCTGATCTTTATGAATGAGGATGAGGATGAGCAGGAAAAGCTGCTCTCCGAGACTGAACTGCCGGTGATGATCCATATCAACAGCGCCGGTATCTGCCGTGAGTACAACAGCCGCCCGGAGGGCGGGAGTGCAGAGGTCTCCTGGAGCGATCTGAAGATCGGCCCTGACGGGCTGGTCCCCTGCGTGGTCCAGGACTACCGGACGGGTGAGGTCCTCATGCTTGCCTATATGAATGAAGAAGCGTTCCGCCGGACCATCGAGACCGGCCGCATGACCTACTGGAGCAGAAGCCGGCAGGAGATCTGGGTAAAGGGTCTGACCTCCGGACATTTCCAGTTCGTCAAGGCCCTGTCCGTGGACTGCGACAACGATACGCTTCTGGCGAAGGTCGCGCAGGTAGGCGCTGCCTGCCATACGGGCAATTATTCCTGTTTCTACCGTGATATCCTGAAGAAGGAATACGAGGAAGCCAACCCGCAGAAGGTCCTCGAGCAGGTCTACCAGGTCATTGCCGACCGCAAGGCCAACCCGAAGGAAGGCTCCTATACCAATTATCTGTTTGACAAGGGACTCGATAAGATTCTTAAAAAGCTGGGTGAAGAGAGCACGGAGATCGTGATCGCTGCAAAAAATCCGGATCCGACGGAGTCTGTGTATGAAATATCCGATTTTCTGTACCACTGCATGGTGCTGATGGTTCAGAAGGGGCTCACCTGGGACGACATTACCCAGGAGCTGGCCCGAAGGGAGTAAGCTGTTTCACAGGCAGCGGAGGATGAAGAACGATGATACGCATGATCGGAATTGACCATACGACCGCACCGGTCCAGGTCCGTTCACTTTTCAGCTTTTCCAGAGAAGAGAAAGGGAATTTTCTGCAGAAGGCAAAGGAAGAATTATCTGCCTTTGGCGTTGTGCTACTGGCGACCTGCAACCGTACAGAGCTGTGGGTCAGCGTTGCGGATGATCCGGAGACAGAGGCAAGAATCAATGCCGGTCCGGAATACAACGATTTTGAACAGGATCCCCTCTACCAGTGCTTCTGCCGGTGGAAGGGCCTGAATAAAGGAAATTATGCCGCGTTTTTCAGGAGCCGTGCCGGAGCCCATGCCGTGGAGCATCTGTTTACGATGGCCTGCGGTCTTCGCTCCGCGATCCTGGCGGAGGATCAGATCCTGACGCAGGTCGGGCAGGCCCTGGTGGACAGCCGGAAAGTCCATGCAGCCGACAGCTGCCTGGAGGTGCTGTTCCGAAAGGCCGTCACCGGAGCCAAAAAGGTCAAGACAGAGGTTGCCTTTACCCGGGCGGACGCCACGGCGATCCACAAGGCCGTCTCTCTCCTCAAGAAGGGGGGCTTTGTGTTTGAGGGCAGGACCTGTATGGTCATCGGAAACGGTGAGTACGGGAAGCTGGCGGCAAGGACCCTTCGGGATGCAGGCGCCAATGTCCATGTGACCGTGCGGCAGTATCACAGCGGCATGGTGCATGTGCCGGCGGGCTGCCGGGAGATCAGCTACGATGACAGGATCCGTATGCTGCCCTCCTGCGATCTGGTGGTAAGCGCCACGGCCAGTCCCCACTATACCCTGACCTATGATATGGTCGCCCGGGCAGAACTTGACCATCCGGTGATCCTCATTGACCTTGCGGTCCCGGAGGACATCGAGCCGGCGATCGAGGAGCTCGAGATGGTGACGCTGTATAACATTGATTCCTACAGCAGCGGCTCGGTCGACGCCAACGACGAAGCCTACAAGAAGGCGCTGCGTATCCTGGACGAGGAGCAGGAATCCTTCTGGTTCTGGATGAAGGACCGGGATCTTGTGCCCAGGATCGAGCATGTGCGGGAGCAGGCGGCCGAGGATTTCAGCCTGCGCATGCACAGGATCATCCGCCGGCTGCCCCTTTCCGAAGCGGAGCAGGAAAAACTGGCGGAGCAGATGAACCAGGCAGCCTTCCGCACCGTCGGAAAGCTGATCTACGATCTGCAGGATCAGCTGGAGGACCAGGCGTTCCGCAGCTGTGTCGGCGGCATGGAGAAAATATATGGACAGAAATAACAGGCAGGAAATGCCGGCTGAGGGCAGCCAAGCTGCCGGCAGTCGGTATTTCCCTGTGTTTATTGATCTTTCTCAGAAAAAGATCGTTGTCATCGGCGGCGGCAGGATCGCAGGCAGAAGGGTAAAGACCCTGCTTGATTTTGCAGGAGAGATCCAGGTAATCGCGCCCTCCGTGACAGAGGAGCTAAAAGGCCTGGCGGATGCGGGATTGGTGACCTGGCTTAAGCAGCCCTATGAGAGGGGACTGATCCAGGATGCCGATATGGTCCTTGCCTGCACGGATGACTCAGGGGTCAACCAGGACGTCTACGCGGCCTGCAAGTGCCTTGGGATCCCGGTAAACTGTGCGGATGACAAAAGAAAATGTGACTTTTATTTCCCCGGGGTGGTCAGGCAGGACAGCGTGGTCATCGGCATAACAGCCTCCGGAGAGGACCACAGGCGGGCCAGAAAGGTTCGTGAGATGGTTGAGGAGGCTGTCCGGAAGGAAGGGGTATGACAGAGTGATGAAGAAAAAGATCGTGATCGGAAGCCGTGAGAGTGCACTTGCGGTGATCCAGAGCCGGATAGTGATCGATTATCTGAACCGGGAGCATCCGGAGGTGGATACAGAGCTTTTGACGATGAAGACTACAGGAGATAAGATCCTGGACCGCCGGCTGGACCAGATCGGCGGAAAGGGCTTGTTTGTCAAAGAGCTGGATGTGGCGCTGACGGAAGGAAGGACGGATTTTTCTGTCCATAGCCTGAAGGACCTTCCCATGGAGGTGCCGGAAGAGCTCCCGGTGATCGCCTATTCCAAGCGGGAGGATCCCAGAGATGTCCTGGTGCTGCCAAAGGGAGCAGACCGGATCGATCCGGCGCTTCCCATCGGGACATCCTCCCTGCGCAGGATCCTGCAGCTGAAAAAGCTGTTCCCGGATGCAGAATTTGTCAGCATCCGCGGCAACCTGCAGACCAGGCTCAGAAAGCTGGACGAGGGCCAGTATGGCGCCATCGTTCTTGCGGCAGCCGGCCTGAAGCGCAGCGGACTGGAGGACCGGATCAGCCGTTATTTTGATGTGGAGGAGGTCATTCCCTCCGCCGGCCAGGCGATCCTGGCGGTGCAGGGCAGAAGGGACAGCGACGCATCTCTTTTTGACGCATTTGCGGATCCGGATGCACAGGCGGCAGCGCTGGCAGAGCGTGCCTATGTACGCTGGCTGGATGGCGGCTGTTCATCGCCGATCGCTGCCCATGCCATCGTGAAGGATGGGAATATGAAGCTTCTGGGTCTGTACTATGAGGAGACGCGCGGCGAGGTCGTCACCGGGCAGATCAGTGGTCCTGCCGCAGAGGCGGAGGCGCTGGGTGTGGCCCTGGCAAAGAAGCTGTCCGGAAAGCAGTAAGGCCTGCATTGGATCTTTGCATCCGAGGATCTGCCTGCAGAGGGGATCCGCGCTTTATTGCGGCGGTACAGGATAGGATATGAGTTGAATCGATACGGAGGATTCTTGATATGGCAACAGGTAAGGTATGGCTTGTGGGTGCCGGTCCCGGTGACCGCGGCCTGTTTACGCTGAAGGGAAAGCAGGTCCTGGAGGAAGCGGATGTCGTGGTATACGACAGCCTCGTGGGCGACGGTGTTCTGGCCATGGTTCCCGAGACAGCGGAAAAGATCAATGTGGGCAAGCGGGCCAGCCGTCATACGATGGTCCAGGAGGACATCAACAGGGTTCTGCTTTCGGAGGCGCAGAAGGGCAAAAAGGTCGTCCGGCTGAAGGGCGGCGATCCGTTCCTGTTTGGACGGGGCGGTGAGGAGCTGGAGCTTCTCTGTGAAAACGGGATTCCCTATGAGATCATCCCCGGTATTCCGTCGGCGATCTCTGTTCCGGCCTACAATGGCATACCGGTTACACACAGAGACTACACCTCGTCTCTTCATATTATTACCGGGCACAAGCGGGCCGGCGAGTCCTACAACATTGACTTTAAGGCGCTGGTGCAGACAAAGGGAACGCTGGTGTTCCTGATGGGGGTCACGGCACTTCGGGATATCCTTGGCGGCCTCCTGGAGGCAGGGATCGATCCGGATATGCCGGCAGCGATCCTCCAGAAGGGAACCACAGCCGGACAGAAGCGGATCGTTGCGACGGTGACGACGCTTCCCGAAGAGGTGGACCGGCAGGGAATCGAGACGCCGGCGATCATCGTCGTCGGACGGGTATGCGCCCTTGCCGATGATTTCGGCTGGTATGAGAAGCTGCCGCTGATGGGCTGCAAGGTCCTGGTGACCCGCCCGAGGGGACAGGGATCCGTCATCTCTGAAAAGCTCCGCCGCAAAGGCGCGGAGGTACTGGAGATCCCGGCAGTGGCCACGGTTCCCATTCCGGAGAACCTGAAATTCATCTACGCCATCCAGCATCTTTCGGAGTACCAGTGGATCCTGTTTACCAGCCCGGCCGGGGTAAAGATCTTCTTTGACCAGATGGCAGCCTCCGAGGTGGATGTCCGCAGGATGGCCCATGTGAAGATCGGAGCGATCGGAAACGGAACGGCAAAGGAGCTGAAGGCCAGAGGCTTTTATCCGGATGTCATGCCTTCTGTTTATGACGGAGAGCATCTGGGCGAGGCGGTCGCAGCAGCTGCCAAAGAGGGCGATCATATCCTTCTTCCCAGAGCCCGGATCGGGAACCCGGAGATCGTTGCAAAGCTTGCTGCCTTTAAGGTGGATGATGTACCCACATATGAGACGGTCTATCAGAAGCAGGAGCTCATCAATGAGACCCGGCAGTTTGAAAACGGGGAGATCACCTTTGCGGTGTTTACCAGCTCTTCGATCGTAAGAGCCTTTGTCGAGGCAAATCCGGATCTGGATTATACAAAGGTCTGTGCGGCATGTATCGGCAGACAGACCCAGGCGGCAGCTAATGCCTTCGGCATGCAGACGGCCTGTGCAGACAAGGCCACAATGGACAGCCTGGTCGACCTTGTGATCCGGATGTACGAAGAAAAAAAGCAGGCGGCAAAACCCGCAGAAGAATAAAGCAGGAGGAGAAAATGTTATGGAAATGATCCAGAGACCGCGCAGACTTCGCAGCAGCGAGGCGATCCGCAAGATGGTAAGAGAAACCAGAGTCGACAAGGCATCCCTTGTCTATCCTCTGTTTGTAAAGGAAGGCATCGATGTAAAGGAGGAGATCCCCTCCATGCCCGGACAGTACCGCTACAGTCTGGACCGCATGCCGGAGAAGCTGGCAAGCCTGGCGGATGCCGGAGTCGGCAGCGTCATGCTTTTCGGAATTCCGGATGTAAAGGATGAGGTCGGTTCCGGTGCCTATGCCGAGGACGGCATCATCCAGAGAGCACTCCTTAAGGCAAAGCGGGAGGTGCCCGATCTGTTCTATATCACCGATGTGTGCATGTGCGAGTATACCTCCCATGGCCACTGCGGCGTCCTGCACGGCCATGATGTGGACAATGACCCCACCCTGGAGCTGCTGGCCAGAACAGCCCTGAGCCATGCCCAGGCAGGCTCTGATATGGTGGCGCCCTCCGATATGATGGACGGCCGCGTGCTGGCTATCCGCAGAAAGCTGGATGAGAACGGCTTTGCAAAGACCCCCATCATGTCCTACGCGGTCAAGTATGCCTCTGCCTTTTATGGTCCCTTCCGGGAGGCGGCCGACAGCGCGCCTTCTTTTGGCGACCGCAAGACCTATCAGATGGATTATCACAATGTGCGGGAAGGGATCCGCGAGGCCCTTCTGGATGTGGAGGAAGGCGCAGATATCATCATGGTCAAACCGGCCATGTCCTTCCTCGATGTAGCTGCGAAGGTCCGCGAGGTGGTCAATGTGCCGGTTGCAGGCTACAGCGTCAGCGGTGAGTATGCGATGGTCAAGGCTGCCGCGATGAACGGCTGGATCGATGAGGACCGCATCGTCTGCGAGATGGCCGTATCGGCCTACCGGGCAGGCATCTCGGTATACGAGACCTATTTTGCAGAGGAGATCGCCAGATTTATTGACGAAGGAAGGATCGGCTGAGCATAGGCTGCAGCCAAAGGGAGAAGAACGTATGGTTACAGAAAAATCCGCTGCACTTATGGAAAAAGCGAGGCAGTATATCCCCGGAGGCGTCAATTCTCCGGTCCGCTCCTGGAACAGTGTCGGCATGTCGCCGGTGTTCCTGCAGGGCGCAGTCGGTCCGTATGTCTTTGATATGGACGGAAACAAATATATCGACTACATCTGTTCCTGGGGTCCGATGATCCTGGGTCACAACAACCAGGAGGTCCTGAGCAGTGTGGTCAAGACCTGCGCCAGCGGCCTGAGCTTTGGCGCACCCACAGAGCGGGAGGTGGAGATCGCAGAGCTGATCTGTGAAAAGATCCCCCACGTGGAAATGATCCGTATGGTCAACTCGGGCACAGAAGCGGTCATGAGTGCCATCCGCCTGGCAAGGGGTTATACCGGCAGAAACAAGATCATCAAATTTGCCGGAAATTACCATGGCCACAGCGACAGCCTGCTGGTGGATGCCGGTTCCGGTCTGATGACCCAGGGCATTCCCGGAAGCGCAGGCGTGCCGGAGGGATGCACATCGGATACGCTGACTGCCGTCTACAACGATCTCGAGAGCGTGATCGACCTGTTCGATGCAAATCCGGACCAGGTCGCCGCAGTGATCGTGGAGCCGGTGGCAGCCAACATGGGCGTGGTGCTTCCGCAGGAGGGCTTCCTCCAGTCGCTTCGGGAGCTGTGTACCAACCGAGGCGCGCTCCTGATTTTTGACGAGGTCATCACCGGCTTTCGTCTGGCTTTTGGCGGAGCAGCTGAGTTCTTCCATGTGACACCGGATCTGGTGACCTATGGCAAGATCATCGGCGGCGGCATGCCGGTGGGCGCCTACGGCGGAAGAAAAGAGATCATGGAGATGGTCGCTCCTCTCGGTCCGGTCTACCAGGCAGGCACCCTGTCCGGAAATCCGGTCGCCATGGCTGCCGGACTTGCGCAGCTGCGGATCCTTTCCGGACATCCGGAATATTACACTTACCTTCGTGAGATGGGTGAGCGGCTGTACGGCGGAATGGAAAAGATCATCAAGAGAGAGGGCGCACCCTGCACCGTCAATCATATCGGATCCCTCGGCTCTGTCTTCTTTACCGAGGCAGAGGTGACCAACTATGATATTGCCAAGACCTCCGATACCAAGGAATTTGCCCGCTATTTCCGCTTCCTGCTGGAGAATGGCATCCATGCGGCACCGTCTCAGTTTGAGGCGATGTTCCTGTCGACGGCTCATAACGATGAGATCGTGGACTATACCCTTGAGGTCTTCTCAAGGTATATGAAGCAGCGGATGGACAATCTCGAGAGCGAACTGGAAGAACGGTAAGGAACAGCATGGCAAAGGTTAAGATCTATACAGACGGTTCGGCCAGAGGCAATCCCGACGGCCCGGGCGGCTATGGCTGCGTGCTGCAGTTCGTTGACAGCGAGGGAACGCTCCATGAAAGAGAGTATTCCCAGGGGTACGTGCGGACCACCAACAACCGGATGGAGCTGATGGCGGCGATCACAGGTCTGGAGGCGCTGCTTCGGCCCTGCGAGGTCGAGCTGTACTCGGATTCCCAGTATCTGGTGAAGGCGTTTAATGAGCACTGGATCGAGTCCTGGCAGAAGAAGGACTGGAAAAACAGCAAGAAGGAGCCGGTAAAAAACGTGGATCTGTGGAAGCGGCTGCTGGCGGCAAAGGAGCCGCATAATGTCCGCTTTATCTGGGTCAAGGGGCATGACGGCCATGAGCTGAACGAGCGCTGCGACGCCCTGGCAACATCCGCTGCGGACGGCACCGACCTCATCGTGGATCCGGGTGTCTAAGACAGGCAGCCATCATGCAGGCCGGATCCGGACAGGCAAAAGAACTAGCCCGGACAGGCAGGAGGAGCGGCCCTGGCAGGCAAAAGCCTGCTTGACTTTCCCTGCCGCGGAGGGTATACTCATCCGTAGCTATACAGAAAGAGGCAAAGACGGGAACAAGTAACGTCTGTGAAAGGGTACAGAGAGCTGCCGGCAGGTGAGAGGCGCATCCGGAAACAGAAGGTGAATACATCCCCGAGCCCTGCACCGAACATCCGGAATTGCGGATCAATAGGCTGCAGCGTGGCGGCGTACGTTACAGCGCCTGGGTGCCGGACGCCCGACAAGCGGCAAAGACCGCGAGAGAGGGAGCCGGCAGCTGACAAGGCAGCTGCTGCGAGGCAGCTGTGAATGTAGGTGGTATCACGGAAGATAAGAGGCTTTCGTCCTATGCAGAAGCAGGACAGGAAAGCCTCTTTTTTATTTCCTGGAATTTGGTTTGCAGAGAGGAAGACGTAAAAATGGGAATTTATGAAGAACTGAAAGCAAGAGGACTGATCGCGCAGGTCACGGACGAGGAAAGCATCCGCGAGCTGGTCAACAACGGAAAATGTACCTTTTACATCGGCTTTGACCCCACGGCCGACAGCCTTCATGTGGGACACTTTATGGCACTGTGCCTGATGAAGCGTCTGCAGATGGCCGGCAACAAGCCCATCGCCCTGCTGGGCGGCGGCACCGGCATGATCGGCGATCCCTCCGGAAAGACGGACATGCGCAAGATGATGACGGTGGAGACCATCGAGCACAACATCGAATGCTTCAAAAAGCAGATGAGCCGGTTCATCGATTTTTCCGACGGAAAGGCGCTGATGGTAAACAATGCTGACTGGCTGAGAGAACTGAACTATATCGAATTCCTTCGTGATGTGGGACCGCATTTCTCCGTCAACAACATGCTCCGGGC
>DFFG01000029.1 GCA_002368795.1 Eubacterium sp. UBA3782
CCTTCCCCAGGATTCTGGGGATCGAATGTGTCGGCGAGATTGCGGAAACGACCGATCCCGTTCGTCTTCCGGTCGGGCAGAAGGTCATCTCTATCATGGGTGAAATGGGCCGCGCCTTTGACGGAGGATATGCCGAGTATACTCTGCTGCCGAACGAACAGATTTGTCCGGTAGAGACAGACCTTGACTGGAAAATACTGGCGGCTCTGCCGGAAACGTATTACACCGCATATGGATCACTGCTGAACCTTCGGATTGGAGAGAGTACGGCAGATGGAAAGATAGATAGTAGGGCGGATAGTAGGGCAGGCGGTAAGATAGATAGTGAGGCAGATAGCAGGGCGACAGACAGTAAGGCGCCGCGGATCCTTGTGCGCGGGGCCACAAGCGGAGTAGGAGTTGCCTTTCTGCGGCTTCTGAAAGGACGTTGGCCCGGGCTCCATGTTTCAGGCTCAACCAGGAGCATGAAAAAAGAGGTTCAGCTGCGGGAGGCAGGTTTTGATGAAGTGATCCTGGATGAGGGCGGAGTCCTGCAGACAGAGCAGCAGTTTGACCGTGTGCTGGAATTGATCGGTCCTGCCACACTGCGGGACACCTTTTCCCATGTCGCAGAGGGAGGCATTGTCTGCAGCACCGGACAGCTGGGTGGACAGTGGACGCTCAATGACTTTGACCCGATCTTTGAACTGCCTGTCAACGGCTACCTCACCAGCTTCTATTCGGGAAACGTGGATGCGGGGCGCATCCAGTCCCTTCTTGACTATGTACGGACATACGGGATCGATCCGGCCCCTGCCCGTGTTTTTTCCCTGTCGCAGGTACCGGATGCGCACGCCTGGCTGGAGAGTGCCAACAGTTTTGGAAAAGTGATTGTGGTGATCTGATCTGTAAACGTGATTGCGGGGCAATTCCAGGTGTCTCCGGCAATTAACGCAATTCGCGCAACTCACCCAACTCACTCTGAGCATTCATCGCAAAAAACAGACAGGATAGTGCAAAACTATTATTTGTTCAGGATACCATAGGGATAACTACAAGAAGATGCAGACATAATAAAAAGGGGTACTTATGATCCAGGAACTGACCAACAATGAAGTCTTTTCAAATGAATACCGGAATATTGCACCCAAAGCCGGGGATCTGGCTGCTGTTTTTGAAAAGAACGGAAGGAATCTGCTGATGCGTCTGGACGCAGAGGGAGCCATGTCACTCCCGGAGGCAGTGCTCTTTGCTGACTATTGGTTCGATCCCGAGGATACAGAGGCGGACAAAAAAGCAGCAGAAAAGGGAGGGCGTCTCGTCTATCTGTTTTCCATCGGAACAACCTTCTATTACAGCTTTGTTTACACGGATGGTACCGCTCCGGATTTTTCCTTTACCGGAATGGAATTCCTGCCCTTTTCTTTTGAAAGCAAGCCGCTTCCGAAAAATATCTATTTCGGTGCGGAGACTGCTTTTCAGCTTTCTTCCTGGTACAACGGAAACCGTCACTGCGGCCGCTGCGGCGGTCATATGAGTGTCCACCCGAAGATGAGATGTGTCCGTTGCACCTCCTGCGGGAATATGGACTTCCCGCGCGTTATGCCGGCAGTGACCATCGCGGTGGAGAATGGGGACAAGCTTCTGATGATCCGCTACAGACCGCGTGAGGAAGACGGCTACGCCGGTACTTCTCTGATCGCGGGCTTTATCGAGGTTGGCGAGACCATTGAGGATGCCGTGCGGCGCGAGGTCATGGAGGAGGCAGGTCTGAAGGTCTCCAATATCCGCTATTATAAGTCCCAGCCCTGGGGCTTTGCCTCCAATCTGATGATCGGCGTCATCTGCGACCTCGATGGGAGCGACAAGATTGCCGTGCACGATACCAACGAAGTGGCGGAAGCCGTATGGATTCCCCGGGATGAGATCCGGGTGTATGACAACGGAGTTTCCCTCACCTTTGAGATGATTGCCGGGTTTAAAAATGGAGAAATATGAAAATCATGGTCAGCGCCTGTCTGGCAGGCGAAAACTGTAAATATAACGGCGGGAACAACCGCAATGAGAAAGTCCTACGGCTTATGGCAGACAATGAGGCCATCACTGTCTGTCCGGAGCAGATGGGCGGGCTGCCCACACCGCGCGTTCCATCGGAGATTAAAGACGGCCTGGTTACCGCAAAAGACGGGCGGATTGTGGATGCGGAATTCCGCGCAGGCGCAGCCAAGTGCCTGGAACTTGCCCTGCAGGAGCAGCCGGATCTGGTCGTGCTGCAGTCGCGCAGCCCCAGCTGCGGAGTAAAACAGCGGTACGACGGCACCTTCAGCGGAAGACTGGTGGACCAGGCCGGTGTTACCGCACAGCTTCTGATGGAAAACGGATTTCGGTGCCTTGATGTGGAGGATCTGATCACAATCCACGGGGGCTTTTTGATACGGAAACTGTCCATCGAAGAATCTGATTTACTGAAGGATTTCCTCTACCAGGCGATTTTTATTCCGCAAGGTGCGGAAGCCCCGGCACGGGATATTATAGAGCGCCCGGAACTGCGGATCTATTATGAAGATTTTGGCAGCAGTCCCGGGGACCACTGCCTTGTGGCCGAAGCAGCTGGCCAGGCAGTGGGGGCTGTATGGACAAGGATTATGAATGATTACGGGCATGTAGATGATGAGACCCCGTCCTTTGCCATATCCCTGCTTCCGGATTACAGGAATAAGGGAATAGGGACCAGACTGATGAGACAAATGCTCTCCCTGCTGAAAGAGCATGCTTACAGACAAGCCTCTCTTGCCGTGCAGAAGGCGAACTATGCGGTCCGCATGTATAAAGAGGTCGGCTTTGAGATCATAGATGAAAATGAAGAAGAATTTATTATGGTGTGTAAGTTATGAAAAATCATCAAATTTGTTTTTTATAAATATTACAGTTTGATTTTGAGTGCGGTTGTCATGCTCCTGCTCACAGCCTGTTCTTCCGGCGGCTTCCATGGATGCAGTACCCCGGCTGCTTCGCTTTATAGCTGCCTGCAATAATGATATACTTGAAACAAGGTGTTCAGAAGCTGGTTTTGGAAGCATACGAGTGAGGTGATTTTATGAGCAAGGATAATATTCAGATACTGCGGGCAATCCGGGGCGATATAACAAAGATTTCCGATGTCGATGCAATTGTAAATGCGGCAAATACATCCCTCCTTGGCGGCGGCGGTGTGGACGGTGCCATTCACAGGGCGGCGGGGCCTAAGCTTCTGGAGGAGTGCAGGAAATTTCACGGATGTGATACCGGCGAAGCAAGGCTGACCGGGGCTTATAATCTCCCCTGTAAATATGTCATCCATACGCCCGGCCCTGTATGGTGCGGCGGAAACAGAAGAGAAGCGGAACTTCTTGCAAACTGTTACAGAAACTCCCTGCAGACAGCGGTGGACCACAAGATACGAAGCGTGGCATTTCCTTCTATTTCGACCGGTATCTACAGCTACCCGGTCGACCAGGCTGCGCAAATTGCGGTGTCCACGGTGAGACGCTTTATCGAGGATCATCCCGGCCGGCTGGACCTTGTAGAATGGGTGCTTTTTGACCAGAGGACATACGATGCGTATGACAATGCCTTGCGCCGCTGAAGAGAGAACAATTTCTTGATGTGCGCACAACTGCTTATAAATAACTGCTTATAATGCTTATAAATAGATAAATACGCCTGGCGCATTATCTCACGGAAAAAAGATGAAAAGGTGCCGGACCATTTCAGGTCTGAGGCACCTTTTTTAATGCTGAAAATTCAATTTGTCGGAGATACAATTTGCTGAAGATTCCCGGGGTGATATTTTCTATTGCCGGCGGTTTTATGCCGCCTCTTCTTTTCCGTACTGGGTCCGGTAGAGTTCGCTGTAAATGCTGCCGTTTCCGAGAAGTTCGGTATGGGTGCCCTGCTCGACAATGCGTCCGTTCTTTACGACAAGGATTTTGTCGGCGGCCAGGATGGTGGAAAGCCGGTGGGCAATCAGGATGCTGGTCCTGGTGCGGATCAGCGGGTCGATTGCCCTCTGAATCGAGGCCTCCGAGATGGAATCCAGGGCGGAAGTTGCCTCATCAAAAATGAGGAGAGCCGGATCCTTGAGAAGGACGCGGGCGATGGAAATGCGTTGGCGCTCGCCTCCCGAGAGTTTGAGTCCGCGGTTGCCGACAAGGGTATCGAAGCCCTGGGGGAGGGCACGGATCATCTCGTAGATATTTGCCTTTTTGCAGGCCTCAATGAGTTCCTCTTCAGACACAGCGGGATTTGCATAGAGCAGGTTGTCCCGAAGTGAACCGTTGAAGAGATAGGTGTCCTGGGTCACGATGCCGATATTGGCGCGCAGCCAGGACAGATCCAGCTTCCGCACATCAATACCGTCCACGCACACACTTCCGCCATTAACGTCATACAGGCGGGGAATCAGGCTGACAATGGTGCTCTTGCCGGCGCCGGAGGGACCGACGATCGCGATGCTCTTTCCCGGTTCCAGAGAGAAGCTGACATCGCGGAGGACCAGATTGTCTTCCGGATCCTTTAAAGAGGAAGCAGGATTATAGGCATTTTCCTTTCCGTTGAAAGTTTCCCCCGCGTTTCTGTTTTTCTTCCCGGCGTCCTCTTTTTTCTCATAGGCAAAATCCACATGGGAGAAGGTGACAGCACCGGCGGCTTTTTCAGGGATGACGGCATCGGCAGGGGATTCGATCTCGACGGGCATGTCGAGATAATTGAAGATTCTGGTAAAAAGGGCCATGGCCCGGATCCAGTCGACCTGGATGTTCAGGAGCTGGTTGACAGGGCCGTACATTCTGGAGAGCAGGGTGACGAGCACGGTGATATCACCGACCGTGAGGCCGCTCCCGCCGCGGATCATGAGGATCCCGCCGGCCAGATAGAGCAGCATGGGCCCCACGCTGGCGAAGGTGCTGATGGCGACCCGGAACCAACGCCCGGCCATCCGCTCGCGGATGTGATAGGAGATCATCTCTTTGTTTTCGTGTACATAGCGGTCATATTCATAGTCCTCCCGCCCGAAGAGCTTGACCAGAAGCTGGCCGCTGACGGACATGGTCT
>DFFG01000098.1 GCA_002368795.1 Eubacterium sp. UBA3782
GGGGGACACCCCGAGTGAGTTGTAGAAAATCTGGACGAGGGGATGATCCGGACGAAAAAATGTCCATTCCGGTTTAAAGCGTTCTGTTTGCAGGTATACGGATGACATATAGAGGTGCATTGTGGTATAATCATTATGCAAGACTGTAGATCGTATTGTTGGAAGGAAGAGCGAGGTAGAAAAAATGAAAAGTAGGATGCGGATGATCGCGGCACTGGCTCTGTCTGCAATGATGGCGCTTACAGCCGCAGGATGCGGAAAGAAAGAGATACCGGCACCTGCTTCTGCGCAGTCAGAAGGCGGTGAGGTAAAGGCAGCTGTGGAGGAAACAGCAGAAGCCGTATCGGAGGCACCGGAGGTTACCGAAGAGCCGACCCCTGAGCCGGAACCGGTCACGGCGTCGTCTCTGGCTGCCGAGGCAGCGGCAAAGATCAAGGATGTCAATTCCTATGCCTATGGTGTTGCCATGGGGTTCGATACCGGTATTACCGTGAAGGCAGAAGGTATGACAATGAGCATGGACATGGTCATGCAGATGGATATGGATTATGAGACGACCCTGGATCCATTGGCGGCCCATATGGTGGGAGAAATGACCATGCAGATGGGAGAGGGCGAAGACGGCTACTCCGAGTCGGAAAAATCTGAATTCTACATCGTGCCGGAAGATGGCAGCCTGACCAGATACAGCACGACAGACGGCGGCCTGAACTGGACAAAAGAAGCTACGAATGCAGAGGATCTTGATACCAGTGATCTTAGAGAAAACGAGGTCCTGAACAAGATCGCTGATGGTTCGATGGAGGCTGCGCTTGATGAGGAGACGACAGACTTCAACGGCCAGGAGGTCTATGTGATCCGGACGACCCTGAAGGGAGATCAGCTGGGTGATACGCTGGAGGAGAGCACCGGCGGTTCCGCCGATGATATGCTTGGCGAGGATATCGACTGGTCTCAGGTGGAAGCTCCGTTGATGCTTTATATTAACAAAGAGACCGGCATGCCGGCAGGCATGGAGATGGATCTGACCAGCCTCGGAGAGACGATGCTTACCTCTATGCTTGGCATCGATGATTCGATCGGCGATGTTACCATGGACATGCGCAAATTTAACATAGTAGTAAGCTATTCTGATTTCGATAACATCAGCGAGATCGTTGTGCCGGAAGAGATAAAGAACATGGTCGATGCCGGATAAGGCGCACAAAAAAATAGGCAAACCGAAGCGAAAGCAGAGCCGTGCCGGCTGTATGGTCAGGCACGGCTCTGCTTTGCTGTATACGAAATATAAAATACAAGTGCTATAATTCTGAAACAGCACCGTTTACAGAAGATTTTTGGCATGCTATAATAAGCTGATTACAGTGCCGGGATTGGCGCCTTTTGTCCATCTTCGGTCCTGTATCATGCGCGGATTCGCAAAATCAGGGATCCCGGGCAGCAGCTGCATCCGGCCAAAGGGGAGCGCCGGGGCTGCAAAAAGGCCTGGATCCTGTTATCTGCAGGTGCAGCGCAGGGGAGAAACGTGTATTTGCACAGGAAGGACACATAAGGGGATAAGGGGAAACAACGATGAGATGTCCGTATTGTGGTCATAACAACTCCGGAAATGCCAGGAGATGTGAGAACTGCGGCAAGAGTTTAGAGAGAGCAAACGAAAAACGGAGGGAGCAGAGGATCCTGATCTATGCGATCCTGCTGATCATTCTGATCGCGGTCGGCGGCGTAGCTGCCATGTTTGCCGTGTCAGACGTATTAAACAGCGGAACCGCAGAGATCGATCAGCCCCAGAAGGTTACGATCGTATCCACACCGACGCCCACACCGACAGAAGCACCGGCTGCCGACAGCTCCGCTTCATCAGAAGAAGCCGAGAGCAGCTCTGCTTCCGAAGAAAATGCAGAAGCAGAAGCGACGCCGGAGCCCACCGAAGAAGTAACACTTCCAACCGGTGCGGTCAACACGACACTGGTCGGCGAAGAGCGCAGCGCAGAGGTGGCAGAACTTGGCTACACCATGATGTATCCCATTTCTGCGGAGGCAACCTCCTATCTGTATCAGCAGGAGGTCAGCAACAGTCCCTATGTACTGTTTGACGGCCAGTACTGGTCCAGCTGGCAGGACGGCGTGGACGGCGACGGTCTGGGTGAAAACATCACCTTCACCTACGACAAGGAATATCAGGTCCGGTTCATGAAGATCCGGCTGGGCAACTGGTACGATCCCGATGGCACAGGCTATTACTACACCAGCAACAGCCGGCCGGAGACGATCACCTTCCGCCTGGGAAGCGAAGCCTTCAAGGTGACCTTCCCGGATGAAAAGAAGGAGTTCTGGGTCGAACTCTCCCGGGATGTGCCGGCAAGCTACGTAAACCTGACGATCGACAGCGTATACAAGGGTACCGAATGGGATGATACCTGCATTAACGAGGTCGAGCTCTACGGAAAATAAATAATGGCTGACGGGCTGCCTGGTCTGGACCGCAAACGCGGCAAGCCGGCAGCCTTTCTGCGTGCTAGCAATGAGCCATGCGTTTCCGGACGCTAACCCGTCCGCGAAAGCCTGCTTTCGAAAGGACGGAGGAGCGGTCGGAAATATACGGCGAATGCCGCGACAGTGAGTGCCCGAAGGGCACGAACTGTCGGCATGGCTCATTTTTGATATGGCATGGCTCATTTTTTGAATGTATGACGGGAGGACCCATGGCAAAGGAAGCAAAGACAAATGCAATGCGTATGCTGGAACGGCAGAAGATCCCCTATGAGGCCATCACCTACGAGTGTGATGAGTTTATCGACGGCCTGCACACGGCAGAGATCACCGGTGCGCCGGTGGAGCAGTCCTTCAAGACGATCGTGACCCGCGGAAAGACCGGCCAGTATTATGTGCTGGTGGTGCCGATCGCGGAGGAGATCGATCTGAAGAAGGCGGCCAGGGCAGCGGGAGAAAAGTCGCTGGAGATGCTTCATGTCAAAGATCTGCTCCCGATCACGGGCTACGTGCGCGGCGGCTGCAGTCCCATCGGGATGAAAAAACAGTTTCCGACGGTGCTGGATGCCTCGGCGGAACAGTATGACAGGATCTACATCAGTGGCGGGCGGATCGGCCTGACCCTCTGCCTGTCCCCGGCAGATGTATGCAAGGCCTGCAGAGGAAAATTTGCGGATATTACAGCAGAAAATACCTCTTCCATTTTTAAATAAGAAGTGTTATCATGTGGGCGTTGTAAGGGAATTAGAAAAATTAACGGAGGATCAAGACAGATGAAGATCAACAACATTTCCGATATTGATGGATTCTTCAAGGCAGTTGACCGCTGCAAGGGACGTGTCGAGCTTGTTACTGGCGAGGGTGACAGACTGAACCTGAAGTCCAAGCTGAGCCAGTATGTTTCTCTGGCCAATATTTTTTCCGGCGGAGTAGCGATCCCCGAGCTCGAGCTGATCTGCTCTGAGAAGGAGGACATCGAGGTTCTTCTGCAGTACATGATCGACGGCTGATCAGGAAAGACGTTGGTGTGAGAGACGAAGGGATCCCCTTCGTCTTTTTCAGCTGTCCGGAAATAGAGTCTCTGATAAGGCAGATAATCCGGTAAAAGCAGGTCCGCAATCACGGCAGTGCTGTGTTTACATAATTAGCAGCCTACAGTATCAATAATTAAGCAGTAACCATCGATTACAAAGTAACTTTTTGCAGGATATTCAAAGGTTTTGAAATCAGGAAATGCTCCGCGCAGTTTGTGCGCAGTTCACAGTTCCTGAAGGAGGTTTACGAACATGGCAAAGATAGACATAATCTCCGGATTCCTCGGAGCAGGCAAGACAACACTCATCCGCAAGCTGCTTGGCGATGCACTTAAGGGCCAGCAGGTCGTTCTGATCGAGAACGAGTTTGGCGAGATCGGCATCGACGGCGGTTTCCTGAAGGATGCAGGCATCGAGATCCGTGAGATGAATTCCGGCTGCATCTGCTGTTCTCTGGTAGGCGATTTCGGCCAGGCCCTGAAAGAGGTCGTAGAGCAGTTCCATCCGGACCGGGTGATCATCGAGCCCTCCGGCGTTGGCAAGCTGTCCGACGTTATCAAGGCAGTCAGCCGCAATGCGGAAAGCTCTGAGCTGGAACTCAACTCCGCGGTCACAGTCGTGGATGTTACCAAGTGCAAGATGTATCTGAAAAACTTTGGTGAGTTTTTCAAAAACCAGGTAGAGTCCGCCGGCACGATCATTCTGAGCCGTATGGACACGCCTAAGGCCACCGATGAGAAGGTTCAGGAGGCCCTGACACTGCTCCGTGAGCTCAACCCGACGGCAACGATCATCACCACACCGGTAGAGGTCCTTGGCGGCAAGAAGGTTATGGATACCATCGAAGGCGTAAAGATCGACCTTACCGCTCTTCCCGAGGATGATGAGGACGAGGATGAGCACGAGCATCATCACCACCATCACGACGATGAGGACGAGGATGAGCACGAGCATCATCACCACCATCATGACGATGAGGACGAGGATGAGCATGAGCATCATCACCACCACCATCACGACGATGATGACGAGGATGAGCATGAGCATCATCACCACCACGACGATGATGACGAGGATGAGCACGAGCATCATCACCATGACGAGGATGAGGACGATGAGCATCATCACCATCATCATCACCACTACGACGAAAACGGCGTCTGCAGCTGCGGACACCATCACCACCATCACCACCACGACGCGGACGAGGTCTTTACCAGCTGGGGTCGTGAGACGATCCGCCGTTACACCAAGGATGAGCTTGTGGAGATCCTGCAGGCCCTTTCCGCTGACGAGTCCTACGGCATCGTTCTCCGTGCAAAGGGCATGGTCGAGAGCCCGGACGGCAGATGGTTCTACTTTGACATGGTTCCCGAAGAGACGGAAGTTCGTGAGGGCGCTCCGGAGTACACCGGCAGGCTCTGTGTCATCGGCTCTCAGCTGAAGGAAGACAAGATCGCCGAGCTGTTCCACGTATAAAAAAGGCCGCAGCAAAGAATAAAAACAGCGCATCACTCCTCTCCCCGCAATGGGGCCAGGGGGATGCGGAGAAGAGAAAAGGAATCACCTTATGGATCCGAATGAAATTGAAATTCCGATTTACCTGATCACCGGTTTTCTGGAAAGCGGAAAGACCTCCTTTCTGAACTTTACGATCCGGCAGGATTATTTTCAGATCGAGGCGCCTACCCTGCTCATCACTACCGAGGAGGGCGAGGAAGAATACGACAGCAGGGATCTTCTGAAATACAACACGATCCTGGAGGTCGTGGACGATCCGGAAAACTTTACCTATGAGACGCTGCGCACGCTGCAGCGCAGACACAAGCCCGAGCGCGTGATCCTGGAGTACAACCCGCTCTGGAGCGTGGCAAAGCTGGAGGAGATGCGCATGCCGAAGGGCTGGGGCATCGTGCAGGAGATCGTCCTGGTGGATGCAGGCACCTTCCAGATCTACCAGACAAACATGAAATCCCTGTTCGTCGAGATGTGCCGGAATGCGGACATGGTCCTGTTCAACCGTGCATCCACCGACCTGCCGCTGGCCAATTTCCGCCGCAGCATCAAGGTCGTAAATCCCGGATGTGACGTGCAGTTTGTGACCACCGACAACATGCCGGTCGATATCTTTGCCGATACGGTCCCCTACGATCTGGACCAGGATATCGTGGAGATCGATGATGTGGACTATGGCATCTTTTTTGTGGATCTGCGCGACAATCAGGAGCGCTACGAGGGCAAGAAGGTCCGCTTCAAGGGCAAGGTCCTGAAGAGCCGGGAGGCCGGTTCGGACATCTTCATGCCGGCCCGTCCGGCCATGACCTGCTGCGCGGACGATATCCAGTATATCGGCTACCTCTGCCACAGCAAAAACGCATCAAAGCTGGCCGAAGGCAGCTGGGTCGAGGTAACGGCCCGCATCGATTACAAGTTCGTGCCCATGGCTCAGGAGGTGGAGCCTGTTTTCCAGGCGATCACCATCAAGGGAGCAGAAGCCCCCGCAACCGAGCTTGTTTACTTTAACTGATCCAAAATGGCAGATCTCCACCCGCATGCGGGTGGAGTTGCCGCACTTAAGGAGATATGGATGTATCTGATCGTCGGCCTGGGCAATCCGGGCAAAAAATATGACGGGACCAAGCACAACATGGGGTTTGATGTGCTAGATGAGATCATCGACCGCAATCACATCTCCCTTTCCGGAACGGCGATGAAGGCCATGTATGGAAAGGGCGTGGTAGGCGGACAGAAGGCTGTCCTTATCAAGCCCATGACCTACATGAACCTGTCGGGAGAGGCAGTGGGCGAGTATGTCCGCTACTACAAGATCGACCCGGAAAATGAGCTTCTGGTCATCTATGACGATATCGATACCGAGCCCGGCCATCTGCGCATCCGGAAAAAGGGAAGCGCGGGCGGTCACAACGGGATGAAAAACATCATCGCCCATGTGGGCACCGACAAGTTTGCAAGGATCCGTGTGGGCATCGGCGCAAAACCGGACCGCTGGGATCTGGCCGACTATGTGCTGGCACCCTTTCCAAAGGAGGTCCGTGCCGATGTCGATGATGCCATCCACCGGGCGGCCCAGGCGGCGGAGATGATCGCCGAGGGCGATATCGAGAAGGCAATGAACCTCTACAACGGATAGACAAAAAAGGAAATCACAGCATGCTGAAAGCACTGACGCAGCCTCTGGAGGCTGTCGCCGGATACGAGGACCTGAAGAAGCAGCTGGAAAAGAACAGGGGCGTCATCGAGATCTCCGGATGTCTGGATTCCCAGAAGGCGCACCTGGCCGCGGGACTTGCGGGGGAGGACCGGACGGTCCTTCTGATCGCGGAGAATGAACTGAAGGCCCGCGCATTGTATGAGGATTACCGGCTCTATGATCCGGATGTCCTCTATTTCCCGAGAAGGGATCTGATCTTCTATCAGGCTGACATATCCGGCAATCTGCTGACCAGGCAGAGAATGCAGGTATTCAAGGCACTTATGGAGCAGAAGAAGGTATCGGTCATCACCAGTACAGGGGGGTGTATGGACTTTCTTCTGCCTCTTCGCGTGCTCAAAAACCATACGATCGAGCTTAGAAATGACAGCGCCCTGGACCTTTCCGAAATGGCCGGAAAGCTGGCCGGAATGGGCTATGAGCGCACCGGCTTTGTGGACGCGGCAGGACAGTTTTCCATCCGGGGCGACATCCTGGATGTGTGGTCTCTGACCGAGGAGCTGCCCTTCCGAATCGAGCTGTGGGGCGATGAGGTGGACTCCATCCGCAGCTTTGATTCCGAAAGCCAGCGGTCCATCGAAAATCTGCAGGAAATCACCCTCTATCCGGCGACCGAGGAGATCGGCCGGGCGGATACGGATCCCTATCTGGCCTCAGAGGCAAAAGAGGCAGAAAAACAGAACAAAAAATTCTTCCGCCAGCTGACGGATACCTTCCTGGACTACCTGCCGGAGGACAGTATGGTCTTTCTGGACGAGTCGGCCAGGATCATGGAAAATGCCCGGGTGATCTTTGAGGAGTACCGGGAGGCGATGAAGCACCGTCTGGAGGACGGTCAGATCCGGCCGGAGGAGGCCGGAAGGATGATCCCGGACGTGCGGCTGGCCGCCGATCTGTCCAGGAGCCGCTGTGCGGCATTGAACCTGATGGAGCAGAAGGCCGGCGAGCTGGAGGTTACCGGCCGGTATTCAGTGATCGCCCGTTCCGTCAATTCCTACAACAACCAGTTCCCGATGCTGGTCAAGGATCTGCAGGCCTGGAAGAAAAAGGGCTGCCGGGTCGTTCTGCTGGCTGCATCGAGGACCAGGGGCGGCCGTCTGGCGAAGGAGCTGCTGGATGAGGGCCTGAATGCCTTTTTCAGCGAGGATCCCGAGCGCGCGCTGAGTCCCGGGGAGATCATGGTCACCTACGGCAATGCCCGCAGGGGCTTCGAGTATCCCATGCAGAAGTTTGTGCTGATCACAGAGTCTGACATCTTTGGCAGCCAGAAGAAGAAAAAGAAGCGCCGGGTGGAGCGCAGCGGGCAGAAGCTGAACAGCTTTGCCGAGCTGTCCATTGGCGACTATGTGGTCCACGAGAGCCACGGCATGGGAATCTACCGGGGCATCGAGAAGATCGAGGTCGACCACACCGTCAAGGATTATATCAAGATCGAGTACGCCAAGGGGAGCTGCCTGTATGTGCAGGCGACCTCGCTGGATGTGCTGCAGAAATATGCCGGCGCAGACGCCAAAAAGCCCAAGATCAACACGCTTGGCGGCAAGGACTGGGAGAGAACCAAGACCAGGGTCCGCGGTGCGGTAAAGGACATTGCCGCCGATCTGGTTGCCCTCTATGCGGCCCGCTCCCACGTGCGGGGCTATTCCTATGGGCCGGACACCGTCTGGCAGAGGGAATTTGAAGAGATGTTCCCCTTTGAGGAGACGGAGGACCAGGCAGCTGCGATCCGGGACACCAAGGCCGATATGGAGAGCGACCGGGTCATGGACCGGCTGATCTGCGGCGATGTAGGTTATGGCAAAACGGAGATTGCGATCCGGGCAGCCTTCAAGGCGGTCCAGGAAAACAAGCAGGTGGTGCTGCTCTGCCCGACGACGATCCTGGCCCAGCAGCATTACAACACCTTTATGCAGAGGATGAAGGATTTTCCGGTGCGCATCGACATGCTGAGCCGTTTCCGCAGTGCTGCCCAGCAGAAAAAGACCATAGAGGATACCAGGAAGGGCATGGTGGATATTCTGATCGGTACCCACCGGGTCCTGTCAAAGGATCTGGTTTTCCGTGACCTTGGTCTGCTCATTGTGGACGAGGAGCAGCGCTTTGGTGTGACCCACAAGGAAAAGATCAAGCAGATGAAGAAGGACGTGGATGTGCTGACTCTGACGGCGACGCCTATTCCCCGTACATTGCATATGAGCCTGATCGGCATCCGTGATATGAGTGTCCTGGAGGAGCCGCCCCTGGACCGCATGCCCATCCAGACCTATGTGATGGAGTATGACGAGGAGCTGGTCCGCGAGGCGGTCAGCCGGGAGCTGGCCAGGGACGGCCAGGTCTTCCTGGTCTACAACCGGGTCAAGGGCATTGCCGAGATGGCAGCCCGCGTGCAGGAGCTGGTGCCGGAGGCAGCAGTCGTCTATGCCCACGGCAAGATGAAGGAGACCGAGCTCGAGCAGATCATGTACCGGTTCGTCAACGGCGAGATCGACGTACTGGTCTCCACCACGATCATCGAGACCGGCATGGATATCTCCAACGCCAATACACTGATCATCTGTGACGCAGACCGTCTGGGCCTGTCCCAGCTCTATCAGCTGCGGGGACGTGTGGGCCGCTCCAGCCGGAATGCCTACGCCTTTTTGATGTACAAGAGGGACCGGATGCTGAAGGAGGACGCGGAAAAGCGTCTCCATGCCATCCGGGAATTTACGGATCTGGGCAGCGGTGTCCGGATCGCCATGCGGGATCTGGAGATCCGCGGAGCCGGAAATCTGTTGGGGGCGGAGCAGTCCGGGCACATGGAGGCCGTGGGTTATGATCTCTACTGCAAGATGCTGGGCGAAGCGGTCCAGGAGGCCAAGGGTCTGGCGCCGAAGGCAGATTTCGAGACCACCGTCGACCTGACGGTCAGCGCCTTCATCCCGCCGGAGTATGTGCCCGAGGAGAGCCAGCGGCTGGAGATCTACAAGAGGATCGCCCTCATCCAGACGAGGGATGACGCTGATGATATGCAGGAGGAGCTGATCGACCGGTATGGCGAGCTTCCCAGAGCCGTGCAGAACCTGATCCGGGCGGCGCTGATCAAGGCACAGGCCCACAGCGCCTTTGTCACCGAGATCAAGCAGACCGGCAGTGAGATCCGCATCTCCCTGTATGAACAGGCAGATATCGATGTGGCATCCATCCCCGTGCTCCTGACAGACATGAAGTACCACAGCCGGCTGTACTTCCGTGCAGGTGCTTCGCCCTACTTCATCTGGAAGCTGAAAACGGCCATGGACAAGAAACCGGAGGAGATGCTCCGGCAAATGGAAGAGCTGATGGCTGCTTTTCATGAAATATTGGTGAAATAAGTTGCCCGGCAAGGGAAAAAAGACTATAATCTAACCTGTTAGCGTAAAATAACCGGCGCGTGTGCGCCCATATCGCTATATACACAATATCTTTGCATATCCCGGAGGATTATCATCATGAACAACGTAAAACGGACAGTTCTCTGCGGCCTGCTTGCCGGATGCCTTGCATCCACTGTGCTCGCCGGCTGCCAAGGCAAGGGAGTCGACGGTTCTGCCGCCGCCATCACGGTGAACGAGGACACGATCTCCATGGGAACTGCCAACTATATTCTCAGATACCAGCAGGCAGAGACGACCTATCTGATGCAGGCCTACGGCATGGCGCAGGCAGGTTCTCTGTGGGACTACACCTTTACCGCTGCCACCAGCTCGACCGACGAGGTTACCTATGGCGGCAACATGAAGGATTCCGTCCAGGAGAGCCTGGTGCAGTTTGCTGTGCTCCGTCAGCATGCCGGCGATTTTGATCTGACGATCCCGGAGGAGCTGCAGACGGCGATTGCCGATACCGCTTCCAAGACCTACAGCGCAAATACAGAGGCGCTCAACGCCATCGGCGTTTCCGAGGAAAACATCAAGGAAGCCCTTGAGCTGACTACCCTGCAGCGGCTGATGTTCTACCCGATGGTCGAGGATACCGACACGGAGGTCAGCGACGAGGAGGCCGCAAGATCCACCATCACCTATGCCAGAACCTCCCTTTCCAGCTACAATTCCGAGACCGGCGCAAGCGAGGATGTGAGCGACGAGCAGAAGGAGACGTTTAAGACCGAGCTGGCCGAACTGATCGAGAAGGTCGGCAGCGATGCTGCAGGCGCGGATATCACGGCTCTTGCATCGGAGATCGACAGCGAAGGCATCTCTGTTTCCACCTATTCCTATGCGGCTGACGGCAGCGACTTCTCCCTTGCGGCAGAGGTGCAGGAGGCAGCGAAAACGCTGAAGGATGGAGAGCTTTATCCTGAGGTGATCGAGTGTGACGGCTACTATTACGTGATCCGCATGGACGCCCTCTTTGACGAGGCGGCCACCGAGACCCAGAAGCAGACGATCATCGACGAGCGGAAGCAGACAAATTACGACGAGAAGCTGCAGGCCTGGGTCGATGAGGCAAAGGTCACCTACAGCAAGGACTGGGAAGCCCTCACCGTCACTGACGCGGAAGGCTACACCGTCGCATCGGCATCATAAGAGAGTTAGCAAACAGTGGCTGCTGCAGGAAGACTTATGCAGCAGCCGCTTTGTTTAAGGAGCAGTACCATGAACAGAAATGAATTTGCCGCCCTGTGCAGCCGGACCGTCCTTCTGGACGGAGCGACCGGCTCCAATCTGATGAAAAAGGGAATGCCGAGAAATGTGTGCACCGAGGCCTGGATCCTGGAGCACGGCGAGCCCTTGATCGAGCTTCAGCAGGCGTACATCGAGGCCGGAAGCGATATCATCTATGCGCCGACGTTTTCCGCGAACCGGATCAGCCTGGGAAAACATGGCATGGCTGACCGCGTCCGGGAGCTGAACACCGGCCTTGTGGCCCTTTCCCGCAAAGCAGCTGCCGGAAGCAGTGCGCTGATCGCGGGCGATATGACAACGACCGGCGAGCTGGTCGAGCCGCTGGGCGAGGTGACAGAGGAGGAGCTCTTTGAGGCATACCGCGAGCAGGCCCAGGCACTGTATGATGCCGGTGTCGACCTGTTTATCGCGGAGACTCTGCTCTCGGTTCTGGAGGCAAAGACGGCTCTCCGGGCTGTGCGCAGCGTATGTGATTTGCCCTTCATGTGTACGCTCACAGTAATGGAGGATGGCAAAGCCTATTTTGGCGGCAGTGCGGCCGAGCTGGCAGAGGAGCTGCCGGCCCTTGGCGCGGATGCTGTCGGAATCAACTGCTCGGCAGGCCCCGACCGGATGCTGGATGTCGTCAAAGACATTACGGCGCGGGCAAAGGTGCCGGTGATCGTCAAGCTGAACGCCGGCTCGCCAATCCCCGATGCAGCGGGAAATATGACCTATCCCATGCAGGCAGATGCCTATGCGGAAGAGATGAAAAAAATTCTTGCCCTCGGCGCCGGCCTGATCGGCGGCTGCTGCGGCACTACGCCGGAATATATCCGGAAAATGAAGGAGCTGATCACCCATGTATAATGATCTGTTTACCATCGGTCCGATCACGTTCCACACCTACGGGCTGATGATCGGCATCGGCATCATCGCCGCTTATCTGCTGGCCGAGCGGCTGGCCGCCGCGAAGCATGTGGGCGAGGTCCTTGTCGACAACATGTTTGGGCTGGTGATGTCCTGCCTGATCTTTGGCTTTATCGGATCAAAGATCACCTATATCCTGACCATCCTTCCATCGGTGGTCCGGGATCCTTCCGTGCTCTCCGGCGCCATATCCGGCGGCTGGGTCGTACTTGGCGGCCTTCTTGGCGGCATGGTCGGACTGTGGGTCTTCTGCCGGATCAAAAAGCAGAACGTCTGGCTGTACTTCGATATCGCGGCACCCTGCATGGCTCTGGCCCAGGGTTTTGGACGTATCGGCTGCTTTTTCGCAGGCTGCTGTTACGGCGCCGAGACGGATTCCGCCTGCTATATCGAATTTACCAACAGCGCCTTTGCTCCGAATCATGTGCACCTGATCCCGACACAGCTCTATTCCAGCGCCTTTGATTTTCTTCTGTTCCTTTTCCTGATGCTTCACGGCAGAAGCAAAAAGCGGATGGAAGGCGATCTGATGGCCTGGTACCTGATCCTGTACAGCGCAGGCAGATTTGTGATCGAGTTTTTCCGCGGCGATCTGGAGCGGGGCCAGGTGGGCGTCCTGTCCACGTCCCAGTTCCTGAGCCTGTTCACCATGGCCGGCGGTCTGATCGCCCTCTGGTATCTGAACACTAAGCGGCGGATCCCGGCGGTCTATCCGGATACCGTTTCCGACGGGGCTGAAAAAGAAGAGGAAGCAGATACTGAGTCTGCGGCAGTTTCTGATGGAGAGCCCAAAGAGGAGGAAGCAGATACCGAGTCTGAGGCGGCCTCCGATGGAGAAGCCAAAGCTGAAGAAGCAAATACCGAGTTTGAGGCTGGCTTCGATGGAGAGCCTGAAGAAGAAAAGACAGAAGCTGAGCCGGCGGATCAGACAGAGGAAAAGATGCCAGACGGCATGAAATAGCAGGGACGCCATTTAGTGTCAGCAATAAAAAAAATACGATCATCAGGAGAACAGTATGTGCGAAGAAAAGCGGCAGAGCATTATGGACATCGATACGGTATCACTAGACGACGAGAACAGCCAGATCATCATCATTGACCAGACTCTTCTTCCTTATGAGACAAAGACGATCCGTCTGACGACCCAGAACCAGATCTGGGAGGCGATCTACCGCCTGCAGGTGCGCGGTGCGCCGGCGATCGGCGTCACGGCAGGCTTCGGCCTGTACCTGGCGGCAAAGGAGATCGCGGCACGGACGGATACGTATGACGCCTTTTATGCTGAGTTTGTCAAGGCAAAGGATTACCTGGATTCCTCTCGTCCGACGGCAGTCAACCTGTCCTGGGCGCTGAACCAGCTGGATAAGGTCTGCAAAAAGAACCAGGGCAGGAGCATCCCCGAGATCGTGGGGGCCCTGCATAAGGAGGCGGTCCGTATCCAGGAAGAGGACATCTGGGCGTGCCACAAGCTGGGCGAGTACGGCCTTTCCCTGGTCAAGCCCGGCGACGGCCTGCTGACCCACTGCAACGCCGGAAAGCTGGCAGCGACCCGCTACGGCATGGCTACGGCGCCGATGTACCTGGGTCAGGAGCGCGGCTACAATTTCCGGGTCTACTGTGACGAGACAAGACCGGTGCTCCAAGGCGCCCGCCTGACAGCCATGGAGCTGATGGATTCCGGCATCGACACCACTGTTATCTGCGACAATATGTCCGCTTCGGTCATGAAGGCCGGACTGGTCAATGCGGTCTTTGTAGGCTGCGACCGGGTAGCGGCCAACGGTGATACGGCAAATAAGATCGGCACCTCCGTGGTGGCAGCTGTGGCAAAATATTACCATGTTCCCATGTACATCTGCGCGCCGACCTCCACCATCGATATGCAGACGGCCACCGGCGATGAGATCCGGATCGAGCAGCGGCCGGGCAGCGAGGTGACGGAGATGTGGTATGAAAAGCGGATGGCGCCGGAGGGCGTCAAGGTGTACAACCCCGCCTTTGATGTGACTGACCACGAGCTGATCACGGCGATCGTGACCGAGTACGGGATCGCCTATCCGCCCTATACGGAATCCCTGAAGAAAATCATGGAGATCAAGGCAGAGGCGATGAAGGAGGCATAAAGCCCTTCCGCTGACGGCTTTCCGGGACATAGATCCTGACATGGCTGCGCCTTGTGGGACATAGGTTAAACATTTTTGACTGTTCTATTTGTTTCTGCCTGATCTTATGGCACAGCCGCGGCCTTTGAGGCGGGCCAGTCGGCATTGTCTCTATTTGTATCACCTGAAGTAACAGCCGCGTCCAGCGGAGAAAGGGCCACTATGGACGAGACGAACAGAAAAAACGAACGCGAGCTGGCGGATATTCTGGAGAACCGGAAGACCAACTGTATGCAGCACACAGACGAGCTGATCAGTTCGATCCTGAAGAGCTACGAGGATCACCCCATCAGCACCAGGCTGGAGGTCTCCCGCATCCTCAACCGGGATCTGCTGATCGATGTGCTGGAAAAGATCCGGCAGATCTTGTTCCCGGGATATTTTGACGAGAACCGCATCCGGGCGGAGTATCTGCGCTTTATCATTGGCGAGAAGATCGAATATATCCAGTATCATCTGTCAAAGCAGGTTTCCATTGCCCTGGAAGCCCGCAATACGGACCGGATCACCGACCGCAAAGCCCTCGCAGAGGAGGCAGACCGGATCGTGGATACCCTGCTTGGCCGGATCCCGGCGATCCGTGAGGTCCTTGCGACCGACATCCAGGCTTTCTACGACGGCGACCCGGCAGCCTACAGCTTTGACGAGATCATTCTGAGCTATCCGGGCCTGATGGCCATCTCTGTCTACCGCATCGCCCATGAGCTCTGGGAGCTGAATGTTCCTCTGATCCCCAGGATCATGACCGAGTACGCCCATGGCAAGACCGGGATCGATATCCATCCCGGCGCAAAGATCGGCCGGTACTTCTTTATCGACCACGGCACGGGTATCGTTATCGGCGAGACGACAGTGATCGGCGAGCACGTCAAGATGTACCAGGGCGTTACCCTGGGCGGTCTGTCCACCAGAAAGGGACAGGGACTAAAAGGTGTGAAGCGTCACCCCACCATCGGCGACAACGTTACGATCTATTCCGGAACATCGGTCCTTGGCGGCGAGACTGTCATCGGCGAGAATGTCACGATCGGCGGCAACACCTTTATCGTCCGGTCTATCCCGGCAGATATGAAGGTCAATGCCCGTCCGCCGGAGCTGGAGTACAGCATCGGGCCGAAAAAGGACAAAAAACAATAAAATCAACACTGAATTTCTGTGAAAAGATGTGGATTTGTTGACTTTTCTTCGCTTGTCCACTATACTGGGAATACAAAGCCTAAGGAGTCATCTGGTATGGAAGATAAGGCATTAGTGAACAACATCATGTATACCGTCAGGGGATCGATCGGCCTGGAGCTGGCAAAGACACTGATGGACAAGGTCGAAGCCTATGCAGCATCTCAGGGCATGAAGTGCGTGATCGCCGTGGACGATGCCCATGGCAACCCGATCGCCGTCCATGTGATGGATGACGCATTTCTGGTGAGCTATGAAGTAGCCACTCAGAAGGCATACACAGCTGTGGCAGTCAAGATGTCGACGCTGGAGCTGAGCCGGCTGGTTCAGCCGGGCGGTACGTTTTACGGACTGGAAGCCCTGCAGAACGGCAAGATCGCAGCCTTTGGCGGCGGTGTGCCCCTGAAGATCGGCGACCGGATCGTCGGCGGTCTGGGTGTCAGCGGCGGGACCGGCGAGGAGGACAATGCCATCGCCGAGTACGGTGTGGCAGTATTCCGCGAACTGACCGGCCAGAACTGAGCAAAGCGCAAAACCGAAAAGTACATATATGGAAACAGAGCAGAGAAAAACGGGATCCGTTTTTCTCTGCTTTTTCTTTTTTGCGGAGACAGTCTTATTTTGACAGTGGTAAATGCCGGGGATATAATCAAAATAACGATGTAAGTTTTCAGGAACGGAATGATGAAAACGAAAAAGAGAAAAAGAACCATTAAGAGAAGAATACAGCTGAATGCGCTGACGATCGCCGTGATCTCGACCTTTATCATCAGCTTTATCACGGTCTTCGGTCTGCAAAAGCTGCTGTCATCGATCAGTGTTCTGATCCAGAACAGCGGCGACGCTGCGGTCGCCGAAGAGAAGGAGCTGCTGGAGAGTCAGGTCGTACATCGGATGCTTTCTGTGGCTGAGGCAAAGGCGGATACTGTAGACAGCGATCTGAACAACATCATCAGCAGTGTTGAGATCATGTCGGCTGCAGCAGAGGATCTGTATGCCCGCCCGGAGGAGTACGGGCGGATCGATGTACCCTATCCGGAAGAGGTGGAGCCTGATCATTACTCGGCTCAGCTGATCCTGGCAGAGTGGGTAGATCCAGACGAGGCCGCCGACGAGATCGGACTGCTGGGAAATCTGTCCTCCATCATGCTGCGTACTGTACGCGGGGTTCGCTATACCACGGCGGCCAGCATCGGAACAGAGTCCGGGATCATCGTTACCTGCGACCGGCATCCTGAGGCAAAGGCCGGGCTGGATCACCTGGATCCCACGGTGAGGGACTGGTACATTCGGGCAAAGGAAGCCGGCACTGTGACCTGGTCAGGTATTTTTGACGATGCCTACGGCAGGGGACGGAGCATCTCCTGTGCAAAACCGGTCTACGATCCGGAAGGAAACTGCAAGGGTGTCGTCACCTTTGGCTGCACCATGGCGGATATCACGCCCTCTCTTAGCGATCTGCATATCGGCACTTCAGAATATGCCTTTGTCATCGATCATGAGGGAAATATCATTATGTCCGGCCGCGAGGAGGACAATGCGTCCGATTCGGTCAGCGAGACCCCCAACCTTCTGGAGGATCCGGATACGGATGTAAAAAAAGCTGCCCAGGCCTTCACTTCGGGCGAGAAGGGCGTCACCTCCCTCCGGGTGGACGGTGAGGAGGTCTATGCCGCTTACGTGCCGCTGACCAATATGGACTGGACCGTGGTCACCGTTGTGACCACCGAAGAGGCCCTTGATCCGGTCACCCGGGGCGAGGAGATCCTCGTCGGACTGACCAATGATATGCGGGATCTGATCCGGGCAAGCTCTTTCCTGGGACTGGTCGTGATCCTGTTCGGTTTTGCCATCGCGATCTTTGCTGCTTTGATGATCAGCAGAGAAACGGCGAAAGTGATCACAAAGCCGGTCGTGCAGCTGAACGAAACCGTCGAAAAGATCAGCGCAGGGGATCTCACGACCCGGGTGGATATTCATACCGGCGATGAGATCGAGGATCTGGGCAATTCGGTCAACCAGATGGCAGACAGCCTGAACCGGCATATTCATGATCTGACCCACATGACAGCCGAAAGAGAGAGGATCCAGACAGAGCTGAGCCTGGGCCGGAGCATCCAGGCCAAGCTGCTGCCGCATGTCTTCCCGCCTTTCCCCGAGCGGAAGGAAATCGACCTGTATGCTTCCATGGAGCCGGCAAAGGAAGTTGGCGGAGACTTTTATGATTTTATTATGCTGGATGAGGATCATCTGGCACTGACGATTGCGGATATATCCGGTAAAGGCGTACCTGCAGCTCTGTTCATGATGATCTCCAAGACGTTGATCGGCAATTCCATCCGCACAACAGGCTCACCCGGACAGACTCTGGCACAGGTCAACAATATGCTCTGTGAAAACGGCATGGATGAAATGTTCGTGACAGCCTGGCTGGCTGTTGTAGAGCTGTCCACAGGCGTGATGACCTACGCCAACGCCGGACATGAAAATCCGCTGTGGTATCACGACGGAAAATGGGAATACATCATGACGAAACATGGCTTCGTCCTTGGCGGAATGGAAGATATGCCCTATGCGGACCATACCCTGCAGCTGGAGAAAGGTGACGTGATCTTCCAGTATACGGACGGCCTCCCAGAGGCTTCCACAAAGGAAGAGAAGCTCTTTGGCGACGAACGGCTCCTGGCCGCGGCGCAGGAAGCCGATCCTGGGGATTCCGCCGGGTTCATTCGTTCCATCCGGGCTGCCGTTGGCAGGTTTGTTCAGGACGCGGATCAGTTTGACGACATGACGATGCTCTGCTTCCGCTATGCGGCAGATGTCCCCGCAGATACGGAACCGGCAGAGGATACGGAACTCCCGGAGGAATCAAATCCGGCCGAGGCAGCACCTATTTCTGGGGAACCGGCCCCAGCCGAAGCAGCACCTGTTTTGGAGGAGCCGCACCCCGCAGAGACAGAACAGACAGCAGAAGGAAGTCCTGCTGTTATAGAGAAAGAATAGTTGTAATAAAAAAGGGAACCGGATTTCTCTATCCGGTCCCCCAAAGGGCAGATATGTGTTTATCGCTGCCGCACGGCCCACCGCAGCTTGGTGGAGCGGGCCCGCGGGTTTAGGCGGCATTCCTCTTTTCCGGGACGGATGACGTCTCCGGATATCTTCTCGTACAGGCCATCCCGCTTTCCCATGCGGAAGAACTGCTTCACCAGCCGGTCCTCGCCCGAGTGGAAGGTCAGGATCGCGGCCCGGCCGCCTGGGGCAAGGGCGGATGGCAGCTGCTCGAGAAATTCATACAGGACATCCAGCTCGCTGTTTACCTCAATGCGCAGGGCCTGAAAGGTCCGGGCACAGCTTTTTTTCACCGCATCCTCAGTGGAAGGCTCCTGCAGCTTTCGCTGGGGGATCCGACGGACAGCCTGGGTGATCAGCTCGCGCAGCTCTGTCGTGGTGTCGATGCGGCCGCCCCGGCGGAAATGCCGCATGATGGCGTCGGATATGGCCTGGGCATAGGGCTCATCGGAATTTTCGATCAGCAGATCCGTCAGCTCTTCGCCGGTCAGAGTGCGGAGCCGTTCGGCGGCGCTCACCCCTGTCTCCGGGTTAAACCGAAGGTCAAGAGGGCCGTCCGTTTTGTAGGAAAAGCCTCGCTCCGGGTTGTCGATCTGCATGGAGGATACGCCAAGGTCAGCAAGAAGAAAATCAAAGGGACCATGCTCCCTGGCGACCTGGCCGAGGTTCCGGAAGTTTGTATGGATGGCCGTGAAGATGTCTTCCCCAAAGCCTTTCTCCTGCATCCGGGCCCTGGTCTTGACGATCTCGATCGGATCCGCATCCAATGCGTACAGATGGCCGCTGCCCTGAAGGGCGGCTGCCATGCGGGAGGAGTGTCCGCCGTATCCCAGGGTACAGTCGAGGCCGGTCTGTCCCGGCCGGATCTGCAGGAAATCCAGGATCTCCTCCGCCATGATTGGGATATGCATCCCGGCCGGCGTACTGCCCTTGCTGATCACATGCTGCACGGTATCCGCATAGCGCTCCGGATCCAGCTCCTTGTATTTTTCTTCAAATTTTTTCGGGTATTTCCCGGCGTAGTGGGGGCGGCGGCGATGCACGCTGCCGGATGCATTCTCCGGAGCTGCCTTCGATTTAACCTTATTTTGCTCTGTCATTATCACTCCCGGCAGCAGATCCTGCCTTTTCTCAGAAATATTTGTAAAACCACATGGTTCTGTTTCTTCTCTTCTGCGGACCATTATAGCGGGAGAGAGCGCAGCACACAAGAAACAACATGGAGATAAAGGGTAGAAACTCACAATATTGACGTACAGAATATTGTACGTTATAATTATTGCAATAAAGGAGGATAGGGATATGCTGGCCGTTAATTATTCACAGTTCAGAGATAAGATGAAGATGCATATGGACCATGTGACAGAAGACTATGAGACAATCATCATCACCCGAAAAACAAAGAATGTCGTTTTGCTTTCCGAGGACGCCTACAATAATCTGCTGGAGAATGCTTATATTTTAAGAGAAAAGGCAAATTACGACTGGCTTATGGAGTCGAAGAGACAGCTGGAAGCCGGAAAAACAAAGGTACACGATCTTATTGAGGCTGATGATGAATAAAACGTTCACAGAAAACGGATGGAAGGACTATGTTTTCTGGGAAACAGAAGACCGGAAAACCTTGAAAAGGATCAATAGCCTGATCAAAGACATCGAGAGAAATGGAAATGAGGGGATCGGCAAGCCGGAACCCTTAACTGGGGAATTGTCAGGATTCTGGAGCAGGCGGATCAACGAAAAAGACCGCCTGATCTATCAGATCGAGGGAGATACCATCAACATTCTGGCGTGCCGCTATCATTACAACGACCATTAAAAAAGGGAAGCGGACAGGCACTGCAATGTGCACGAAAAAAAGTACAGAGTTTTTGTGAATTTTCTGTGGAAAGGATTGTGTTTTTGGGATCGCTCCCGTATGATAAGGGCGACAAAGCCAATGGTGGCTGGTCTGTGTTTACGCTGCATCCGCAAAGGGCGGAGCAACAGTAGGAGGGATCAAATATGAAGAAGAAAGAGCTGAACGTTCATGTTCTGGCGGAGATGGCTGTACTTGTCGCCATCATTTTGCTGATGGCATTTACCCCGCTCGGGTACATGCCCACACCCTGGGGGATCCAGATCACCCTTATCGTTATTCCGGTAGCTGTCGGAAGCATCATCCTTGGACCAAAGGCAGGTGCATTCCTGGGACTGGTATTCGGACTGACGAGTTTTGCCAACGCATTCAGCAATGCGATGGGTATGATGTTCCTTGAGGTCAGCGTCCTGCGCACGATGATCCTGCTGATCGGCAACCGTGTGCTGGTCGGCCTGATTCCCGGCCTGCTTTTCCAGGCATTCAAGGGATCACCGAAGATGCGTACCATCGGCACTGTGATCTGCTGTTTCCTGACACCGGTGACCAATACCGTCCTTTATATCGTCGGAAACTGGCTGATGTTCAAAGATACATGGCTTGGCAGCTCGCTTACCGCTGACTACAGCGGCGACGGCGGCATCAGCCTGCTGGGCTTTATGCTGGCTATGGTTGCAGTCAACGGCATTGCAGAGGCAATCGCCAGCACGGTGATCGGTACGGCAGTCTGCACTGCACTGCAGAAAACCGTCAACCGCGAGGCTGCTGCGGCAAGATCTGCTGCATAATATATAAACAAGATAAAACTGATCATTGATCGATCATAAGAAATGACATAGGCTGTCTTCTGGGAGTATACTGTTCCCAGAGGGACAGCCTTTTTGCGTGATAAGGCGGCCTGCCTCTTCTGCCGTGGCTGTTACTTTGCGAGAGCCGGCTCTCGTCAGGAATGAGGTAGGGCGGGGGAGATAGAGCAAATGCCGCGGCAGTGAGTGCCAGGAAGGCTTTTCGCCATTGCCAGGAATGAATGGAAATATAGATAGGAGGATTCTGCGATGAAAGAGATCGGTATTATGGAGGTCGGCGGTTTTCGGATCGGCCATGCACAGAATGAAGAGGCGGCTACGGGCTGCACAGTTTTGCTTCTGGACGAGGCGAGCCCTGCCGGTGTGGATATCCGGGGCGGCGGACCGGCATCCAGGGAGTCACAGCTGATGAATCCGCTGATGATGATCCAGAGTATCCATGCGATCCTTCTGTCGGGCGGCAGCGCTTTTGGCCTGGATGCTGCAGGCGGCGTGCAGAAATATCTGGAAGAGAGAAACATCGGTTATGATGTGGGCGTAGCGAAGGTGCCTCTGGTGCCCCAGTCCTGCCTGTTTGACCTGGCAATCGGCCGGCCGGATGTGCGTCCGGATGCGGCGATGGCCTATGCTGCCTGCGAACATGCGAGCTATGAAGCGCCGGCCGAGGGTAATGTGGGCGCCGGCTGCGGCTGTACCATAGGAAAGGTTGCCGGACCGGCAAGGTGTATGAAAAGCGGCTTTGGCACCTTTGCCGTTCAGGCAGGAGACGTGAAGGTCGGTGCAATGGTTGCAGTGAACGCACTTGGCGATGTGACAGAGAACGGACAGGTGATCGCCGGCCTGCTGAACGAGGAGGGCACTGGCCTTGCCCGGACTCAGACGGCGATGATGGAAATGCTGGATGCCCTGGCAGCGGCCGGCGCACCTGTGCCCCAGGGAAGGGGCGGCGCGGATGGCGGCGTGTTTGCCCGTGCCCACGAGAATACCACCCTCGGAATCATCGTGACCAACGCGGCCTTTGAGAAAAACTTCCTTTGCAAGATCGCGGGAATGGCACACAACGGCTATGCCCGGGCTATCTGCCCGGTGCATACGATGGCAGACGGCGACAGCATCTATGCGGTGTCCACCGGCAGCGTGCAGGCAGACGTCAGCATCGTCGGCATCATGGCAGCCTATGCCATGGAGCGTGCGATCCAGAATGCTGCAAGGAAGGCGGAAGGCGCCTATGGCCTGAAGGGCTTTGCGGACCTGAACCGCTAAGATGCCGGCACCTGCTGCTGTTTCATTCACGCTGACATGTACAAAACCAGATACATTGTTAACAATATAACAGACTTCCGTTGACAGATACCCCCTGGGTGTATATAATCAAACTACAAAATACCCGCAGGGGGTATTTAAAACGCGGGTTCAGCGGAGGAAAAGAATATGAGTGAAATGGATAACAGCAGGCGGGAGGAGCTTTACACGGAGGCGATCAGTCTCTGCCGGGGCTCTGCCAACGAAGAGAACATTCTGAAAGCACAGCAGATCCTGGAGGAGATCGGCGATTACCGGGATGCTGCCATTTACCTGGAAAAATGCAAAAAGTTTCTTTCCCACCGGGTGGGCTGCAAGGTGACCTTCGGCAATTATGAAGGCAAAGATCTGGTCTGGACGGTAATGGATGCAGACGGAGATATGCGCCTTCTGCTCCTTGACGGGACAGTGGCAAACGTCCCCTTCAATGAGGAGAGTGTAAACACGGACTGGAACAGCTGCACCCTGAGAAAATGGCTGAACCGGACCTTTATCGAAAAGGCCTTTACCCTGAAGGAGAGGATGACCATTACCATCAAGCTCCACAAAAACGATTATGACATTCGCTGGAAAGATGGAAACGGCCCGGATACCAAGGATAAGGTCTATGTCTTCAGCACGGTGGAGGCAAGAAAATATTTTCCAACGGATGAAGCCAGAGCCAACGGCGAGTGGTGGTGGCTGCGCGGCCACGGCGATGAACTCCGCAGCATTCAGGCGGTCTACATCGATGGCTCCATCTACGGCACGGGCATCATCGTCAATACGACAAGCTGCGGCGTCAGACCTGCTATGTGGGTGAGGGTCTCGATCTAAGGAACAAAAGGTTCGGCAGACGTCAGCTGCAGAAAAAGAAAAGGATATCTGGATCCCCCGGAACAGTGCAGTTGTTCCCGGGGGATCTTTTTTTGTTCCATACCCCCTGTCCGAGGAGAAGATTTTTCACCCAGGGATACAAAAAAATGTAAATTTACGCAGGAAATCCTGCTGTTCACGTCTTAGATTCGGCAGAAACGATAAAATGCATTGCTGAAGAATAATAAAAGTGATACTATAAACATATATGTCTGCTTTTGGCAGGTATATAGCATCTGTGCAGGTTATAATTGCAGCAGAATATACCAGCGAGAGTGGATACCTTTGCCCGGTGTCCTGCACTTTTGAACAGGCTGCCGGAGGGATTGGTTTGGCCAGGGAGCGATATTCCAGGGATTACCGGATTACAGAGAAGTTTGATGAGAAGGGCCGTGTGCACGTCGACTACGAGTACATCGGCGAAGATTACCGCTTTGCGGGCGGAGAAAAGCAGCTCCGGCGGGAGAGGCGGACGGCGCTTGTTTTGTGCGCAGCAGGCTGGGCAGCATATATTGCAGCTCTCCTTCCCAGGACAGAGGCCATGCACCGTCTGTACATCGCACTTCCCTTTATCTTCCTGGCAGTGCCGCTGGCGATGTATGCAGATTTTTGTCTTGCGTTCGTCCGGATGCCGGAGGTCCTTGAGCATCGCCACGCAGACCGGCTGAACAACCGTTATCCGTTCATCGCCTTCCTGCTCACCGTCTTTTCCCTGATCCCGGCGGCTGCAGAAAGCATCCTGCTGTTTACCGGCAGCATCCAGGGCGGTTTTGGAGATATCTTTTTCCTGCTCTGCGCCATCCTCCTGTTTTGTATCGGAGCGTATATGTTCCGGAACCGGGAGAAGATCGCGGCCGTCCCCTGCGGAAAGAAAACTGCAGCAGAAGACGTGAAATAACAACCAATGATCCTGTATGAGAGCATCTCATTTTGGATAGAAAAAAGTAATAAAAGGAGGAAAGTTTTATGAAGAGAAAAACGCTTGCACTTGTTCTGGCGTCTGTCATGACCGTTTCTCTGGCTGCCTGTGGCGGCTCCGGCAGTGACAGTGCGGCAGCAAGTTCCGCAGCACCTGCTGCAGAGAGCGCAGCATCAGCAGCATCTGAGGCTGCTCCCGAGGCCGAGGAGGCTCCCGCGGAGGAGGCAGCAGCAGAGGAAGAAGCTGCTCCGGCAAGAGAGGGAGGCAACTTCGTATATGCCACAGCTACCTTTGGCCAGAAGTTCAGCCCCTTCTTCTACACGACTGCCTATGACCACGAGGTCGTAGCCCTGACCCAGGCTTCCCTGCTTGCATCTGACCGCGGAGGCGCGATCGTTGAGCATGGCATCGAAGGTGAGACCAGAGAGTACAACGGAACCGATTACACTTATTATGGCCTGGGCGATGTAGAGGTCGTTCAGAATGATGACGGCTCCGTAGATTATAACCTGACGATGCGTGATGATGTTGTCTTCTCTGACGGTGTTCCGGCAACGATCGATGACGTCATTTTCGGCATCTATGTTCTGGCAGATCCGACCTATGACGGATCTTCTACCATCTATGCCCTTCCGATCGAAGGCATGGAGGAGTACAGAAGCGGTATGCAGTCCCGCACAGAGCTGATCCTTGAGGCAGGTCCGGACGGCTATGAAGAGAACGAGAACTACACCGAGGAGCAGTACACTGCTTTCTGGGCTGCGTTCGATAAGGCCGGCGTAAACTTTGCACAGGAGATCCTGGACTACTGTATCGCCAACGGCTACAATTCAGATTCCGATCCGGTAGAGGCTATTGCAGCAAACTGGGGCTATGAGCTCGAGGAAGGTGCTACCGTCGAGGATTTCTGGGCAAAGATCGTTGAGACCTACGGCTATGATCTGTCCGATGAGGGCATCAACCTTGAGACTGCCGGAACCTCTATCTCCGACTTCATCTGGGCTGAGCTGGACGAGACCATGGCCGCTGAGCTGCAGGCAGGTGTCCAGACCGGCGAGGGTGCTCCCAACATCTCCGGTATCAAGAAGACCGGCGATTACACCATGACCGTTCATATGACATCCTACGACGCTACCGCGATCTATGAGATGGCATTTACCGTTGCTCCGCTTCATTACTACGGCAACGAGGAAATGTACGATTATGACAACAACATGTTTGGTTTCCCGAAGGGTGACCTGAGCATTGTCAAGTCTGTCACCTCCCAGCCTCTGGGCTGCGGTGCCTACACCTTTGACAGCTATGCAAACGGTGTTGTTACCCTGAAGGCAAATCCGAGCTTTGCACTTGGCGCCCCGGCAACCGAGACCATCCTGATGCAGGAAGCTCTTGATTCCGACTATGTACCGGGCATCGTTACCGGCACATTCGATCTTGCTGTTCCGTCCATCAACGATGAGACCCTCAAGGCCATCCAGGATGCAAACGATACCGGCGATCTGGTCGGCGATACGCTTACCACCTATCTGATCGACTATCGCGGATATGGATATCTCGGAATCAACGCGGATCTGGTCAATATCGACGGTGATCCCGCATCCGATGCTTCCAAGGCTCTTCGTAAGGGCTTCATGACGCTGTTCTCCGTATATCGTGACACCGTCATCAACTCCTACTACGGCGACCGTGCTTCTGTCATCCAGTACCCGATCTCCAACACTTCCTGGGCAGCTCCGATGCCGGCAGACGAGGGCTACCGCGTTGCCTACTCCGTCGATGTTGATGGAAATCCGATCTATACCGACGGCATGACAGAGGAAGAGCGTTATGCAGCAGCAAAGGAAGCTGCCATCGGCTTCTTCAAGGCTGCAGGCTTCACCTATGATGAGGCATCCGGCAAGTTTACCGATGCCGAGCAGACATATGAGGTCATGATCCCCGGCTCCGGTCAGCAGGATCATCCGGCATACGGCGTTGCCGTTGCTGCTTCCGAGGTTCTTGCAGAGCTTGGCATCAAGCTGCAGGTTAACGACGTCGGAACCTCCGTATGGAATGACGCTCTTGAGGGCAATACTGCCATGATGTGGGCAGCTGCATGGCAGGCTTCCGTAGATCCGGATATGACCCAGGTCTACACCGGCCAGAATGCTCACGGAAACGGAACCAACTCCAACCACTATGCGATCGACGATCCGGAACTGGATGCGATGATCGCTGACGCACGTACCAGTGCTGACACTGAATACAGAAAGTCTGTTTACAAAGACTGCTTTGATACCGTCCTTGACTGGGGTGTTGAGCTTCCGCTGTATCAGCGCAAGGACTGCACCGTTGCTTCCACTCAGCGTGTGGTGATCGACAGCCTTCCGAAGGATATGACACCGTACTGGCCGTGGTATGCAGAAATCGAGAAACTCGCAATTCAGTAAACCTACTGTCTGCGATCCTCGGAATTGCGCGGAAGGGGATGTTTCATCCCCTTCCGCATTCTGTTATGCATGATCATGTAATGAGATCTGAACAGAAAGAAAAAGCCTGTTTCGCATAGCAGGCAGGACCATATCAAAAAGAAAGCAGCGTACAGATTATGATTAAGTACACGATTAAGCGTCTCCTGTACAGTGTCATCATCCTGTTCTTCGTCATGTTTATCATCTATGTGCTGATGTACAACATGCCGATGGGATATATAGAGACAAAGGCAAGGGAGCTTGCCTCACGTCCGGGAGCAACAAAAAGTTATGCAGAGTGGCTGGCTGCTCTGAATGCGCAGTACGGCATGGACAAGGGCGTTCTGCAGGGTTATTTTATCTGGCTGGGGAACGCGGTCCGCGGCAACTGGGGCGACAGCTGGGCCTGGACGATCCCTGTTACAGAGGAGTTCCACAACACCGTATGGTACAGCTTCATTCTCGGAGCCGTATCCTTTATCTTTGAAATCATCATCGCTATCCCTCTGGGGATCACAGCTGCAAAGAAGCAGTACAGTTTTACAGACTATTTTACGACGGTCGTCTCGATGGTCTGTATCTCTATGCCCACCTTCTTTGTGGCAACGGTTCTGAAATATATTTTCTCTGTCAAGCTGGGCTGGTTCGATCTGTCCGGCATGCAGGGACGTGATTATGGGACGCTGACAGAGTTCGGCAAATTTCTGGATGTGGCAAAACACTTTGTCCTGCCCTCTGTCACGATCGTTATCATCAGCATCGGCGGCCTGATGCGTTACACCAGGACCAACATGCTGGAGGTTCTGAATGCGGATTATATCCGTACCGCCAGGGCAAAAGGTGTTCCGGAGAAGAAGGTCATCAATTATCATGCCTTCCGAAATACGCTGATCCCCCTGGTAACCACGCTGGGCGGCAGCCTGCCGGGACTGTTCTCCGGAGCTCTGATCACGGAGACCCTCTTTGCGATCCGCGGTATCGGATATGCGTCTTACAATTCCATGATAAAGGGTGATATCCCGTTCATCATGTTCTATCTGGCATTCATTTCCATTCTGACACTTCTTGGCAACCTGATCTCAGATCTGCTCTATGCCGCGGTCGATCCGCGCGTACGGCTCAGCTAAGGAGGGAAAGAATGGCTAAATATAATTTGAACGAGGCCCTCAAGGCCCGTGCAGCAAAACAGAATCAGACCGCGGCAGCCGATCAGGAGATGCATCTGGACGATGTGTCCCGGGTTAAGGTACTTTCTCCCGGAAGGCAGGTCTTTAAACGGTTCATCCGCAACCGTCTGGCGGTATTTGGATCTGCAACGCTGATCGTCATGTTTGTATTCTCATTTCTGGGGCCGCTCTTCTATCCCTATGGACAGAAGCAGATCTTCTACCGTTTCGAATCCCAGAATGTCAATTATGCGCTGGCAAAGGTGAACACCAACTACAATGGCTCTGTACTGGATCCGGATATTGAGATCCCGCGGGAAGTCTCCAACTCGATGAACAGTCTCATCAAGCAGATGGCTGCAGACGGAACCAAGGCGGGGTACATGGTATCGGATGGTCAGGGATATGCGGTCACAGAACAGATCCCGGGCGTCTATGTTCTTTCGGAAGCAGATCTTGGTCAGGTCTGCACGTACGGAAACAGTGTCGTCACGATCGGTACCTACGACAGCATTAAAAAGAGCATCACTTATACCGGAGAAGAGGTCGAAGGTCTGGAGGCTGCTCTTGCTTCCCAGCCGATCAAAGGCAAAGGAACCACTATCGAGTTTGGCGGCGCCACCTATACGCTGGAAAAGACGGTAGGCAAGAGCTACGCCATCACCATGGTCTCTGACGGCTTCCATTATACCGGAACGCCAATGGGCGAAGACTTTGAGCGGGCCGTAGATGCAGCGGCTGCAGGTGACGGGACTTTTGAATATGAGGGGATTCCTTATGCTATCGCCGGCGACGCAAAGAGCAGTGCGGTCTATACCGTAGGCGATACATCAGAGGCGCAGATCTGGTCCAACTATACGATGGATTTCTTTACTGCAGGTCAGAAAGCGTCCGATGAATTCCGGGCCGGCGCCCTCAAGGCAGCCGGAGAGAGCGGAAGCTTTGAAGCAGACGGCAGGACCTGGAAGATCACGGATGACAACGGCGTGTATATCATCACCGATGATATCGGTGCTGAGTATGCAGAACTGACTCTTTTCTCCATTCGCAGATATTCCGGTGAGGATACCATGGAATATTCGCTGAAGAAAGCGATCGCAGAGACCGTGCAGGAGATGCTGGAGAGCGATGAGAAGACGGCAACGCTTGTGTATGATCTTCCCATGCAGGGCGAGGACGGCAAGTATCTGCGCAATGAAGACGGAACGCTTCAGTATACAGAGACAGAGATGCGTCTTACCCAGAGAAATACCGGGGAATATGTGATCAATGCCGATCAGATCAACTACGTGATCGACATGTTCTCTGCACCTTCCGCAAAGCATTTCCTGGGAACCGACGGTGACGGCTTTGATGTTCTTGCCCGTATCATGTACGGCGGACGTGTATCCCTGATGGTCGGCTTCGTGGTCGTCTTCCTGGAGATCCTCCTTGGCGTTATCATGGGAGGAATTGCCGGTTTCTACGGCGGATGGGTGGACAACCTGATCATGCGTCTGGTCGATATCTTCTATTGTCTGCCGTCCATGCCGATCATGATCATTCTCGGAACTGTCATGGATGCGCTCCGTATGGATACCTATATCCGTCTGATGATCATGATGGCAGCCCTTGGTATCATGGGCTGGGCCGGTGTAGCCCGTCTGGTCAGAGGCCAGATCCTGTCTCTGCGTGAGCAGGAGTTTATGGTCGCTGCAGAAGCCACCGGCATCAAGGTGCGGGACCGCATCTTCCGCCATCTGGTACCCAATGTCATGCCACAGCTGATCGTTACAGCGACCATGGGTGTCGGCAGCGTCATTCTGACAGAGTCGACGCTGTCCTTCCTGGGACTTGGCGTCAAACATCCGCTGGCTACCTGGGGCACGATCATCAACTCCGTGTCCTCTGCGTCGGCAATGGCACATTATGCATTTATCTGGATTCCTGTAGGCCTGCTGATCTGTCTGACAGTTATCGCATTCAACTTTGTCGGTGACGGTCTGCGTGATGCATACGATCCCAAGGCAAAGAGATAAGGAGGAGAGAAAAATGGCTGATCACAAGAATTCCTCCTATATTTCAGGTAAGGAATCAAGAAGAATCACAAAATTCAACCGCCGGGTGACCAAAAAGCTTGAGGCTGCCCGGGCGGATGCGAACAAGGATCCGAAGCTGTATACCACGACCATGAAGGATCCGAACAATGTTGTCGAATTCGACAATGTCTGCACATATTTCTTTACTGATGTCGGTACGGTAAAGGCTGTCGACGGCGTCAACTTCAACATCCCGAAATGTTCTACGGTGGGTGTTGTCGGTGAGTCCGGCTGCGGCAAGTCCGTTACCTCCCTGTCGCTGATGCAGCTGCTGCAGCGGCCCAGCGGCCAGACGGTGGGCGGCGAGATCCGCTTCAATATCGGAGACGGAAAGGCCTACAATATTGTCAATACACCGAATGCCATAATGGAGAAGATCCGGGGCAACAAGATCTCTATGATCTTCCAGGAGCCCATGACTTCTCTGAATCCGGTATTCCGGATCGGCGAGCAGATCGATGAGGTCACAAAGCTGCACAATCCGGAGATGCCCGAAGAAGAGGTAAAGGCACGGACGCTGGAGATGCTCGAGCTGGTCGGCATCGCCAATAAAGAGGGCGTCTATTCCATGTATCCCCATGAGCTGTCGGGCGGAATGCGCCAGAGGATCTGTATCGCCATTGCCCTGGCCTGCTCACCGACGCTGATCATTGCGGACGAGCCGACGACGGCGCTGGATGTAACCATCCAGGCTCAGATCCTGGATCTGCTTCAGAATCTGAAGGATAAGCTGAACTCCTCCATTATGCTGATCACCCACGACCTGGGTGTCGTAGCGGGCATGGCGGACTATGTGGTCGTCATGTATGCCGGCCGTGTGATCGAGAAGGGAACAGCGGACGAGATCTTCCACAACCCCTGCCATCCGTACACGATCGGCCTGATGCGTTCCAAGCCGGTGGTCGGAAAAAAGGTGGACGAGCTCTACAATATCCCCGGAAGCGTACCGAATCCGGTCAATATGCCCAATTACTGCTACTTCCGCGACCGCTGCGAGATGCGGTGCGAGGGCTGTGACGGCAAGTATCCGCCGGAGATCCGGATCAGTGATACCCATATCGTATCCTGCTACCGCTATATCAATGACGGCGAGGTACTGGGGTATCCGAAATCCGTGAATGTGGAGGAACTGTAAGATGGAAGACAACACAAAAATTGTTACACCCGGGGATGATACGATTCTGGAGGTGCGCAACCTGGTCAAATGGTTTCCCATCAAGACAGGCTTCTTCAAACGTACGACCGGACATGTAAAGGCAGTAGACGGTGTCAGCTTCAGCATTAAGCGGCGCCAGACCATGGGACTTGTAGGAGAGTCCGGCTGTGGAAAATCTACCTGCGGAAGAACGATCCTGCGCCTGCAGGATAAGACCTCCGGCGATGTGATCTTTGACGGACAGGATGTGTTCGCTCTTTCCAAGGAAGAACTTCGGAAAATGCGGCCCAGAATGCAGATGGTCTTCCAGGATCCCTACTCCAGTCTGTCACCGCGTCTTCCCGTAGGTGAGATCATCGGCGAGGCTGCCAGAGAGCACAACATCGTCCCGGCAGAAGAGTTTGACGATTATATCACCCGTGTCATGGAGGTCTGCGGACTGCCGGCCTACTATAAGGAGAGATATCCCCACGAGTTTTCCGGCGGACAGCGGCAGAGGATCTGCATCGCCCGTGCGCTGGCTCTGTCACCGGACTTCATCGTCTGCGATGAGCCGGTATCGGCGCTGGATGTATCCATTCAGGCCCAGATCATCAACCTGCTCAAGCAGCTGCAGAACGATTTTGGCCTGACCTACCTGTTTATTTCCCATGACCTCTCCGTCGTCGAGCATATCTCGGATACGGTCGGTGTCATGTACCTGGGCACGATGGTCGAGTATGCGGATACCGAAGAGATCTTTGCAAATCCGCTGAACCCCTACACCCAGGCTCTTTTCTCCGCGATCCCGATCCCGGATCCGGATGTAAAGATCAACCGGATCATTCTGAAGGGCAGCATCCCCAGTCCGGCAAATCCGCCTCGGGGCTGCAAGTTCCATACCAGATGTGAGAAGTGTATGGAAGTCTGCAAATATGCAGCACCTGTATGGAAGGAAGTCGTACCCGGCCACTTCTGCGCATGTCATCTGTATGATGATGCAGCAGAAAAAAAGCAGGCAGAGGAGACGATGGAACAGATCCGCAGAACAGAAACAGAGCCCGTGAAGGAAGAAATGGTGCTCTGATCCGCAAAAAGAATCCCCGCTTTGCCTGCTCCGGCAGGAAAAGCGGGTTTTCTTTTTGCGGGCAGCATGCCGGTGCGCAGGCAGTACAGGAGTTCTACATTCTCTTTCTTTATAGAAGCGTCCTTTCCTGTGGAATTTTCCCTCGTTTTTCGATAGAATAGTAGTGCGCTTCCGGAATGCGTCAGACCTTTGATAAGGAGGTCTGATTCCGGCGGCAGCCGCGTATGGCTTTGCCACGCAGCGGTCTTGTCAGAAGGAGGAAACAACATGCCGAAGAGTATGAATGAGATCGATCCGGAGGATGACGGCCGGACGATCGCCGACATGAACGTGGACGGGATGCCCTGGTATGTCCAGGGGGATGAAAATCGGACTGCCCCTGGCGGCCGTCATGAGCAGATGACCGACGAGGAGGTCCGTGCCTACCGCTTTGCAGCACTAAAGGCGGCACTTCTCGTGGCGCTGATCTTTATCGGCGCGTTTTTCCTGTTCCTGCTGTTCTGTGATTTTATCTGGTTCTGAAATAGGGGCAGACTATGGCATTTAAAACGAAAAACAAAACATGCTCTGCGCTGCTGGCGCTGCTGCTTTCTGCGGCCCTTGGGGCCTGCGGCAGCAATGCGGCGGCATCGGGCGGGTCGCAGGAAGCCGTACATGCGCAGACATCATATAGCGAGGCAGAAGCTTTGTCGCTGGAAGAGGAAGCGAACCGTTCCTCGTCGGCTGTGGGGGACAGTACCCGGGGTGAAGAAGTCGGCAGTGTGTCTGCAGCGGCAGACAGTACCCGGAGCGAAGAAGATACCAGCAGCCTGTCTGCAGAGGCCGATAGCGGCCGGACAGCCGAAGGGGACGCCAGCCAGGCGGCCGGGGAGGCAGAGGATACCGCAGATACAGAGTTGGCAGATGCAGCGGCGGAAGATGAGACAGAGCCTCTTTTGGTTGGGCTCTCGGGGCCGGCAGAAATGCCGGGTCCTTTTCTTGCGGCAGACGCGGGCGATGGCACACTGGCGGAGCTTACCGGTCTGCGGCTGTTTGATACGGATAGGGATGGCATCACCGTCTTCAACGGGATCGAAGGGGAGACCAGAGCGCATGACGGGATCCCGTATACCTATTACGGACCGGCGGATCTGCATATCTCAGCAGAAAATGACGGGACAGTTGTCTATGACATTACGCTCAGAGAGGATCTGACCTTCTCCGATGGCGAGCCTCTGACCGCCGACGATGTGATCTTTACCATGTACGTGCTCTGCGATCCTGCCTATGACGGTATGTCCACCCTGGGACAGCAGCCGATCAAGGGCCTCGAAGAGTACCGGGAGAACTGGCGGAGTGTGCTTTCCCTGCTTGTTCTGGCCGGCCGGACAAATACGGATGAAACCTTCTGGACCGAGGAGGAGCAGAAGACCTTCTGGGAGGAGATCGACAAGCAGGGCGCAGCCTTTGCCCAGGCGATCATCGACCAGCTGGTGGAGGATGGATTTAACACAAAGGAAGATACCGTCGCAGCCTGCGCAAAAAATTGGGGCTACCAGCTGGATGCTTCTGCGGAGGCGGTCGACTTTTTCCTGGCCATCGGCGATGCCTGTGACTGGAATATCCGCCGGATGAATGCGGAATCCGCAGGTCCCGATCTGGAGGAGCTTCTGTCTGAGGAGACGCTGGCCTATGCAAAGCACTTTGTGAAGATCGGCGGATCGGAGCCATCGATCTCCGGTATTCAGAAGGTGGATGACCGCAATATACGGATCATCGCAGAGGAGAGCAGCCAGGAGCTGCTGTCCGCCCTCAGCTTTTCTATCGAACCCCTCCATTTTTACGGGGATCCGGAAAAGTACAGCTACGATTTCAATAATGAGGCCTTTGGATTTACCAAGGGCGAGCTGCCGGAGGTGCCCGAAGATATGGCATCTGTGCCTTCGGCAGGCCCTTACGCCGCATCTGAGATCCGCGGGAGCGAGGTGATCCTCAAGGCAAACGAGAACTACTATCTTGGCGCGCCCCATATCCGCACCATCTGTGCGAAACAGGTTGATGAGAACCGGCTGCCGGTGATGATCGAGGACGGCAGGATCGATATTGCCTATATGGCGGATACCGAGAGCAACGAGGATGCAATCCGGGAGATCAATCATGGTGTGCTGTCCGGCGCCAGGATCCAGACCAGATTTATGGAGGAGGAAGGCTACGGATACATCGGTATCCATGCGCTCAACGTGAGTGTTGGAAAGAACGCATCCTCCGAGGCGTCCAGGCGGCTTCGCAAAGCATTTGCCGTGCTGTTTGCCTGCGGCCGTGAGGCTGCTGTGGAGGAATGGTTCGGCGACCGGGCAAGGGTGATCCAGTATCCGGTTCTGGGCACGCCCTGGGCAGTCCCGGCAGAGGACGACGAGGAATACCGCATAGCCTTCGCCAGGGATAACAGTGAAAAAGAGATCTACGAGCCGGAGATGACGGCAAAGGAGCGGCAGGAGGCAGCCCGCGAGGCTGCGCTTGGCTATCTGCAGGCGGCCGGCTACACCATTACGGATGGAAAAGCGGTCAGGGCTCCCTGGGCAGCCGGGCTGGAATATGAGGTCCTGGTCGTGGGCGGCGGAAAGGGAGAGCATCCCTGCATGCCGCTTCTGGAAGAGACGAAAGCAGCGATGGAGGAGATCGGCATCACGCTGAAGATCACCGATCTCGAGACGCCGGAGGAACTGTGGGCAAAGCTGGCCGACGGGACAGCCGCCATGTGGTGCGCAGCCTGGCAGGCGGATACGGGCAGTGATATGTACCGGATCTATTCCTCCTCCGGCACCGCGGCGGAGGATGGTGATGACGCACCGTCCAGACTTTATGGAATCAGTGACAGCGGCCTGGATGCCCAGATCCGTACGGCAGCAGAGACAACAGACCCGGAGGCGCGGGGCGAAGCATACCGGAAGATCTTTGACCTTCTGGATGACTGGGCCGTGGAGGTGCCGGTCTACCAGACCCGGCGTGCGGTACTGTTCTCGGCAGACCGTATCGATGCGGAGACGATCCCCCAGGATACGACCGCCTTTTATTCCTGGACGCGTGAGGTCGTCACCATGGAACAGAAAGATGCGCTGACGGAAACAGCTGCGAAAAACTGAGAGAGGCAAAGACCGCACAGGTGAGAGAAGGAGCAGGAGACAGACGATGCGAGGACATGAGTTTTCCATAAAAGATGTAAAGACGGTTACCTTCTGGCTGATCGTGATCAATATCGCTGTCTTTATCGTGGATATGCTGTATTCCACCGCCCATCCCTACGCGATGCCTCTGCGCTATTCTGGCAGTGTTTCCTATGCGGATATCACCGGCAGCGGCGAGTATTACCGGCTGGTGACCGCCATGTTCCTGCATTTTGGCTTTATGCACCTGATGTACAACATGGTTGCGCTCTTTGCGCTGGGATTCCCTCTGGAGGAGTCGATGGGCAGGCTCCGCTTTGCGCTGACCTATCTGTTTGCCGGGATTTTTGGCAATGTTTTTGTCCTGCGTGTCGAGCACTTCACAGGTAATTATCATTATACGGCCGGAGCCTCCGGGGCGATCATCGGCCTTCTTGGCGCCTTTCTAGTGGTGACGTTAAACCGGCATGACGGGATGGAGGGCCTGCCGCTTAGCCGGCTGATCCTGTGCATCCTGCTGGTGTTCGTGCCCACAGGCGAGGATGTCAGTATAGCCGGTCATTTCGGCGGTTTTCTGGGCGGGATCCTGATTGCGGCGGCGATCAGCCTGCTTTTCCCCCGGCGGGACAGAGGAAAGGATTAGGCGCAGCGTCAAACGTCCGGCACCAGCCGTGTATGTATGACTGCGGGCTAAGAGCTTGCTGCATGTCCGATAAGTCATTCCAAGACATTCATGCATAAAACAAACATTAAACGACAGGAGAGAAGAATCATGGATAACAGACTTCAGACGATATACGATACCCTCAAACAGGCGCAGCTTTATGAGCATGCCGCCCGGGTGCTGCAGTTTGATATGGAGACGATCTGTCCGCCTGCAGGCATGGAGGAGCAGGGCAGCATCGCCGCCGAGCTCCAGACAAAGGCTTTTGCGCTCAGAAAGGATCCGGAATTTATCCAGGCTGCAGAGAGCCTTGCCCAGGATCCGGAGGGACTCGATGAGATGGACCGGATCATGATCGGCTATCTCCATGAGGACAACGAAAAGACAAAACGGATCACCCCGGAGATGAACCATGCCTATGCGCTGGTCTACAACCGGGCGTTTGTCAAATGGCTGGAGGCAAAGAACGCAGCGGATTTCTCCATCTTTGCGCCTTCGCTCGAGGAGGTCCGGAGGGTCGAGCTGGAGCAGATCGGCCTTCGGGAGAAGTCTCTGCCGTGTGCCTACGATCACCGGCTGGATGATTATGAGAGCGGCATGAGCACGGAGATGCTGGATGCCTGCTTTGGGGAATGCAAAGAACGCCTTGTCCCCCTCCTTTCCCGTATTATGAACAGCAAAAAGAAGATCCGCACGGATTTTCTGTCCCGCCCGGTCAGGGAAGAGGCCCAGAGGGAGATGGCCCGGTATCTTCTGGAGCTGCTGGGCTTTGATTTCAATCGCGGAAATTTCACCACCAGCGAGCATCCCTTTACCGAGGGTGTCGGCCGCGATGATGTGCGCCTGACGACCCATTATTACGAGAATATGTTCTCCTCAAGCATGTATTCGATCATCCATGAGTGCGGCCATGCACTTTTCGAGCTGAATCAGCCGTCGGAAAATCATGACCATTTCCTGGAGCACAAGACCATGGGACAGCACGAGTCGGTATCCCGTTTCTACGAGAACCGCATCGGCAGGAGCGAAGCCTTTGTACACCTGATCTATCCCAAGGCGAAGGAGCTGTTTCCGGAGGCGCTTGGCGATGTAACGGAGCGGGAGCTCTATGAGGCGCTGAATGTCGTGCAGCCTTCCCTGGTGCGGACAGAGGCCGATGAGTTTACCTACACCTTCCACATTATCATCCGCTATGAGATCGAAAAGATGATCCTGAACGGCGAGGTCAGAACAGCCGATCTGCCCGCCATCTGGAATGCCAAGTACCGGGAGTACCTGGGGATCGAGCCGGCGAATGACCGGGAGGGCATCCTGCAGGATATGCACTGGACCAGCGGCTTTGGCTACTTCCCGTCCTATGCCTTGGGCAACATGTACAATGCCATGTACATGAACCGCATGAAGAAAGAGATCGACGTGGACGGCGCGGTCGCTGTCGGAAACATGAAGTCCATTCTGGACTGGATGACGGAAAATGTCTTCAAAACGGCAGACCGGGAGCATCCGAAGGATTGGATCCGGAATATCGCAGGAGAGGAATTCTCACCGAAGGCCTTCCTGGATTACCTGGAGGAAAAATACACAAAGCTCTACGAGCTGGACTGAGAAGTAAAGAAGTGCTGGCTGCGGGCTGCTTCGCGTGCGGCACCGCGCCTACCTGGCAGCCCACGAAGGATCCGGAAAGCGGCCGGGCCTTGCGGTAGCTGCCAAGGACAGAGAAGGAATTCAGGACATAGACGTACGTTGGATCGTATAGGACACACAAAATAGACAGACATAAGTAAGACAGGCAGGAGGAACACCATGGTAAAGGTCGATCTGGTTACCGGATTTCTGGGCGCAGGTAAAACAACATTCATACAGAAGTATCTGGGATATCTCAGCTCCCGCGGACAGAAGGTCCACGTGATCGAGAATGAGTTTGGCATCGTTAGTGCGGACAGCGATTTTCTGGCAGAGGATGACTGCGATATCAGCGACCTGACCGGCTGCTGCATGTGCTGCACCGGCAAGGACAAATTTGAGGCCATGCTGGGTGAAAGCGACGGACACGGTTACGACCGGGTGGTGGTGGAGCCCTCCGGCGTCTATGACGTGGATGAGTTCTTCGAATCCATGTTTTCGGATTATGTCCGCCGGCACTGTGAGATCGGCTCTGTGCTGACCATCGTGGATGCCGATCTGGATCCAGATCTGAGCGATTCGACCCGCTACATGATTTTCTCCCAGATCCTGGCCGCAGGCGCGATCCTTTTGAGCAAGAGTCAGATGACCACACCGGAGCGGATCGCTCAGACAAAGCAGTACCTGCAGGAGATCGTCACGATGTTTGATCCTGGCATGATCCTGGACAAGCCGATCATTACGGCAGACTGGGAGGAGCTGGACGATGAGGCCTTCGAGAAGCTGATGAACTGCGGATACCGGATCGAAGAGCATGCCAGAAAGGCATTTTCCCATGAGGCGGCCTATCAGTCCATGGAGGGTGCTTCCCTCTGCAGGGACCGGGCCCATCTGGAGGAGATCATAGAAACCCTGATGGCGCCGGAAAACCGGGACACCTACGGACAGGTCTTCCGGATCAAGGGCCATATCAAGGATACGGCTGGCAACGGCTATGCGGTCAATGTCTCCCGGGACTGCCGGGTGATCCGCCCGGTGGACTTCCGCCGGAAGCTGTATGTCATCATCGGAGAGAGCCTCAAGGCGAACAAGATCGAGGCGCTCTTCGTGCCAAGACCTGCAGTATCCAGAAGACGTAAGGCAGGCACAGAGCAGGCCTGATATATGTTGGAGCCAGGACGCCCTTCGCTATCGCCGGGGAGGCGCAGCAGATTGTGCTTTCATGAGATGACAATCCGGCTGGGGCGTTCCATATCCGAACAAGTGGAGAAGTGCTCATCACATGCGGCGAAGAGCGGCCTGCAGGCAGCGGCGGGCTGCCGGAAAGGAGAAGGGGAATTATGGCAAAGATCATCAGTGAACGGTTTACCTGCAGGCGGGACGGCCTGGCGATATGCGGCACCTGGTTTCGGCCGGAAGAGGGGGAACATCTGCCCATCATGATCATATCCCACGGATTTATGGTCGATCAGCGTTCCGTCCGGAATTATGCAAAGCGTTTTGCCGCAATGGGCTTTGCCACTTTCTCCTTTGATTTCAACGGAGGCAGTATTCATAGCCGCAGTGAAGGACCGACTACAGAAATGTCCGTCCTGACGGAGGTGGAGGACCTGAAGGCGGTCATCGCCTATGCCGGAAGTCTTCCCTGGACAGATGGCCTGCGGGTCAGCCTTGCCGGCTGCAGCCAGGGAGGCATGGTCAGCGCCCTGACCGCGGCAGAGCTGCAGGAGGCAGTCGAGCGGCTGATCCTGTTCTACCCGGCGCTCTGCATTCCGGATGATGCGCGGAAGGGTGCGATGATGTTCGCCCGTTTCGACCCGGACAACCCGCCGGAAGTCATCAACTGTGGACCCATGAAGCTGGGTGCCTGCTATGTAAATGATGTAAAAAACATGGACGTGTTTGAGGCGATCCGTCCCTATGCGGGGCCGGTCATGATCCTGCACGGAAACAAAGATGAGATCGTGGATGTGGAATATGCCAGAAAGGCACGAAAGGTCTACAATGGCGGCACACCTGCGAAGGCGCCGCGCAGGCAGCCCAGGCGTGACATGATGCTGGAGATCATCGACGGGGCCGGCCATGGCTTTAACCGGGAGGAAGACGAATTCGCGTTTGGCGCGATCCGGCAGTTTCTGCAGGGGCGGACCGATGTGGTGCAGGTGGACGTGCGGCTAGATGAGATCCGCCGCATGGGAACACCGGCAAAACTGCATGTGTCGATCCCCTTTGGGGGAAAGGCGAAAGGAATCTGGTTCCACGGAGAGATCGAACCAGGCGCTTCAGATGAGCAGGAGTATGCCTGGGGGAAACCGGTGGCTTTTGCTGCCACCTACACGATCACGGGAGAGGATTATACCGGGACCCCCTGCCGGCTGGATATCGTGAACCGCTTCGATGGGAAGAGCTGGAAGCCGGAGGTGCACACTGACAGTGAGGCCCTCGCCTTCCTCAACGGAGCGGACCTTACGGCAGTCCTGCAGAACAGGAAGAAGGGGCCCCTCGTGCACATCTTTGCGTGAGATCTGGGCGTATATCCCTAAGGGGCTTCCATCAGCTTTCGGGATCATAGGGCTGGCACAGCAGCGTCAGGTTTACGGCTTTTCGGTGCAGAAACTCCTCGGCGGATATCCGAAGGCGCAGCATGTCCTCTTCTGTGGCGGGCATACCCTCCGGCAGCTCGATATCAAAGCCGAGCAGACGGATCTTACAATATTCCAGGATGGCGGTGTCATTCTCAAAGGTCAGCATGCCTTGCTCCTTTCGGGCCTGCAGGCTGCTGCCGCTATGATCCGGAACTTCATTTCCGGGAGCGATCTGTCAGGTTCTGGGGGCCGACTGTGAAGGCAGGCACCCTGCAGGCTTGACCTAATCATAACGCACATAAACGGCGCCGGTGCTTCAGAGATGAAGTACCGGCGCCATTCGATTCGAAAAAGGTATGTAGCGCATACATCACTAAAAAACTGCATCATGTCCGCAAACGGCCCTGGAAGACATTACACAAACGGCTTCGCCCTTGTCGGGACTGAAGAACGTTTGCTTTAGTGTTTCGAAGATTACATGCATAGAGCGCCCGTTCCTGGAAGGCATTACGCAAACGGCTTCGGCCTTATCAGGCCTGCAGAATGTTTGCGTTAGTGTTTTCCGAAGAGTGCATGCTTAGAGCGCCCTCCCCTGGAAGACATTACGCAAACGGCTTCGACCCTGGCGGGTCTGCAGATTGTTTGCTTTAATGTCTTCCAGGGTCGGGCGTTTTTTATCTGCCGGGCAGGGTTGCCATGAAAGTCTGGATGTAGACGTCATCCTGCATCCGCAGGACATGGTTGCAGTCCGGGAACAGCTGCTCGTAGGCTGCGGCCATCCGGAACTGTGCGAAGTCGGCATCTGTGGCGTCGCGGAAGGACAGGTTCCGGAAATCTGAGAACCGCATTGCTTTTGCCTCCAGATCGCTGACGGTGGATTCCACGGTCATGATACAGTGATAGTCGGAGATCTCTTCGCCTTCCTCCGGCGGAAACTCGACGATGCACATAAGGTCTGTTCGGACCCGCCGTGCCTTTTTGCTCAGGATCTCCTCTGCGATCTTTGTAAACCAGACCTGCTTTCCCAGACCCATGTCGTCCGTCTGGGTGCTGGTAAAGTTCAGAATGTTGGTCAGGACCGGGTTGTCGGACAGGCGGCTGCCATAGCGGTCCAGGTACGCCCGGAAGATTTTTTTTACGGTCTCAACAGAACAATTTTCCATCATTAGTGCACTCCCCGATGTGTTTCGTGGTATGATAATTACATGATTACAATGTCAAAAGTACCAGTAATGATTTAAACGGATTGTTCCGCACTCCGTGCGTCCACAATCCGTCCCAGCATTCGGACTCTTGTGGTGCCAGGACAACACTTCGTCCTCATGTTGAGACACGCCATAAAGTCTTTCTCCCACCGCCATGCAGGCATGACGTGGGTTCGGACTTATGGCGTTTAAATCATATGTGAGTATATCACAAATTAGCGAAAGACAGAACAGGAGGTAGGGGTCTTGTCAGTTGAGTCAAAAATCATGGCGGCAATGTTCGCCAGATCGGACGCGAAGCGGGATAAGGGACTTCGCATACCGGAGGATATCATCCGGACGTCCGGGATTATTTACGGACCGGACAGGGACAATCATGTGCTGGATGTCTTCCGGCCGGCCAGAGCAGCAGAGGAGAAAACGATTCTTCCGCTTCTTGTGGTGGTGCACGGCGGCGGATATGTATACGGCGGAATTACCCAGTACCAGTTCTATTCTGCGGATCTTGCCCGCAGAGGATTTGCCGTAATCTGCTACAATTACAGGCTTGCCCCGGAGCACCGGTTCCCGGCACCGCTGGAGGATCTGAATCTGGTGATGAGCTGGGCGGCAAAGCATGCGGCAGAGTATGGATTTGACTGTGAACGCACCGTGATGGTGGGCGATTCTGCCGGTGCGCAGATCCTTAGCCAGTATGCGGCGATCGTGACGACCCCGGAATATATGCTGCTGATGGATATGGAGATCCCGGATTTCCATCTGCGGGCTGTCGGTCTGAACTGCGGTATGTACGATCTGGCAAAAGAGGCTGATCCGCCAAAGGGGATCTACAAGGATTACCTGGGAGACGATCTTTCCATCTACGGAGACAAGCTGGATGTGCTGGGATTCATCGGCAAAATGTTCCCGCCGGCCTATCTGATCAGCGCACCGGGTGATTTCCTGGTCAAAAACTGTGCGCCGATGACGGATTTCCTTCAGTGCATGGGTGTTCCCTGTGAATACAAGATCTATGGGGATCAGAAGACCGGGCATGTGTTCCATCTGGACATGCGCTCCGCACTGGCTCACCAGGCAAACGATGACGAAATTGCCTTTTTCAGAAAGTATCTGTAAGACAGGCTGGTCCTGCCAGATGCCCCTCGCCTGGGCGCCGGCAGGGATTATGGAAGTGAAAAAACAGGATTCATATAAAAGGAACGATATAGAAACAGGAGGAGAAGAGAACAATGAGTGTCAACGCATATGAGAAAAAGCATCTGTCTCTGCTCAGGACCCTTGCTCCGGAGTGCATGGTCCTGTTGAAGAGCAACGGCGATTTTCCCCTGGCAGAGCCGGGAAAGGTCGCACTCTTTGGCAGCGGTGCCCGCCAGACGATCAAGGGCGGCACGGGATCCGGCGACGTGAATTCCCGTTACGTGGTCAATGTCGAGACTGGTCTGGAACAGGCCGGCTTCACCGTAATGACCAGGTCCTGGCTGGATGCCTATGACAAGATCAGAGAGGAAGCAAAGGCTGCCTTTATCGAAAGTATCAAGGAGAAGGCCAGAAAGGAGCACAAGCTCGCGGTCATGGTGGGTATGGGTGCCGTTATGCCTGAGCCTGCCTATGAGCTGCCCATCGAGGGCGAGGCGGATACGGCCATTTATGTACTGGGCCGTATTTCCGGAGAGGGCAATGACCGCAATCCGATCGCCGGCGACTTCTTCCTGACGGAGACCGAGATCCGGGATATCAATGCTGCGGCAGCAAAATACAAAAAGTTTATGCTGGTCCTGAATGTCGGCGGCCCGGTGGATCTTGCCGGTCTGGAAAATGTCGAGAACATCCTGGTTCTTTCCCAGCTGGGCGCTGTCACAGGCATCGCTCTGGCCGATGTCCTTCTGGGCAAACGCTATCCCTCCGGCAAGCTGTCGACGACCTGGACCGCCTGCCAGGATTACTGCACCATCGGCGAGTTCGGCAACGAGGAAGACACCCGGTATACCGAGGGCGTCTATGTCGGCTACCGTTACTTTGACAGTGTGGAGAAGGATGTCACCTTCCCCTTTGGCTTTGGCCTTTCCTATACGACATTTGCGCTCGGCGAGGCAGCGGTCTCCCTTGAGGGCACCAGAGCAAAGGTCTGTGTTCCGGTGACCAATACCGGAAGTTTCCCCGGCAAAGAGGTCGTGCAGGTCTATGTCTCGGCTCCCTGGGGCAGATTCGACCAGCCCTATCAGGTGCTTGCCGGCTTTGCAAAGACACCGGAGCTGGCTCCCGGCGCATCGGCAGATGTGGAGATCTGCTTTGGCCTGGAGGATCTGGCAACCTATGATACCCTGCGTGCATCTCTGATCCTGGAGAACGGCGATTACGTCGTGCGTGTGGGTAACTCCAGCCGGGAGAATGCGGCGGCAGCTGTGATCCGGCTTCCGGAGACGGTGATCGTGCGCAGACTGTCCAACATCGGCGGACATCCGGATTTTGTGGACTGGAGACCCGAGAATTCCCGTCTGGCCGCAGAGGACAACACCGGGCTGCCGGTGATCGAAGCCGATCCGGACGCTTTTGGCGATCTGATCTTCCCGGAGCCGCCGGAGCTTTCCCAGAGAGCCCTGGATATCGCTTCCGAGATGAGCGACAGCGATCTGGCCTATGTGGTTATTGGTAATTTCTCCGGAGGCGGCGTGGCCAGTGTCATCGGCAATGCATCCTCCACAGTGGCCGGTGCAGCGGGTGAGACCACGGTCCGCTTCCCGAACATCCCGACACTGGTTATGGCTGACGGCCCGGCAGGCCTGCGCCTGACAAAGGACTATGTCCGCGATGACAAGGGCGTTCATGCCGTCGGCGACACACTGCCGGCAGGCATGGCAGAATTCCTTCCGAAGCCGGCGCTGACCGCCATGAAGCTGATGAACCGCACACCCAGGGGAGAGAAGGGCCATCAGTACTGCACAGCGATCCCGATCGGCACAGCACTTGCCCAGAGCTGGAACATGGACCTGTGCGAGACCTGCGGCGATATCGTCGGTGACGAGATGAAGCGCTTCGGTGTCCATCTGTGGCTGGCGCCTGCCTTCAATATCCACAGAAGTCCTCTTTGCGGCAGAAACTTTGAGTACTGCTCCGAGGATCCGCTGCTGAGCGGAGCTGTCGGCGCGGCGATCACAAAGGGCGTGCAGATGCATGAGGGCTGCAGCACGACCATCAAGCACTTCTGCTGCAACAACCAGGAGACCAACCGCTTCCGCAACAACAGCATGGTCAGCGAGAGAGCACTCCGCACCATCTACCTGAAGCCCTTTGAGATCTGCATCCGCGAAGCTGATCCGCATTCGCTGATGACCTCCTATAACCTGCTGAACGGAACCCATACCTCCGAGCGGGCAGACCTGCTCAAGACGGTGCTCCGTGAGGAATGGGGATGGACCGGCATGGTCATGTCCGATTGGGTCATCTCCGCCATGAGCAGCGGAAAGCAGGCACACCGCATGGCACTTGCAGCCCAGAGCATCAAGGCCGGAAATGACATCTTCATGCCGGGCGGCAAGGGAGATTACCAGGGCGTGCTCCGTGCACTGAAGGGCAAGAACAAAGACTGCGTCCTCACCCGTGAGGAGCTGGAGTACTGTGCCGCTCACGTGATCGACCTCTGTCTGACGCTGACCGGGCAGATCTGATCCGGACACTTCCTACGGCTGGCCGGGTGATAGCCCCGGCGGAAAAAGGGAAAACTGTTAAAGGGTGCGATCAGCCGGGAAGCTGGCTGAAGATAATAGTTAGAGATGAGTTGAGAAGCCGCCGTGCAGGGTGGAATTTCATGTAAAACGATTCCTTCGGGAAGCGCTCGCGCTTGTCCAAAGCGCAGCGATACTGAGGCTCAGGCTATATGGGCATTGCCCATCGGACTGAGCCAGGGGAACGGAAGGGTCAGTTTCCTTTGGACTGTTTTGCATGAAATTTCCTCCGGCTACGGCAGCTTCTTTTTTTGCGTTTGCCACATTGACAGCATACGTTCAATATGATACGATTGTTTCCGGCTGCAGGAGATTCAGGAAGGAGGACAGCCATGAATATCGAAGACAGGCATTTATCATACCGTATAAAGAGAATCAACGAGGCACTGGAGAAATCCGGAAATGCCCAGCTGGCATCGGACGATCTGACGGTGGCGCAGTTCCGGCTTCTGCTGTTTGTCCACCTTTCTCCGGAGGGGGATATTACCCTCAAGGAGGCAGAAAAGTTTTTCCATGTCGCCCAGTCGACGGCTGCGGGCATCGCGATCCGGCTGGAGAAGACCGGCAAGGTCGAATGCTATCCGGATCCAAAGGACCGGAGAGTTAAGCGCATTCGGATCACCGAGGCGGGCAGAGAGGCCTGCCACCATGCCAAGGCCAATATCCGGGCCGAGGAGGAGCGGCTGGTCTCGCGGATGACGGAAGAGGAGCAGCAGCTGTTTGCGGACCTGATCGACAAGGCATTTGACGCCATGGTCGAGTGTCCGGAAAAAGAATAACCGAATCGCCCTGATTTCAGTTATCGTTAATACAACTAGTTAAGGAGGAAACTGCGTTGAGTACATTAAAAACTCTTGGCGCACAGATCCGGCAGTACAAAACAGCGACCATCCTGACGCCGGTCTTTTCGGCGGGGGAGGTCCTTCTGGAGACCCTGATCCCCTTTGTCACTGCCATGATCATCGATGAGGGCATCCAGAAAGCGGATATGGGTGCGGTCATCCGTTATGGGCTGCTGATGCTTGTCCTGGCATTTCTCAGCCTTGGGGCAGGTGTGCTGGCCGGAAAGTATGCGGCCTTTGCCTCGACGGGCTTTGCCGCAAACCTGCGGCAGGCAGAGTACGAGAAGATCCAGACCTTCTCATTTTCCAACATCGACAAGTTCAGCACGGCAGGTCTGGTCACCAGAATGACCACCGACGTCACAAACCTGCAGAACGCCTTCCAGATGCTGATGCGTGTGGCTGTCCGTGCGCCTATGATGCTGGTCTCCAGTATCGTGATGTGTATGGTCATCAACGTCAAGATGGCCTGCATTTTCCTGGTGGTTCTGGTATTCCTGGCGGTGGTGCTGTTTTCTATCATGCGGGTCACACTGCCCATCTTCCGGAAGGTTTTTGACCAGTATGACGCGCTGAACAACAGCACGCAGGAGAATGTCACAGCCATCCGTGTTGTCAAATCCTTCGTCAGAGAAAAGCATGAGAACGAGAAGTTTGCAAAAGCCACCCGCGGTCTGGCAGACCTCTCGATCAAGGCGGAATCCATCCTGGCCTTCAATGCACCGGTCATGAACCTGGCCGTCTATGGCTGTATAGTGGCCCTGGCCTGGTTTGGCACCCACTTTATCGTGAACGGCGAGATGAGCACCGGAAACCTGACCTCCATGTTCACCTACGTCATGGGCATGCTGATGTCCCTGATGATGCTGTCCATGGTCTTTGTCATGATCTCCATGAGTATGGCCAGCGCAAACCGTATCGCCGAGGTCCTGAACGAGGAGCCGGATCTGACCAACCCTGCAGATCCCATCGAGGTGATCGAGAGCGGACAGATCGATTTCAACCATGTCAACTTTTCCTACCGGAAGGGCAGCGGCGACCATGTCCTTCAGGATATTGATCTCCATATCAAAGCCGGTGAGACTATCGGCATCATCGGAAGCACGGGCTGCGGCAAATCGACGCTGGTCAGCCTGATCAGCCGTCTGTATGACGTGACGGATGGTTCGGTCGAGGTCGGCGGCATCGATGTGCGCAAATATGATACCGAGGCGCTCCGCAACAGTGTTGCCGTCGTGCTGCAGAAGAATGAGCTGTTTGCCGGGACGATCCTGGACAACCTGCGCTGGGGCAAGGAGGATGCGACCCTGGAGGAATGTCAGGAAGCATGCCGGCAGGCCTGCGCGGACGAGTTTATCGAGACCTTCCCGGACAAGTATGAGACCTGGATCGAGCAGGGCGGAAGCAACGTCTCCGGCGGCCAGAAGCAGAGACTGTGTATTGCCCGGGCACTGCTGAAGAGCCCGAAGGTGCTGATCCTGGATGACTCCACCAGCGCGGTCGACACATCGACGGACGCAAAGATCAGGGAAGCCTTCAGCCAGAGGATCCCGGGGACCACGAAGCTGATCATCTCCCAGCGTATCTCCAGCGTAAAGGATGCCGACCGGATCCTTGTCATGGAGGACGGCCGGGTCGACGGCTTTGATACCCATGAAAACCTGCTGAAAAACAACGCGATCTACCAGGATATCTACGAGGCCCAGGAAAAGGCCGGCGGAGATTTCGATAAAAAGGAAAGCTGAGGAGGTAGAGGATCATGGCAGAACAAAGACAAAGATACCAACAGAACAAAAACAGACCTCAGCGCGGCCCGGGATCAAGACCCGTGGGCTTTAGCATGAAGGGCGGGATGGCCCAGAATGCGGCATCCATCAAGCGCCTGCTCGCATTCCTGTTTTCCAATTATAAGATCCATCTGGGCGTTGTGGTCGTATGTCTGATCACAGCAGCCCTTGTACAGCTGACCTCCACGCTGTTTATGCGTGAGCTGATCGACAGCTATGTGCTTCCGCTTCTGGAGCAGGCTTCACCGGATTTTGCCCCGCTGGCAAACCGTCTGGTCCGTCTGATCGCCGTTCTTCTGATCGGCGTTGTCTGCAACTACACCTGGAACCGGACGATGGTCAGCGTGACCCAGGGCGTCATGTACCGCCTGCGTGTGGAAATGTTCGAGGAGATGGAATCTCTTCCGATCCGGTACTTTGATACCCATTCCCACGGCGATATCATGTCGGTTTACACAAACGATATCGATACCCTCCGGCAGCTCATCAGCCAGAGCTTCCCGCAGCTGCTGAACTCCTTCATCCAGCTGACATCCACCTTCATCAGCATGGTCGTTCTGGACATTCCGCTGACGGTGGTTTCGGTGCTGATGGTTGGCGTCATGCTGATGACCATGGGCAAGCTGGGCGGATACTCGGCAAAGTATTTCGGAAAACAGCAGAATGACATTGGTCAGCTCAATGGCTTTATCGAGGAGATGGTCAACGGACAGAAGGTCGTCAAGGTCTTCTGCCACGAGGAGCAGAACCTGAAGGATTTCGCGGTGCTCAACAATGAGCTTCGGGATTCCGCAAACAATGCCCACAAGGTGGCCAACATCATGATGCCGATCAATGCGAACCTCGGCAATATCAGCTACGTGCTCTGCGCCGTGATCGGTGCGGTCCTGGCAGTCAACGGCTTTGCCGGTCTGACCATCGGTACGCTGGTTGCCTTCCTGAACCTGAACCGGAGCTTCTCCATGCCGATCACCCAGATCAGCCAGCAGATGAATGCGATCATCATGGCCGGCGCGGGTGCCGAGCGTGTCTTCCGCCTGCGGGATGAGGAGCCGGAAAAGGACGAGGGCTACGTAGAGCTTGTCCGCTGCCGGATCGACGAGCAGGGGAACATCACCGAGTGCAAGGAGAGGACCGGCACCTGGGCGTGGAAGCATCCGCACCAGGCCGATGGTACCGTGACCTACACCCAGATGAAGGGCGAGATCGTCTTTACGGATGTGGATTTCGGCTACACCGAGAACAAGGTCGTCCTCCACGACATCAATATGTACGCGAAGCCCGGCCAGAAGATCGCCTT
>DFFG01000090.1 GCA_002368795.1 Eubacterium sp. UBA3782
CCGATACCATGGGCCGTATGCATTCGGACGCTCAGTTTGCAGGATCCTCCTCGGTTCCGGCACACGTAGAGATGATGGGCCTGATCGGCGCAGGCAACAACCCGATGGTCGGCATGACGGTTTCCACCGCTGTTTCCATCGAGGAGGCTGCAAAAGCCGGCAAGTTCTGATCAAGGCGATCCAGCTTAAAGCTAATATAATTACTATGAACGGCGGTGCGCAGGCATCGCCGTTTTTTATACTCTGATAAACTGGCCAACCGAAATATTCGAGTGCAAGTTTTGTTCCGCTACTGCTTTCAGCCTATGCCCCCTGGAAGACATTAAAGCAAACATTCTGCAGGCCCGACAGGGCCGAAGCCGTTTGCGTAATGCCTTCCAGGAGCATGGGCTGTCCCGATTGTGAAAAAATATTCTTCGGAATGGAACAGAGTAACCTTTTGAGGGCTGGATGTTTTTCTGGAATAATTGCCATTTGCCTTTGGATTTTGCCTTTACGTGCTTTCAGTCTTTTTTTATACTTAAAAGGAATATGAGCCTGCAGTTTCCCGAGAAAAGAGGCGGGAGCAGTGTATGGCTTTCACATGACATAAAGGAGGACTTACAAAAATGAGCTTTCCAGAGGGTTTTCTGATTGGTGCCGCCACAGCCGCACATCAGGTAGAAGGAAATAATATCCATAGTGATTACTGGGCACAGGAGCAAATGCCCCATACCAGCTTTACCGAGCCCAGCGGTCTGGCATGTGACCATTATAACCGCTTTGAGGAGGATATCCGTCTGATGGCGGAGGCTGGGCTGAATGCGTACCGGTTCTCCATCGAGTGGGCCAGGATCGAGCCGGAGGAGGGCAAGTTTGATGATGCCGAGATCGAGCACTACCGCCGAGTGATCCGCTGCTGCAGGGAAAATGGCATTGAGCCGCTGGTGACACTGATGCACTTTACCAGTCCGGTATGGCTGATCCGGAAGGGCGGATGGGAGGCCGAGAGCACGATCGGTGATTTCAGCCGCTATGCCGCTTATGTGACGGAGAAGCTCGGCGAGGATATCCGCTATATCTGCACCATCAACGAGGCCAACATGGGCCTGCAGCTGGCAGCCATTGCCAAACGTTTCCGTATGATGGCGGAGCAGGCGCAAAAGAATGCGAAAAAGGCCGAGGGAACGGTCCAGGTCGGCATGAATTTTGAAAAGATGATGGAGAACATGAAGTATGCTGCCGCAGAGAATGCCGGGATCTTTGGCACACCGCAGCCCCAGATCTTTGTGTCCTCCCGCACGCCGGAGGGGGATATCCTTGTCTTCCGTGCGCATCAGGCGGCAAAAGCTGCCATCAAGGCGATCCATCCGGAGATCAAGGTCGGCATTACCCTGTCGGTCCATGACCTTCAGGCATTGCCCGGAGGTGAAGCATTTGCCGAAGCTGCCTGGGACGAGGAATTCCGGCAGTATCTGCCCTATATCGAGGGGGATGATTTCCTGGGCGTGCAGAACTACACCCGCACCCAGTATGGCCCGCAGGGGCAGCTTCCCTGTCCGGAAGGTGCAGAGCTGACCCAGATGGATTATGAGTTTTATCCGGAGGCGCTGGAGCATGTGATCCGCAGGATCCATGCAGATTTCACCGGAGACCTGATCGTGACAGAAAACGGTGTAGCGGTCAGCGATGACAGCCGGCGGGTCGAGTTTATCCGTCGTGCCCTGGAGGGCGTTCGTCACTGCATGGAAGACGGCATTCCGGTCAAGGGATACTGCTACTGGAGCCTGATGGACAACTTCGAGTGGCAGAAGGGCTTTTCCATGACCTTTGGCCTGATGGCCGTGGACCGGGAGACCATGGAGAGAAAGCCAAAGGAAAGCCTGAAGTATCTCGGCAGCCAGCGCTGCTGATAAGAAATCGAAAGTTCACGCTGCGTTTTTGATAGCGAGAGAGAGGATAGAATTCCTGTTTGCCGTTGCCGGCATATTTGTAACAGAAAGGCTGGATATGAGCAATGTTCAGAGAAATGAGAAGATTTAAACAGCAGATGACCAAAGAAGAGTGCATTCGTGTCCTGAAGGAGCAGCCGCGCGGCGTGCTGTCCCTTGCCGGTGATGACGGTTACCCCTATGGTATCCCGATGGATCACTGGTACAACGAGGAAGACGGGCACATCTATTTTCACGGGGCAAAGACCGGACACAAGATCGATGCGGTCAGCCGTTGCGATAAGGCAAGCTACTGCGTATTCGATGAGGGATACCGCCGGGAAGGCGAGTGGGCCCTCAACATCACCAGTGTCGTGGTGTTCGGACGGATCCGCATCGTAGAGGATGAGGAGAAAAGAAGAGAGATCTGCATAGCGCTGTGCAAAAAATTTACGGATGATGAGGCTTATCTGGAAAAAGAACTCCGCACGGCCCTGCCGCGGGTCTGCTGCCTGGAGCTGATCCCGGAGCATATGACCGGAAAACTCGTCAACGAATCCTGAGCAATCACAAAAAGGGCTGCCGTATTAAACAATTGGTGCATAAATATTCTTACGGGAAGCTGTTCTCGTGCAATGGCACTAAGTCGGAATCAGAGGATTCCTCCAAGTGCCAGCACTGAGGATGTTCCCTTCAGAATATTTATGTACCCCTTTTGCTTAATGCGGCAGCCCTTTTAGTTTTGTGTCTGATCCGGCAGCCATCCGCCTTGCAATGAGTGCCTCGCCGCAAGAACGCCGAGGCGTTCTTCACTTGTTTTATGCCGCGTTGTTGATATGTACATTTCCCTTGATCTTTCCTTCGGCCACGAGCCATCTGGCTTCATCCCGCAGAGTCTCTGCATACGGACGGGTGTGATATCCAAGCTCGCGCTCGGCTTTGGAATAGTCAAAGCAGTTGTTGCGGTCCAGATTGTAGACGGTAAAATATGTCATGAGCGGCTTTTCGCCGGTTTTTGCCGCTTTTTTCTCCATCTGTGCGGCCAGGCGGTAAGCCATGGCGATGGGCACTTAGAACAGAGGCTGTTTGCAGCCGCAGGCTTCATGCAGCATATGTGCCACCTCCTTGAGGGTGACCTCTGTGTTGCCCAGGATATAGCATTCGCCCTTGCGGCCCTTGTCGGCTGCGGCGATGGTTCCATGAGCCAGGTCGCGGACATCGCAGAGATTGAAAGTACAGCTGGCGCATTCTTGTGACTTATAGTCATGAGTTAGCCAGCTTTTT
>DFFG01000064.1:0-14069 GCA_002368795.1 Eubacterium sp. UBA3782
CCAGGAAATGCTCCATAAGCATTCCTACCCCGAATCTCACGGTATACGTTTTTTCAGAATTAACCCACTCTTTTATATGCGAAAAAAGCACATCTTTGTGCTTCCTGAAGATCTTCGGAGACATCTGATCGCACGTAGCCCAGTTATCTACATAAGGCAGGAATGTCTCCAGGTCCTCCATACATTCATTCAGATCTTTTATCCCGGAGATGATAAAAGCCTGCAGCTGGTTTTCTTCAAAGTACCTATGCGGCAGTTCTTCAAGAAAACCCTTATAATTCCCGTCTTTCAAAATATCTTTTGCAATACTTTTAAGCTCCGGGGTTCTTACTCCAATCACCGACTCCGGTTCTACCGTAGGAATAATCTTAATCTGCATATCACGATACTTCAGATCCTGAAGATCATATAGTTTTCTGTGCAGATCCGCTTTATTCATCCTCTGTCACTCCTCCACATTTTCCGTTTCGGCACTATCTTTGATACGATAGTAATCCGCCATCTTCACATTCAGCTTCACGTAAGAATCCACTTTTCGGTTGCTCACCCGCTCAAGGAGCACGCAGCTTTCCACATGGACCGTGTGGCAAAACTGATCAACTGGCTGTACTTTCTTTATCTGATATCCGGATGCTGCCAGCATTTTCAGATCCCTGCTCATCGTTGCCGGATCACAGCTGACATAAACGATCCTGTCCGGTGTCATCTGGATCATTGTCTGCAGCAGCTTTTCATCGCAGCCTTTTCTCGGCGGATCGACTACGACCACGTCTGCATGAAGCCCTTCTTCCCGGTAGAGTCTGGGAACCACTTCTTCGGCTTTTCCCACGTGAAAATCCACGTTGGTCAGACCGTTCAGAGCTGCATTTTTCCGGGCATCCTCGATTGCCTGCGGCACGATTTCCACCCCGGTCACGTGCTTTGCATGTCTTGCCAGAAACAGGGATATGGTACCTATTCCGCAATACAGATCGATCACATCCTCTGTGCCGGTCAGTCCGGCATATTCAAGTGCCGTCCGGTACAGCTTTTCTGTCTGCATCGGGTTGACCTGATAGAAGGATGCCGGTGATATCCTGAATCGGACGCCGTCGATCGTATCCTCAATGTAGTCCTGGCCCCATATCGTGCGGACAGGTCCTTTCATGATCACATTGGTCTTTTCTGTATTTTTGCTTATGGTTATGCCTTTCATTCCCGGTATTGCCGTCAGTTCCTGTATCAGTGCCTCCTGTGCAGGAAGACGGTTCCCGTTGATGATCAGGCAGACGATGATCTCTCCGGTTGCAAAGCCTTTTCTCACCAGCACATGACGGATCAGCCCCTCTCCGGATGTTTCGTCATATGCACGGATGTGATGCTTTTTCATCCAGTCAAGGATTTTTTCCAAAATGTCCCGGTTCTCTTCTGTTCCCAGCAGACAGTCTGTGCATGGAATGATCGAATGGGTACGCCCGGCATAGAAACCGGCGATCGGATTCCCCATTTTGTCCGTGCCGACCGGATACTGGGCTTTGTTGCGGTATCGCCACGGATGTTCCATACCTATGACCGGCAGGACCGGAATGGCTGTATCCATGGACTCTTCCGCTTCTTTATACGTCCTTGTCCCATCTTCAGCTTCTGAAATCTGCAGCACAGTAAAACCACCGATCCGCTCCAGATCGTTGATTACCTTCTTTTCTTTCAGTTTCAGCTGATATTCATAATCGATCTGCTGGATCTGACATCCGCCGCAGGCTTTTGCGATCGGACATCTGCACGCAGCACGGTGCGGCGAGGCTTCTGCCACATGCATCAGCCTGCCATAGCCATATGTCTTTCCCACCTTGGTCACCAAGACCTCCGCCAGATCTCCAGGTACAGCATCCTTTACAAAAAGTGTGTAACCCTCTGTTTTTCCGATTCCTTCCCCGTTCTGGCTGATATCTGTGATCCGAATCGTCACGGTTTCATTTTTTGATGGTGCCATTTTTATTCCTCCGGTTTTTCCGGTTCAGAAACATTCAGACATTCCTGACACGGTGCAAACGATGGGTAAGCAGATACCCCGCCGGCCGGGCGGGGTATCTGTTGTCATTTAAATTCATCAATGTTTCCGGTCTTTCGGATGTTGGATTCGAAGATCCGATTGAATCCGAACCATTCCTCTCTTGGCTTCTGGGCATTGGCCTTGAACAGCTCAGTCATGCTTTCCAGGCGTGCATCCGCGTTGTCTGCAAGATTCAGAGCCAGTGCCTCTGCAAGGGCAGGCTTCTTCGGTGAGCCATATTCGTACTCACCGTGATGCGCCAATATGCAGTGCTTGAGGTCAGCCTCCAGCTCAGATGGAAAACCTGGGATCTCCTTCGCCGCGTCGTGGATCATCTCTGCACCGATCATGATATGGCCGAGGAGCTGTCCCTCATCCGTATAATCATTCAGCGGAAATGCGGATATTTCATCGACCTTTCCGATATCATGGCAGATCGCAGCCGTCAGCAGCAGATCCTTGTTCAGGATCGGATAGTATTTCGTGAAGAAATAGCACATGTTTGTCACATACAGGGTATGCTGCAGCAGACCACCCACAAAAGCATGATGGATCGTTTTTGCGGCGGATGCACTCTTGAACCGGCTGATGAACGCCTCGTCCTCGATGAAATACCGGGAAAGCAGCGCCTGGAGATAAGGATTATTTACCTTTTCCACAAAATTCATCAGCGCCTTGTACATCTCTTCGGGATTCATGTCTGAAGTCGGCAGATAATCGGCAGGCTCATACTCGCCTTCTCTGGCCTTCCGGACACGTTTCAGTGAGAGCTGCAGATTTCCGTTGTACTTGGAAATGTCGCCGACGATATCTACGTAGTCCAGAGCGTCAAAATCGTCGATCCCGGGCGAATCCGGCTCCCAGATCTTGGCATCAATGGTGCCCGTCTTATCCATCAGGACGACATTTTCATAAGCCTTCCCGTTCTTGGTCGTTGCCGCGGTCCTGGATTTGACCAGATAGACCCCGGCGATCTTCATTCCTTCATGCAGCTCCTGTATAAAAAGCATTACGCTTCCTCGTCTTTCTACCTTGTACTTACTGTCAGATCGAAGGCGACATCCGTGTAGCCTTCGTTGCCAAGGCGCATGGCCTGGACATTGATCACCTCTTCCGGCTCCAGAAGCTTGACCGCCCTATGATATTCGGCCATTGTCCGGATCTCGGTTTCATTGATCCCGACGATCACGTCGTATTCCTTGATCCCGGCAAGCATGGCGGGGGAATCCTCGGCGATTTCTGTAACCAGGACGCCGACAGGAATGCCCGTCCGCTCCGAGATATCTGCGGTTACATTCTGCCCCTTCACACCAAGATATGGCATACTGACATTGTTGGACAGATCCTCCAACAGCTCCTTGATCTGGGAGATCGCGAGGCCGGTGATCGTTGAGCTTCCATTGGTTCCGAAGCGCTGGGCGATAATTCCCACGATCTGACCTTCCAGATTGATCAGTATTCCCGTTCCGGCGGAATTTCCCTCGATATCCGTCGAGAGAATGTTGTATTCCACGTCATATAGGGAGACCTTGTTGGTGACCGAGGTCACTGCTCCATAGGCAACAGAATCACTATACCCTAAAGGACTGCCGAGTGCAATAACAGGTTCTCCTCTGCTTACGGTATAGGAATTTCCAAGAGGCGCTATGGACAGCTCATCCCGCGTTTCCTTTTCCAGTCCTGCTTTTTTTACCCTGAGTACGGCAAGTCCGGTATCCTGATCTGCCTTCTGGAAAATAGCATCTGCTGTGCTTCCATCAAAAAATGTGACCTGGATGCGCTCGACATTCTCCACGATCCGATATTCCGTCAGGACAAACAGATCCGTCTCATTTTCCGCAATGACAGCGCCTGCGATCTGCTGTTGATTTTCATAGTTCTGATTGAAATAGTCCATCGTGCTGGTGATGCCGATCACCTGGACCAGTGACTTCTGGGGCTCGCTGGCTACCTCCATCATCTGCTGATAGAGGGCTTTGTAATCTTCAAGGCTGATCACGGCCTTCTCTGCTTCCGGTTCGGGCGTATCAGCAACGGGCGGCGTGGTAGGTTCCGGCTCTTCTGTCGGTTCTGCTGTGGGTGTTTCCGTCGGTGCTTCCGTTGCTTCGGGCTTTTCTTCAGCCGACGTGCTCACACTGGCCGCCGCAGGATCAGAGACGACCTGCTCCAGACTCGGATCCTGATCTGCGGGGATCGTGATCTTTCCGCTCTTCTCCCCTTTGCCCAGCACAGACTGGGCGATGGGATACATCCTTGCACCGGTAAAGGCAGCGATAACACCGATGAGAATACCGGAAGCCACAAGCGACAAAACATGAAGAGCGATCTTCTTCCAGTTTACCGGCTTCTTTTTGATCTGCTGATTGATAAACCGATAGCTCTCCTGTGCATTCTCCGTGCCAGTCTCCTTTGAAGACGGATCCGTCGGATCACCATAATTCATCGCCGGATCTGTCGTGCCGCGGGCATGTATATCATCATCATATTTTTCTTCTCTGCTCTTATCTTCACTCATATGATACCTCATTATCTGGAAAAGTCAGGCAAACATACAGGGATCAGATTCACAAAATAATAATGTATTCTATCATACGATTATGAACAATCTATGAATGGGAGGAAATTCTCTCTTTAATCGCTTCCTGTTTTCGGGTACAATAATAGTACTATGAATGAAAAAGCATGCAAAACACTGGAATTTGATAAGATACTTGTAAAACTGGAGACCCACGCCACCTCTGCCATGGGACGGAATAAATGTGCAGCCCTTCAGCCATCCGATGATCTGGGGGAGATCCGCCGCCTGCAGAAAGAGACCAGCGACGCTGTCGCGCGCATACTCCGAAAGGGAAATCCTACCTTTGGAAATGTGCGGGATATCGGCATGTCGATCCGCCGGCTGGAGGTCGGAAGCGCCATGAGCCAGGCAGAGCTCCTGGCTGTTGCCGGCCTGCTGGAAAACACAGCCCGGATAAAATCCTACGGCCGGCATGACCGTACGGATGAATCCGAGGACAGTCTGGATCCCATCCTGGACCTTCTGGAGCCGCTGACGCCCCTGTCCACCGAGATCCGCCGCTGCATCCTGTCTGAGGATGAGATCAGCGATGACGCCAGTCCGGCCCTTCGCCGGATACGCCGCTCGATCGCCCAGTGTGGTGACCGGATCCACAGCCAGCTGAACAGCCTGATCAATGGCTCCCTGCGCAGCAGCCTGCAGGACGCGGTGATCACGATGCGTGATGGCCGTTACTGCGTACCGGTAAAGGCGGAATTTAAATCCACGGTTCCCGGTATGATCCATGACCAGTCTTCCACAGGAGCGACGGTCTTTATCGAGCCGATGGCGATCGTCAAGCTGAATAACGATATCCGGGAACTGCAGATCGAGGAAGCCAAAGAGATCGAGGTGATCCTCTCCTCCCTCAGCCAGCAGACGGCCGAGCACTCCGAAGATATCCTCTACGACATGGAAAACATGGCAGAGCTGGATTTCATTTTTGCCCGGGCAAAGCTGTCCCTGGAGATGAATGCTTCCGAGCCGGTGTTCAACACCGATGGCCGCATCCGCCTGCGCAAGGCAAGACATCCGCTGATCGAAAAGCATGTTGTCGTCCCCATCGACATCGTTCTTGGCGATACCTTTGATCTGCTGATCATCACCGGTCCAAATACCGGCGGAAAGACGGTCTCTCTGAAGACGGTCGGTCTGCTGTCCCTGATGGGACAGGCGGGACTTCACATTCCTGCCCTTGACCGGTCCGAACTGTCTGTATTTTCAGAAATCTACGCAGATATCGGTGACGAGCAGAGCATCGAACAGTCGCTGAGTACCTTCTCCTCCCATATGACAAATATTGTCTCCTTCCTGGAGAAGGCGGACGAGAATTCTCTTTGCCTGTTCGATGAGCTAGGTGCCGGCACAGATCCGACGGAAGGCGCAGCACTTGCCATCGCGATCCTTTCCTTCCTTCACCGGCAGGAGATCCGCACCATGGCGACGACGCACTACAGTGAGTTGAAGCTCTATGCGCTCTCTACCCCGGGCGTGGAAAACGCCAGCTGTGAGTTCGATGTTCAGACGCTCCGGCCTACTTACCGTCTGCTGATCGGTGTTCCCGGCAAGAGCAATGCCTTCGCCATCTCCGAAAAGCTGGGCATTCCTTCCTTTATCATTGACGAGGCCAGAGCCCAGATCAGCGAGCAGGACGAATCTTTTGAGGATGTGCTCAGCTCTCTCGAGCAGAACCGCGTAAACCTTGAGCAGCAGCAGGCCGATATGGAACGGACAAGGAATGAGCTGGCCCGCCGTGAAAAGGAGCTGGCTACCCGTGAGAAAAATCTGGACCGTCAGAAGGAACAGATCCTCCAAAAGGCGAACGACCAGGCCAGAGCGATCCTTCAGGAAACAAAGGATTACGCCGACCAGACGATGAAGGAATTCCGGAAATTCCGCAAAAATGCGGTGGATTCCTCTGCCATGGAGCGCCGCCGCTCGGAGCTGCGCGAACAGCTGAAGCAAAAAGAAAGCCAGACCGGGATAAAGCCGGCAGAAAAGCCCGAGAAAGAGCTGCGGCCGCAGGATCTGCAGATCGGTGATGCGGTCCGCGTCCTAAGCATGAACCTGAACGGCACGGTCAGCACCCGTCCAGATGGGAAGGGCTACCTATTTGTGCGTACCGGTATTATCCGCTCCAAGGTCCATATATCTGATCTTATGCTGATCGACGAGGATGCGTCGGCCACAAACAAAAAGGCTGCCCACACCGGCAGCGGTAAGATCCGGATGTCCAAGTCCATGTCCGTGAGTGCTGAGATCAATCTCCTCGGCAAGACGGTCAGCGAAGCTGTCAGTGAGCTTGACAAATATCTGGATGATGCCTATCTGGCGCATCTGTCAAGCGTGCGGATCATACACGGCAAGGGGACGGGCGCTCTCCGCAAGGGTGTCCAGGACTTTCTGCGGAAAAACAAGCACGTGGCAGAATATCACCTGGCCGAGTACGGCGAGGGCGATGCCGGCGTGACCATTGCAAAACTGAAAAAATAAGATACATGTAAATAACAGCTGTCTGCGCCCCGGCGCAGGCAGCCTGCAATTCTATGGAGGCAATAATCCCTATGGCTGCTAAGCAGAAAATACTGATCGTGGATGACGACAACAATATTGCAGAGCTGATCTCCCTCTACCTGACAAAGGAGTGCTTTGCCTGTGAGATCGTTAATGACGGCGAGGAAGCGCTGAAGGCCTTTGTCTCCTTTGCTCCGGACCTGATCCTGCTTGACCTGATGCTTCCCGGTATGGACGGTTATGAAGTCTGCCGGGAGATCCGGCACAAATCCAACGTGCCGATCATCATGCTGTCGGCCAAGGGCGAGATCTTTGACAAAGTACTTGGCCTGGAGATGGGTGCTGACGATTACATGATCAAGCCCTTTGATTCCAAAGAGCTGGTCGCAAGAGTCAAAGCCGTTCTCCGCCGGTTCCAGCCGGCAGCTCCGAGTACCGAGACCGTCATCGGACCGGTCAAATCCGTCGAATACCCGGATCTGGTCATAAACCTTACCAATTACTCCGTCCTGTACCAGGGCAAAACACTGGATATGCCTCCCAAGGAGCTGGAGCTGCTCTACTTTTTGGCCTCATCTCCCAATCAGGTCTTCACCAGAGAGCAGCTGCTCGATCATATCTGGGGCTATGACTATGTTGGGGATACCCGGACGGTCGATGTCCATATCAAACGCCTCCGTGAAAAGATCAATGGCAACGGCAAGTGGTCTATCGCAACAGTCTGGGGGATCGGTTACAAATTTGAGGTGGGACGGTAATGCCGTCCTTTCGGAAAATGAGCTGCAGGCATACGCACCGCAGCCATAGAGAGCGAAGGTCAACAGGCCTATGAAAAACCGGCTGATTTTCAAATTCATCGTAATGTATGCTGTAATCCTGCTGGCAGGCTTTATTCTGATGTCGACCGCAGGCTCACAGATGATCTACCGGTGCATTCTGTCCTATGAGGGGCAGAAAATGACAAGCGAGGCTGTCCGCATCGCAAACGACGAGTCGCTTGTCGCTTATCACCGGACAACAGACAACAGCTATCTTACTTCTCTTCAGGCGCTGTATAAAAACCTAAAAGGGCTGGCCGCTTACCAGAGCGGCGAGATCTGGCTGATCAGCACCAGCGGCACCGTCTACCTGAACACGGCTGCCCCGCTTGACACAGAGGATCCGGAGGTGATACCGGATTTCAATCCCATCGCCCTCGGCTCGGACTATTATTCGGTGGGAACCTTCTTTGACTGCTATGATTCGGATCATCTGACGGTCATGGTTCCGGTCACCTCAAACCTGAAGATCCGGGGATACGTCGCCATCCACAAAGGAATGGACGACATCTACCGTTTCCGCGAACAGCTGCTGGGCATCATGCACATCTTCTGCCTGATCCTATATGCCCTTTTTCTTCCCGTGCTGATCATGGTCTATTTCTGGGTCCTCCGCCCGGTGCGCAGGATCATCGACGGGACACGGCATTATTCCAATGGAGATCTGGATCATCAGATCAATGTCACTTCCCATGACGAGATGGGCGATCTGGCCTCATCGCTGAACTATATGGCCACCGAAATGAACAAAACAGGGGAATATGAGCGAAATTTCATCGCCAACATATCCCATGACTTCCGCTCTCCGCTCACCTCCATCAAAGGCTTTGTAGAGGCCATGCTGGACGGAACGATCCCGCCGGAAATGCAGGAAAAATATCTCCGCATCGTTCTTGGCGAGACAGAACGCCTGACCAAACTGACCAACGGGATCCTGATGCTGAACGGAATGGACCGGAAACAAGTCATCCTGAACTGGTCGGATTTTGATATCAACAGCGTGATCCGAAACACAGCCGCCGCCTTCGAAGGAACCTGCCGTCCGAGGCAGATCTCCATCCAGCTGATGCTGACCGGGGAATCCCTCTATGTCCATGCCGACAAGGAAAGGATCCAGCAGGTCCTCTATAACCTCATCGACAATGCCATCAAATTCAGCAAGGACGGTTCTTCCATCGAGATCGAAAGCGACCTTCGCCATGAAAAGATCTTTGTAAAGGTCAAGGATCACGGCTGCGGTATCCCCCGCTCCTCCCTCAACAAGATCTGGGACCGCTTCTACAAGACAGATGTATCCCGCGGCCGGGAACGCAAGGGCAATGGCCTGGGTCTGTCCATCGTGCGTGAGATCATCAACCAGCACGGTCAGAACATCACAGTAATCAGTACCGAAGGTGTTGGCTCCGAATTCGTCTTCTCCCTGGCGGCCGCCGCGCAGGAGGAAGCCTAAATACCCCAAGGAGAATAATAGGCAAAACGTACAAACAGCACAACGCCCCCTTGGAAGACATTAAAGCAAACATTCTGCAGGCCCGACAGGGCCGAAGCCGTTTGCGTAATGCCTTCCAGGGAGGCGTTGTGCGATATGCATCGCATAAAATGAAGGCTGCTGCACTCAGCTCATTATGTGCATAAATATTCTTGCGGGAAACGCTCGCGCTCTGTCCTCGCGTAGCGGTACTAAGTCGGAATGTTCCATTCCTCCAAGTACCGACTGAGATCTGTTCCCTCCAGAATGTTTATGCACAATGATCTGCTTGTGCAGCAGTCTTTTTTATCTCCATGTGTAGTTTCTGAGTTCTCCGCTCTGCTGCATATGGTCAAAGCCATGCTGCCGCAGTGCCTCGTAGAGAACGATCGCCACGGAATTGGATAGATTCAGAGAACGGATCTCCTCCAGCATCGGGATCCGGAAGGCGGTTTCCTGATTGTCGTACAGGATGTCTTCGGGGATTCCTGCGCTTTCCTTCCCGAACATGATGTAGCATTCATCTTCGAAGGCGATGTCTGTATAGCATCTGGGCCCTTTGGTGGTCGCATAGTAGATATGCGCTCCGGGATTTTTTTCCAGGAAATCCCGGTAGTCGATGTAACGGTGCACATCCAGATGTGACCAGTAGTCCATCCCGGCCCGTTTTATTGCCTTTTCTGTCAGGTGAAAGCCGAGCGGCTCGATCAGGTGAAGGCTTGCGCCGGCAGCGACACAGGTCCGCCCGATATTTCCTGTATTGGCCGGTATTTCCGGCTCATGCAGTACGATATGGAAGTGTGCCATGCTACATCACCTTGTATAGCTCATCGGTATGCGGCCTGTCCAGGTAGCGTACCTCTCCGCCGTTTCTGAGGATCCGGTCATTTCCCTCTGTCGTTCTGCCTACAACAGCAGCCGGGATCCCGGCGTTTTTGAGTGCCTCTGTCACTTTTCTGCCGTCTTCGGCCACGATCAGCATGGAACCACTTGACATGATCTGATAAGGGTTCAGATCGAAGAATTCACAGATCTCCACCGTCTCCTGACGGATGGGGATCGCCTTAAGCTCGATCTCCAGCCCGGTATTTCCTGCGGATGCGACCTCCCAGAGCGCACCGAATACGCCGCCCTCTGTGATATCGTGCATCCAGCATACGCCGCTGCCGATCGCCGCACGGGCATCGGGCACGACGGATAGATACTGGTCAAATTCTCTGGCTTTCCGGATGAATTCGGGAGAAAACCTTGAAAGCAGCTCTGTCTCCTTTTCCTTTGCCAGGATCGTCGTTGCCTCCAGGCCGATCCATTTGGTGATCACCACATCCTGTCCCGGCTTTATCCGGGCCGGATCAAGGAATGCTTCTTCGCGCATTCTGCCGATCCCAGTGACCGTGATCAGCGGCTGCTCCACCGCCCGGGTGATCTCCGTGTGTCCGCCCAGGATCTCCATATTCAGAGAAGCACAGGTCTTCTCCGCATCCTGCATGATCTGCCGGATCTCAGGCTCCTCGATGCACGGAGGCAGCAGCATGGTCAGCATAACGCCGACAGGCTCTGCTCCCGAGGCCGCCAGGTCATTGGCCGTCACATGGATGCAGTGGCTTCCAAGATCCTTTACCGTGCCGGTGATCGGGTCCGTAGACAGAACAAAGATCTCGTTTTCGCCGGCTTTCAGAGCTGCACAGTCCACGCCCACAGCCGGTCCGGCAATCACCTCGCTTCTCCTGTGGCCGACCTGTCTGAGCACGGATCTTAGCAGTACTGGCTCCGGCAGTTTTCCGATATTCAATTCTCTCCGACCTCCTGCTGGATCACCGATCCAAAGCCAACGGCATACTGAATCGCCGCGTAATCCTCATTTGCCACCGCCTGGTTGATCGCCTGAAGAGTTTCCGCATCTGCGTTCTTTGTCCCTACGGTATAGGTGAACGGAAGCATATCATATTTGCTGTAGTTTACAAGTTCCTGGGAATCCAGTTCACCGTCGATGTAGATGTATTTCCAGAGTTCTGCCTCGACGCCCATGATGCCGCCGCCGGTCAGGATCGTTCCAAAAGCCTGGTTGGCATCTGTCTCATAGGCGTTTTCGACATCCTCTGTGTCCTTATATACGGAGTTGTACTCAATGGTCCGGTTGGACGGCCGATACTCCTCTCCATAGAAATTGAAGATCAGAGTTCCGTTCTTCAGGATCGCCTGGATGTAGATCGGCGCTTCGGTATTATTCACAAACCGGTAATCCAGAAGATTCTCGGCGATCGTCGCGTCAAAGCCCGGCGTAACGTAGGAAACCAGATAGGAATGGTTGTGCCGCTCGGTCACCTCCAGTTCAGCCTCCAGCATCGCACAGTAGAGACAGGAGGTCACCTGGCAGACGCCGCCGCCGTAGGTATCCACGATCTTACCAGCTTCGTAGGAACTTGCCGGCAGGAAGCCATACTCCTCGGTTGTCGGTCCAATGGCCTGGCTGGCAGAGAATTCTTCTCCCGGATAGATCACAGTGCCGTCGATATTCTTGGCAGCAAGCTCAACATTCGTGTCATGGTTCGTGTTTCCTGTCGCATAATTCGTAGATGCACTGCCAAGCAGATCCTTGATCCGCTTCAGCTGATCTGATGCGTCACCCGCTTCCGAGATCTCCGCATCCAGACAGACACCGCCCTGACCGCCGTGCCATTCGTTGTCCATATAGTCAACCAGCTTGTCTATGGAGGTTTCTACATTGACGACGACACCGTCACGGCTCTCGGTCATGGTAAAGGTATTGTTGTCATTCAGCTTTAGGCCGTTGGACTTGGGCTCCGAATTCAGAAGACCAAGATTCTGGTAGATCACAGCCTCGGCAAGTTCCCTGGAAACAGAAAAATCAAGATCCAGGATAATATTGCCTCTGCTGTTCAGATACCGGTCGGCCAGGAAACGCTTCAGCACATTGCCGCTGTTTCCGATGGAAAGAGCCTCATCGATCACATCCGTATTATTATAGGTAAGCCCCAGCTCACCCGCGGTAACGCGGGCGCTGTTGCGTCCGGCATAAAGGATAATGACCTGCTCGGAAAGCTCCTGCATCCGGGCATCCACTGCCTGAACGATCTCTTCCCTGGTAAGTCCGGTGATGTTGATGTTGTCAATAAAGACGGCATTTTCGGCAGAAAATCCGGCCATAGCAGAACCGCCGGTAATCAGGGAACCGCCGGTGCCGCTTTCCCCACTTTCCTCTGCAGGTATCTCCTCTGTCACGGACATGGTCTCCGCCATCTGGGCGTCAGAGGTATCCTGTACCATCTCTTCTCCAGATACCATGGCAGCACCCATGGACAGCACCATGATCAGAGCGATCAGCAGGGCAAGTATGGAAGCAAAAATTTGTCTGCGATTCTTGCGCATAATAACCTCGATATCAGAATTTATCTAATTTCATATTGTAGACCGCCATGACAGAATCCCGGTCCGGCATGGCAGGGATCGCTCCCCGCTTCTCCACACAGAGACCGGCCACGATATTCGCAAAGCGAAGGAAATCGGAAGCCTGTTCGCTCGTCAGTTCATCCGGACGGACATTGAACTCTGCAAAGCGGGAAAGCAGGCCGCCCCAGAAGGAATCGCCTGCGCCTGTCGTATCCACGACCCGGGCTGCCCTGGTGGGCTCCTTTACCGTAAACTCCTTCGTGCGGAGCATGGCACCTTCCGCACCAAGGGTAACAACGACACATTTCACTCCCTGATCCAGGAGAACGCCCGCTGCCTCATAGGGATCCGAAACATCCGTCAGAAGCTCTGTCTCCTCGTCGGAGATCTTCATGATATCCACATAGGGCACCACGGAGCGCATCGTCCGTCTGGCGGTTTCTTCATTCGGCCACAGGGGTGCACGGTAATTGGGATCATAGGAGATCACGGCACCAGCCTTCTTCGCATGCTCCACAGCAAAAAGCGTAGCGCTCCTGGCCGGCTCATCTGTCAGAGAAAGTGAGCCGAAATGGAAAATAAACGACTGGTTCAGAACGTCAAGGTTGACCTCATCCGGACGGATCTGGGTATCTGCGCCCGGCTTACGTGCGAAGGAAAAATCCCGCTCTCCGTCCTTCAGCTGGACGAAGGCAAGCGTAGTGAAATATGCCGGATCAATGCAAAGGCCGGAAACATCAACCTTATTTTCCTTCAGTGTATCTTCCAGAAGCCGGCCGTGCATGTCATCGCCGACCTTGCCGATAAATGCGGTACGGTATCCCAGCCTTGAAAGGGCTACCAGAACATTGGCCGGTGCTCCGCCGGGATTCTGCTCAAAAACATTTCTTCCGCCTTCACTCAGCCCGCACGGGGTAAAATCGATCAGCACTTCGCCCATAGCCGTTACATCAATCATTGTGGCTCTCCTTCTCGTATCAGATTAAAAAACAAAACCATTGTTCATCCCTGATGTCTCAAGATTCAGTATCACATTCCGACAGGCATGTCAATATATTGTAGCACACAAATAAAAAAAGCGCACTATGAAAGTGCGATCCGCATGCCAGGCGGATGTGCGATCCAAATGTCAGGCGTACGTGATCTAAAGCCTTGAACAAAGCAGCTCAGAAACCTTGATCCCAGCGAGAGTAATTCCCAAAGAATGAAAAAAGAGGTCATCCTCTGATGACCTCCTGCGAGCGCGAGACGGGATTCGAACCCGCGACC
>DFFG01000064.1:14153-47835 GCA_002368795.1 Eubacterium sp. UBA3782
CACCCCTGAGCCACTCGCGCATATCATTGTCGGTTTTGTCTCCTCAAAACTGACAATGATGAATATACCCTATTCTCTGATCTTTGTCAACGGTTATCTTCAAATTTTTTTATTTTTTTGTTTTATGAATTTCTGCCCTGTTTTTTCTCCGCCGTACTGCCCTGCGGCTTCCGTCCCTTTCCGCCTGTCTATGACTTCATGATCGCGCTGAGGACATACTGGTTATTCGGGAAGTTTTTGTGAGAGATATTCTCCAGCCGGATCAGATCGACATCCAGCCAGTACTCTTCGGCTGCGATCATGATATGGGCAAACATAATACCAAAGTTGACCTCTTCCCAATGGTACCTGCCCAGCTGATCGGTCCGGTGTTTCTTGGTAAAAATGTGGATCCTGTCATCATAGACCACAAAACGCCATGGCTGGGAATTCATGCTGGAAGGTGCCAGCCTGGCTGCCTGCAGCAGCTGCTTCATCCACTGTCTTGGCACTTCCTTGTACACACAGAGCTCCTCCAGCGGCAGACGCTTTGCCTCGGTCCGCTTGCGGATATGGCTCTCTTTTGTGATGCCGAAGGCCAGTATGCCGGTTAGCTCCAGTTCTCCCTTTGTCCGCAGATTCTTGCGTACATTTGTATTCCCGACAAAGCAGGTCCCAAATCCCTCACTGCACAGGAAAAGTGCGGTCTGCTCCATCAAAAATCCCATATTCATCTGGTAGCGGGGCGCCTTCTCCGAATAGAATACAATGTAATAGGGAGCTTTTACCGCCTGCAGCCGGGAGAGCCCGATGGGATACAGCTGGCCATTTACGATCGTGATATCGGTTTCGATGTCTCCGAACAGGTTCGGCAGCTCTCGAAATCTGCGGCGAATGGCATCCAGCTTTTCCTCGCTGACCACCTCAGCGGTATAGCTTCTGACGGACCTCCGCACCGAAATTGCTTCATATAAATTCATCTGTTATTTATGCTCCATATCAGCGGTCATTATTTTCTTGTCAGCAGCGCAGCAACTTCGATCTCCTTCGTCCACGGGAACATATCCACCGGCCAGGCCTCCTTTGCCTGATAATGCAGGCCGCGGAACACCTTCATATCCCGTGCCATCGTCACCGGATTGCAGGATATATAGACGATCCTCTCAGGTCCCATCGAAGCAGCAGCCCGGATAAATGCCTCCGTGCTTCCGCTCCGCGGCGGATCCATGAACAGTACATCCATCTTCTCTCCGCGCGCAGCCATATCCACCAGGAATTCCGTTGCATCGCGGCAGAAAAAGCGGATGTTGCCGATCCTGTTCAATCTGGCGTTTGCCGCGGCATCTCTGACTGCCTCGGGATTCAGCTCCACACCCACAACGCGCTCTGCCTTGTCCGATGCCGTGATCCCTATCGTACCGATCCCGCAGTAGGCATCCAGAACTGTCTCCTTTCCGGAAAGTCCGGCCAGCTCCAGCGCCTTGCCATACAGCACCTCGGTCTGAAGTGAATTGACCTGATAAAAGGACTGGGGAGACAGCCGAAACCGCTTCCCGCAGAGGACATCCTCGATAAAACCTTTGCCGTAAAGGACAATGTTTCTGTCTCCGAGGACCATGCTGGTCTGCCGGCTGTTGACATTGAGCACGATGGAGGTGATCTCAGGATGTGCCTTCCGAAGTGCCTTGACAAAATTGTTTTTTGAAGGAAATACGGGATCAGCCACGACCAGGATCACCAGGATCTGACCAGTCGCGTGGGCTTTCCGGATCATGACGTGCCTAAGCAGGCCATAGCCGGTATCCTCATCATAGACCCGGATGCGAAAGGAAGGGATCAGTGACCGGATCGTGCCGATGATGGCATCTGCATCCTGGTCCTCGATCAGACAGGATTCCACCGGCAGCACACGGTGTGTGCCCGCCTCATAGATCCCGGAAACGATGCGTCCGTCTCTTCTTCTCTGAAAAGCAGCGCTGACCTTGTTCCTATAATGCCAGGGATCGTCCATCCCAAGGATCGGGCGGACCTTGCATAATCCGGACAGGATCTGCTCCACCTCTTTTTCCTTTTTCTTTTTCTGTGCGGCATATTCCATATTTAAATAGGAACATCCGCCGCATGATCCGACTATTTTACACGCTGCTTCCATCGTATTTCTTCCTTGACACATTTCATCTCTTGAATTAACATAACACTGAAAGAGGGGTTATGTCGAGGGGAATATTATGACTTTTTCCAGCTTAATTTTTGTACTTCTTTTCTTCCCAGTATTCCTGACAATCTATTTTCTTGTGCCCGGGCAGTCTCGCAAAAATGCGGTTCTGCTTTTATTTTCGCTGGTTTTCTACGCCTTCGGTGGTATCGGTGCACTGTTTCTTCTTATTACAGAGACGTTCCTTGCCTGGTGTACCGGACTCTTCCTGGACAGGCTCGATGAGAATGATCCTGAGCGGAAACGGCTTCTTGTTCTGAACACAGGCCTGTTCCTGTTCGTTCTGGCCATCTTCAAGTATCTTGGCTTTTTCACCCGCATCGTCAACCGCATCGCCGGCCTCAGGCTTCCTATACTCAACATCGTCCTGCCGCTGGGAATCTCCTTCTTTACCTTCAAGCTGATCTCCTATGTTGCCGATGTGTATCTCCGGCGCTGCCGGGCAGAGCGGAATTTCTGGCTGCTGCTGATCTATACCTGCCAGTTCCACCACGTGCTGCAGGGGCCCATCGTCCGCTATGCCGACACAAAGAGTGAGCTGCGTGTCCGGCAGTTCCGTCTGGCCGACCTCTCCCAGGGCACGCTCCGCTTCTGCTTTGGTCTGGCCAAAAAGGCGATCCTGGCTGACCAGTGCGGCAGACTTGCGGATACCCTGTATCCGGCAGCCGGCGGGATCGGCGATATTTCCACCTGTGGGATCTGGCTGGGTTCTCTTCTCTTCAGCCTGCAGATCTATCTGGACTTCTCCGCCTATTCGGATATGGCTCTCGGCCTTGGCCAGATGATCGGCTTTCATTTTAAAGAGAATTTCAATTATCCCTATATTGCTTCGTCCATCCGGGATTTCTGGAGACGCTGGCATATCTCCCTGAGCATGTTTTTCCGGGACTATGTCTATATTCCCATGGGCGGAAACCGCGTGGGCTTCCTGCGGCAGATCCTGAACCTTCTGACCGTCTGGCTGCTTACCGGTCTCTGGCATGGCAGCAACTGGAATTACATCCTCTGGGGTCTCTACTATTTTATTCTGATCGTCATCGAAAATATCATCGCCAAGCTCATCCACCCGGTGCAGGAAGTCCAGGCTGACAGCCAGCCTGAAAGCCAGTCTGCGAGCCAGCCTGGCAATCGTGCCCTGCAGATCCTGAAACGTGTTCTGCTGCACATATATACACTGCTTGCCGTCAACTTTGGCTGGCTGCTCTTCCGCTTTGAGGATTTCTCTGAGCTGAAACTGGCCGCCGCCGGATATTTTGGCCATTCGCCCGCCGGCTTCTATTCCAGAACGCTGAGCCTTACCGTCACCAACAACATCATCCTGATCCTGGTGGCAGTGCTTGTCTGTACCCCGCTGTATCCGGTCCTGTACCGGAAGGCCGAGGTCGTTCTTCAGGAAAAGCGCGTATCCAAGGCCGTTCTGTACGGAGCACAGCTCCTGCTTGCTGCCGTGCTTCTGGTCCTCGCCATCTGCGCAATGGCCGGCAACACCTACTCACCGTTCCTGTATAATGAATTCTGATCGAGGAAGATAGATGTCTGATACGAATCTTCAGGAATATCTCGAAAAAAACATCACTGTACATAACCTGTGGCGGAAGATCTTTCTCGGCCTGATCGGTGTCCTGATCCTGGTTCTTTCCGTCATCGGCCTGATCATGCCGCTTCGTCCGACCTACTCCGACCAGGAAAAGCGCACGCTCGCCACATTTCCCGATCCTACCCTGGACGGGGTCCTGGAGGGAGAATGGTTCTCGGATATCGTCGTATGGTATTCGGATACCTACCCGCTGAGAGAACGAATGATCCAGATCAATTCATCCGTGGAGGAGCTGTTTGGCTTCCGCACGACGGCGATCTACGGTACGGTACCCGCCACCCAGGCAGACGCCATTCCCGATGTGACAGAGGGCAATGTTGCCCCGCTGATCACCTCGACGCCAACTCCGTCCGGATCTGTATCCGGATCTCCGGAAATGGTCGGCACATCTGCCGAGCTCCCGGAAACATCCGGAGAAAGCGTGGCAGCTGTATCCTCCTCTTCCACCGGCGAGACCGCTGCTGCGGATAAGCCCGAAGAAGAAAAAGCGGACGTTCCCGCAGAGGAAGCGCCGGCCGAACAGGAGCCTGCGGAGGAGAACCTTCCCGATGGCACCATCCATGACCTGCCGGAGATGATCGGTACCGTCTATATTACGGGAAACCGCGGCTTTGATATCTACTATTTCAGTCAGGACAACGCCGATGCCTACGCATCCATGCTGAACACGGTGCGTGCCCGTCTGAATCCGAATATCAACGTGTATGATATGATCATTCCCACCAGCTTCGGTGTTTGTCTGGACCAGAATGTGCAGGAATCCCTGGGCGGCTCCTATCAGGGCGACGCCATCGCCTACATGTACAGCCGCATCAGCGATGAAGTGAAAAAAGTACCGGTCTTTGACGAGCTCGTCAGGCACAACTCGGAATACATTTATTACCAGACCGATCATCACTGGAGCGCGCTGGGCGCCTACTATGCATACCGGCAGTTCTGTCAGGTCAAGGGCGTTACACCCCATGAGCTCAGCGAGTTCCAGGAAATGCAGTTCCCGGGCTTCCTGGGCACCTACTACAGCTACAGCAACCAGGCACAGGCTCTGGCGGACAATCCGGACACCGTCCATGCATGGATCCCGATGGGAACCAACACCATGACCTACACGGACGTAAACGGCAATACGGTGGAATATCCCATCGTTGCAGATGCAACCGAATTCCACAGCGCAAACAAGTACCTCTCCTTCATCGCCGGCGACCAGCCCTATGAACGGATCGAGAATCCTGCCGTAACAGACGGAAGCTCCGCTGTCGTGATCAAGGAATCCTTTGGAAATGCACTGGTTCCGTTCCTGGTCGATCATTACCAGTACATCCACGTGATCGATTACCGCTACTATTACGGTGACCTCACACAGTTCTGCATCGACCACAACATCAACGACGTCATCTTTGCCAACAACACTGAGGCCGTCGGCGTGGAGCGGGCAAACATCATGCTGAGCCTGTTCCCGGAGCATTAACACAGTATAAAAAACGTGCATACTCTATCTTCAGGAAATACGCAATGAACGGTTTCCTTCGGAATGGGTATGCACGTTTTTTCATCTGTGTCTTTTCCTGACAGGCAATCCGGACAGCCATACGCTGAAGCGGTACCTTCTATGCCTCCTCTGGCTGCTCTCCTGCCAGCTGCAGAAATGCCTCCTCGGATAGGATCGGTATGCCAAGCTCTCTGGCTTTTTTGTTCTTTGATGAGCCGGAATTTACATCATTGTTGATCAGGTAATCGGTCTTTGCGCTGACGCTGCCGGTCACTTTGCCGCCCTGCTTTTCGATCAGCGCCTTTAGCTCACCGCGGTTGGCGAAATGCTCCAGGCTGCCGGTGATCACGAAGGTTTTTCCTTTTAGCCGCTCTTCGCCGCCCTCCTCGTATTCACGATTAAAGGTAAGATATGCTAGAAGGTCGTCCACCATCCGGCCGTTCTCTTCCTTCTGCCACCAGCGAACATATGCATCGGCGATCACCTCGCCGATTCCGTCTATTCCGCTGAGCTCCTCCTTTGCGGCATGCCGTACCCTGTCCATGTCTTCCCCGCAGGCCTTTGCGATGAGCTTTGCTGTCGCCACGCCGATATTCGGGATCCCCAGCGCATAGATCAGGCGGGATACTGTCGTCTGTCTGGCCTTCTGAATGCCGGACCAGAGTTTTTCATAGGACTTTTCACCAAAGCCTTCCAGCGCAACGATGGCATCCCTGTGCGCATCCAGACGGAAAAGATCGCCGTAGGAATGGATCAGGCCGTGTGCCATAAATTTTTCCAGTGTAGCCTCTGACATGCCGTCAATGTTCAGCGCGTCACGGCTGACAAACAGTGTGTAGGATTTCATCGCCTTGGCCGGGCATGCCGGGTTCTCGCAGTACAGCGTCTCCACATCTCCGGTCCGGTGGATCCTTGCCTCGCCGCCGCAGACCGGACAGCGCTCCGGAACAGGAACCAGACCGCTTCTGGTCAGGTTGTCCGCGATCTGGGGAATGATCATGTTTGCCTTGTAGACCTCGATCTCATCTCCGATCCCCAGATCCAGTGCACGCATGATGCTGATATTGTGTACGCTGGCTCTGGACACGGTCGTTCCTTCCAGCTCCACCGGTTCAAAGATCGCGACAGGATTCAGCAGGCCGGTACGGGACGGGCTCCACTCGATCTCCAGGAGGTGCGTCGTGCGTTTCTCATCCGCCCATTTGAAGGCATAGGCATTTCGCGGAAACTTTGCTGTCGTGCCGAGGGATTCGCCATAAGCGATGTCATCATACAGCGCCACCAGACCGTCCGACGGAAAATCGTTGCGGGTAACCTGATCGGCAAACCAGGCGACCGTTTCCTCCATATTGCTGGCGGTGACGACCCGGTACTCGACGACCTGGAAGCCCTGCGCAGCCAGCCACTGGAACTGTGCCTCCCGGGAGTTGGCAAAATCAACACCCTCTGCCCGAACCAGCGAAAAGGCATAAAACCGGACATTTCTGGCTGCCGTTACTGCGTTGCTGAGCTGACGCACCGAGCCGCTGCAGAGATTTCGCGGGTTCTTGTAGCGCGCCTCCGCATCCTCGATTTCCTCATTGATCCGTTCAAAATCTGAATAGGTGATGATGGCCTCTCCGCGGAGCACCAGCTCGCCCTTAAAGGGAATGCGAAGCGGCAGATTGACAAAGGTGCGCGCATTGTTTGTCACGACCTCACCGATCACACCGTTTCCCCGGGTGACAGCCTTTTCCAGCGCACCCTCGCGATAGGTCAGGACGATGGTCAGGCCGTCCATTTTCCAGGAAAGAAGTGTTTTGTTCTGCCCCGCAAAGCTCTTCAGCTGTTCGATGTCTTTCGTCTTGTCCAGAGAAAGCATCGGCCGCTCATGGCGCTCCTTTGGCAGCTCATCCACGGCTTCATAGCCGACCCTTAAGGTCGGTGAATTGGCCAGGACTGTACCCGTCTCCTCCTCCAGGCGCACCAGCTCGTCGTACAGCGCGTCATATTCATAGTTGCTCATGATCTCACGGTCTTCCGCATAATATGCGCGGGAAGCCCTGTTCAGGAGCTCCACCAGCTCCTTCATCCTGTCATTCTGCATCATCCCTGCTCTCCAACTGTTTTCTTCAGTTCCTCGATCTCCGCACGTGTGAGGGGCAGCAGCTCCCCCTTCTTCATATCACCCAGAAGGATATTGACGACCCGGACCCTCTTTAGTGTCCGCACGCCATACCCAAAGGCCTGGCACATCCGCCGGATCTGCCGGTTCAGCCCCTGGGTCAGGATGATGCGGAAGGAACGGCTGCCCGTCTGTATGACCTGGCAGGGCCGTGTCGTCACATCCAGATCCTTCAAGTACACGCCGCCGGCCATGCCTGTCAGGAACTCTTCGGTGATATCCTTGTTGACGGTGACCTCATATTCCTTTTCATGGGCGTTTCTGGCTGCCATCATTTGCTGTATCAGGTCCCCGTCATCCGTCAGGATCAGCAGTCCCTCCGAATTTTTATCCAGCCTGCCGGCATAGGTGACCCGCTTCGGATAGTGGAGATAATTTCCCAGATTGTTTTTTTCTCTGGTCTCAAAGGTGCAGACAACGCCCTCCGGCTTGTACAGCTTCAGGTAAGTCCTCTCGGAAGGAATACTCACCTGACGGCCATTCACTGTGACCACATCCCCCATCTCTGCCTGGGATCCTGGTTCTGCAATTTTTCCGTTTATAGAAACATGACCGGCTTCTACAAGCCGGTCAGCCTCTCTCCGCGAACACACACCGCATTCGCTGAGATACTTATTAATTCTCATGATTGATCATTCTCCGCCATTCACATAAGCGGCAAGCTCTGGGTTGCTGTCGATCACACTCTGGTACTGAGCGCCGATGTTGGCGATCAGATCCTTGACCTCAGCGGTCTCGGCAACGGACTGCAGATAGGCCATCTGCTCCGGGCTGAGATCCTCGGTCGCGGTCAGCGTGCCATCCTCACCGGGAACAAGATACAGAGCGGTAAGGCCGGGGATGTAATCCTCGAAATCTGTATACTTGTAATGGTAGCATGCCAGAGCAACAACCTCTCCGTCTGCATATCCCGGATAGCTGTAGGTGTTGATCCAGTTGTAGGACTCTACGCCCTCGCTGGCTCCGGATTCGATCAGGCCGTTCAGATAATTCTCTGCTGCGGTCAGGACATCACCGTCCGAATAATCCATGGATGCGCCCTCGGGAATTGCCGGTGCCTCGACCTCAGGAACCTCTTCTGCCGGCTCCTCTTCAGACGATGCTGCCGTTTCTTCCTCAGAAGTGGAAGATGCTGCAGAAGACGCGGAGCTTGCAGATGCTGTTACGATCTCCGTAGCGGAAGAAGCGGAAACAGCTGCAGGAGTCGTCTCAGCCGCGGTCTGTTCAACAATATCTTCTGCCGAGGAAGCAGCTGCAACTGCCTCGCCGCCCGCGTTCTTTGTTCCGGATCCGAAAAAGCCATTGCCCGCAACCGCACGGAAGACAAAGAATACGACCACGATCAGAACGACTACGATCGCGATGAGTTCAAAATATCTGAGGTTGTCGGAAATCCACTCAACGGTTGAATTACCGTCTTCATTTTTCTTTTTGTTTGTACCTGCCATTGGTTACTCCCCTTTCTGGATGTAATCCCCCTATTAACTGTACCATTATATCATCTTCACCGGCAGCTTGCAAACAATTCAGAAAAAGAGAGAAAACAAAGAGGCATGAGATAAAGTGAAATCACTTTTCTCATGCCTCTTACCGCACACCTGGAGGGATTCGAACCCCCGACACACGGTACCGGAAACCGTTGCTCTATCCCCTGAGCTACAAGTGTATCTTTGCAGATCCGCGCATGCAAAGCACACGTTCATGTCCGCAACATAGGAATAATACCACAGGTATGGTCAATTGTCAAATCCAAAACGTATGCTCCAGGCTTCCGCTTTGTATGGATCAGGTTTCCGCTTTGTATGGATCAGACTCCCGCTTTACATGGATCAGGCTCCCGCTTCTCCGACCTTCTTTTTGGAGCTTACGCTTTTTATGGCGCCATCCGCAGCCTTAAAAAAGCGGGAGCCTTGTCTTTAACATGTGCATCGAAACACTTCGTCATCCCTGCTGCAGCTCAAATGTGTTTAGGAACACCTCATCATTCCTGCTGCAGCCCACAGGATGGCCACCGTCTTTCCATGGAAACGGCCTTGCCCGTGCTAAGCTTTGTCTTATACTGTCTGGATATGTCCGCCGGAATAATAGTAGGCGTGATCACTCAGAACCTCTGCAGGGTCAACTTCGGTTGCATTTACTCTGCGGATCAGACTGTCCAGCTCATCCCTTGTGATCTCTCCCCGATCCGGCAGGATCAGCCATTCATGTATGCTGCTTGGCAGGATATAATAGGCCGGTACCTGCAGTGATTTCTCGATGAAGAAGGGGATCAGCGGATAAGCCATGCACACGGATCCATACCACCGCTCCCGGTTTGACAAAAGATACAGTCTCCCTTCGGTCTGCCAGTCCGGACCGCTGATCCCTGCCTGCTCCTGCATCTCACAGAGCACGCTGCCAAGGCTTCGAAAGAAGGGATCCTTTTGTTCCATCGTGTTTTTCCAGGCTGTATCCATGACCTCTTCCTCTGTGACATGCCAACGCTGCACCAGTTCCCTGGTCACCTGGGCAGAGCCTCCCGGCGCCCAGTCGCCGATCTGGATATAGCAAACGATGGCCAGATCCATCCAGCTTCTGCAGGGTACATTTTTAAGCAGCTCTTCATTTGCCGTCCGGTTGATCAGCCGGCAGAAGATACGGTTGCGGATCCCCTCAAAGGAGCTGAGATCCAGCCGGATCCCATCTGTCTTCTCCTTCCCCTTCTTCAGCTGCCCCAGCACAAATTCTGCAAGGCCGTCATACGTACCTGCACGTTTATATTCCAGAAAAATGTCTTCCAGCGTGATCGTCGGCGAGAGCGCTCCCGGCGGCAGCATCAGTGTGATCGCCTCCTTTCTCCCGCTGTTGATCTTTTGCACAAAGGTAATGCAGATCTTCTCTTCCCTGGCTTTGCATCTGAGCTCTTCCGTAAAAACCTGCTTAAATTCTTCGAATTCCATATGCTTCTTCTCCTGTCTGTTTTTTGGCGCATAAAAGCAGGACCCTCCCCGCCATATATGCGAAAATGGTCTGTCACAAACAGGAAAATGAAAATGAGAAAAAACAGAACGTAAAAGGCAGATGCCCACAGAGAAAGCTGCTTATGCATCCGTGCGCATCAAAACAGGAACGCCAGAGCGCTCTTGAGATGGACGGCACAGCCCGAATGTGCCAACACGCTGTTCTGTTCCGGTCTGGAAAGCAGCTGCCCGAACGGACAGCAGGCAAAGAAATGATACAAGGGCCTGCCGCAGCTGACTGCGGCAGGTCCGTAAATTCTTGTCTTGAGATATCAGAACTCTATAAAATCATCAGACACGCTTGAGATATTCACCTGTTCTGGTATCGATCTGAACTACGTCGCCCTGGTTGACGAACAGCGGAACGCTGATCTGTGCACCAGTCTCGACCGTGGCCGGCTTGGAAGCGCCCTGTGCCGTATTGCCGGCAAAGCCCGGCTCGGTCTCGGTAATCTCAAGCTCAACAAACAGAGGAGCCTCGACTGCGAATACACTGCCGTTGTAGGAGTTGAGCTTGACCATCTCGTTCTCCTTGACGAACTTCAGGGAATCTCCTACTGTCTCGTTGTTAACTGCGATCTGGTCGAAGGTCTCGGTGTCCATGAAGTAGAACAGATCACCGTCATTGTAGAGATACTGCATCTCCTTGCGGTCGATCCTGGCTGCCGGGAACTTCTCGGTCGGACGGAAGGTCTTCTCGACGACGCCGCCATTGATCACATCTTTCAGTTTCGTTCTTACAAAGGCAGCACCTTTACCGGGTTTTACGTGCTGAAACTCGATAACCTGCACGACCTTACCTTCAATCTCCAGGGTAATTCCATTTCTGAAATCGCCAGCTGATACATCTGCCATTCTGATGTTCCTCCTTTATATGCGTGTCTGTACTATGACATAATCTCCGTTTATTCTATATTATTTCGTTTCCAATTTCAACAGTAAACTTTTGCGGGCAGGCTCTCCTGCAAATTGCCAGCATCCGGTCTTACCGCTCTGTGACCAAAATACCCTGGCATGCAGGCTCTCTTTCTGACTATGCCGTTGCCTTACCTCTCCGCGATCGGAATATACTCTGTGGGCTCACAGATATTCATATACGCGGGACGTATGATCTTGTCGACGTTGATCAGCTCCTCCATCCGGTGTGCGCTCCAGCCCACGATCCTTGCGCAGGCAAAGATCGGCGTATAGAGTTCTATGGGAAGATCCAGCATGCTGTAAACAAAGCCGCTGTAAAAGTCGACGTTCGCGCTGACGCCCTTGTAGATATGCCGTTCCTCACCAATGATCTTTGGCGCCAGCTGCTCGACCAGTGCATACATCCTGTAATCTTTTTCCCTGCCCTTTTCCACCGCCAGCTTTTCAACGAAGCTGCGGAAAATAAGCGCTCTGGGATCCGAGATGGAATAGACGGCATGGCCCATTCCATAGATCAGGCCCTTGTGATCGAAGGCTTCCTTGTGGAGAAGCTTGCGCAGATAGTCGGCAACGGCCTCCTCGTCCGTGGCATCCCTGACGTTTTTCTTCAGGTCATCAAACATCTGGACGACCTTTATGTTGGCGCCGCCATGCTTCGGCCCTTTTAGTGAACCTAGTGCCGCTGCCATAGTCGAATAGGTGTCTGTCCCGGAGGAAGTCACCACATGGGTCGTAAAGGTCGAGTTGTTTCCTCCGCCATGCTCCATATGCAGGACCAGAGCCAGATCCAGAACCTTGGCTTCGAGCTCCGTATATTTCTTGTCCGGGCGCAGCATCCGCAGGATATTTTCTGCCTGGGACAGCCGGCTGGATGGATTGTGGATATACAGACTTTTTCCGCGGATATAGTGATTGTACGCCTGGTATCCGTAGACCGACAGCATCGGAAAGACCGAGATCAGGTTCAGACACTGCCGCAAAACGTTTGGAAGGGAGATGTCATCCGCCTGCCTGTCATAGGAATAGAGGGTCAAAACACTTCGGGATAAGGTATTCATCATATCCTGGCTCGGCGCTTTCATGACAACATCCCGGACAAAATTCTTTGGCAGGGACCGCTGCCGCTTTAGGATCTGCTTGAAATCCTCCAGCTCCTGCATAGTGGGCAGCTTTCCGAAGATCAGAAGGTACGTCGTTTCCGCAAAGCCATAGCGTTTTTCCTCTACAAACCCTTTGGTCAGGTCGTTGATATTGATCCCGCGGTAATACAGCTCACCCGGGATCGGCACCCGCTTTCCATCTTCCGCTTTGAAAGAAAGGATCGCCGATACATTCGTCAATCCGGCGCGTACACCCTGGCCATCCAGGTCGCGGAGCCCCTTCTTTACCTCATACTGCCTGTATAAAGAGGCTTCTATGCTGGAATTCTCCTGGCAGAGCTCGGCCAGTGCCACGATCTCAGGCGTGATCTTAGTCTGAAAATTGGTCATCTTTGCGTCCTCCTTTTACCTGTTCCTTCTGCTTCTCACCAATCGCATCTTCCCCCGTCTGCTGATTTCTATCGATCCATATAGGATCCATACTGCTCTACTGATGCTGCCTGTGTATCTCTTTGCTTCCGCAGGACTGCACTTCACTTTCCTGTGCCTGCGATGTCAAAACGTCCCTAATACCAGAAGGATCCCGGACGCTCGTTATGCGGAGTATCCGGGATCCTTCCATAAAAGCCTGTCTGAAATTGTATTACTGCTCATATGTTGACAGGAAATCTGCCAGCTTGTCCGCTGCCTGGCGGAGGGTCCTCCGGTGAGGCAGGTAGACAATACGGAAATGATCCGGCTCGATCCAGTTAAAGCCCGTGCCCTGTACGACCAGCACCTGCTTTTCATGCAGGAAATCATAGGCAAACTGCATATCGTCCGTAATGTTGAACTTCTTTACATCGATCTTCGGGAAGATGTAGAAAGCTGCCTTTGGCTTTACCACACTGATTCCCGGGATGTCCTTCAGGGCATCGTAGATAAAGTTTCTCTGCTCATAAACTCTGCCGCCGGGTACCAGGTACTCATTGACACTCTGGTAGCCGCCCAGGGCCGTCTGCACGATCGACTGTGCCGGTACATTGGAGCACAGACGCATGTTGGAGAGCATGTTGATTCCCTCCATATAGTCCTTGCCAAGCTTTTTATTGCCCGTAATGACCATCCAGCCGACACGGAAGCCTGCGACCATATGGGACTTGGACAGGCCCGAGAAGGTAACGCAGAACAGATCCGGTGCCAGAGAAGCGATGCAGGTGTGCTTGTACTCATCCATGACCAGACGGTCGTAGATCTCATCAGCAAAAATCATCAGCTGATGCTCCCTTGCCACCCTCACGATCTCCATCAGGATCTCTTTTGAATAAACTGCTCCGGTGGGATTGTTGGGATTGATTACGACAATGGCTTTGGTCTTGTCCGTGATCTTTGACTCGATATCCTGGATATCCGGATACCACTCGCTCTCTTCATCGCAGATATAGTGAACGACCTTGCCTCCGGCCAGCGTTGCGCAGGCCGTCCAGAGCGGGTAATCCGGTGCCGGGATAAGGATCTCATCACCGTTGTCCAGAAGAGCGCTCATGGCAAGATTGATCAGCTCACTGACACCGTTGCCGGTATAAATATCACTGACGGCAAGATTCGGCAGATTCTTGAGCTGGTAGTACTGCATGATCGCTTTTCTTGCCGAGAACATGCCCCGGGAATCCGAATAGCCTTCGCAGTCTCTGACATTGCTGATGATATCGTATATGACCTCATCGGGAGCAGTAAATCCAAAGGCTGCAGGATTGCCGATGTTCAGCTTCAGGATTTTTTTTCCTTCTTCTTCCATACGGGCTGCTTCTGCAACGACGGGTCCTCTCACATCGTACAGAACATTATCCAGCTTCGATGACTTGTTAAATTTACGCATAACAGCTGCCTCCGGATAAACATATTTTAAATCACATCATACCACCCGGTTATGATTTTTGCAACTTATGAAAACAATGAACACAAATAAAATGCAGGATCCTGATATCGATCCTGCATTTTTTATATCAATTTGCTATGGCAAAAGCCTCAGGAGCCTTTCACCAGTCTTCTGGCAGCCGCTTTCAGCCGCGGATTCTCCAGGATCAGACCGGTCAGTTCTCCCAGGCATTCCTCCAGCAGATCAACGCCGGAAGCTTCTCTGTACGCATCATTCCTGTTCCGGAACCGCCGGAAGGTATTTGTGCTGAAGGGCTGCTGGTCATATACTGTGGTATGCAGCGCGTACTGGTAGCGCACATCAAAATTGATGGTCTCGATGATCTCCTCATCGTTCAGATCAAACATCCGCTCCAGCAGCAGTCCGCCGACGATGATGTTTACCGGCGTGTTGGGCCTGGAGGCCTCTCTCCCGCTGTACAGGACGGCAAACCGGCTTTCATCGATCTTCGGAAAGATCTCATCCCCGAAGACCTTTGCCCAGGATTTGTCCAGCAGCCGCATTTCACGCTCGCTAAGCTGGTTCAGGGTGTCATAAAAAGACATCTGCTGGTAGGTATTCTTGACAAAAGCCATTGCTCTATCCTCATTTGCGCTCAGACAAGAAGCTTCTTCAGCTCATCCATGAAGGTATTGACGTCCTTGAATTCTCTGTAAACAGAAGCAAAACGGACGTAGGCGACCGGATCCAGATCCTTCAGCCGGTCCATGACCATTGAACCGATCTCTGTACTGGGGATCTCTTTTTCCTCCCGGTTGAAGATCTCCACCTCCACACTGTCAACAAGGTCGTTCATCGCCTGGACAGAGACCTTTCTCTTTCGGCATGCCAGCATGACACCGTTGAAGATCTTGTTCCGGTCATATTTTTCTCTGCTCAGATCCTTTTTTACGACCATAACGGGGATCGACTCGATCTTCTCATAGGTCGTAAAGCGCTTACCGCAGCTGTCGCAGACCCTTCTTCTACGGATCGAGTTATCCTCATCCACCGGTCTTGAATCAACTACTCTGGTATTATCCTTATTGCAATATGGACATTTCATAAATATATGCTCCGTAGTCTGTTTTTTTATCTTTCAGGCATGCCGAGCCTTCGGCAGATCCTGCATCTTCGCTTCTCAGCTCAGCTTCGTGCCGCATTCCGGACAGAAACGGCTGGTGCCGACCTTCGCGCCGCAGTTTGGACAGAAACGCTGTCCTGCGGTCCCCTGTGCTGTGCTGCCATGGCCAAAGGTTCCGGCCATCTGCTGACCCATGGCCATACCAATGCCCATGCCGGCCATGTTTCCTGCGGCACTTCCCTCTGTAGTCAGAGAATCTGCCATCGCCACCTGCTGGTACAGGCCGACGTCGCCGATCAGGCTCTGCGAAGCCGCTTTTGCCGCGATCTCCTGGATCTCCTCCGGATAGGACACGCTGGCAATCGCAAAATCTGTGACGCTGATACCGATCTTCTCCATTTCAAAATCCAGATCTTCGGCAATGCCTCTGCTGATGGCATCGGCCGAAGCCTGCAGATGGAAGATATCCTTGCCCTCATTGGCGATATGCTTCATCAGCAGCTGATCCAGGCTGGCGATCACCCTGGTCTTTACCTCATCCATGGAAAACTCATCCTTGATGCCGGCAACTCGGTCGATCAGCACCTGCTCATCGGAGATCCGGACAGTAAAGGTGCCAAAAGCACGGATCGGCATTCCTCCGGGAAGACCGGGCGTCGGAATGTTGATGGCGTTTCTGGTGCCCCATTTCTCGGTGATCTCCCTTGTATTGACAAAAAGGATCTCCGCGCGGATGCCGCTGGCAAAGCCGAACCGGAAGCCCTTCAGGCTTGACAGGAAGGGAATGATCTCAGATTCCACATCAAAGCTTCCCTCATCCCGGAAGATACCTTCCACTTTGCCGTTGTACAGGAAGATCGCATCCTGGCCAGGACGTACGATCAGCCGGCTGCCCTTTTTGATCTCGGAATCCTTCCATTTCCAGAAGAGGATCTTCTCATCGGTCGGGTTCCACTCGATTACATTTGCAAACTGACTGCCAAATAATCCCATACTCGTGACCTCCCAACATGAAGGGAATCTCAATATTCCGCACGGCGAAACATTGAGATTCCGCAAAGTTCATATCTTATTCTGATTACAGCCCAAGCTGAGCCTTCATCTCTGCCAGCTCGGCATCGATGTCGCCCTTGCTGCCCTCATCGTACTTGGCGGCAAGCTGATCGACGGTCTGTGTTGCCTCTGTGGGCTTATTGAGCTCAGCCATGGCATTTGCCTTGTCGAGCATAGCATCGGCCTTAGCCTCCATGCGGTCAAATGCGGACATGCCATCTGTAATATCGATGCTTCCGACCTTCTCGTTCAGGTTATTGATCTTCTCCTGTGTCTTCGCTGCAGCGACCTTAGCCTTGATGGTGGCCTTGCGCTCGTTCAGGGTAGCGATATCCTTGGTCAGCTTGTCATGCATGGCGCGCATCTGCTCTGCACTGTTGGCGGTAGCATCAGCCATCAGCTGCTTCGCCTCACGCTCCTTGTTCAGCTCAGCCTTTCTCTCAAGGAATCTGCGGGCATCGTCATCGTTGCCTGCGATCAGAGCCTTCTCGGCATATCTCTGCATCTTGGCGATCTCGTCATCAACTTCCTGAAGCTCTCTCCTGGCTTTCTCAGCTTCAGCCATGACAGAAGCGGTCTGTGCCTTAACCTCGCCCAGATCCTCTTCCATATCCCGCAGATACTGATTGATCATCTTCTCCGGATCCTCAGCCTTGTCCAGAAGTGCATTGATGTTTGCTGCCATGATGTCTTTGAATCTCTGTAAAATGTTCGCCATAATTACAATCTACCTCCATAATATGAAATCCAACCAAGCGGGATATACAGAATATTCAACAGTATCCCTATCTATTATAAGACGATTTACCGTGATTTGTCACGAAAAAAATGCGTTCACCCACTTTTGTCTAGCCAAAAAGTGCCCCAATGCCGCCGAATACCCCAAACGAGGCAACCGCCATGATGATACCGGCCAGAAGGACGCCCAGCATGACCGCTATCGAGCTCTTTTTGAAGCCCATATCCAGGATGCTGGCGGCCAGTGTGCCGGTCCAGGCGCCGGTCCCGGGAAGCGGGATACCGACAAACAGGAGAAGCGCCAGAAACAGGCCCTGTCCTGCCTTAGCCATCAGCTTCTCTCCGCCCCGTTTTCCTTTTTCCAGGCAAAAGGTGAAGAACGGTCCGATGACCGGTTTGTCCTTCCCCCATTCCAGTACCTTCCGTGCAAAAAAGTAGATAAAGGGAACCGGGAGCATATTGCCGAGAATGGCGATGGGAAATGCATGCGCCAGCGGCACACCCATCGCTACGGCATAGGGGATGGCTCCCCGAAGCTCGATCAGCGGCACCATTGAGATCAGAAATATAAGCAGATAATTCATGTAAGTTTCTCCAATTCATTGCTGTCGCAGCAGCGGTCTTTTTTTTGATCCGGTTTTCCGCACAGGGAATCTGCGCGGTCCGGCCGCCTGCATGTGCTGCAGGCCATCTGCAAAGCAGGCAGCTTAGATCAGGCCGATGATCCCTGCCAGCAGAACGATAGCGCCCAGTGCGATGCGGTAATAGCCAAAGATCGTGAAATCATGTTTCCGTATGTAGCCCATCAGGAAACGGATCGTAAGGACAGACACGCCAAATGCCACCGCCATGCCAAGAAGCAGGACAAACAGCTGGGCTCCGGTAAAGGCCGCACCGTATTTCACCAGCTTGAGCAGAGAGGCGCCCAGCATGGTCGGGATAGCCAGATAGAAAGTGTACTCCGCGGCAGCTGTCCTTGAAAGTCCGATCAGGATACCGCCGATGATCGTCGCGCCGGACCGGGAGGTTCCTGGGATCAGCGCCAGGCACTGGAAGCAGCCGATAAGCAGGGCGTCCCGCCAGGTGATGCGGCTGACTCTGTTTACCCGCGCCCGTTTTCCATGGTTTCTGTTCTCGATCAGGATAAACAGCACACCATACAGGATCAGCATAATGGCCACGACCGGCGGATTGTAGAAATGTGCATCCAGCCAGTCATCCAAAGGCAGGCCGATAACGACCGCCGGAAGAACAGATACCAGGATCTTGAGCCAGAGGATCACCTTGTCCATATACAGATAATTGTCGGCAAATGTGATGAACCGCCCCATTGCCCCCTTCTGGTCCGGATCGGAAAACTGGGATCCGCCCGGTCCCTTTCCGATCTTTCCCTTTTTGTGAAATGGCCAGAGCCGGTTAAAATACAGGACCACCACAGCCAGGATGGCACCCAGCTGGATCACGACATTGAACATCTCCATAAAGGCATCCGAAAATCCAAGATCCAGGATTCTGCCGGCCAGGATCAGATGGCCGGTCGAGCTGATGGGCAGCCACTCGGTGATTCCCTCAATAATGCCCAGAAGGATCGTCTTCAAAATGATCAGAAACATATGGATGTACTCCTTCGGAATATTACCTGATTAAGTCGCAGGGAGCAGGCAAAAGGCACCCCTGTGCTCCCCGGCGCTCCCACAATTATACTCTACGTGAACGGGCGGATGCAACACAGAAAGAGAGCAGGGGAAAAGTGAAAAAATGCAGGAAGAATGCAGGAGAACACCTGTACTATTTTCTCCCCAAACTGCGAGAAATGTGGTACACTAAGCTTACAGTGCTATATATAGCAGTCAAAGGAACAGAAAGGAGCATCATGAAAAAGAACCTTACCTATGAAGATACCCGTTCCGCCCTTCCGGCAGCCGGTATCCTGCACCGTATCGGAACGAAATTTGTGCCCGGCCTGTGCATTGCCGGCCTTGTCTGCACCCTGACGGCCTGCGGCGGCTCTGCATCCGCCACATCAGCCAGCGCTTCTGCAGCATCCTCTGCCACGTCAGCTGCCCCTGCAGAATCTGTCATCGCAGCTTCTGCTTCTGCGGAGTCGCTTTCTGCAGATACACCATCTGAACCGCAAAAGACAGAGATCGTCTACGCCAGCTCATCTGCATTCACGGATGATGAGGCACAGCCGGCCTCCACGCCTGCCGCACAACCCTCTGCTGTCTCTGCAACCGACAGCATCTATGCGTCAAAGATCATGGAGACCTGCCAGATGATCCTCACCTTTGATGCCGAAACCACAGAAGTCCCTGCAGGCGCGATCGGTATCATAGAGATCATCGCTCCCCTGGACACCGCGGAGGACCGGCTTGGCGGCGTCAGCTATGCCATCCGCGATATCAATGCAGACGGCACGGACGAGCTGTTCTTCCTGGCTGCTTCCTCTCCCTATGAGGATACACAGGGCGATTCCCGGATTCTTGCCATGTATACCGTAAGAGACGGACAGCCTGTCCTCGTGCTTGAGGGCTGGGCACGGAACCGCTGCTTCCTGCTGAAGGATGGCTCCATCTACCGCGAAGGTTCCAACGGCGCGGCAGAGTCTATTTTCGGCACCTATACCTTTGATGCCTCAACATCCGGCATCATTCCTACGGACTATTACTTCTCCGGCTATGCGGATGAGAACAGCTATGCCATCTCCTATTACCGCAATCAGACCGGGTCCAGCAATATCGAAGAATCCTCCGTCGTATCCGGCGAGGTCTTCGCTGCTGTCATGCAGGATTTCAATGAGGACATCGTGACCTTCGATGCGACAAGCTTTTCCACTTTCTCCGGCACCGATGCAGATGCGGATCTCTACTATGCAGAGAGTCCTGCCGTCACGGTCATCAGCGGCGCAGAAGAGATCGCCGAGTACGGCGTCTTTGATGAATATACCCCCGAGACAGACGGCTCCGGCACCAGGCTGATGTTTGTCGCTGACAGCAGCGTCACAGATTTCCGTATCCTGGCCCTGAGCTTTAGCGGCATCGCAGAAGGCGGCATCCGCTTTGACGGACGGGAGATCTACAGCCAGAAGGAACTGACCTCTGCCCGTCCCCTGGCCACAGTTCTTCCGCTTTCCGAGACCATTCCGAACTATGGCATCTCCTACAAGGATGAGTCCGGCACCGTCCATTCCTTCGCTGTCATCAGCAGCGGGTATGACGGTTCTGTATATCTCGGCGAGGTCAGCATTAACGGCTGACAGCTGCGCTGACCAGGCAGCCCTTCATGCCGGTCCGGCACAGAAGGCAGACAGCTTCGCTTAAATAAAAAGGGAGCTGCCGCAACAGGCAAACGTTTGTGCACACATATCGGAAGAAAACAACCGCTGTAAAAACAGCGGGCACGTGTTTCCCAAAGAAATATCTGTGCATGAACGTAAGCTGACCGCGGCAGCTCCCTTTTTGCGTGCAGATGCAGAAAACGCAAAAACACCACTTTTTCCTCATAGGATTCTTCCCGCATATCTGCTATAATCAGCTGTGATCTTTGGATCTCAATACTTTCAACAGGATGGTTTCATCATGGATATAAGAACAGATCAGGCACTGCCTGCTACAGAAAAGCTTTACTATCAGGACAATCACCTGTACCGTTTCCAGGCGCAGGTCCTCTCCTGCGAGGCGCTGACAGAAAAGGAAAGCAAAAACAGAGGCGGCGCCCGCTTCCGGATCGCGCTTGACCAGACGGCATTCTTCCCCATCGGCGGCGGCCAGGATGGTGATGTCGGCACACTTACAGCAGCCCAGCCTGCAGAAAACAGCGATCCTGCAGTTTCTGTACGGGTCATCGACACAAGGGAAAAGGACGGTGTCATCTGGCACTTTACCGACGGTGCCCTTCCGGTGGGAAGTGCGGCAGACGGACAGATGGATGAGCTCATCCGCTTCACCCGCATGCAGCAGCACTCTGCCGAGCATATCGTTACCGGCCTCATCCACACGATCTTTGGTTATGACAATGTCGGCTTTCACCTGGGAGAGGTGGATACCACCCTCGATTTCAACGGTCTTCTGACCCCTGAAGATCTGGATATGATCGAATACAAGGCAAACCAGGCCGTATTTCAGAATATTCCCTTCATCATCTCCTATCCGACAAAGGAAGAAGCAGCAGCCATCGAGTACCGGAGCAAGATCGAGATCGAGGATCAGTTGCGTCTGGTGACCATACCGGGGATCGATATCTGTGCCTGCTGTGCCCCACATGTCACCACCAGCGGAGAGATCGGCATGATCCGGATCATCGATGCCCAGCACTATAAAGGCGGCATGCGTCTGGCACTCGTCAGCGGCTATCGTGCCCTGGCCGACAGTCTCGCCAAGGAAAAAGCTGCAAAAGAAGTCTCCCGTCTGCTGTCCGTCCCGGTCAGCGGCATTGCCGGCGCGGCAGAGAAGCTGAAGGAGGAGATCGCTGCCCAGAAGGAAAAGCTGATCAGCTGGCAGGACCGCTATCTGGCTTACCAGAAGCCGGATGCCTCCTGTCCTCTTCTGATCTGCGTGGAACCGGATATGGACCGGAACCAGGCCCGCCGCTTTGTCGATGATATGATCAATGAGAATGTCGGGATCTGTGCCTTCTTCATCGGCACGGATGAAACCGGCTACAACTACATCATCGGAAGCCGCAGCACAGATACCAGAGAGACCGCAAAGCAGCTGAACAGCCATTTCAAGGGCAAGGGAGGCGGCCGGCCGGATATGGTCCAGGGATCCCTCACGGGAAGCGAAGCTGAACTGCGCAGCTTTCTTGCAGGGCTATACAAAGGCCAGCAAAACTAAACCGACACAGCACATGCCATGAAAGGCATTACGCAAAGACTTTAAAGCCCTATCACGCCTGCAAAAATCCAGGCAGCATCTGATAAAAGCCCGCTGAGAAATGCTCTCAGCGGGCACCTTATCTCTTACGATCCATCTCAAAATCCACTTCAAGATTACTCATTGTGAAATACCTGAAGATTATCCTGCCCTGATCCACGTCACGTGCTTCAAAGGCTGCCCTTTACACGGTCTCCCAGATGGATCGTGTTCCGGATGAAATCAGTACTGCAATGCGGCATCTATTATATATGGTTTCTGCGATGTAAAACCATATTATTTATCAGCTCTTCTTTTTTCTCTGTTCTTCATTTTTGAGGTATAATGGTTTCAAAGACAGCATTATTTTGAAGTGGAGGAACTGCCTTATGATCGACATAACGCTTCCCTTGCTTACAGATGCTTTAAACCGCAGATGGAAAACGCATCAGTCGGGTCCCGGACTGAAACTGCCTCTGCATCTTCCAATCTTGTATTATCCGGAAATACCAGTGGTTTCCGGCCATGTTTACGTCACTCGTCCTGAATATCTGCCTCCGGACAATAGTTTTCCCAGGGATGCGCTTCTGATCTGTTCCGGAAAGCTGCAGCGCTGGAATTATGGGAAGGATCGTTTTCCTCTGCTGACTGTCGAGTGCGATGACCTGCTGGCTGTTTTCAATGCAGTCCAGACGGCCTTCGCCCGCTGCCAGGAGTGGTCATGTTCCATAGAACGGATTGCAGAAACAACTGCTGACCTGATTGAAATGGTAAGACTGTCTCTGCCGATTTTTGAAAACCGGATCGCCATACTGGATCAGGAGCTGTATCATCTGGCCATTACTGAAATCGGCGATAACAGTACGGATATTTCTGAATGGACAGTCAAAAGGTCACCTTCTCTGTCATTTGAAAAAATTGAAAAGTACAGTTCTGTCTACCGTCAGTATTATTCCTATCACCAGCAGTTCTCACCCTATCCCGGTGTTTATACCTTGAACCTGTTTGTCGGAGAGACCCGCGAAGGCTGTGTTACCCTTGACTCCCGGCATCGGGATCTTACCCAGAGTGATTTTATTCTGTTCCATTATTTTGCGAATACGATAGAAAAAGCTCTGATACACCGGGCTGTTCTTGCTTCTGCCCAATCTAACTATATTAAATCTGTAATGCAGGATCTGCTTTCCCATAATCCTGTAAATAACAACCGGATCCAGCAGGTCCGCAAACGATACAGGATCCCTGATGGGCAGTCCTATGTATGTATTGTACTGTACCCGGGAAATGAAACAGAAAACGTGCCAGCAGAATACCTATGCACCACCCTGGAAAAAAGTGTGCCCAGTTGTACTGCTGTCATAAATGAGGAAAAGATTACGGCACTTGTCCTGCCGGACACAGAGGATGGACTTTCAGGAGAACAGCTTTCTCACCTGGAGCAGTTCCTGACAGACGCAGGGATGCAGGCAGGCATCAGCAACTCATTTCTGGAGCTGCGCGACCTGCATATGTATTACAGACAGGCCAGAAATGCCTGTGAAATCGGATCGGAGCTTATGCCCGGAAGAAGCTATTTTTTCTTTCAGGATCACATCCTCACCTATATGCTTTACAACTGTACAGGAGAATTTCCGATCTCCTCTCTCTGTCCTCCGGCATTGAAAAAGCTATATGCCCTCAGCCAGTCTGCCGGGGTAGATTACTGGGGTACTCTCCGGTTATTTCTTGACAATAATATGAATATTGCCAAAACAGCCCGGGAATTGTTCCTGCACCGCAGCACCATGCTTGGCAGACTTGCTCATATTCGCGAGATTGTCGGCGATGCATTGGAGGATCCCGGTATCCAGCTGAAATTCAGGATATTGATGTATCTGATGGACATGGATAACAGCAAGAATAAATAGCCGTTCTCCTCAGAAAAATCGAATAACTAAATGGTATGGCAATCCTTTTTCAGAACATTCAATCTGTAGGATTGCCATTTTCTGTTATATCGGATATGTTTTGGTTATCCTTCAGGAACCTGAAGCCAACAATCGGGACAAGCTGCTGCAGAGGCTTTCCTGACCAGAGCGGAATTCACTAAAAAAGGAGGATGCGTGGATGGCTGACAAAATGAATAAATGGAGTTACGAGGAGCTGGATGCATTTATCACAGATCTTACAGATGCAATGCTGGAAGCCAGGGAAGGCGGCAGCTACGTCAAGGCTTTTGAACATGCGCTTTGCAAGGATTTTCGCGGTTATGGCTGGCTGAATTCCGATATGAATCCCTTTATTGTACGCGGATATGATGAGACCATGCGGGTCGCCTTCGGAGCAGAGATGTCAGGACACGGCGGATGGAAATATCCGGTGCTGGAACGTTTTGCGGACCCGGTACAGGGCATAATTGCTTATGAATGGCTGATGGAATCTCCCTGGCCGGCTGTAGAAGATGAACACTATCACGGCTTCTACAAAGCGGACGGTACAGGGTATACTGTACATTTCTATGGAGGCGGCATGCAGTCGATCGAGCAGGAGGATCTTGGCGTCGGACAGCCCCTTCAGTGGTCTCACGAACTGGGTCTGGCCACCGGCCAGATGAGCAAGACTCTGGAAGACCAGTTCTATCTCCGCCGCGGAAAAGAGAAACAGGCAATGCTTGCCTGGAAAGATCATCTGGAAGATATTCGTGATGAATATTCTGTATAGAACGGAAATACACAGCATACGAAACTGCAGATCTGAAGAGGCACATGAATTCCTGAAAAAAGAAATAACAGGAGGTGTTACAAAGAATGGCTGATCTTGAGAAATATACATCATATGATGACAATATGGACAAAATCGATCCCCGCGGACAGTTCTCATATGCAGAACTGAAGGACTTTGCTGACATGTACTGGCTGAAAAGCCTGAATCGCTGTGCAAGGAAAAAGGATTTCTCCGCCATGGAGCGCTATCTGACAGATGATGTAGAGATGGTCGTGCCCTATATGGACATCGAGCCGCCTTTCTTCGGAAAGGATCCGGTCATCAAAGGAAAATCTGCCGTCATGAAGGCAATCACGGAAGACTATGTTCTTGCATATCCCGGCTGGAACTATTCTTATGCCAATTTTGGCTATATGAATGATTTACATATTGGCCTGATCATTGATCCCCGCAAATCCATCATTTTTATGAAGCTGTTGGAAGTGTCCCCTTATATGAAGAAGGATGGCACACCATTCAGAAATTCTGCCTATCTTACAGCCAGATTGTATTACGCGGGAAGTTTTCAGGTTAAGAAGATCGTGCTGGTATACGAACCCTTCACGCGGCTTCGTGTACTGCAGGAGATCATCGCAGCAGGTCTGGCCTCCCAGGAGATCATCGACAGAGTCAATGCCAGATATGCACTATTTGACAAACAGGCAAAGGAATGGAGTAATTACCTCAAAAAGCTGTATGATTCCTGTGAGCATCCGGATCGGGACGCCTCTGACCGTAAAAAATTCTTTGATTACCTGGATCATGACGCGGTCTGGCTGAATTACAAGGGATAGCGTCAAGAAGTTCGTCTGACAGCAATACAAAGGCTAATGGGCCTGAAAAACATCTGACACAAGCAGAATAACGAATGACCTTCTGCTGTTTTGTTGAAAATATAAAAAGGAGATCGCGATGGAACTGAGAAAAAACAATACGGCTGTCCGTACCGAGCACGAAGCAATTCGAAACAGAGTAGGCTATTATGATTTCACCCATAAATTGCTGGAGGTAACCGGACCGGACGCAGCTGTATTTTTGGATGGTATCTATGACGGTGCAATTGCAAAAGCAAAAATCGGCCAGGCAAAATATACAACCATGCTGAATGAAGACGGAATCATTATCGATGATGTCATCGTATTCCACATTGCCGAGAATACCTTCTGGATCTCAACTCTCTATATCGAGGAGCTGATCGCATGGCTGGATGCACACAAAAAAGCAGAAGACGTCATCTGGAAAGAGATCACCGGTATCACAACGATGTACGCCGTTCAGGGGCCGGCTTCCAGACAGGTTCTGAATACATTTTTAGAAAAACCCGTTGATTCTCTCAAGTATTTCTGGATCGAAGACAATGCCATTGGCGATGTTCCTGTCAAGATTGCCCGCAGCGGTTATACCGGAGAACTTGGATATGAGATCTATGTACATCCGGATCATGCTGCACTGGTCGAAGAAAAGCTGGAAGCAGGCGGCAAGGAGCATGGCATTATGAAGATTACGACAGACGTCATTATCACTTCTCTCCCGCGGGAAAAAGGCTTCGTCCTCATGAGCGATCTGGCAGGAACCAATCCGCTGGAGGATGGCTTTGACTGGACCATCGACTGGAACAAAGAATTCATCGGAAAGGCTGCTCTGGAGAAAGTCAGGGCAGAGGGGATCCGGCGTGCACTTCTTGGTTTTACCGTTGATGATGACGAGGCAGTTATTGAACCAGGCGCAAAGGTTCTGATAAATGGAACGGAAGCCGGAGTGGTCACCATGTTCACATACGGATATACCGTAGAGAAAAATATCGGATATGCCCTTCTGGATGTCTGCAGGGCAGCGGTTGGCGACAAGGCAGAAATCAGCGGCTATCAGGCAGAAATCACCGATCGTATCTTCTATGATCCCGAAAACAGGAGAATCCGCGGCTGACCAAAAGGCTTTCAGCAATATCCATCCAGATCCAGATTGTGGATCACATTTTTCCTCTCCAATTAGAAACAAAACGCAGGCAGCCGGAACCGGCTGCCTGCATTTTTTTCTGATCATTCTGATTAATATGGCTGAGGGAATCACATAATGTTCGTTTTTTCAGAACGAAAAAACGCATAAGGGCAAAGGGTAAGGGGCAGCCTCAACGGCTGTCCTTTTCACGCTCTCCCGGATGGATCGTGTTCCGGATGAAAATCAGTACTGCGATGCGCCTTCTGTTATCTGGATTACTGATTCATTATCTGATATTATTTGTGTCTCTGGTTCCCTCACGATTATATTGCTTTGAGTGAACCAAATTTAAAGTTGCGACAATATATATGTGTAAGGGCAAAACCCTTTCCAGCCGGCTAAAAGAAAAATGAGAACAGGATAACTTGCTATGAACAATGAAGAATTTGAGCAGTTTATCATGGACAACGGAAAAGAGATTCTTCGTTTTTGCAGAATAATAACCTGCGGCAAAGAAACAGGTGATGAGTTGTACCAGGATACCATGCTCAAGCTGTTGGAAAAAAGATCATTTTTAAGAGCCCATCAGAATGCAAAAAGCTATGCCTTATCCGTATCTTTAATGCTTTGGAAAAACAAGAAGAAAAAGCATGCGAATCGGAACCGATTGATCTCCTGGGACAGCATAGAGCGTATGAAGTCGGAAGATAATCTGGTTTTACCAGATGTATCGGCTGCTCAACCGGAAGAAAGCGCGGTCAAAAAGGATGAAACAGAAACTGTTGTGAGGGTCGTTGCAGATCTTCCGGAATTGTACAGGATTCCGATTCAGCTGTACTACTCAGCGGATATGTCGGTGAAGGAAATTGCTCAGATGCTCAACCTCCCGGAAGGAACAGTAAAGAGCCGCATGAACAAAGCAAAATCTTTAATAAAAAAAGAATTGGAGGCGTTAGGATATGACAGATGAAAAATTGGATCAGCTCTTAAAGCAGGCCCTTGCTCCAGAAATTGAAGATAACGATATCCAGGTTCGGAGAAAGGAAAAAGGAAGAATGAACAAAAGAAAATCTTTCCTGTCAGGACTTGCGGCATGTGCTGCACTGGCTTTGCTTGTGATGGGGATCTTCCTAGGAGGTATTTTGAAGCCTGGTGCGGTCGCCGAGAAAGCCAATGATAAAACGATTAACCCAGGAAACATATTTGCGGTCACTGCGTATGCAGAGGAATTACCAGAAAATGCGGCTTCAGGAGATGTCGTCGGGTTAAGATTAATTCAGGCCGGAAGCGGCAGTTCTGCCTATCTGGATCAAAGATTTGCGATTTCCGGACAAAACATAGAATCCGTAAGAGTAACAACAGATAAATGTGAGCTTTATACAATGGTCCCGGTTTACAGGGATGATCCTGAATTCGAACTTGCAGAAACTGCAGAAACGGATGACCGCGAGTTTTATGAAGCAATCCTGGATGGGGAACCAGAAGAAGAACATCTTGAAGTGGATCATTATGAACATTTACAGATCGTCGGACCAAATTATGAGGGAGCCTACAACGCAGAGATGTGTTTTGGGATGTCAGTTCCAAAAGAATTATGGAGCAATACCGATAATCCAAAGCAGGCATTCTGGGAAGATGTTGACCAGGTAAATGGGGCAGCTCTTACGATCTGTGTGACGTTTACAGACGGCAGCACGGAAGAACATCATTATAAAGTTAATACCGGAAAAATCTATGTTCCTCACGACGATGACGGCACAAATCAGTGGGGTCAGCTTACAAGATTCCTTACACCTGCTGAAGAAAACGCTGCAACCCCATTTATATATGGCTATCTGATGGAAAAAGATGACTGATGTTTGAGCAGATGCTTTTTTGATAAGATCAACTGCATAAAAGAGAGAGCTAAAAACATAAAGTGCAAAACTCCCGGCTGTTCGGCTTCACCGCCGACAACCGGGAGTTTCTTTATCTGTTAATGATCTGTTTTGCCTGAGAGGTCAAATCCTCCATCGTATGAATGGGATACCGGTACAGGGAATAGTTCCGGTATGCATAGAGTCCTCCATCTGCCGGCAGCGCAGCGTAGACATTTTCTGCTGCTGCAGCCAGGGTCCAGGATGTCTGGTCGAGACTTAACCAGTACCCGTATGGAGAATCCTTCCGATTTGTTTTTAAATAAATATAACGTCCATCGCTGCTGGCTGTGCAGGACAGCTCATCCATATAAGCATACTGAAAGCCCTTGAATATTTCTGGCATTTCAGAATAGACATATGTTTTTGCCTGCAGGTCATAACATTCAAGTTTGCCTCCTCGGGTGATAATGAGAAGATAACGATCATCCGAAGAGAAGGATATGGCCTTGATCTCGCTAATTGCATAGTTTGTATCAAGGTCTTCACAATTACCTGTCTTTGTATTGTAAAGGCTGATATTGCCGAGTTCATCTGCACATGCAAAAACAGGTTCCGTGTTGCCGACGGCGAGCATACGGACTTTGGCTTCGGGATGGAGCTCTTCAAAGGTACAGCGGCTGCCTGACAGGGCGTCGAAAGCCATAAAGCCGTCCTTGTCGGCATACACTCTGCTCCCATCTTCCGTGACATACTTATAAAGGCCATAGCCGACGACGAGTCCACTGCTTCCAGCTTTCATCATCTTGCCGGTCTGGAATGAGATGCCGGTGGCCGGTTCCCTTGATGCAGCGAGAAGCTTGCCATCCAGCCATACGGAAACATATCCCGTTCCGCCATTCTCACTGCAGGTATTGTAGAAAGACATTACCCGTTTATCCGGAAGAATCAGGTGCTGATAATTGCTGTCCATGTTGGAACTGTTTATTCCCTCCAGATATTCATTTTTGGTTCCATCCAGACTGTAGATCCGGCTGCCATAAAGAAAAGCATTGTTGTCCAGCGGTACTATCTTAGAATTTGAGTAATCGATATCAAAATCTGCACTGCCCACCTTCTCATGAGAAACGGCATCATAGGCTGCAACGGTCAGCGGATCTGACAGACTGTTTCTGTACTGAATATATACGATATTTCCGGAAGGAGATGCATTAACCGCCCACTGGGTCATATCACCTACTGAAGGAAGATCAGCGAATGTCTGCCCAGATTCGTCACTGGAATTTCGCATGATCAGAATATTGCCAGGGTGGTTATCCGGGACGGAGATAACATATTTCAGTGACTGATCATCGCCATATACGGGGAAAAGCAGCCTGGCATCTGACTGGTCATAAGTGCAGGCGCTGTAATCTTCTATAGTTCCGTCGCTGTTCATATTATAGAGTGCGGAGGCAACACCTGCACTCCATATGTCGATGTCATAGGACGCTTTGTCCGCCCATTCAAAGGCCAGAACATCTCCCTCGAAAGCGAGTTCTTTCTGTAATACAGGCTTGTATCCGATATTAAAGAAAAACACATCATTTTCACTGGCAATGACTGCCATATTTCCATTGACGGCTAATGGAACGACCTGGAAATATTCCATGAACAGATCCATGGTGGCTCCGCTGTAGCTGCTGATGGTCTGGTTCGTGATCTCCTGCGCGCCTGTCTTTGTTATTCTATGAAGAAGCGATGTAACGATTCCGCCGTAGCTGGTCAGATGTCTGGCACAGAAAAGGCTGCCATCTTTTAAGATGGAGATTCCGTAAATAATGTCGGTGCCGCTCGGCGAAGATTCATCGGAATACATGCTGTAAACTTCTTCAAAACTTTCCATATCAAACAGAGACAATTTCAGCGTACCCTGCTCTTCGCCCACTGTGCCGTCGTCTCTCTGATGGGTGACATAGACGGCTGATGCAAAGTAGCGCCCGTCTTCTGAAAATGCACCGGCATATTGGTACCAGGGATTCATGGCATTAAGCTCAACTGTATCCGTTTTTGAGGAAAGGCTGACACGGCCGGCTTCATTGCCTGTCCTGGTATCCAGAATGAGCAGCCAGGCATCCGGCTCTTCGGGATCCGCCTGATCAAGCAAAAGCATTTTACTGCCGTCACCATTGAATGCTCTGAAATGGGTCCCATATTCGCACTGATAGCTGTAACGCCAGATTTCCTTGCCTGCATCCGGCGACCGGGCAATGATACGGTCCGCATATTTGCAGATGATCAGATCCTGAAAGGCGAAAACTTCGACCGGAGAATAATCCAGGCTGTCACGCGCTGCTTCCGGTGCATATTCCCAGAGAAGGCTGCCAGAATCAGTATCAATGGCTCTGACGGTCATTGTTTCATCAGAAAAAACAGCAATTGATCCGTCAGGCGTGATGACCAGTGTTTCTATAGCAGTTGCCTGAGAATAGAGAAGGCTGCTGCGCAAATCTTTGTCCTGGTAGGAATAGAGGGCATCATTTAACAGTTTCTCAACCCGGTGGTCATACAGATCACCGTCAGAATCCTCAAGCAGAGCGTCTACGCCGCTTCCCAGCGCTCCCTTAATATCAAAATTTTCCAGCTGCGTCAGACCGGTATCAACCTTGATGACTGACATCTGCCGCTGCAGACTGGCATTCTGCTCAGCAATCTGCGCATTTTTTGAAAGCACGACACCGATAAAGATAGCCATGGCCGTCATGACAATGCCGGAAAGGGTCAGAAGACGGTTAGTCCTGGCCCGGCGTTCTCTTTGCCACAGAGCATCAAAAGGACATCCGATCAAAGCCGCAAAGATTCGGACGACCTCCTTACCAAAAGCTTTCTTATCAATCTTGTGATCCGGTCCTGCGATATTGGCCGCCAGCGGTTCGGTATCCCCGGTGATATTGCCAGCTTCATCAAAGGTATGGAGGAGATAGGGTGAAAATGATACTTCCGGGCTGCCGTCAGCAAGAACAGCCAGAATATGATCCCGGTCGTGGGTTTTCAGGAAATAGCGGATCTCCTGCTCACACCATTTGGACTGCGGCAAGTCAGGGGTACAGATAACTATCAAATATTTGGAATGGTCCAGGGCATAGGTAATGCTGTCAGACAGCGAAGATGAAGCGGGAAGCTCATCCTCATCCCTAAAAACCATCCCCAACTTTTCGCCGCCAACCTTTTCCCTAAATTCCTTTGGCACTTTGTAATTTTCGATTCTTCTTTGAATCATTTCGGCCGCTTGTTTATCCAGCGGTTTATGTCGGTAACTGATAAAAGCAATGTAGGATCTTTCGGCGTCTTTATTCATTTCATTTCCTTTCAGCAGCATCTTCTAAACCAAGCCAGAGCCACAATGAATGACTCGGTGTTAGTGTCTGGTATATATAAGGCAAAACAGAAATAATTAACACTAAGCTATTATCTATCTACTGATTTTATCACACCGCCTGCATGTGTCATCTGCAATTCTGATATTTTTTGATTTTTGAGCAGAAAAAGGTCGCATTTCTACAATTTTCCTCATCATCCCATTCTATTTTCTGTACATTTTCTGCAGGCGTAAGCCCTTCTCATCCAGGATCTTCCTGCGTATATCACATTCAGCCCCGGCGGCAAAAAAGCCCCTGCTAAATTGGCAGAAGCTCTCTGAAAACTAATGTAATATGTGTTGTCTTTTGTGTTGCCTTTTGCGTTGTATCTGCTTAGAAAATGTTTGTCTGATACAGTCCCAAATAATATGGTGTAACAAAGTGCCATCAACAGATTTCTCAATAAAAAAATGCCGAATTTCCTTGAAAAATCAAGGAATTTTCGGCATAAAAAAAGTGCAGGAAGCGGGACTTGAACCCGCACAGTATCGCTACCACAGGCACCTGAAGCCTGCGCGTCTGCCAATTCCGCCATTCCTGCATTTCTTTATTTATGAGCGGTTCGCCGCTCAACAATGAGTATATTATCAGAGTGGTCCGCGAATGTCAACCAGAAATTTTATTTTTTTCTGCCTTTTTTCTCGCGGCCGCGTTTTCCGGATGCACTGGTCTTCTTTTTTACTGAATAGCCAAAGCTTCCTATGGTTTTGCCCAGCTCGTAGTATGTGCCGTGGGAATATGCGGTCAGGCCCGCATCCTCCATGTGGAAGCGCCCTTTTTCATCCAGATACCGTTCATCGACCCGGACACAGACCACATCGGCCAGAAACATGTCGTGGCTGCCCAGCTCCATGATCTGCCGCACCCTGCATTCGATCGACACAGGGGACTCGGCGATTCCAGGCGCGCTGACCTTCTCGCTTTTTTCCGGCGTCAGGTGGCATTCGACAAATTTGTCGACGTCTCTGCCGGAACGTACGCCGCAGTAGTCCGCTGCTCTGGTCAGTTCTTTCGTCGTCAGGTTGATGACGAATTCCCCTGTCCCGGCGATCAGCTCATGGGAATACCTGGATTTGCGGATCGATACAGACACCATTGGCGGGTCGGAACACACGGTCCCGGCCCACGCCACGGTGATAATATTCGGTTTCCCCTCTTTCCCGCTGCAGCTGACCATGACGGCCGGAAGCGGATAAAGAAAATTTCCCGGTTTTTCAAAAGCTGTTTTTGCCATAGCTGTATGTTTCCTGTCTTCCTGTGGATCTCGATCTGCTCTTCTATCCGCCGGCTTTTGTTTCCTGTTCTGCCGCATATCTTTCGGCAGCCTTTCTGGCTCTTATAAGCGGCCCTTGGCGCTTATAACCGATCAGAGAGATGCGATAAAGCGGTCAAAGGCTGCCTGGCCCTCTGCTGTGCGCTTGTACACGCCGGCATCCTCCAGAACATGCATGAACACATCGCCGATCTCGCTGCGGATGATGGCATCGATGTTCTCTTCGGTGATGGCGTCATACTTCGGGGTGAACTCCTCCACCCAGTCTGCATGCTTTTCCAGCTCCTCATCTGCCCGCAGATCTCTTCCCTCGAGAATGGCGGTCTTCAGGTCGGCCATCTCCTTCTTCAGGCGTGCCGGAAGAACGGCAAGTCCCATGACCTCGATCAGGC
>DFFG01000064.1:47885-86636 GCA_002368795.1 Eubacterium sp. UBA3782
ACCTCGATCAGGCCGATGTTCTCTTTTTTGATGTGATGATATTTTGCATGCGGATGGTACACGCCCAGCGGATGCTCTTCGGTCGTGATGTTGTTTCTGAGGACCAGATCCAGCTCAAATCTGCTGCCGCGCTTTCTGGCGATCGGTGTGATCGTGTTGTGGGGTGTTCCCTCCGTCTCGGCGTAGATAAAGGCCGCCTCATCGGTATAGCCCCTCCATGCCTCGAGGATATGATCCGCAAGAGCGATGATCCTGTCCGGATCCTCGGCAGACAGCCGGATACAGGACATGGGCCAGCGGACGACGCCTGCATCCACATCGGCAAACCCTTCCACCGTAAAGCTCCGCTCGATGGGTGCCTTTGCCATGGCAAAATCGTAATGGCCGCCCTGGAAATGATCGTGGCTCAGGATCGAACCGCCGACGATCGGAAGGTCCGCGTTCGAGCCGACGAAATAATGCGGAAACAGCTTGACGAAGTCAAAGAGCTTGCAGAAGGTCCCGTGCTCGATCTTCATCGGGATGTGCTTTGAGTTGAACACGATGCAGTGCTCATTATAATACACGTACGGGGAATACTGGAAAAACCAGGGGGAATCCTGGATCGTAACCGGAATGATCCGGTGGTTTTCCCTGGCCGGATGATTCATGCGGCCTGCGTATCCCTCATTCTCCCGGCAGAGCTGACATTTGGGATAGCCGCTCTGAACAGCATTGCGCGCTGCAGCGATCGCCTTGGGATCTTTTTCAGGCTTGGACAGATTGATGGTGATATCCAGCTCGCCATAATCCGTAGCCGTCTTCCATTTCATATCTCTTGCGATGCGGTACCGGCGGATATAGTCCGTGTTTCTGGAATAGGTATAATACCAGTCGGTAGCTGCCTGCGGGCTTTCCTGATATTTCTCCCGGAACATACGGATGATCTCGGAGGGTCTTGCCATGAGGTCACCCATCAGTCTGGTATCAAACAGATCCCTTGCCACGACCGAATCGCCTTCCGTCAGCCCTTCCGATACAGCATAATCCAAGATTTCTGCAAGGAGCGCTTCCAGTGCACTTCCCTTATCGATCACCTCCGGGGTGAATTCTGCGGCTGCCGCCAGGACATCCGCTTCTGTCCCTTCAAAATCGTCCAGCTTCAGATCCATCAGCAGCTGATTCACCGTATAGACCACATCCTCTGCGGGGACAAGTCCTGCGGCAACGCCATAGCCTGCCAGACGCACGATATTTTTCTCGATCTGCTTCATCCTCTGCTCTCCTTCTGTTTTTTATGTCACGCAAGTATGCTTATGGCCTGCGCCCCATATACGGCGTCAGACCAGGATTTCTCTTACAGTCTGCAGGGACCGTTGCCGATCTCTACGATATAGAAATCCGCTGCATATCCGATCTTCTTTTTGTATGCCGCACCGACTTTGGCAATGAAGGTATCGATAGCTTCATCCTTTACGATAGACACTGTGCAGCCGCCAAAGCCGCCGCCGGTCATACGGGAACCGATGCAGCCGTCGATCTTCCAGGCTTCCTCGGCCAGAGTATCCAGCTCGATGCCTGTCACCTCAAAGTCCTGGCTGATGGAGATATGCGCTTCCTTCATCAGCTCGCCGAAGCGCTCCACGTTGCCTGCCTTAAGCACCCGGACCGCTTCGATGGTCCGCTGGTTCTCATAGACGGCATGCTTTGCGCGTTTGCGGCAGATCGGATCCTGGATGGCATCCTTGTACTTCTCAAACTGCTCTTCCGTGAGATCGCCCAGTGTATCGATATCAACCACACGCTGCAGGTCGCGGAGAGCCGTCTCGCACTCATCCCTGCGGCTGTTATAGCCGGAATCGGTCAGCTTATGCTTCTTATTTGTGTTGGCAATGACCAGCTTTGCCCCGTCCAGCACGATGGGCACGTACTCATATTTGAGCGTTGCGGTATCCAGGAAAATGGCATTGTCTTTCTTGCCCATGGCAGAGGCAAACTGATCCATGATTCCGCAGTTCATGCCGTTGTAATTGTTTTCCGAATCCTGGCCGATCAGCGCAAGGCCGACATTGTCCACGTCAAAGCCGTAAATATCCCGGAGCATATATCCGGTCAGCACCTCCAGCGCAGCGGAGGAGGACAGGCCGGAACCGTTGGGAATGTCGCCGTAGATCACCATATCGAAGCCGGTTTCGATGGCAAACCCTCTTTTGATGAAGGTGTAGACCACGCCCTTCGGATAATTGGTCCAACCGAAGGAATCATCGGGAACCAGCTCATCGAGAGAGGTCTCTACGATACCCAGGCGGGTCAGATTCATGGAATAAAAGCGGAGCTTCCTATCCTGTCTGGGACGGGCTGCCGCATAGATGCCGATGGTAAGTGCACAGGGGAATACATGGCCGCCATTGTAGTCTGTGTGCTCGCCGATCAGATTGACGCGGCCTGGCGCAAAATAGACTCTGGTGTCCGGAAATGAACCGAACTTTTCCTCAAATCCTTTCAGAACGGCAGTTTTCATCTCCTGCCTGACAGCAGCAGTATCCTTCATCTTATAATCCCTCCCGGTCAGATACAGATACAGGGGCACGGCACTGCACGTTCCCCTGATCCATTATTTCAAAATTCAATTTATTATACTAACAGAATTCCGAGATTGCAATTACAGTTTGTCCGCAAAATATGGCCTTTTGCGACAAGATGCTGTCTTTATGTCTCATCCGTCTCAGAAACCGCCTCGAAAAAGTACATCCTGGAGGAAAAGTCCTGGAAATAGCGGGTATGCTCATTGTATCCGGTCCCGCCATAGGCCTGTGCCAGCTTGATCCCGGCGCGCATGATCACGCTTCCGGAGACAGTGAACTCTTCCCTTTCTCCTGGCATCGTCACGAACCGGCTGAGCAGATAGTGCAGCTGGGAATCCTGCTTTACATGGATCGGCGCCGCCGTGTTGATCAGATCCCCAAAGTTTCGGATATTTCTTCTCTGCTCCTCGTTGTACATGTGGTAGACCCGGTCCGGATCCAGGCCCTTGGCCCGGAACTGCTCGAAGGGTGAATTGGGATCTGCCATCTGCTGAAACAGCAATCCAACGGCCTTTGTTTTATCCGGAGAGACACAGGTCCACTCATGGATATTTTCCTTTCTTCCCCGGTAGAAGCTGCCAAACTGCAGGACCTCTCGCCACTGTTTGTAGGTCGCGATCTGCTTTTTGATCGTTTCCAGCTCCTTCCGGCTCAGATCGGCAAGATTCAGCTCATAGCCGCAGACACCAAAGGCTGCCACGTTGAACCGGGTATCCATGGGTGTCTCACGCAGTGTCTGATGATTCGGGCAGGAGGATACATGGGCTGCCACGCAGGACATCGGATATCCATAGCTGTACCCCTCCTGGATGGTGACCCTCTGGCAGGCATCGGTATCATCGCTGGCCCAGATCTGCGGAAAATAGCAAAGAATGCCGAGGTCAAACCGGTTGCCGCCGGCTGCGCAGCCCTCAAAGAGGATGTGCGGGAATTTTTCCGTCAGCGTCTTCATGATCCTGTACAGGCCAATGATGTACCGGTGGGCCGTCTCGCCCTGCCGCTCGGCGGGCAGATACTGAGAATAGACGTCCGACATGATCCGGTTCATATCCCATTTGACATATGCGATGGGGGCAGAGGAAAATACCCGCTCCATCTCGGCGATGATATAGTCCGCCACGGCCGGATTTGCCAGATCCAGGATCCGCTGGTTTCTGCCTTCCGAATGCGGTTTCCCGGGGATCTCCATGCTCCAGTCCGGATGGGCCCGGTACAGATCACTGTTGACATTGACCATTTCCGGTTCGACCCAGATTCCAAAATCCATGCCCAGGTCGTTGATCTTCCTGCAGATGCCGGCAAGGCCGCCGGGCAGCTTTTTCCGGTTTTCGGTCCAGTCTCCCAGGGAACGGTCATCGGAGTCCCGCTCGCCAAACCATCCGTCGTCCATGACAAACAGCTCGATGCCGGCTTCCTTTCCGGCCTTTGCCAGACGGAGCAGCTTTGCCTCGTCAAATTTAAAGTAGGCTGCCTCCCAGCTGTTCAGCAGGACCGGGCGCACCTTCTTCTTCCACTCGCCCCGGACGATATGTTCCCGGACAAAGCTGTGCATGCGGCTGCTGAGCTGGGCAAAGCCCTTGCCAAAAAAGGTCATGACCGCTTCGGGTGCCTCGAAATCCTCGCCCGGCTCCATAAGGAAACAGAAGGAACGGGGATTGATGCCCACAAGCACCCTGGTCTTCCCGAAGGCGTTCACCTCGACGGATTCATAGTGATTGCCGCTGTAGATGAGGTTGAAGCCATAGCCGATGCCGCTGCGTTCCCCCGTGTCTTTCCTGTGGACAATGATGAATGGATTGCTGCGGTTGGAAGAGCTTCCGGTATAGGAGGAATTCTCAAACTTTCCGCTTTTTACCCGGATCGACCGCTGGTTCATCTCCCTTGCCCAGGCTCCGCTGAAGGTCGTGACGACGGCGTTATCCTCTTCGAAGTCCAGCTGTGCACTCATCAGCCGGTGCAGGCGGACCGTTTCTTTTGACGTGTTGACAAGACGGCTGCTCCTGCAGATCACATCGCAGTCTTCGTACACATAGTAATGCAGCTCCAGCGTCAGGTCATAGGATCTGTCCTTTAAGAAAACGCAGAGATGTCCGCATCTTCCGTCCTCGCTGACAGAGCCCGGCAGCGTCCGGTATGCAGGCTTTGTATCGGAGATCTCCGCATGATCAAAAACGAAATCCGAGGTAATGCTGCCGTCGGCATGCTCGATCTCCACGAAGGGCTCCCGGATGTCGCCCTTGCCCAGGCCCGACATCTCCATGCGCATGTCCTCCAGCGTCACATTCAGGTGCTCCCTGTCATAGGAGATCATGTTGCCTGCGGAAAACACCCGCTTTTCGGTCATCGCCTCTGCATCGGCCAAAAGCCTGGCATCCCCGACCTTGGCAAGGTCATACAGATCGCCGCCGTAATAGAGATGTTCCAGCTGTCCCGTCTCCGTCACGCGGAATATATATGTGGTTCCGGGCGTCCCGAGAAAGAACACGGGACGCTCGTCATTGATCATCCGGATCATGGTTTATCCCCTCTTGGCTTTCACCTGTGCAGCAATCTCCTCGACCTTCTCATCTGTAAGGATGTATTTTTTCCTGAACCAGAGCAGTGCGACAAACAGGCCGGCGATCGGAACCAGCGCCATTGTCATGCGCAGGCCGATCTTGGCACTCTGCGCCACGTTGGCGGAAAAATCAACGACCTGCTCTGCTGCAGTTGTGGAATCGCTGTTCAGATTGAAGATCTGCAGACTCAGGGACGCGATGAAGGCTGCTACGCCGGAAGCCAGCTTGACCACAAAGGTCTGCATGGAGAAGATGACGCTCTCATCTCTTCTGTTGTTCTTCAGCTCGCCATAATCAACGGTATTGGCCAGGAATACGGTCGTCAGGACCGACAGCATGCCGTTGGCGGCAAAGATCAGGAAGCCGGGAATGAACAGAGCAAAGACACTGTTCATGTTGGTGAAGGCAAGGAAAAGCAGAGAAGCATATCCCAGGATCGCCATGCCAAGGCTGATATAGAAGATCCGGATGCTGTTGAACCACTTTCTGAGAACCGGATAAAACAGCATCATGGACAGAATCTGGATCGCGCCGCCAAAGGTATTGAACAGTGTATAGCTGTTGTACCAGCCGGTACCGCCAAAATCGTACTTAAAGAAATAGATGACAAGGTTGGAAGTAATGTAGATCGAGCAGTTGATCAGAACGATAACAATGACGACCGTCATGGTCTGGTCATTCTGGACCAGTGCCTTAAACATCTGACCGACCGATGCGGTCTGCATGTCCGCCGTGGATTTCTCCTTAATGTTCACACAGGTCAGTGTAATGAACACGATAAACAGTGCAGCGACGATATAGGTGAAATACTGGAAGCCGACCCGCTCAATGGTCTGTGCGGATGCGGAAGCACCGGCAAAGGTTTTGCCAAGTGCCTGTACGGCGATCATGGTCACGATGGTCACGATGGCCGAGCCGACGCCTGCGCAGGATCTTGCCAGCGTCGTCAGGCCTTCTCTCTCTCTTCCGCCCTCGGTAAAGGCAGGGATCATGGACCAGTAGGGGATATCCATCATGGTATAGGTAACGCCCCAGAGGATATAGGTGATGGCCGCATAGGCGGTGATGCCGGCCGGCGACAGGGTCGGCGGCGCACTAAACATAGCGATCAGCACGACGGCATTGGTCAGGGTACCGATCATCAGCCAGGGACGGAATTTGCCCCAGCGTGTTTTTGTCTTTGCCACGATCACGCCCATGATCGGGTCATTGAATGCGTCAAATACACGCGCGCCCAGAAGGATAATGCCCATGGCGACCGCGCTGACGCCCAGGATGTCCTGGAAATAATAGAGTACATAGCTGGCGGACAGCATGTAGACCATGTCCTTGCCGACCGCGCCCAGTCCATAGGATATCTTGGATTTTCCGGATAATGCCTGTTTGTTTTCCATTGCTTCCTCCATCAGATTCAGATCGTATTGCCGCAAGCGGCTCTTAAATTATTCGGTTCGTTTTGCTTTGTTCTGTATGATCCGGGCTCCGGATCTTTAGGTTATCTGCTGCTGTCCTTTTCCTTCAGCTCCATCGCTTTTTCGACAGTCTTGTAGGCTCCGTCATAGATGCCCATCTGCTTGTTGCGGATGATATTGCCGCACATTTCCTCCAGGAAGGCCGCATCGTTCATAAACAGGTCGACCATCTGCAGGGTATGCGGAATGTCCCGGCACTCCAGTGTTCCGTCGCCGATCTCCGCGGAATGGATGGCTCCCCACTGCTCGTGACCGCCGATCCTGCGGATGAACAGCTTTGGCACCGGATAGAAGGCCAGCTCACTGGGCTTGGTCACCAGCACATCGCAGCTTCGCATCAGAAGGTTTGTGCAGTAGACGGCTTCGAAAATATTTTCATGCCAGAACGCATGGACGCCTTCCACATCTTCTGTCAGGGCGGCATCCGTAAAGGCCAGTGTATCTTTCCAATTGCCCATGTGCTCTTTTGACACCGCGCCAAGGCCCGGAACTTCCTTCTTCAGCTCGTCCCATACGTTCCGGTAGTCGCCGACATTGACGTACAGCGCGGCCTTCTTTCTCTGGATCGCGGGCAGAAGGTGGCGGATAACAGCCGCAAAGATCTCCTTCTGGGCGCCTGCTCCTCCGATGGTCAGGAGGAAGCGGATCGGCTTTCCATCTTTTTTTCTGGCGATCCTGGCTGCGCAGTCCGCTTCGATTCCCCGGACCAGCTCATCATCCACGTAGTGGCCGGTATAGATCAGGCTGTCCGCCGGCATGGGATTCAGGACCTTGCTGCCGTCCATCCCGTTCAGGATCCGGTATCCCTGGTACGCATAGTGGCACTGCACGGTATGAACGGCACCCTCTGCCAGATGGAGTGCCATCGGCCAGTTGTCGGGGACCGCGTTGACCACATACTTCATCCCGGCATGCAGGGCTGCCTGTGCCGGCCACACATGGGTGCCGATCACCGGGATCTCCTTTGGCACGTTCCGGAATACCGGTGCCATCAGCTCTGCATTCTTCTGGTCGGAAGCATTGTAGCTGAGCTTGCGGAAGCCCTCATAATTCATCGGCTCCCAGACGGTCTTGTTGAACACCTTGCTCTTCTGTGAGATCCGGGATCCCAGGGAATACAGGTCGTTCTGGGCGCTGATGACCTTTGTGCAGGTCGTCTGGCTGTAGGAATTCAGGTCCATCCAGTAGGGCTTGTACCCCATCGCATGGGCTGCAGAGGCAATGGCCATGGAGATGCGGTAATGGCCAAATCCCATCCGGATATTTCCAACGATAAGGCCCTTTTCCTGGTCAAATTCCTGATCGCCCTCACCCTCCTGAAGCAGGACATCCGATACACCAAGGATGTCGCCGATCACGGAATTCTTCCGCAGGATCGCGGGGTAGGATACCTCGGAATCATCTCCGAACCGGCGGATGTACCCCTCCTTTGAGCGGATTGCATTGTTCTGATCCTTTTTGGGGATCGGATTGCCGAAGATTACTGCTGATCTGTCTGTCATATCTGCTCTTCTCTCCTTCTGTATGTGTTTTATCGGTCTCCGCTTCCGGAAGCCGTAAGATGCAAAACTACCGGCTCTGCCTGGTCACTGGTCAGCGTCACAATAACATCGCCGGTCCCTCCGGTCGTCCGTATATAGGTGCCGCCCACTCCGCCGCGGAGGATCACGCATTTCGGACCAATGACCTCTGCCGGACCGCTGACACTGACCATGACTGCGCCCTGATAAAAGCTCAGGAGGCTGTCGTTCTGGTCGCGCATGGACAGCCGGAGCGCGGCAACATCGTAGGTGCTCTCCTCTGCAAGGTGGGTATGGTCGGCACAGACCTCAAGATGGATGGCGTCGGCTGCCGTTTTTTTGACGGATCTGACGACTTTGCCATCCTTGACCGCATCAAACCGGAACTCTGTCGCTTCGCCTCCCCAGTTGCCGATGTACCGGCCGTAGAGGCCATAGGCTTCGCCCGGATCCATGTGAAATTTAAGGATCAGCGGCACCGCCTTTGCCAGAATGCGCTTCGGGATGTGGTTGTTGCCGTAGATGGCAGCCGCGTTGAGGATCGCGGCCACTGCATCCGCCTGCTCCTTTGGAAATCCCTCACCCTCCATGATGGCATCTCCGATAAAATCGGTGATCAGGATCGGCCCGTTTTTCATCTTCCGATACTCAGAATCCGCATGTGTGTACTCCCGGACGAACCGGCCATTTTTGTACATGCGCACGCTGTCGGCGTTGGTGATGATATAGATCCGGCCCATATTGCCCGTCGGATGCTCACCGATATCCATGTTGGAGCTGATCTCCAGGACGGGTGTTTCCTCCTGCTGGGCGGCATAGACGGCCGCTGCCAGCTTCGGATTGCGGAACATATCCAGCACACCGTGATAACAGATCCGGTCGCCGCTTCCGAAATCCTTGTGGGTATTGTAATCGGCCATACACCATCCAAAACTTCCGGCGATGTCCGTCTGACCCGCGACGGCATCCAGCACGTTCGCGTGCCGCAGGGCATGCTCGAGCCGGTGCCCCTCGCTGTCAAAGGTCTTGGTCGGGTACATGTGGCCGTTGTACTCACTGATGAGATATGGGCGGTTCACATCCGGCGTGACGTCCTTCTTTCGCTCACAGCCCTTTGCTTCGCCGTCATGAATAAAATCATTGTAGGTATAGACATCCTCAAGGAACTGGCTCTTTTTCAGGTAGCGCACGCCGCCGGTCGGTCTGGTCGGATCCAGCTTTCTGGCCAGTTCATTGGTCCTGGTATACAATGCCTCGTCATCCTGGGACTCGTTGATCCGGACGCCCCACAGGATGATGGACGGATGATTGCGGTACTGCCTGACCATCTCCTCCACATTGCGGACAGCCTGTTCCTTCCAGGCGGCATCGCCGATGTGCTGCCAGCCGGGGATCTCCGTAAACATCAGAAGGCCAAGCTCATCGCACCTGTCACAGAAATACGGGGACTGGGGATAATGGGAGGTCCGGACGGCGTTGAGCCCGAGCTCCTTTTTCAGGATATCCGCATCCAGCCGCTGCATGGACCGGGGCATGGCATAACCGACATAGGGATAGCTCTGATGCCGGTTCAGGCCCAGGAGCTTTACCTTTCTTCCATTCAGCCAGAAGCCTTCCTTGCGGAATTCTGCTCTCCGGAAGCCGAACACGGTCTCCTTTGCATCAAGGGTCTGACCGCTCTCCCCTCCTTCGAGAAGCTCTGTCTTCAGCAAGTAGAGGCCCGGGGACTCGATATCCCACAGGGCTGCTTTTTCCAGCACCAGCGATATGGACCAGCCGCGATCCGTCCGGCCCAGGCCCTCCCGGATAATGGGCTGGCACTTTTCTATCGGCAGGATCTTTTCTGCGAGGCACTCCCCGTCTGCATGGCCGCCGCCATAGCAGAAGATACGCTGCCGGATGAACAGGCCTTCCGCTGCTCTTTTACCTTCCCCTGCCGGTTCCGCCCCGCCAAGGAGGATCTCGCTGCGGACCGTACCGGCAAACCGGATATCGGCCAGTGCCTCTTTTACCTCGCTTTGCGTCATGGAATCATCCAGAAGCAGCTCTTTTCTGGGGATCTCCGGCCGGACAAACACATCCTCCAGATAGTTCTCCTCTTTGATCTCCAGACTGACCTCCCGGTAGAGACCGCCATAGGTCATATAATCGATGACAAAGCCAAAGGGCGGTATATTCTGCTGCTCCCGGGAATCCACCCGGATGACGAGCAGGTTCTTTTCTCCGTACTTCAGGAATTCGGACAGATCCACGCAGAAAGCAGTGTACCCGCAGCCATGCTCCGCTGCTTTCCTGCCGTTCACATAGACCTCGGCAGAATGGCCCGCTGCTCCGATGTTCAGGAGCACGTGCCTGCCGCGCCAGCTCTCCGGAGCAAACAGCAGCCGACGGTAGCCGCAGACCATCTGGTAGATCCGGTCATCAAAATAATGGAAGGGGGTCTCTTTGACCGTATGAGGCAGACGTACTTCCACGGTATCGCAGGCCTCTCCTGCAGCAAATGCTTCCGAATAGTTTTCCGTAAATTCCCACTGGTCATTCAGCCAGATTGTTTCGTTCATCAGCGATCCTCCCTGTATCGTCTTATCCATATCGTTTTATCCATATCGTTTTATCCGTGTCTTCACAAACTCCTTTGCAAAAGCACGGGGAATGTTTTCTTATAAATCTATGTACAGCGCTATTCTTTATGTACGGCTATGCCGTCCACCAGGATATCCACGACCTCCTGCAGGGCTCTTGTATAGGATATGCCGTTCTGCACCAGGATATCCCGCTGGAAAAACTGCTCCAGTGTCGCCTGCATCATCGTCTTGAACAGCGGGATCGAAATGATCCGGATCACACCGGTCTCCATACCCTCGGTCAGCAGATCCGATGTCGCCTCCCAGTCGTTTTCCAGACGCCGTTCCATATGCGCATAGATCTTCGGATATTTATCCTTCAGCACATACAGCTGCCGGAAATCCACGTTTCTGTATTTATCCGGCATTGCCCCCAGGACCCTGCGCAGCTTCTCGGTCAGCGGCAGGGCCGGATCCTGAATGATCTCCTGCTCACTTGCCTTGATCGAATCAAAAATATAATCGACCATTTCATCGAGGAGTGCCCGCTTGTCCGGAAAGTATACATAGATGGTCTTTTTGCTGCGATGAAGCTTTCCGGCCAGATCATCCATCGTAAATTTCAGGCCGTTTTCATTAAATAGTTCGATCGTGGCGTCCAGTATCTCGTTTCTGATTTCCTCCGCCATGTCATACCTCCGCGGAAACGTTTTTGTTGCCTATAGTTTCCTTGATTTTTATTGTATCATCCACCATTCTTAAGGGCAAGAAACTAAATCGACAAATACCGTTTCCGTTTTTTATGCAGAACAGACAAAAAAAAGAGCCGACGCATTTTATGTGCATCAGCTCGCTGCTTTTTCTGTCTGTATTCTGTTTTTCGCTCTTCTTCCGGAGACGGTCAAAAGGCTTTCCGCACCCTCGCTGCTTCGACGTATGACACTGTGTGAATTATCGCCCGGTCCCTGGTTTTAGCATCATTTTTTGTTCCAGGTTTTGGAATCAGACCTCCGGATGCTCCTCTGCCATGTTGATATGAATCTGTTCCGTTGTCTGCCGCTCACTGCTCTGCGCATTTGCGATCAGCATCTCAAGCTCTGTCTCCTTCCCGGCAAAATCCCGGGCAAGGCATTCGTAGATCGAGTTTCCGGTCCGCATGAGGAAAAGGCCGTCATCGTACGCCATTGTCACCACAGCAGATGTGTGGATCAGTGTTCCGTCTTCATACCGTTCGCTGCCCAACACCTCCCCGATCAGTTCATTATTCAGCATAATCCATTTTGCCAGTCTCATGCTCTGCTCCTTTCCTGCCGCACAGAGAAGGTCCCCCTGCCAGTGACCCATCCTTGTCATACCACTGCCGGCGGCTCACCATTGTCATACTCTGCCAGCGGCTCGCCATTGTCATACCCTAGAAGCGGCCCATCATTATTATACTCCCGCCTGGAATCCATCATTATTTTTACTTCCAGCTGCAATCCATCATTATTTTACTTTCAGCTGCAATCCGTTCTTATCATACATATAATATTTGAAAATTGTGTGAACCATGATCCGGCATTTGACGTGAAAATACTGTTTCTTTCTCCTGGCAGATGGTATAATAACAGCGTCTGATACATTCGGAAACTGTATCTTCCGGATAACTCTAAAGTACAGGGGGAAAAATATGTTTCTTCTATTTCCAGTAGTCAGTTTTTTGTTTGTCTACGTCTTTCTTGCTATCCTGCCTGCGATCTACTTCATGATCCGCATTTACCGGCAGGACAGAATTGAAAAAGAGCCCCGAGACCTGCTCATCCGCCTGATTATCATGGGCGTCCTGGCCGGTGCTTTGGCAGGTGCGATCGAGAGTGTCCTGATCCGGGTCCTGAACATGACACCGCTCACCCCGGACGGCTTCCTGTATGTCTTCATCGAAGCGGTCTTCTGCGTCGGTTTCGTGGAGGAAGGAACCAAATATTTCCTCACCAAGAAAACAACCTGGAACCATCCGGCATTCAATTACCAGTTTGACGGTGTCGTCTACTGTGTGTTTACCTCTCTGGGTTTTGCCGCGATCGAAAACGTCGGCTACACCTTTGCCTATGGTCCTGGCGTCCTGCTCAGCCGGGCACTCCTTTCGATCCCCGGCCATATGAGCTTTGCGGTCATTATGGGTACCTACTATGGCCGGGCAAAGGTTGCAGAAAGCTACGGCCACTTTGATGAGGCCAAAAGCTTTCGGATCACCGGCTATGTCCTGGCATCGATCCTCCACGGTCTCTACGATACCTGTGCCATGCTCAACACGAACCTGTCGATGATCTGCTTCATTCTCATCGTCATCTGTGTCTATCTCCTGATCTACCGCGTGACAAGGATCCAGGCGGCAGCTGACAAACCGGTTGCCGGTGAGACCGTCGATATGACCTTCAATCCGTTTGAAGATGTCGAAAATGTCGATGCGGTCGAAGTATCGTCCGAGGCCCACAAACCCCATCCGCTGCAGGATCTGATGGACAAATACGATTAATTCGGCCTGTTGGTCCAAAGTTTACGCCTGGAAAGGCGTATAAAACACGTCCCCGGAAGGCATTACGCAAACGGCTTTAAGCCTTATCAGGCCTGCAGATTGTTTGCTTTAATGTTTCCGGGGATTGCTTTGATAACACGTCCCCGGAAGGCATTACGCAAACGGCTTCGGCTCTATCGAGCCTGCAGATTGTTTGCGTAATGCCTTCCGGGGACGTGTTTTTATTGCATGTATTTAGCCGTACACAAAAGGAGCTGCGCCTGATCTTCAGAACAGCATCATGCCGATCGCGCTGAAGATGGTGAACAGTACCGTGAAGCATGCGCCGCAGAAGAGCGCCGCTTTGCCTGTGGAGACCGGCACATCGCCCACGGCTTTTCCTGTCTGGCCGTTGATGGCGAATAGATAATCTTTGTCTTTGTATTTTGACATCATCAGGTAGACCGGAAGCAGTGTGTAGTCTGCCTGCACCGGCTCCTGCATTTCTCCTACTTTCTGTCCGGTGACCTGTATCGTGCTGTAGCCGGTCAGGGTCTTTTGCAGTTCATTTTCCATGGATACATTTGCCCGGTCAACTGCCCTGCTTCTGCAGAATTCCTCGTCTTCATCGTAGCGCTCGGCGAGAAAGCCTGCCATGTATGGCAGACGGAATGGCTTCAGCTCGTTCAGATCGTAGGGCTCGATGCTGTCCATGGCATCGTTTGGTGCCTTTGAGGATGCGTCTACCGGCAGATTCCGGACCTCCAGGGTTCCGGCCCGGTCCAGACGGTAGACCATATGAGTCGTATATACGTACCGGGAGTCCGCGGTGGTGATCCTTCTTTCGGCATGAGCGCTTACCTCGCCCTGCATGTGCATCCGGTACAGCCAGAAAGGAATGTACACGGCCTTGATCTTTTCCAGCACCGCTTCGGTCTGGTATCCTTTCGGCGCAAAGGGCCTGGTCTTGATGTACTCGGAATAGATCTGTCGTATCTGATCTCTGTCCACCTTGAAGGGGATGATCCATTTGGGCTTGAATTCCGTGTCCAGTTGCTCTGTCAGAACCACCGGATTGCCGCAGAAAGCACAGGTGGTCGCCACTGTCGTCTTGTCTGTGATGACCTCTGCACCGCAGGAGGAACAGCGGTAGATCCTCAGATCCTCCGGATCGATATTGCTGTCATCGGTGGCATCTCCTGCCGAATAGCCATAGGCAGAGGCTTCTTCGCCCTTCTGGTACTGCTGATGGGCAATGTCCTGGGCTACCTCCTGCTCTGTCTTTTCATAATCCGAAAGGGAAAACTCTGACTCGCAGAAGGGGCAGCGCAGTTTCTGAAGCTTGGGCGACCATTCCAGATTTCCGCCGCAGTTGAGGCATTTGTAGGTTTTGTTTGCTTTTGCCATGTCTGCCTCTCCTTTCTCAGAAATGACGGCCGCTGCCGCTGTGCATGTGTCCGCCGCTGCTGTGATGAACGGTCGTATGCGGCCTGCTGCCGCCTCCGCCGCCGCGGTTCTCCGTCGGCTGCGGTCTGGGCACCCGGGTGATGTACTGCCGGATGAACACGTCACGGTTGACATGCATCCGCACCGTTCCGGGAACGATATACCCTGCTGCGGAATAGGCCTCATGTTTCTCTTTATGTTTCCCGTAAAGCGTATAGAAAATGAAAGCGGTTATGATCGCTGCCAGCACAGCAGCTACCGCCAGGACGACCGGATCGATGCCGAAATGCGCCTTCATATAAGGCTCTTCCACCAGCTCACCGTAGCCATAGTCGCCATCCCAGCTTCCGCTGCCGGACGTGTTTTCCGCCCGGTAGATCATTTCCCCGGCTTTCTTTGCAAATACCTCTCCGGCTGCCTGATAGTCCTCCTCATACAGTTCCTCCAGCACGCTGTCCAGGATCTCCCCCTGTCGGGAATCCGTAAATACGCGCAGTGCTTCCTCTCCTGCCACATCGACATAGATGTACCGGGATTCCATATTGATGAGCAGACCGATGGCATTGGCACCGAAGGTCTCGTCATTAAAGTTTTCCAGATAGCGGGATGACGCCGAATCAGAAGAGCCGCCGGTCACGGAATTGTCGGCAGTTACCAGGAAAATGATGATATCATTCTCTGTTTCGAACTGCCTGTATACCTCCTGCAGTGTTTCCTCCTCAGAATCGGTCAGGAGATCATAATAATCAAATACCCGGCTGTCTTCAGCATGTACTGCCGGTCCGGTCAGAAACAGACCGGCCAGCATGGCAAGCAGCACAAGAAACCGCAGTGCCGTTCTGCATCCGGATACAGTCTGTATCTTATTTTTTCTGTCTGCCATATGCTGCTCCTTTCCCTTGCATAATTATGAAAGCTATCGCTGCGCTCGTCTGCTTATGCACCGCTGCTCCGTTTAGTAGCCAAATCGACGGTCCACGACCCGGATGAATTCTCCTCCATGGGTCCAGGCATGAAGATTTGTGCCCGCGATCTTTACGATGCGCTCAAAGGTGACCGGCAGGAAATACCACCCTGCCACATGAGGCGTGATCAGCACATTGTCCATATCCCAAAGCTCATCCTCTGCAGGAAGCGGCTCAGGTTCTGTCACATCCAGGGCTGCTCCGCCAAGGTGGCCATCCTTCAGAACCTTTTTCAGGGCATCCGGCTCGATGGCGCTTCCTCTGCCGACATTGATGATATAGCTGCCCTTTTTCATCAGGCGCAGCCGTCTCTCATCCATCAGATGATCTGTCATCTCTCCGCCCGGCAGGACCATGGCCACGATATCCGCACGGGGCAGGATCTCGTCAAGATGATCGATCGTTACCTGCTCGTCCAGATAGTCAGGTTTCTCTTTCTCCGTGCGGCGCACGCCGATCACATATGCGCCGAGAGCTTTGACCGCTTTGGCATAGAAGCCGCCGATATCCCCAAGGCCAAGGACAGCGATCACCGCGCCCTCTACTGAAATGATATCACCGTGGTCCTCCCAGCTGTGTCTGGTCTGGGACCGGGCATACTGCTCAAAGTGGCGGATCATCGTAAAGGTCATGGCAAGCATGTGCTCACCTACGGCTGTGCCGTATGCACCGGAGGCACAGGTCAGGACCGTATCCTCCTTCAGAATGCCGGGTACCGTGTACTGATTTGCACCGGCAGAATTCAGCTGAAACCATTCCAGCTTTCCGGCCTGTTTGATCAGGGCGGGCGGAAGATTGCCGATCAGTGCGGATGCCTCCGCCACATCCTCTGCCTTGACCGCGCATCCTTCCATATAGCGGAAACTTGTTTCAAACGCCCCTCCGCGGGCCTGTTCTTCAAGATATGTTTTGTGGCTGTCCTTTACCGGTATCGTAACCAGGACTGTTTTTTTCTCAGACATTATGTTACCTGCCTTATCCAAAAACGTGTATTGCGTGTTTCTTTTTTTATTTTACCCTTTTTTTCTTCATGTATCCACCGAAAATTCTGCGAACTGTTCTCTTGTTTTCCAAAGGTATAGTCTGCGCTGAAAATAGTATACCCGGGCATTCCTGCAAAAAATCCTGCTACAGGCCAGGTCAACCGATGAATATTATACCGTGAATCTGAATATATCAACTCAATCAGCATTCCATGGGTATAGCATTTTCATCTGGTATAGTGCATATCATGCATTTTGGCATGCATTTTTTTGTACTTTCATTGAAGTACGTATTTTCCTTCAATTAGTATGTTCCATTTTTGGGCGTTTTGCGTTATGATTTGTTTTGATATACATTAACTTCGTATTGATAGTTTGCAGTATTTTGTCAATGGAGGTAAGTAACTATGAGCAAGGCCGCTGAAAATTCTTTTGATTTTGAAGACCTTGGCAAAAAAGTGAAGGAACTCCGCATCAAAAACGGCCTGACCCAGAATCAGGTCGCAGCAGAGCTTCACGTTACGCCCGGTTATATCAGCAATGTTGAGAATAACCGAACTGCAATGTCACTGCGGGTCCTTTCTTATTATGCCAAGCTCACGGGTATTACACTCGACTCCCTTGTTGGCAGAATCGAACCGGAATACCGCCCGGCAGCTCTTGACCACGAGCTTCAGGCGGCGATCTCACAGCTTTCCGAAAAGGAAAAAACAAAGCTGCTGAATACGATCCAGATCTGGACTGAGGATTGATACAGACAGGATAATCGCTCCGCAAGGCAGCGGTCCAGCGCAGTGATCCGGAAGCATAAGTTTTCTTCCGTGTCCGTTCTGCATGATACCGGCATGTTTTGTGTGCACACTCCGTGCGCATGCTTCATTCTGCATGTGCCGTGCGGCACATGGGCAGGCAAATGCTCCTGCGTACAGCAGGCGTCAGCATGCTGCGGTATCGTCTCAACTGAAAACAGGATCCCCCGTTTTGGAGGATCCTGTTTTTTATATTACATTTCAAGAGCCGGTGTCCAGTAGGACTGTCCGAAATAATCGCTGAAGAGGAATCGGGCCACTGCGCCTTCACCGACGTCTGTGTTGCTGATCTCCATCTCGCTCATATCTCCCTCGACTGTCATGGTCTCGCCAAGATAATAGCTGTCCTGGTATTCTCCGTCATAGGTATAGTAGTCGCAGACGAAATCCAGCTGATCCCCTGCGGTGATCTCGGTCAGATTCTTGGCAATGACCTCGATGTCGGTATCCTTGTAATCGTAGCAGGCTCCAGCCACATAGCCATAGGGATTTTTCTCATCAAATACAAGGATCAGGTTTACTCTCTCGCCGTTCAGATATGCCGGAACCCGGCCGACGGTGGTGAGCGCATCGCCCTCCCCGGTCACCCGGAGCATATAGTACGCTACGACCTGTCCGTCGATGGACAGCCAGGTGCGATCCTCCGGTGCCAGAAGATTTCCTTCCTCATCAAAGTCAAAAACATTGTCCAGGCCAAGGTCAATATAGCCCTCGCCATCGTCAAACATCATAGACAGCTGCAGATCCTGCACCTTCTCCCACATGACCTCGGGAAGAGAGATGACCTGCTGCCCTGCTGCATTCTCCGTCCAATTCAGAATGCTGGCATCCAGGAGATGGTCCGCCAGATACAGCGCCGTGCTCTCCACATCGATATTGTCCATGAACTCTGTGTTGGACCGGTCAAGACCTTCCACGGTAGAACGGTCGCTGGTCAGATAGCTCATTAAAAGACTGGTGATAAGATCGCTCGTAACAGAGCTTCCGCCGGAACCGGAGGAGCCGCCGGAAAGGAGTGATTCTCCCATCGCTTCATACAAGCCGCTGCCGCTGCCGGACATGGCGCCTCCTGCCAGCTGGCCAAGGAGGCCTGCCAGAGGATCGGAAGTCTGGCTTCCGCCGGTGACCGCCTGACCGCCAACCTCCATCGCGGCAAATTCCTGGATACATTTTGTATAGTCGGAATCCATGCCGATGGCGTCATAGGTCTTCACCATGGAATTCACGTTCCGTACATTCTTGTAGGGGAAGTAGATGGACAGGCCATAGGCATTGGTCATGCTGCTGGATGTCCGGTTGTACTTGACTGCGCCCAGAAGCGCCTCAGCCAGTGCATCTCCCTCTTTTGTCCCCATATTTTTTGCCAGATGGATCAGGTCGACCTGGTCGATCCTGGAGGATGGGGCAAACTCGCGGGCTCCGCTCCTTGCCTTGGAAACCTGCTGATAGTTATCCTCCTGGATCAGATCAGAGGTAGAGGCGGCAAAGGAAGCGATCTTTGATGGAACGGTATTCTCCAGCTCCGCAAGGTCGATGATGGACAGCGTGGTATCCTGGCCTCTGCAGCTGGTGGCACACACGCTCACAAAGGTATCGATGATATTCTTTCCGATCTCCAGCGTCGGCATGGAGGGATTGGCGGCCAGCTTTGTCAGCCAGTCGGTATAATACCAGCCGACACCGGGCTCAGTCTCCTCGGAAGCGATCAGATAATCCGCATAGGGCGTCAGCACCATGGCGGTCTCGACCGTAGCCATCAGGCAGGCATCAAATCCGACAAAGTCAAAGGTGACGCCGGCCTTTTTCAGCGCGCCAGCCAGCTCGGAAAGGTCCATGGAACCGGCATTTGCGTATTTCTCATCGTATCCGTAACCGGTGTTGGAGCCGCCGCCGTGATCCCAGAGGATCAGCTCATAGCGGTTTGCCGGGAAGTTCTTTACGCCGTACTTGATAAACTCGACCAGGGTATTGGGGTCTGTCATGACCTTGCTGCCCATGTCGTTCTCCAGGCGGGTCATCTTGCCGCTGGACACCTTGTAGATCTGGTTGGTGCTGCTGCTGATGCCCTTGGTCTGCCAGTTTCTGCAGCCGCCGGTATAAACGATCACATTCAGAGCGTCGAGATTCTGTGCGCTCATCATCTCGTTGAGATCCCTCGTTGCCATGGCGCTTCTGGACTCAAGATCCGTGCCGCACATGTAGATGAGGATCGTGACATCATCCTGCCCGCCGCCCCGGATCACCGTCCGTTTTTCGCGGGAGCCGGAGGCAACACTGGTATCCAGCGTTCCTGTATTGGCCTCGGACGCCCATGCGGCTGATGCAGCTGTTCCGTAGCTGTTGTTTGCCCCGAACAGGCTGTAGAGATAATCGGAATAGTCATTGGCAGAGGCCTGGACTGCCGGCGCCTGTGTCGGCACGGGGGTCGCCGTAGCCTGGACGGTCGGTGTAACCTGGCTCTGATAATCCCCGAAAGCGTCTCCACCTGAGCCGCTGCCCATTGACATATAAAACATAACGAAAATAAAAATAACCGCAACGATCAGGAACAGGGAGCAGTTTCCTCTTCCGCCGCTTCTTACCGGGAATCCGCCGGGTACCCGCTGCGGTCTGCTGCCCTGCGGCCTGCTCTGACCGGAGCCTGCCCGCTCGGAAGAGCCGCCCTGGCTGCCGGAACCCGGCATCTTGCCGGAGCCGACCGGTCCGCTGCCAAGGCCCTGGCCGCGTTTCTTTACACCGGAGCCTCCTCCTGTCACCCGTTTCTTTCTTCCCTGAGGTCTGTCTGCCATATGCCGCTCCTCCTTACCTTTAATGCTGCTTTCCGCTCCTTCCAGCAGAAAGCCTTCTTATGCACAGTTTATCATATATTCTCGCCGCAGTGACAGTATTTTTATGCAGGATCCGGCAGCAAACAGCACAAGACATTCAAGAACGCCTCGGCGTTCTTGCCGCGACGCGCACGGTGCGTAAGCACCTTCCCCTGTGCGTGTCTGCGATCCACCGTTTTTCCCTGTAGAATAAGCATATGGCGCGGGACTGGCGCATCTGCTACAATACAGGTATATCTGACAATAAAACCAAAAAGAGGTGAATGTCATGTATTACTGCATCGTAAATCCTTCCGCCCGTTCTGAGAACCGGAGCAATGTCAGCGACCGTCTTGCTGCCGCCCTCTCGGATGCTGGCGCCGCGTATGAAATGATCTATACGACAGGACCTGAGCACGCTTCAAAGGCAGCCGGAGAGATCAGCCGGCAGGCGGATCCCGAAGATCCGGCTGTCCTTGTCGTCCTTGGCGGAGACGGAACACTGAACGAGACCATCTCCGGCATCGAAAATTTTGACGCCGTCCGCCTTGGCCTGCTCCCGGTCGGCTCAGGCAACGATTTTGCCCTCGGCATCGGACTGACCCGAAATGAGGATGCCTTGATCGCAAGGATCCTGAAGAACCACGTCACCCGAAGGATCGATATCGGACAGCTCACCTATGAGCACCAGAGCGGCATTTTAGCCCGCGGGAGACAAACGCCGCCCTCCGCATCCCATTACTTTGCTGTAAGCATGGGCATCGGCTACGATGCCGCGGTCTGCGAGGAGGCCATCTCCTCCCCTATCAAAAAATCGCTCAACCGCATCGGTCTCGGTCAGATGTCCTATGGAGCGATCGCCGTCAGGCAGCTGATCTCCACACCGAAGGTGCATGCCCGCATCGAGGTGGACGGCCAGAAAACCATCGAGATCGACCGGATGATGTTTGCCGCACTGATGAACACGCCTTATGAGGGCGGCGGCTACATGTTTGCCCCGGATGCCAGCGCATCCGACGGTCTGCTGAACCTGTGCGCGATCGGTGATATCCCAAAGCCGTTGGCGCTTGGCTGTTTTCCGGTGGCTGCAAAGGGACGGCATTACGGCATCCCCGGCGTAACACACTGCACCGGCCGCCATTTCAGGATCACGGCCGATACCCCACTTTGGGTCCACACGGACGGAGAAGTCGCCGTCCGCAGTGACGCCGTCGTCATTGACTGCCTGCCATCCAGGCTGGCCCTGATCGTGTGAGGGACAAAAGGGGGAAGACCCTATGAAAAACTATTACGATGTGCTGGGCGTAAAACCGGATGCAACTCCCGAAGAGATCAAACTGGCCTACCGCAAACTGGCCAAACAGTACCATCCGGACATCGATCCCGGCAATCCGGAGCATGAAAAGCGCTTCCGCCGGATCAAGGAAGCATACGATACCCTGATCGACCCGAAGCGCCGGCGCAAATACGATTATATGGGCCATTCTGCCTATGTAAAGGATCCGCACTTCCGTTCCGAGTTTTTCGATGAGGAGGATTACCGTACGCCGGAAACAGACGATGGCTGCGGCGCATCGGATGGTGAAGAGGGACACTGCGGCAGCTGCGGCGGCAAGGGCCATGGGCACACCCATGAAAACGGCCACTGCGGCCGCTGTTCCGGACATGGAGAGGGAGAATCAGAAGACGCCTTTGAGACGGAGGACGGGCACTGCGGCGCCTGTGAAGAGCACCGAAAGGATCCTGCGGATGAAGAGGAAGAACTTCCTCCGCCCTACGCGATCCGCATTGCAGTCTGGATGGATTACGAGGAAGCCCTCCAGGAATGCATCAAAACCATCACATTTACTGAAAACATCCAGTGCCCGGTCTGCATGGGAGAAAACGCAGACCAGGCCCGTGTATGCCCGGATTGTGAAGGTACCGGGCGAAAGATCATCTACCGCTACGCCTACCCCAGCAAGACCGCCGTCGAGATCCCCTGCGGCAGATGCCGGACGACCGGCCGTCTGGCGGCAAAAAAATGCCCAGCCTGCAGAGGGCTGGGTTATGTGGAAAAAAGCTGGACAATGAAGGTGCGCATCCCCAAAGGAGCCTACCAGCAGCAGTTTTTTTATCTGGAAAAATGCCTGCTGGAGCTGGATGGCGCGGAGGATACCTCTCCATTTTTTACGCTTCCGGATCATCAGGGAAAGCAGTTTATCCTGATCATCCTGTATCGGGAAAAGGAAGGCTTCCGGAATCTCGGGGGCCATGTTCACACCGATGTCCATGTGGATTATCCCACCGTCGTCCTTGGCGGCAGCATAAAGATCGAGACCATCGAAGGTGTGATCGACTATCCTCTCCCGCCGGGCAGCCGGCTGGACCGGCCGATCCGTTTTCCGCGAAAAGGCCTGTGCATCCCGCCGACACTAGGCGGCAGAGGGGATCACTATGCCCACCTCATTCTGGATATACCTACACAATTAAATACAGAGCAGGCGGCTGCGCTTGCCCGCTTCCGCGACCTGCTGTATGCAGACGCAGCTCCGGATGTCGATCCTCCAGATGGCTGCTCTGATGCATCCTGACAGCTACTGCTCCTGGCAGCTGCCATGACCTGCTTCATGCAGAAAGCAGCGCCGGATATCAATCCTCCGGATGGCTTTCCGGATGTATCCTGGCAGCTGCTGCTCCTGCTCACTGCCTTAACCTGCTGTATGCAGACACAGCGCCGGATATCGGATATCAATCCTCCGGATGGCTTTCCGGATGTATCCTGGCTGCTGCTTTTGCCAGCCGGGCCCGGTTGCGGATCATGCCGTTTCGGATCCGGAACAGGGTCGGTGAAATCGCAAAACCGACAGCGATCGCTGCAAGGCTCTGGACCATCTGTGTCCCGTAGACACTGCCGTCCTTCCAGGCCGATGTCAGCATACATACAGCCAGATTGTAGAGCAGATCTCCGGGGATCAGCGGAACGACCGCCGGATACAGAAACATGGTTGCCGGCGTGCGGAAACGGCGGGCCATCAGCTCAGCCAGGAATGCAGCAAACAACGCTGCCGGAAGGGTATAGACAAAACGGTTGTCGGTCAGCGCCTGAGCCGCCAGAAAGCATACCCTGGTCAGGGCGCCTACCGCGCCTGCCACGGGAAGCAGCCGCTTTTCCACACCAAAACCGATCGCAAAACCAAAGGAAGCACAGAAGGTAAGGCATACAAGAAGAATCGGATTTGTCATAACCTTAACCCTCCTTTCAAATCTGTCCCTGGGTGATGGCGATCGCCAGGGCGAAGCCGCCGATGACCGCACAGGTTTCCAGGAACGCCTGTAAAAACAGCATGATGGCGGGCATGGTCCTGCCGGCCAGCAGTTCTCTTGCCGAATTGACCAGCGGAATACCGGGGATCAGCACCATCGCCAGAGTAATGAGACAGGTATATGGGTCGAGGCCTGCCATCTGCCATGAGATCCCAAAGGTGCACATGCCGACAGCAAAGGACAGGAGCGCATCGGATACAAAAGTGTTGGCCCAGACCCTGCCGATCCAGAACCTCCACCAGAAGATGGCAAAAGCCATGATATCTGTGTACAGCAGCTCCTTTGCCCCGCCGCCAAACATCAGGCAGAGGGCCGAGATTCCCAGCAGCGTGCCGACGCAGCTCTGTGCCGGCGTGTAAGTGTTCTCCCGGTTCAGTTCTTCCAGCAGTCCCTCCAGCTCCGCTACAGGCGGCGGATCCTGTACGACCCGCCGGGTCATGGCGTTGATCCTGCTGACAACAGCAAGATTCAGCGTCATCGGCTCAATGTTTCTCTGCCGGACCACGGGATCGCTTCCATCCTTTCCCGCACTGATGATCATCATATCCGGGAAAAGAAAAATGCTGATATTTTCAAGCCGGTAGGTCTCCAGAAGCCGGCGGAGCGTATCCTCTGTCCGCCAGAGCTCTCCTCCGTAGGTCATCAGCATGCCTCCGCAGCAGGAGGCAAAATCCATGATCTTTGAGACCTCTTTTTCGGTATACATTTCTTTGATCAGATCACTAACCATATTACTCCTTACGCTTTCATCCTATCGCCCATCCACTGCATTTGTCCTCGCGAAGGCAGCAATGTCCGGGTTCCGGTACAGGTCGCTCCTGCACCACGCAGGTTTCTATTCTTCGTTCAGAGACGCATTATAACAACATTTTTCCAAAAGTAAATCCCCTTTTTTTATTTTGTGTTCTTGCGTACTCATACCGGATAATCCCACAGATTCTGCGGACAAAATAAGGACAGGAGCCCGGCTGCTGGCTGTCGCCTGCACCATATCCGGATCCTGTCCTGCATTTATATTTCTTATGCGCTGTTTCAGCAATCACAGCCAGGCACCACTGCAAGCGGCGGCACTTCCTGGCGCATACTGCCAAAATTACACTGCCCGGTTCTTCTAAAACCGTTACGTTCCGGCGGGCGCCTCTTTTGATCCCTCAAAGTCCCCCTCTTCCTCCTGGGCCACTCCGATATCCTTGATTTTAAAGGTCTGTCCCCCAAGGATCGTCTTGTCACGGGAACCGCATTTCGGGCAGCGTCCCTCATGCTTCATGATGTTGTACAGGCTGTGACAGGCATTGCACATCCCCTCTCCCCGGACCTCATCGATGATCAGCTCTGATCCCTCGAACACGGGTCTTCCTTCGATGGCGATGGGATAATATTTTTCGAAGAAGACCGGAAGATAACCGGTCAGTTCGCCCACCTCCAGCCGGAGATAGGCGATCCTGCGGATCCGGTTGTCCTTCGCGATCTGCTCCGCCATGTCGCAAGCCTTCATCAGTACGGCTATCTCATGCATCGTCGATCACACTTTTCTGTAATTATTTCTGTTATTCTTCCACGGTTTTTTTCGTAGAAAAACCAATATATTTCAGCCCGTCCAGGCCTTCTTCTGAAGTATGGATCCGTTTTTATACGGAATATTTACTTCAGATTCTCAAAGCCCTCTCGCCCGGAGAGGAGTGCTTTTCCTGCACCAAAGGCTGACTGAACCGTCTTTCTTCCGACCTCCTGAAGAACAGCCGGGATCAGATGCTCATAATCTGCTCCAAAGGCGGAATAGTCTCTGGTCAGATGGATCGCATCGAATTTACACTGCACGGTACACAGGCCGCAGCCGATACAGATATTCGTATCGACACGGGCGGCTCCGCATTCCAGACAGCGGGATGCCTCGATGCGGACCTGCTCCTCAGTGAAGGGCAGGCGCTCATCTGCCATGGTCTTCGCCTTTGCCATATCGCGTCCCGGTACCTGACGGCGGAAGTTGTTGTAGCTGCCGATGATGAGATTATCCTTGTCGATATAGCGGAAGTTATCCCTCTTTACTCGGCCAAGGGTCAGGCTGTGGCCCTTCCAGACAAAGCGGTGCAGGGAGTCTGCGCCTTCTTTTCCTGCAGCAATAGCATCGATCAGGAAACGCGGTCCTGTGTAAACGTCTCCGCCGACAAACACATCCGGCTCGGCCGTCTGGTATGTCCAGCTGTCCGCCTCTGCGCGTCCGCCTCTTCCGACGATAACCTTAGTATCTTTGAGCAGCTCGCCCCACTGAATCGACTGGCCGATGGCTGCAAGGACAGCACCGCACTCGATCTCCATGGTATCCTCTTCGTCATACTGCGGATCAAAGGCACCGGAGCTGTTCTTTACAGAAGTACATCTCTTCATCAGGATGGAGGTGACTTTGCCGTCCTCGACACGGATCTCCTTCGGTCCCCAGCCGCAGACCACGCGGATGCCTTCTGCCTCGGTCTCTTCCATTTCGTCTGCCGCTGCCGGCATCTCGTTTCTCTGCTCCAGACACAGCATCGTGATGGAGGATGCACCCTTGCGCAGAGCTGTCCTTGCCACATCCACGGCCACATTTCCGCCGCCAATGACAACGACCTTTTCCGGAAGATCATCCTGGGTATCGTTCGCCACATTCCGCAGGAAATCAATACCGGAGATCACATCCTTGCTTTCATCCTCGCCGGGCACGCCCAGCTTTCTGCCGCCCTGGGCGCCGATGGCTACATAGAAGCCTTCATATCCCTTCTCCCGCAGCTCCTGCAGCGTCACGTCCTTGCCGACCTCAATGCCGCAGCAGATCTCCACACCGAGCTCCTTCAGAACCTCGACCTCGGCATTTACCACATCCTTTTCCAGACGGAAGGACGGAATGCCATAGACCATCATGCCGCCGGGAAGCTTTTCCTTTTCAAATACGGTGACCTGATGTCCAAGGACTGCCAGATAGTAAGCACAGGACAGGCCGGCCGGGCCGGAGCCGATGACAGCGATCCTGTGGCCTTTGTCAAATTTCTTCTTCGGAACAAAGCGCTTTTCGGGATCGAGCTCCAGCTGGGAGACAAACTTCTTGATCTCGTCGATGGCTACCGGCTCATCCACATCGCCTCTGGTACAGACCTGTTCACAGAAGCGGGCACAGACTGCACCGCAGACTGCGGGGAACGGGTTCTCTCTCTTGATGATCTCCAGCGCCTCATCGTACTTGCCCATGGCTGCTTTTTTGATGTAGCCCTGGACCGAGATATGTGCCGGACAGTTCGTCTTGCAGGGAGCCGTACCGGTCTCTTCTACAACATTCTTTCTGTCGGTGAGGAATGCGTTTCCCTTCCAGTTTTTGCTGGTAAACACCAGGGAATCTCCGGGTACAGGCTCATTTTTGATCTGGACCGGTACCTTCTGGCAGAGCTTCTCACCCAGGCGCACGGCATTCTGCGGGCAGATCTCCACGCAGGCACCGCAGGCCACGCAGTTCTTGGCACTGACATGGGCGCGATAGTTCGACGAAGACAGATTCGGGGACTGGGTATACCAGGAGGTCTTCAGCGCCATGCAGGTATCCCAGGCACAGTTACAGATAAAGACAGAGAAATCCGGTCCGTCGATGTTGGAGAGCTGATGCACATAGCCAAGCTCCTCCGCATGCTTCAGGATGCTTTCGCACTCCTCTCTTGTGATCCTGCGGGCTTTTCCCGCCCGGATGACCGATTCCGCATGCTTTCCGATCTGGATGCACCACTCACCTCGCAGATCCGCAGTGCCCTCTCCAACCATCTCTCGAAGCTTTCTGCACTCGCACTCCGCAACACCGATGGAGTCGCCTACCTTATCCAGCCAGTAGGAGATCTCCTCATATTTAACCTTTCTGGGCTCATTTTTGATGGCCGCTTCCACCGGGATCGCCCGCATCAGGGCATTGCCCATCGGCACAAAGCCAGAGATCTTTTTCTGCAGATCCAGCACGTAATTCAGGAATCCTGTTGCGGTCTCCGGATACCGGTCTGTCATCTCGGTCGTCATGACCGTATTCTCCATGGCGCCCGGCGCAAATACCTGCAGGATCACCTTATCCACACCAGAGGTGTCACCCGGATCATTCCAGTACTCCAGCGGACCCGCATCGACCAGCTTTGCCACCATTTTTGCACAGTCCGCTACAGACATTTTCTGAAGCTTCGCCAGCTCATCCATGCTGTAGGTCTTGCGCAGCTTCATCTTCAGCAGAAAATCCACCATCGCATCATCCAGGATCCGGTCATAAAAAATATACTCCCAGGAGTCCTCTGTCGGATTGGGATTCAGCATATTGATGTGCCTGACCAACCGCATCAGATTCTTTCTCGGTTTGGGATTGCTGTCCCAGTAAGCCTTCATGTTGGCCTTTTCGCCTTCTGTCCACACATGTTTGCCCATACAAAACCTCCCTTTACAGTTCAGATCTTATCTAGCCGCATTTTCTTTATTGTTGAGATCTTCCCCAGCCGCATTTTTATACTGTTGAGATCTTCTCCAGATGCATTTTCTTTATTGTTGAGATCTTCTCCAGCTGCATTTTATGAAAGCATCGTCAGAAGCCGGTTAATGATCATTTCGCCTTTTGTGTTCCCTGCTCATTTTACATTCTACGATGATTTCTTCCTCTTTTACTATAAAAAAATGTGTGGTATCATTGTGGTACTTTTTATGGCATTTTTATTTTTGTGAGACTTTTTCTTCTAAAGGTCTCACGTATTTGGAGGCTGCCATGGCTGCAAAAGACCGGACCAGAAAGGCGATCGTTGACGCCTTCAATCAGCTGATCGCCCGGAAAACTTTTAACAGCATAACCGTATCCATGATCTGTGAAACGGCTGACATCGGGAAAGCGACCTTTTACCGCTATTTCAAGGACAAATATGCGGTTATGAATGACAATTATGCAGTACTTCTCCAGACCTGCGCCCGCGATCCATCCGTACACGGATACCGCGATCTGTTTTTTCTGATGCTCACACAGGCCCATGCAGATTTCTGGAACTCCGTACGAAACTCCTTTGACTCGGACGGTTATAATTCGCTGGAGAACTTTATCGCCAAGCATTCCTTTGCCTTTGCAGAGGAGGTTACAAAGAAAAACCGGGGCGGCAGGGGGCTTTCCGATGAGGAACGGCTGCAGCTGGAGGTCTTTACCACCGGCATCGCTGCCATGTTCCGCTCCTGGACCTACCACCGCTACAGCCTTACCCCCGGTCAGGCTGCCGATGCGATCTATGCCTGCATGCCGCCGGATCTGCGTGGCTGCCGGCTCGATCTGTAAGCCGGGTCCGGGCATCGAGCGCATCCTTGGGAAAACGCAGCTGGCGTATTCTTGTGGCGCTTCGCCATGCGGCCTTACCACGTATGCTCTTACCGGGCAGGTCCCAGCCAAAATATGCTGAAGCCCCACATATCCTGTTATAATCGCACAGCCCGTTCATTAAGAACTTATTGTTCATAAAAAATTTTTTCTCAGAGGAGGAACGGCCATGACCGATTCTTTTCACGATCCTGCAAACGGCAGACGCAAGGATTCCGGCGCCCTGGTAATTACGACCGGCGCCATGATCCTGGCAGTTTTTGCCCTTCTTCTGCTGCTCAACCGCCAGACCGGCGGCTTCTTCGAAGAGTTTTTTATCTACGCCCTTCCGATCCCTATGGTCATCTATGTCACAAAATTTGGCTGGCGGAACGGACTTATGGTTTTTGTCGGCATGACGATCTTTGCCTTCCTGTTTGGCACCTTCTCGGCCATCTTTTATGCCGTGAGCGCCGGTCTTCTGGGCATCGTCCTGGGTACCTGCTTTAACCGTCAGTACGATATGACCAAAACTCTGATCCTCAGCATGGTCCTTGGTGCCGTCTTCAGTGTCCTCAGCTCCGTCGTTCTGGCCAGCCTGTTCGGCTATGATGTGGCGCTTCAGGTCGATGAGATGCAAAATATGATGAACCAGGTGATCAGCTCCTCGGGCCTGCCGGATACCACGGCTCTCATGAACGTCTTTAACCGTGGATTCCTTACGCAGATGTTTATCATCTCCATGACCATCTATGGCCTGATCGACGGCTTTATCGTCTATCAGCTCAGCATCCTGATCCTAAAGCGGCTGCGCTTCCAGGTGCCGCCGGCTGTGCGGATCACGGAGATCTACCCGCCTGCATTTACCGGATTTCTGGCGCTGGCTGCCTTTCTTTTTGGAAACTACGTCATCTCCGCAGGCAATCCAACCCCTGTCCCGACCGGTCTGATCCAGGGGCTTTGGGCAACGGGCTATCTGTACCTGCTGATCTTCGGGATCATCGCCTTTTGCCTGTTCCTGTATACTGACTTTACCAGAAACCGCCTGCTGATCGGCATTCTTGCCGTCGTGGCCTCTCTTATCCTTGCTCAGATCCTGGTCTATGTCGGTTTTGGCTACATCAGTCTGGGCCTGCACAAAAAAATACTGGAGGACTAAAGCCGCACACCAGGCGGTTCTGTTCTCCAGCATATCATTTACTATTGTCGTTTTTTTCAATCAATTTCAGCAAAGGCATGGCGGATGATCCGGACATTTCCTGTCAGGTGCAGCGCACCGTCTCCGTCAGCCTCGATCGTAAGGACGCCGCCCTTCTGCCGCAGAGAAAGCAGGATGGGACGTCCTTTCTTTTCTGCCAGATAGGCGCCGACCGCCGTCGTCCCGCTGGCGCAGGAGTTTTCCCAGCAGAGAGTCCCCGCAGCCGGCACATATACCAGCGGACGAAGACTTGTCTCCGCTCTGTCCAGAAACATCAGGCCAAGGGCATCAGCACCCAGATCACGGCACCAGATCGGCGCCAGTTTTTCCGCCTCATCTGTCTCCATTTCTTTTTCAAGAATTACATGCGTGATCCCCTCAAACCGGACCAGCGGACACGGGCCCGCTCCTGCCAGCTCTGCACAGTCAACAGATGCCGGAGACGGCATTTCCACCGTTCCTCTCCAGCTGCCATCCTCCATGGATGCGACACGAACCTGTACCGGACGCGCTGCACCGGAGACCTGCAGGGAGATCTGGTCCTCTGTCTTGCCCGCCAGATATGCGGCGATCACTGCAGCGCTCATGGACGCATTTCCGCAGAACTCTCCGCCTGCCATGCGCAGGGACGGATGGGCAGTGTCTTCCCCAGTGAGAAAACCGACCTGCTCTGTTCCCGGTTCAAGTTCCATCAATCGCGCGGCGATCCGCGGCTGATCCCCGGGATCCACGGGGGTATCCGCAAGTATCGTCATGTTCCCGGTGGGATCCAGAACATAATACCCGATCCTCATTGCTGATAATTGCGCAGGAAAAGCTTTGTGCGCTCCTGTGTGGGCGAGCCAAATACCATCTCGGGATCGCCCTGCTCAACGATGACACCCTTATCCATAAAGATGACCCTGTTGCTGACGGCACGGGCGAACGCCATCTCGTGGGTAACGACCACCATGGTCATCTTTTCCTCTGCCAGCTGCCGGATGACCTTGAGGACCTCTCCGGTCAGCTCAGGGTCCAGCGCACTGGTCGGCTCGTCAAAAAACAGGATCGCCGGCTTCATGGCCAGCGCTCTGGCGATCGCTACCCGCTGCTGCTGACCTCCGGAAAGCTGGCAGGGATAATAATCCGCCCGGTTTTCCAGGTCCATCTTGCGGAGAAGCTCCATCGCCTCTTCTCTCACTTCGTCCTTCGGCCGCTTCTGCACATGTACAGGAGCATCCATAACATTTTTCAGTACGGAATAATGTGGAAACAGGTTGAACTGCTGGAACACCAGCCCGAAATACCGTTTGATCTGGGCCAGCTCATTTTTTCCCACATATACCGCAGTGCCTGCACTTCCGGTGGTGACCGCCGCCTGATCCATGTAGCGGATATCGCCGGCATCGATGGTCTCCAGGAAGGTGGCACAGCGCAGCAGCGTACTTTTTCCGGATCCGCTCGGACCTATCACGCTGACGACCTCGCCGGCGTCGACGTGCATGCTGATATCCTTGAGCACCTCATGCTCTCCAAAGGTCTTGCGGATATTATTCATCTGTAAGATCATGCCATCTCCTCCTTTAGCTGTAATAATCAAATGCCTTCTCGATCCGCTCCATCGCAAAAGCAACAGCGTAATTCGCGATAAAATAGAATACGCCGGCGATCACAAAGGGCATAAAGGAGGTCTGAGAAGCTGCGATCTGCTTGGCCAGTGAGAACATCTCATTGTAGGCAAGGGTGAACGCCAGTGACGTATCCTTGACCAGGGTAATGATCTCATTTGTAACGGAGGGAAGGATCATCTTGATGACCTGCGGCAGTATGATCTTGAAAAAGGTCTGGACGGAATTGTAGCCCAGGACCTCCGCCGCTTCATACTGCCCCTGCGGGATCGCCTCGATGCCGCCGCGGTAGATCTCGGCAAAATACGCAGCATAATTCATCGAGAAACCGATGATGATCGCCGCGAACCGGTAGCCGCGGATCGGCAGGCCAAACAGGTAATACGGACCGAAATACCACATCAGAAGCTGAAGCATCAGGGGCGTTCCGCGCATGATGGCGATATAGATCTTGGTGATCGCCCGCACCAGCCCGAAGCGGGAACGGCGCAGGAACATGACGACCATGCCAAGAGGCATGGAAAACAGAATGGTCAGGAAAAAGATCGCGCACGTCCGCAGCATACCCCAGGACATAGTCGCAAGCATCGTAGACAGGCTCATTTAGCATCTCCTCATAAAAGGAAGGAAGCAGGGGACCGGCTCTCCGGTCCGACGCTTCCTTTTCATTTTTCAGAATCTCATCCGTCTATCCCTGCCGCGCAGGCGGCTTTTGGAAGACTTATTCGCCGCTGCTGATCAGGTAGGTACCTGCAGTCATGTCGATGGCGATGGCATCGATCGCGCCGGCCTTCAGATCATTGTAGGCGATGGTGTAGGTCTCATATACCTTCAGATCTGCGAACGTAGCAGCCAGATCTGCCTGGGAATCCTCCAGCATTTCATAAGCTGAGGTAGCCGTCTGTACACCCACGACCTTGCCGGCAAGATCTGCCAGTGTGTTGATGTCAGAATCAGCAGGAACCAGGATACCCTGGGTATTGTTGGAATAGGTAACGCCCCAGGTATAGTCATCCTCGCGGCCTTCCTTGGTAAATCCGGACCAGATACAATCGCAGCTGCCTGCGTTCAGCTCCATGTCCTTGGCATCCCAGTTGAAGGGAACAGCCTCGTAACCCCAGCCAAGGTACTCACATACCGCCTGGCAGAGCTCAACGTCAAAACCACCGACGGAGCCGTCATCCTGCAGATAGGAGTACGGCGGATAGTCCAGGTCAAAGCCGTGCTTGAAGGTGTAGCTGCTGTCGCCGGAGCCCTCTGCCGGAAGCGCAGACTCATCGATATCCTCAGCGCTCAGGCACAGGTAATCCTTGATATCCGGATACTTTTCACCGATCGCATCATAGGTGCCATTCAGTACAAGGGCCTGTACAGCTCCGCTGACGGTCTGTGCCAGCTCCTCCTCTCCCTTGCGGAAGCCGATCGCGTAGGATTCCACGCCAAGGGTCTCGTCCAGGAAACGGAATGCCGGTGCATCAGCTGTTTCAGCTGCAGCGCTGTCTGCCGGGGCATCGCCACAGCCTGCAAAGGATGCAGCCAGCATTGCTGCCGTCATCATAAGCGCAAAAAATCTTTTCATAATTATAAATCCTCCGTATTGCGTTCACATGCGTTGATAAGCAAGTAACATATTACCACTTTACCATGGTAAAGGAAAGAACTTTTTTTCGTATTTTGGCAAAAGCCAGCTTTCGGCAGGTCATCCACAAATCTATACAACAGGGGGCTTTCTTACTCTGCAAAAAAGGAAGCTGCCATACTCGCAGCGGCATTACACCATTCTGCGTACGGCAGCTTCCTTTTCATAAGCTAAGCTTTACTATCTTATATTTCTATTTCACTGATTGAATTTTCTGATCTGTTTTACCGATCTTCTGGCTGATCTGTTTTGCCAGTCTGCTTTGCTGATCTGTTTTACCGATCTTTTGGCTGATCTGTTTTGCTGATCTGCTTTGCTGATCTGTATTGCTGATCTGTTTTGCTGATCTGTTTCGCTGATCCTTTTTACAGAAGCAAACGCACAGCTTTTGCGGCTTCAGTTCGCACCGCTGCCGCCCTCCTGTTTTCGGACATCCTGCCGGCAGCTTCCGCCGCAGCAATCACAGGAACCGGAACAACCGGAGCAAAGCTTTCCGCTTTTTTTGTTCAGCCACATCCGACGGATGGCAAAAAAAACTGCCATGCCGATGAGTACCAGAAGAATCACATCAATCATATTCATGTTTTGCACACACGATCCAACCACGCGTTATTATGGTTTGATCATCCTTTCTCCGGCTCTTGCTATCTCCGGGATCTTCCTTTTCTATGGATTCTCCGGATCTCTTATCCCAGCCCCAGCAGAAGGCCGATGATCCGTACAAGGAAAGCCGCCACCCATGCGATCCCGCACTGCCACAGCACAACGCCTGCTGCCCAGCTGCTTCCCAGCTCGCGCCGGATGGAGGCAATAGCTGCCACGCACGGTGTGTAAAGCAGACTGAACACCAGCAGCGATGCTGCTGCCAGAGAGCTCATCGCCGCAGTAACGCCGCCCTGAGCGCCAAAAAGGACTTCCAGAACCGAAACAACGCCTTCCTTAGCCATAAATCCACTGATCAGGGAGGTAACGATCCGCCAGTCTCCAAGCCCCAGAGGAACAAACAGCGGCGCTATCAGACCTGCTGCAGATGCCAGTATGCTGTCCTGCGAGTTGGTGACCAGATTAAGGCGGAAATCAAAATGTCCCAGGAACCAGACCACGATCGTCGCGATCAGAATGATGGAAAATGCCCGCTGCAGGAAATCCTTTGCCTTCTCCCAGAGCAGCTGCATGACGCTGCGGGGACTGGGCATCCGGTAATTCGGAAGCTCCATAACAAAAGGAACATCCTCTGCTTTGAACAAAGTATGTTTAAATAGCAGCGCCACCAGGATACCTGTCACAATGCCGAGCACATACAGACCGGTCATGACCAGCCAGCCCTTATCCGGAAAAAATGCGCCCACAAAAAAGGCGTAGATCGGCAGCTTTGCCGTACAACTCATAAATGGTGTCAGGAGAATGGTCATTCTCCGGCTTCGCTCACTGGGGATCGTGCGGGTCGACATGACAGCCGGCACCGTGCAGCCAAAACCGATCAGCATCGGCACGATGCTTCTGCCGGACAGGCCGATCCTGCGCATAAGCTTATCCATAAAGAAAGCAACCCGGGCAATATAACCGCTATCCTCCAGCAAAGACAGGAAGAAAAACATGGTCACGATGATCGGCAGGAAGCTGAGCACACTTCCTACCCCTTCAAAAATACCCTCGATGATCAGGCCATGGATCGCTTCGTTTACATGGCCCGCAGTCAGCGCGGCATCCACCACGCCGGTCAGCGCTTCTATCCCCAGAGCCAGAAGGTCCTGGAGGAAAGCACCAACAACCTCAAAGGTCAGGAAAAAGACCGCTGCCATGATGGCAATAAATAACGGAATCGCTGTAAATCTGCCGGTCAGGAAACTGTCGAGTTTTTGACTGCGCAGATGCTCCCGGCTTTCCTTTGGCTTTGTAACACAGGCGTCACATACTTTTTCAATAAAAGCAAACCGCATATCGGCTATGGCAGCGCTTCGGTCCAGACCGCGCTCCTTTTCCATCTGCAGCACGATATGCTCCAGCATCTCCTTTTCGTTCTGGTCAAGCTGCAGCTGATCCAGAATCAGCTGATCCCCTTCGATCAGCTTGCTGGCAGCAAAACGAACCGGAAGGCCGACTCTCTGGGCATGATCTTCGATCAGATGACTGACACCATGCAGGCAGCGGTGAACGGCACCGCCATGGTCTGTAGCGTCACAGAAATCCTGCCGCAAAGGTTTTTCCTGATAGCGTGCGATATGTACAGCATGCCGGACCAGCTCATCGATACCCTGATTCTTCGCAGCCGAGATCGGCACGACCGGAACACCAAGCATGGCCTCCATCCGGTTTACATCGACAGAGCCCCCGTTGCTGGTGACCTCATCCATCATATTCAGAGCAATGACCATCGGGACATTCATCTCCAGCAGCTGCATGCTCAGATAAAGGTTCCGTTCAATATTGGTTGCATCCACGATGTCGATGATCGCCGTCGGCTTCTCATTCAGAACAAAATCACGGGATACCAGCTCCTCCGACGAATACGGCGACATGGAATAGATGCCGGGAAGATCCGTAATGCGGGTATTCTCCTGCCCCCGGATCGCGCCATCCTTGCGGTCCACCGTGACACCTGGGAAATTTCCCACATGCTGATTTGCACCAGTCAGTTGATTAAACAGCGTTGTCTTGCCGCTGTTCTGATTGCCAACCAAAGCAAATGTCAGCATCGTTCCCTCCGGCAGCGGATTCCCCGTGCCCTTCGGATGGAACTTGCCCTCCTCGCCAAGGCCAGGATGCGCCGGTTCCTTTTTACGCGCATCCGCGTGCGGCACCTCCGCCGCTTCCTCGATGCGCTCAGCTTCTATCTTTTCCGCGTCCGCAAGACGCAGAGTCAGTTCATACCCATGGATCCGAAGCTCCATAGGATCACCAAGCGGTGCAAGCTTGACCACGGTGACCTTAGCGCCCGGAATCACACCCATATCCAGAAAATGCTGTCTCAGAGCCCCTTCGCCGCCAACCGTTTTGATCACAGCGCTCTGGCCCGGATTCAAATCCTTAATCGTCATGTTAAACCTCTATAACTCATTAGAATACCTTCATAAGATTAGCAGAAATCGCCATGTCATGCAATATCTCTGCACAGATATTCCTTCATCCTCCTATAGACAAACCAACACAACAAAGGCACACACAGCAGAAGATACTCATGCCTCTACAGAAGATATTCATGCCTCTGCTGAAGATACTCATGCCTCTGCAGAAGCTCCCAGCAGCTCCTGTATATGAGCCATAAACAACATCGGATGCGCCGTACAAAACTCAGTCTGCTTCATATACATACCCAGGGTCACATCATTGTCATCCACACACACAACCTTCTTCGGAGAAAGATCCCCAAAATGATCCTTTATGATCTGCAGCGCCAGCGCAGGCTTATCTTCCGACTCAAGCGTATAAAAGCAATGGCTTTCAGGAATTCCATACAGCCGGCCAAGCATCTCCGTTTTCCAGGCCTCATGACCATGCGGCTCCCTGGAAATACAGAAGATCCGCTCCGTCCCATGCTTTTTAATATAGGAATACATAGGCAGCAGCCGCTGACAATCCGCATAAATATTTACATCCCGGAACTCCGGGGTAAAATCAAGATCATGATGCGCGTGAAATGTCCCATAGCTGTAATCGGTAAGCGTACCATCCACATCAAACAACACAACCGTATCCTCTTCCTGCAGCAGCTCCCAAACCTTATTCAACTTATGTCCTCCTCACAAGCATTCATGAAATAAAATCACCAATAATCCACCCCCAAAAAAGGTGCATTACACATTATAGGCATCTTAAACTTCATAAGCAATAGCAGGCAATCAAATCCCTGATCAGCCGTACATTAAGAGGTGTTGATTTCGTCTCTGCGGTAAGGATTTTGATTTGATTGATCTCCCCCGGAAGCATACGCATCCTGCTTCCTGCCTGCCTTGCGTATGCTTTTTTCGGCTGTAGAACCTGATTTTGATTTGATTGATTGACCCGAAAGCATACGCACCTTGCTTCCTGCCTGCCTTGCGTATGCTTTTTTCGGCTATGGAACCTGGTTTTGATTTGATTGATCCCCCCGGAAGCATACGCATCCTGCTTCCTGCCTGCCTTGCGTATGTTTTTTTCGGCTGTGGAACCTGATTTTGATTTGATTGATTGACCCGAAAGCATACGCATCCTGCTTCTTACCTGCCTTGCGTATGCTTCCAGAGTTAAGCTAAGACTTGATTCATGATGTCCACAACAATTATGGCATCCGTCCTGGTATTCTCGAATGCCAGGTTACTTTTCCCCTCACCATTTACCCTTCTGCACAAATATTCATGAGGATCTCTGGCATATCCAGTGGGGAGATCCCTTTGTTGTCCTCTATGGCTTTTGTCAGTAGATCGAGTTTCTCGCAGACTGCGCCGACGAGGCTTTCTGGCTTGTCGGTGTAGTTTTCCAGTCTGCCGCCGATGTATGTGTTTTGGCTGATTCCGAGGAATAGCTTTTCTTTTTCTGGTTCTGGGTGGCCGTAGGCTGCGTATAGTCCGACGGCATCGGCGATGAGTTCATCCAGTACCGCATCGGTCCTGGCCGGATACAGTCTGCGGCAGATGACGTGGGTCAGCTCGTGGTATTTCCGGATGGTGTCTGAGATCTCCAGCCATTCTTCCTCAGCTTGGCCTGCAGCTTCTGCTGCTACATTGCTGTATGGTCCTCTGGACAGGATGATGAGGTGATCGATATAGTTTGCCTTTACAGAGATGAAGCGTTTGAATTCGGCATCCCAGTCTGGCTCTGCAACGCCCTTTTCTGTTTCCTGCTTTATGAATTCCATCTGATGGTTGCGGATCCTGCCCCAGTTGAATGCAGTCAATGTGCTGGCTCCCATTGTCCTGGGGATCACAGCTTTAGGTCCATCCTTTGCTGCCATCATATTCCGGACAGCGATTTCAAAGTCATGTCTGTCCATCAGGGTTACCACGCGGACTGGCCCTGTCGGTGTTTCGATCCATTCATCTTTATCTTCGCTGGAGCCATGATAACAGGAAAGGCTTCTGTGCTCAGGAATCTCTCCCTGCAGTACTGTCCTCTTATATGCCCCGATCTCATCCCGGTCAGGATCCAGGTACAGCTGTGCATATGTTTCTGCCAGAGATGCGATTACGGAAAGTGGTTTATTTTCAGGGCTGTCGCATTTCTGCTTTTCACCGCAGATTATATCCCTCTGCTTATTTATTCTCTCATCTTGATTCATGTTGTGTTCCTTCACAAAAGCGCCTTGTCAGAACCATTGTACGTCTGACAAAAAGTGTCTGTCAACGCAGACAAATTGTTCCCATTGCACATTTCTTTTTCTTTGGCCTGTTTTTCTTCGGCATTTATTTTACATACATTTTACATTATGGTGCCCACCCAGTTTACAAGCTCATGCTATGATACCGACGGTATTGTGAAGCCTCACGCGTCTGAAGACGCGTGCTTCCTACTGCCGCCGCTTCC
>DFFG01000074.1 GCA_002368795.1 Eubacterium sp. UBA3782
CGATGCGGGCTGCCTCGGCTTCTGCCGCTAACCGCTCTTCTTCGGCGATGCGGGCTGCCTCCGCCTCCGCTGCCAGGCGCTCTTCCTCTGCAACACGGGCTGCCTCGGCTTCCGCTGCTAACCGCTCTTCCTCGGCGATGCGGGCTGCCTCGGCTTCTGCTGCCAGGCGCTCTTCTTCTGCGATGCGGGCTTCCTCGGCTTCTGCTGCCAGACGCTCTGCTTCTGCAACACGAGCAGCCTCTGCCTCCGCTGCAAGTCTTTCTTCCTCTGCAACACGGGCTGCCTCGGCTTCCGCTGCTAACCGCTCTTCCTCGACAATACGAGCTGCCTCTGCCTCAGCTGCAAGACGCTCTTCCTCTGCGATGCGCGCTGCCTCGGCTTCTGCTGCAAGTTTCTCTTCTTCCTCCAGCTTCCGGCGCCGTGCCTCTTCCTGGGCAGCTGCTCTCTCTTCAGCTTCTTTCTTTGCGGCATCCTCAGCCTGTGCCTGTCTTAGTTTTTCCTCTGCTGCCAGGCGCTCTGCTTCCCTTTCCTCCGGCGTTTTTGCACGGAAGGATTCCATGAAGGATGCCCGTTTTTTTCTGGCCAGAGGCTTTAATTCCGGATGGATGATGGATTCCATCACGTTCCCGGCACCCAGTGCAAATGGATTGACGATGTCATCGCTGATGCCGGAAACGTTTATACTGAATTCTGAAGCGGCCGCCTTCGGCAATTCCGTACGCTCCATCTCCCAGAAGCTGTCTTCTGCCGCTGCGCTTTCTTCCGGTACGGTACCGGTGTCTTCCTGCTGCAGCTCCATTGCCGGTGTCTCAGCTTCCGGTACCGGATCTGATGCCTCCTCCTGACGGAATATCTCTGCCGGTGCCGCTGCTTTCTGCTGCGTCTTTACAAAGCTTCCGGATTCTGCTGCCGGTGTGTCCGTTTCCTTCGGGAACGTTTTTTCTGCCCGCTCAGGCTTTGTTCCGGCCGGCTCCGCGTTTGTCACAGACCTGTCGGATCGGATATTCTCTGACTCAGGTCTTGTCCCGGCAGGAGCATCTGCCTTTTCCTGTGCAGTTTCCGGCCTGGCCGCAGGGCGTTCCGCCTCCGGGGCAGGTGCCTCAAATTTCATTCCGCAGCCGGTACAGAATTTTGCGCCTGCACGCAGCTGCCTGCCGCAATTGGGGCAGACTCTGACGGATTCTTCGGATGCTGCCATGCTTCCGGCAGCCGATGCTGCAGCCGGTGCCGCCTGGGGCTTGTCCTCTGTAAACTTTCTGCCGCAGGCAGTACAGAATCTGGCGCCGAGGCGCAGCTGCTTTCCGCAGGCAGGGCAGACCACGACTGCTTCTGTCTGTGCTTTTTCTTCAAAGCGAAAGCCGCAGCCGGTGCAGAATTTAGCACCTGCACGTACCTGCTTGCCGCACTTTGGACAGCTGACCAGATTTTCCATGGCAAATACCCCCGTTTCCCTGTTCTCACAGATGGAATCCTGTGTATTCTTGTACATCTTGTACTCTCGGTATAGATAATTCAGAACAAATGCACAAATTCAATTAATTATACCAAACCTGCAGGTTTTCAGCAATGTCTGTGTCTGAATTCATGTCTTGGAACATATGTGTAAATTCCATTTACAGTCTTCGGGCAATTTGATAGTATTATTTTGGTAACTAATCTTCGTTTACACAAAGGAGGCTTTTACTATGTTTTGTCCTTACTGCGGAACGCAGGTGGCAGACGATGATCTGTTCTGCTGGAACTGCGGATCCAAGATCGCAGCGTCGCCGAAGGCGCCATCTTCCGGCAGCCAGTCTGCGGCTTCGCGTCCCTCTGCCGAAGAGGGAAATATACCAACGCACGCATCCTTAGGAGGTGCTGACGCATCTGCCCGCCCGGCGGCCAGACAGCAGCAGAGCAGCCCCCGCACCGCCTCTCCTTCGGCGTCATCGGGATCAGGCTTTGCAGGAAGCGCTGCGGCAGGCCGCACGCCGGCATCAGGATCTGCAGGCAGCCAGCCTCGCAGGGCACAGGCCCCGGCGGAATCCCGCAGCAGCGCCGGCACTGCCCAGGCAGGAAACGCAAGGCGCAGCCAGGCCCGTCCTGCCCAGACCGGAAATGCACGACGCGTTTCTTCACCCGCTGCCAGGGCCGGAAGCTCCGGAAAGACCGGATCCTTTTACCTGATTGATTTTCTTGTCCGCATGTTTACAAATAAAGAGAATGTTCCGCTGATCATCTATCTTGTCCTGAACATTCTCCTGATCGGGCTGATCACGACCGCCATGCTAACGCTCCCCATCGGGTGGGGTCTTCTGTGCGGCTTCCTGCTGTATGTCGCCTCTGTCTCCATCGCCCTTTCCCCGATCGGCGAAGCCCTGCTCCGCTACCAGACAGGCTGCCATAAGATCACGGATCAGACGGTTATCGACCGTATGGAGCCGATCTTCCGGGAAGTCTACACAAAGGCCCGGCAGGCCGATCCGTCGATCTCTGCGGATGTCCGCCTGTTCATGAACGACGAAGATTGTCCCAACGCGTTTGCGACCGGACGCAAGACCGTCTGCATCACCCGCGGTCTGCTGACACTGCCGGATGAGCTGATCAAGGCGACCCTCGGACACGAGTTCGGCCATCTTTCCCACAAGGATACAGACCGCATCCTCGTGGTCGCGATCGGCAACCTCTTCATCGAGGGTCTGTACATCCTGTTCCAGCTTGGCGCGATCCTCGCAGACATCATCATGCAGATCGTCGCCGCCTTCAGCGGAGACGCTAATGTATTTGTATCACTCATGAGTTCGATCTCCCGGTTCTTTACCCTGGTCATCCTCGCCGCATTCATGCGTCTGTGGACGGCTCTGGGCACAGCACTGTGCATGAAGACGAGCCGCGGCAACGAGTTCCAGGCGGACGAGTTTTCCGTGCACCTGGGCTATGCTGACGGCCTTGTCCATCTCCTGCAGATCGTCGGCGGTGGTCCCCGCCCGAAGGGACTTTTCGCAAGTCTGGCCAGCAGCCATCCGCACAGCGACGACCGCATCGCACGCATCAGAGAGCTCGCAGAGACCGGCAGTGCAAGGGCTTAAAGGAGGGACAAACAATGGCATTTGGAAAAAAGAAAAAGGAACCGGCCAGGAAAAATACAGCCCGGCCGGCAGGAAATACCGCGAACAGATCGAACAATCCGCTATATCCGCCCAAAAAGGAAAGTCAGGCCGCAGAAGTCCTGGTCGCTCTTGGCACCTCGGCAGCCTGCCTCCTCTTGGTCGGTGTGATCTTTACCCGCTTCAGCTACTCCGTTCAGGGTTATCCCTCATCGTCCAGCAGCTATACGCAGACAACGACCCAGGAGGGCACGCCCTCCGCAGAGCTCTCCCAGGAGGAGAACACCTATGAAGGCATGGGGACCGGCACAGCCATAGCGGATGATGAGGTTCCGCCGGAGGTGACCGAAAACCAGGAGGATGTCCAGCCAGCCGAGGAGGCAGTGGTAACTGCAGCTCCGACCGAGGCACCGACAGAAACGCCCACGGCGACTCCCACCCCGACGGCGACGCCGACCGCCACACCGACACCAACACCGGAAGAAAGGCGCGGCGACGGCCCGGATGATTACGTGATCCCGGACAGCACCAGCCGCTACCTGACAGAGGCAGATCTGGAGGGTCTGACAAAGGAACAGCTCCTGCATGCCAGAAATGAGATCTACGCCCGCCATGGAAGACTTTTCCAGAGCGATGAGCTGCAGGCCTATTTCAACGGCAAGAGCTGGTACCACGGCACCATCGCCCCCAGCGAATTCGATGCAAATGCATCCCGATATTTCAACGATTACGAAGCAAAGAACAGCGTATTTATTCTGGAATACGAAAAGAAAAAAGGCTACATGTAGACCGGCGGATCATTCATCCGCAGATCAGGCATGCAGCCCATAGGTCAGATGTAGAGAAGCGAGAGCAGCGGGATCGTTGCAAGGGCCATCAATGTGGCCATGGCAATGAACTCGTTTGCCTCGTTTCCTTTATGCCCATATTCCTCCGCAAGCATACCGGACATGGTTGCCGGAGGCATGGACAGCAGGATAAAGAACAGATACAGCATATCCCTGTGGAAGGGAAGATGCGAAAAGAGCAGAATGCCCACCACCGGACAGATCAGCATGCGCACCAGCGCAAACAGGTAGTTTCCCGGCGTGGTAAATATCTTTCTCAGATCCTTCTGTGCAAGCGACGCGCCGATCAGGATCATGGAAAGCGGGATGCAGGCATTGCCCATGTAGGAGCAGAAGGTGACCGCCGGCGCCGGAAGCTGAATATTCAGGGCATTCAGCACGATGGCCAGGGCACTGACCGCCGTTCCGGAATTGAAGACCTTCCTGATTTCAAAGGGCTTCTCCTCATCTGCCATGCGGCTGGCCAGAAAAACGCCAGCCGTATAGGCAAAGATGTTGAAGAACAGCAGATAATAAAGCAGATAGATCACATAGGAATCACCAAACAGCGCCCGGATCAGAGGAATGGAGAAAAATCCGACGTTGCTGAAATCCATCAGCAGCTGCTGCATGGAGGCTTCCTTTACTGGGAGTCTTCGCACCTTCACGTAGATCAGGCTGAAAACGAACAGATAGCCGTAATAGATCAGGGAAAGGATAAATGCCTCCCTGGACATGACATCCGCATTTTCTGCCCTGCCGCTGCCCAGACTGCTGAGGAGAAGAAACGGATTCAGAATTTTGACCAGCAGCGTACTGATCTGATGCTGTCCGATCCGGTCAAAAAAGTGAAGCTTAAAGGCCAGATAGCCAGATACCATCATGGCGAACAGCACGATCATCTGCTGCAAAAGGATCATGGAGTCCATAATTGCTGAATCCTCTCAAATTCTGTCATTGCAAAGTGTCGCATCTATTATAGCGGAATTCTCCTGCCGCGCAAGAGAAAAAGCCGCCCGAAGCAAACAAAAAGGCACCGCAGCCCTCCCTTTCCAGACGCCTTTGTCGGGAAAGGTGAACTGTGGTGCCTTGTCTGTTATTACGCTCTGGCATTTCTGCCTGATCAGAAGGTGAACTCCTCGGGAGCGCTGGTAAAGGACGAGATGGTTGCCTTTGCGCACTCGAAGTAATAAACGATGGTGTTGCCGTCGTCTGCTTTGTACATTGCCTGAAGGCTCGGATAAGCATCCAGCATGGACTGCTTTGCCTCAAGGCGGTCATCTGCCTTCAGCACGCCGGCGATACGGATCCACTTGCCGCCGGTAAAGGCGCAGATCTCAGCCTTTCCGTTTGCTTCCAGCTGTTTTGATACATTCTTGACCTTTCCGGTCTGGATATACAGCTTGCCCTCATAGATGTGGGCCGTACCAAAGGGACGTACTCTCGGCTGATCGCCCTCGACGGTAGCCAGATAATAGGTGCCTGCCTTCTTCAGGAACTCACATGCCCGCTCAACATTGCTCATGATGGTTTACCTCCTGTTAAAGAATTTCTGAAACGCGGCCCGGACTGCCGTGCAGCCGGCCATGTATTTTATGCAATTTATTATAGCGCAATACGGATAGCATTTCAACTCAGAGGTCCGGGAAAGTTCTCCGTCCTGCGGTCAGTTCCATCGTTTTGCCGCTGGAACCGTGAAGCATCTTTTCCGGTCAGTCCTTCTTCTCGTAGAGGAATCTCTCGGGAAGCGAGATGTTGAAGCCGACGGCCAGGTCACGGAAATTGTCCGGCGTAATGGTCTGCAGCTTCCTGGGTGCCATGGACATGACCTTCACCAGGATCTCAGCGGATTTCTCGATGGTATGCATCAGACCAAATGTAAGGTCAAAGGTCTCGCCGGAGCAGAACATGCCGTGATGAGCCCAGATGACGGCGTTGTACTTCTCCATCATCTTGCTGGTCTCGATGCCGATCTCCTTGCCGCCCGGAACCATCCAGGGGATAACGCCAACGCCCTCAGGGAATACCACCGGGCACTCGGTCGCCATCTCCCACAGCTCACGGGTAAAGATCTCATCGTTGAGAGGAAGAACAAAGGACAGTGCGATCACGTTGGTGGTGTGGGCATGGTAGATGATCCGGTGCTTGCCGTTGGTCACCCGCTTCTTGACTTCATGATTCAGAAGATGTGTGGGCAGCTCGCTGGTGGGCAGACCGCCGTCCACAAGGCCCCAGCGGATCCGGTAATTCTCTCCGGCATCGTCCAGCTCGATCAGTGCGATGCAGGCCTCGGGATCCATGATGATATTACGGAAATATTTTCCGGTGCCGGTCACCAGAAAATACTCACCGGCAAGGCCCGGAACAGAGGCTCCGATCGGATGCCACTCACCGTGATCCAGCAGCCGGTCCTTTACGGAATCGACCTCGTGATCAGTCAGTCGGTAGGAAAGGTTTCCGCCATTTCTCTCATGCCAGCCCTGCTCATATCCATCGTTTGCCATCCGGATAAAATCCTGCACAAAGCGTCTCTCTAGAACTCTCATCGTTTTTGCACTCCTCTCTACTGTAAGTTTCTTCATTTGACGCAGGCCATGCGGCCTGCGTTCCATTCACAATTATACGTATGCAGCATGTTTTCGGCAATGGCCGATAAAAGCAATAACACCTTTCGGTCTTTTGCTGTTTCGTCCTTCCGCATCAGCACACTATGCCTTCTCAGCCGCGGATCTGGCGAAGCCTCTCGTCGATCTCTGCCTGCTTCTCGTGGGGCAGATGGCTGAACGGTCCGTTCAGGACCTCCCGGAAGGTATACAGCTCGTCCTCAAAGGGCATCGTCGGATAGACCGAGAAGAATTCCTCTTCGACGATCTTCCTGGTCTCCGGATTGTCCAGCAGTTCAAAATAGGGCGTATCGAGGCTGTAGGTCTTTCCGTAATAGGCCGTCGGCTCGTAGATCATCACATAATCACCGGCGGTCAGCTGCATGCAGACATTGCTTCCGGACTGCTCTGTCTTCTTTATACCGTCCGGATTTGTCGCGGTAATGGCGATCTGCTCTGCATCTGCGTCGGGCAGGATCACCTCCGCCGTGGTATTGAAGGGCACCGTAAAGCGCATATGCATCCGGCCCTCCTCCATCTTCCACTCGCTCCGGATAAGGCCAGAGGCAGAATTGAGCTGGGTCCTCTGCCAGCCGATCCGGTAGTTCGGCTGCGGCGCGATCACAAAATGCCGGAAGCCGGGACCGTCCTCACAGGGCTGGATGCCGGCCATGTCGCGGAACATCCATTCCACGATCGAGCCATAGGAATAATGGTTCAGAGAATTCATGCCCGTACCGCTGATCTTGCCGTTGGGAAGGACGGAGTTCCATCTCTCCCATACTGTGGTGGCGCCCATCGTGATCTGGTACAGCCAGCCGGGATAGCCCTTCTCCTCCAGCAGATGGTAGGCAATATCATTCATCCCGTTATCGGAAAGCACACGGCACAGGTAGGGGGTGCCGACAAACCCGGTATCCAGATGATAGCGGTTTCTGCGAAGCCTGTTTTTCAGCCCCTCCCGGACAGCCTCCATGGCATGCTCCGGAACCAGATCCATGTACAGAGCGACCACGTAGGCGGTCATGGTATCCACGCAAAGCCGTCCATTTTTGGAATAGTACTCGGCAAAGAAGGCCTCGCGGATCTGTGCTGCAAGCTCACTGTAGAAGCGGGCATCCTCTTCTTTTCCGATGACTGCGGCAGCCTTTGCCACGATCGTGGTGGAAAGGTAATAATAGGCCGATGCGATAAAGTGGGGATCCGTTGCGCCAAATACGCCGCCGGCAAAGTTTCCGTCAAGCGCAAGCCAGTCACCATAATGGAAGCCGGTCGTCCAAAGACGCTTTCCGCCGGACTTGTCATCCTCCCCCTTCATATAGTCGACCCAGCCCTTCATGCTGTCGTACTGCTGCACCAAGATCCCCTTGTCGCCGGAATGCAGGTAGACATTCCAGGGGATCACCGTTCCGGCATCACCCCATGCCGTAGAGAGCGTGGAGCCGTAATTGCAGACAGGCACCGTATCCGGAACACCGCCGTCAAACTTCTTCTGCTCACAGGCGATATCGTAGCCGTACTTGGCATAAAATGCGTAGGTATCCATATTGAAGCAGGCCGTGCCGGAAAAGATCTGGGCATCGCCGGTCCAGCCATAGCGCTCATCCCTCTGGGGGCAGTCTGTGGGAACATCCAGGAAATTGCCTTTCATTCCCCACCAGGCGTTATGGAACAGCTGGTTGACCAGGATATCGGAGGTCTCGATGCTGCCGATCGGCTCCATCTCGGAATGGATCACCAGGCCGCGGAAATCCTCCAGATCAGGCTCTCCCTGCCAGCCGGTCACCTTGACATAGCGGAAGCCGTAGAAGGTGAAATGCTGGCGGACAAGTCTTTCCTGTCCGTCGGAGATATAGGTAAATTCCGCCTTGGCCGTCCGGAGATTGTCATTGTAGAAATTTCCATCCTGAAGGATCTCGCCAAACTGGAAATACAGCTTCGTTCCCTTCGGCGCGCGGCAGGCAAACTGCAGCCATCCGACCATGTTCTGGCCCATGTCCAGTACGGTCTCTCCGGCCGGCGTATGGATCACCGCGATCGGGCGGATCTCCTCGTGCACACAGAGTCTGGGATTTCTCCTCGGAGTGAGCAGCTTTTTGTCGATCTCGATGTATTCCGTATCAAAGATCTCGTTCTGCTCCGTGCCCGGATCATACACTTCACCGGGATAGATGCCGCTGTATACGCCCGGACTGGGAACCGCCTTCCAGCTGGTATCCGTTCCGATCACTTCCTTCTTTCCGTCCTCATACCAGATATGCAGCTCGGCGATGGCGGCAAGCCGGTCGCCGTAATTCTCAGAGGTCTGCCGAAGGCCGTACCATCCCTTGTACCAGCCGTCGCCAAGCATGACCGAAATGCTGTTGTCGCCCTGGACAAGGTCGACCTCAAAGGTCTGGAAGGGAAGCCAGCTGTCATAGGCACAGAAGCCGGGAAGCAGGCACTCGTCTCCCTGCATCTTTCCGTTGATATAAAGCTCATAGAGCCCCAGGCCGACCATGTACATCCTGGCCTTTGCCACGGGACGGGAAATGCGGATATTCTTCTGCAGGCAGACCTGCTGCTCCTTTGGAGCCACCGGCGAGATCCAGTCGGCGGTCCACAGCGATCCCTTTGGCGTCTCAAACCAGGCCGCTTCGCTCTCTCCTGTCTCCCCGTTGTCAGCAGTCACATTGACCTTCCAGTAATATCTTGTGGACTCCTCCAGTGCAAGCGGCAGCCGGAAACCGCGGGAGTCAATATCGCTTCTGTCTCCGCTGTCATATACCGTTGTTTCAAAATGCTCGTCCAGCGCGACCCGGATGCGGGCGCTTTTCTGTGCGGAAGCCTGGGTGTCCCCGACGACAAAGGAGAGGGTCGGATCATCCAGGAGATTGCCCAGAGGATTGCTCAGATGATTGATTTTCAAACGACTGATCTTCATAAAATACATACACTCCTGCTGTATCTGTTTATTGAAATCATTGCAGGCGGCAATACCGCTGCAATGAATTGTGTATCACAATTCACTATGACTGTCAAACGAAAAAAGGCATCCTTTTTTTGCAGCTTCAGCTATGCGGCGCGCCTGTATTTTCCCGGCGCAGGGACTCCAGATTCTTTCTTGCCGTGCTGCTGCCTGCCGCTGCTGCCCTTTTGTACCACTCGGCAGCCTTTTTCTCATTCTTTGGAACGCCCCAGCCCTTCCGGTACAGGACGCCCAGGTTGTTCATCGCATCCGCATAACCGGCATCGGCCGCCCTGCGGAACCATTCGATGGCTGTGCCGGCATCCTTTTCCACCCCGCGGCCTTCCAGATACATGCCGCCGAGACTGCACATGGCCTCCGCCGATCCGGCCTCGGCTGCCTTCCGGTACCACATGACCGCATTCCGGCTGTCCTGGGAGATCCCAAGCCCCTTCCGGTACATGGTGCCAAGGCTGGTCATGCCCCGCACAGAACCGGCCTCAGCCGCCTTCCGGTACCATATGGCCGCTTCCTTTGGATCTCTGGCTGTGCCCCAGCCGTTCATATAGATGGCCGCCAGATTAAACATGCCGTCCGCCGATCCGGCCTCGGCCGCCTTCCGGTACCACTCTGCTGCCTTGCCGTCATCCCTGGCGGCTCCCCAGCCCTTCCGATACAGGACACCCATATTGTTCATCGCCTCGGCCGAACCAGCCTCGGCTGCTCTCCGGAACCATTCCATCGCCTGCGCATAATCCTGAGGAACACCGGTGCCCTCGATATACATGGTACCGAGCTTTCGCATGTCATCCACCGATCCCGCAATTGCTGACCGGCGAAAGTATTCGGCCGCCTGTGCCGGATCCTGCGGGATGCCATCGCTGTCCTTTGCGGCTTCCTCCCTTTGCACAGATCTGCCGGCAGCTTCCCGGATACTCTCCTCTGCGGCCGGTACCTGGCGGTCTGCAGGCCGCGGCTCTTCCTGCGGCATCTTCCCACCGCTGATATGCCGCCGCTCTTCCTGCGGCATCTCCCCACCGGTGCTATACCCCCGCTCTTCCTGCGGCATCTCCCCGCCGGTGATATACTCCGCATAGACCGTCCCGCTGCCGGACATGCCTGATCCGGCGGCTTGCGACAGAACGGATCCCGCAGCTGCATACGCTTCACGACACTTTTCCAGGGCACGGACGAATTCTCCTGCCGAAGGATAGCGCACAGAAGGATCACTGGCCAGCGCCTTCTGGAGGCACTGGGCAAGCGCCGGAGACGCCATCCTGGGAGGCGGCACGCTCTCTCCGGAAAAACGCCGGGTCAGCGCACTTTCCCGGTCTTCAACATCATAAGAAGCCCCCTGGCAGAACGGCGGGTTTCCGTCATTCAGCAGCTCATAAAGAACCAGCGCCAGCGAATAGATATCCGCGGTAAACCCGTAGCCCTTTCTTAAAAACACCTCCGGCGCCATGTAGTTGTAGGTGCCGGCCATCGTCATATTGTTCTGGACATCCTTTTCCAGTGTCCTGGAAATGCCGAAATCGCCCAGGGCAAAATCGCCCATGCCGGGGTCAAAAAAGATGTTCTCCGGCTTGATATCTCTGTGCAGGATATTCTTTGCGTGGCAGGTCTCGAGCGCTCCGCCAATGTCCATGCCAAGCCCGATGATCTCCTCCTGCGTCATCTGGTGGGATGCACAGTACTCCGCAAAAGGCACCAGCAGCTCCATCCGGATCATCACCGTCCAGGCCTCACCATCGTCACCGGACAGGATCTGATGATCCAGATAGGAAACGATATGGGATCTTCCCTTCAGCTGATCCATCAGTGTGATCTCGCGGTAGATCTTTTCCACTGCCCGCCGGCAGAATGCAGCCTTTGCCTCTGCCGGAGCCGATGCCGGTGCATGGATGCGGGAGTTCGGCACCGTGATCACCTTCAGTGCCGAACGCACGGTCCCGAAGGCATCCGTCTTTTCCAGCTCATATACCTTTCCAAATGTTCCTTCACCAAGAAGCCTCACCGAGGTCCATCCCGGCCAGGTATTCACTTCATTCATTCCAATCCCCCCAAGGAAAACAGCAAGACCGGCCGGAGGTCACGCACACCTCCCCTGCCGATACAGAAATCAGACAGCAGCACTGTCCTTTAAAGATCACTCATCCGCCAGCTTAGGGGAGAGCATCTCAAACAGATCCGAGATCAGACAGCCGGTACTCTCCGGGTGAAGATAGTCCGTCACATACCGGTCGACCAGGACCTGCACCTTTGCCGGAAAATCCTCGTCCTCATCCCAGAATAAAAGCTGAAGCGGGATCTGAGGAAATGGCCGGAACAGGAAGGCCGCATCCGCCTTTGAGGGAAAGGCGATACCGCCGTTGGCCAGACAGGCCTTTTTCAGCTGCTCCGTCCTGCCCGAGGCCTTGCGGGAGAAATCGGAAAACAGGATATCCTCCTGCCGGCTGTTTCCCCTGGCTGCCGGATCGAGCTCCGTGTTCGGGATCATCTCGCCGGCCTGCCTCGGTTCATCTGCCACATCATTGAGGATATGGTAGATCACAAGGGCTTCATTGAACCACAGGTCGTCCGTCCATTCTTCTCCGGTCTTTTTCTCCAGCACACCATCCTGCAGACGCAGCCGGTATGGTGTTCCAAAATAAGGAATGTAAAGTCTGCCCTCCTCCTGTACAAGATCCAGGATACGCGCTGCTCTCTCCGGATCAAATCCGGTGAAGGCCTCCCGCCACTGAAGGGCGATCTTTTCATAATCGTCAAATTTAAAATTTCTGCACTGGTAGGCGTGATAATTAATGCTCATGATCTGCTCCCTGCCGCCATCGTCTGCATGGCGCTTCTCTTACTCAGCTTATTATACAGCATCCGGCTGTTTCTGAGAACAGAAAGCCGTATCCTGCAAAAGAAATACCGTGAGACGCAGCCCGTGCAAAAATGAGAGAGTCTGAAACAAAAAGCGCCGCAGATCCTGCGGCAGAAAGGAGCATACAGATGAAATGGACACATCCGCGCACGAAGGAAGAACGCTTTGTCCCCAATGAGGCGATCGCTGCCTGCGGAGACAGCGGGACCGTGTATCTCTTCAACTGCAATGCAGGCCTCGCCGGAGGAGTAACCGATGACATGGGGGAACCCGTCCACGACCATCATCCCTACCGCGTCTTCCGTGAGAACGGACAGGAATTCCTGCCCGGCAATGGCTATGGCAGGTGTGGTGTCATCCACGAAGCGCCGACGGACGGGATTTTTGTCCGGGGCTATATGGACAACATGTACACCGCTGCCGATGAGCATATCGCCGTGATCATCTGGGGCGGCTGGACGGGAAACGAGGTGCACTGCACGACGAATCTGGATATGAGCACATGGGAAACGACCCGCTCCTAGGAGCGGGCCGTTCTGCCTTTTGGACAGCGGCACAGGTCTATGTACGTCCCGGCACTGTCTGCATTCTTTACTTTTTAACGATCCGGGTCTTCCCAGCTTTTGACAATGGCGATCTCCCGGATGTACCCTTCGTCATCGTTCGGCGTCTCCAGAATAAATGGTCTTCCGGCCAGCAGCGGATGGGTGACAAAGCGCCGCAGCGCCTCCATACCGATCTGTCCCTCTCCCAGCTTTTCGTGCCGGTCCTTTTTCGAGCCGCAGGGGTTTTTGCTGTCATTCAAATGCACCGCAGCCAGCTTGTCCAGGCCGATCACCTCATCAAAATGCTGCAGCACACCATCCGGATCGCCTGCGATGTCGTACCCGGCATCCCAGATATGGCATGTATCCAGACAGACACCGACCTTTTCCGGAAAAGCGACCCTGTCAATGATCTCCCGGAGCTCCTCAAACGTGGCGCCGACCTCCGAACCTTTCCCGGACATTGTCTCTAAAAGGACGGTACAGTGCATCCCGGACCACAGGGAGGCATTCAGCGCATCTGCGATCATCGGGATCGCTGCGGCTGTCCCCGCGCCCACATGGGAGCCCGGATGGAAGTTGTAATAATTCCCCGGAAAGGCCTCCATCCGCTCCAGGTCCTGGCAGAGCATGTCCAGCGCATTGGCGCGGGTCTCAGCTTTTGCGCCGCAGAGGTTCATGGTATAGCTTCCGTGAGCCACCAGCTTCCCAAAGCCTGCTTCTCTGACGATCCGGTTCATGGAATCCGCATCCTCCGGCCGGATCTCTTTTGCCCTTCCGCCCCTTGGCGGCCGGGTAAAAAAGGCAAAGGTCGTACCGCCAAAGCGAAGCATCCGCGATGCCATTGCCGCATAACCCTCTGTCACCGACAGATGGCAGCCGATATCGATCATCCTCTCACTCCTCATCTTTCTTTTTCTGCTGCCGGGTGAGAGTCTTTTTCGCCATTCTCTCAGCCCTCGGTCATCCGGACAATAAAGGGCGCCAGCCCGTCATGATCATTGTCCTGCTCAGTCACGGCATCGGCTGCTGCCTTGATCCGGTCGATCCCGTTGGCCATCGCTATGCCAAAGCCTGCCGCCTCCACCATGGAGATGTCATTCTCCTCGTCGCCGGCCGCAAAGGAATTCTCGATCGGCAGGCCCAGATAGTCACAGACCCTGCGGACAGCCGAGCCTTTGCCGGCCTCTTTAGAGAAAACCTCCAGATACCAGGGATTGGAATACAGGAACTGGTACCGGTCACTGAAGCGTTCGGAAAGAGCAGCCTTGACCCGGTCGGTCTTTGCATGGTCATCCAGATCGATAAACAGGACCTTGCAGGGATCCTCTGTAAGCGCGGATGCCAGATCTGCCGAGAAAAGCAGCGGCGTATGGATGTGACGCATGTAGAAGGTCAGCGCCGGATGCTCGCAGGGAACGATGATGTGGGTATCGGAATAGGTCTGGCAGTAAACGTCATTGGCATCGCCGATCTCCTGCATGACACGCACGTCCTCGATGGCGATCCCCTTCTTAAAGACATCCTTCTGGTCATCGCAGCTGTAGATATGCGCCCCCTGGTATCCGACCAGGAACATATGGGGATAGTCAAAGCCCAGCTCCTTCTTCACCGCCGCCGCACTTTCGATGGCACGCCCGGTGCAGATGACAAAGTAATTTCCCGCCGCCATAAACGCGTCAAGCGCCTGCTTTGTCGCCGGCGTGATCTTCTTTTCACTGTTCAAAAGCGAACCGTCCAGGTCCGCAAAAAAGATCTTCTTTCCACTCATCATACATTCAGTCCTCTCTGTCCGTTTCATAGGTCACGATGAGGTCGACCACCAGATCGTAGGAAGCCGTTCCCTCGGTCACGCCCATCTGCTTCAGATAGCTGTCATTGACCGCCTCTGTCGTTTCAGCCACTGTCCCCTCAAAGGAATTCCAGTAAGCACGGTTGTATCTTATATCGGTGTTGGCCCGCTCGTCAATAGTCCGGGCGATCGCCTCCCATGCCGCATGGTCCCGGCGGTAAAGCTCATTGCCGCAGTAGGTCCAGGCCAGCATGGCCCCGCTGTAGCGGATGTCCGGATCGTTCGAACAGGTGCTGGCAAGGTAGGCAGCAAAATTCGCCTCCTTCTCGTTCATCACGCCCTTCAGATGGGACAGCTCATGGGCCATGGTAAAGGGAATGTTAAACGCAGGCATGCCCCGGTTGTAGTTGGCCTCCAGCGTATATATGCTGTAGATCCCGGTAAACTGCATATAATCCAGTGCCCGGGAGAAAAATACCGGTTTAACCGGCGGATACCATCCGGAAAGATACGGCCAGCGCTCTCCTGCCTGCTGCATGGCACCGCGGATCCGACGGTTCAGTCCGGCATTCGGGATCATGCGGCCATTTCCATCCCGGCGGACTTTGCCTGCATAATGGTTAACCTCATCTGCCGCCATGCGGCATACCTCCTCCAGCTCCTCATTTGTATACCCGCCGCTGCGAAAACCGTACCGGTCGGCAAAGGATGTACGGAAGAAATAGACGCCCTCATTGAGCATAAATAAAAAACTCATCACCGCTGCCGCACACAGAAGCGCTGCTGCCGTGCGCAGAAAAAAGCGGTGCATACCACCATCCCTTGTGCCGTATCCGAAAGAAAGCTGCACAAGGCGGATGAGCCAGAAGGCACCTGCCGGGATCAGTGCGCAGAGAAGAAGCTCTGCGATGGAAAACGGCAGAAGACCGGCGAGCCGCCCCTGTGTATTCACCATAACAGGATTCATGACACCCGCATAGGCATCCGCAAAGCCAGGCACATGGGCTGCCAGAAGATACAGAGCACCAGACGCCGCAAAGAGAACCGCGCAAAAAATAAGGACCGGCAGGATATATCGTTTTTTCCTGCTGCTCCTTTTTCTCTCTTCTCTCCCTGCCATATGCTCCATCCTGCTTTCTTTCCAACGTCGCCGGATCATCGCTCCATCCTGCTTCCTTCCCAACGTCGCCGGATCATCTCTTATGGAACGTCCAAATGGTTCCCAGGCCGCGAAAAAACTGCTGCCCGGATGCGTTCCCCCATCTCGCAGCACATCGTGACATACTCCCACCACTTTC
>DFFG01000092.1:0-1133 GCA_002368795.1 Eubacterium sp. UBA3782
ACTGAGCGTCGTCCGGGCAGGTGACATATTCGCCGTAGTAGGAGTCGAGGATGGCGAGCGGGCCGCCGACGCACTCGGCTTCACGGACTTCCACAGGGGAAGCGCCGCCGAGAGGCGCGTGCTGGAGCATCTTCTCGCCCCTGGAGTTGGTGCCGAGCACGAAGATGTCGAAGTCGTCATCTTCGCCGTAGGTTCCCCAGTTGTTCTGCGGGGACTGGAAGGGATCATACATCTGATCGAGCCATGCGCAGATCAGGGCCGGATTCTTGGCATTTGCAGTAACAACGCAGCGGCCGCGGTCAAAACCGGAGGTAAAGGAGCCGTTTGCGGGGGTAATATTGCGAACGTCAGCTGCCAGTGCCGGCAGAGGCTTCCAGCCATTGCCTGCGATCAGGTCATCCATGCTGATGGTCACGATGTTGGCTACATCCCAGGTGAAGCATACGCCATAGCGGCCGGATTTGCCCTTGGCAACATAGGTGGACCACTCCTGGGTGAATGCATCGGGATCGATCAGTTTCTCGGTATAAAGCTTGTGGAGCCATTCAACTCCCTTGCGCCATCCTTCGGTATTTGCGGTGCAGACTACCTTAAGGTCATCAGAAACAACGATGTGACGACCAGGATCGGGATCGCCGTAGCCCTCGCCGAAGCCGTTGCAGAGGATCGTGCAGTCCTCATTGCCGCCGTTGATGATGCAGGACATGGGAATGATATCGCCGTCGATGTTGAATTCCTTCTTGAGAGCGTCGGCATTGTCGCGGAACGCGATCAGGACCTGCTCGAACTCATCGACATTGGTGGGCATCTCAAGGCCCAGGAACTCAAGCCATGCAGTGTTGATGAAGGGCATGTTGCCGACAGTCTGGATAGCGGTCTTCCCGCTTCCCAGCTGCTCGATCCACGGAAGAGCCCAGATATGGCCGTTCTCATCCGTACACATGGTGCGGTACTCGGGAGCCTGCTCGAAAACCTTGCAGAGGTTGGGCATGTAGTTGTCGATATAATCCTCAAGGTTGAGGATGACGCCCTGCTTTGCATACTTCAGCAGATCGGTATCATTGAAGCCTGCGGTGAAAACGAATTCGGGCAGGGTCTTGATGTTAGACATCTCAAGCGCGATCTTGTCGCCC
>DFFG01000092.1:1176-6580 GCA_002368795.1 Eubacterium sp. UBA3782
CGCGATCTTGTCGCCCCACTGGTCACTCTGGATGGACTTCCAGTTGACATGAACGTTGGTCTTCTCCTCAAGACGTTTGAAGATGGTTCTGTTGTTCGGCTCTGCCTCAGAACCTACCGGATAAGAAGTAAGACCGGAGATCTCTGCTGTTTCAGCCAGCGGGAAGGAAAGAGATTCAACATCGACTTCGGCTGCGCTATTGCCTGAAGCACCGCCGGAAGCTCCGCTTCCGCCACAGCCTGCCAGAAGTCCTGTCGTCATGATCAAAGCCAGGCCAAGTGCCATTGACTTACGTAAATTCTTCATAAGATAAACTCCTTTTTCATTGAGGTTTCAAAAATCAGGTGCCGGTCAGCCCTTGACTGTGCCAACCGGATAAACGGCGGTCAGCCCTTGACTGCGCCAGCCGGATAAACGCCGGTCAGCCCTTGACTGCGCCAGCCATGATTCCGCTGTCAAAGTACTTCTGGAAGAAGGGATACATGATCAGCAGCGGTACGCTGGAGATAATGATCGTCGCATACTTCAGAAGCTCTGCCAGCTGCGCGCGCTCTGCCGTGCTCTGCATATCGGAGACCATGCCCGGCTCCGGCTGGCTCTGGATCAGGATAGACCGGAGCACCAGCTGCAGCGGCTGCTTGGAAGCGCTGTTGAGGTAGATCATTGCGTCAAAATAGCTGTTCCACATACCGACGAACTGCCACATGGAGATCGTTGCGATGATGGGTGTACATACTGGAAGCAGGATCTTGAAGAAGTAGACCATCTCCGTTGCTCCATCCACCTCGGCTGCCTCCTGCAGATCCCGGGGAATACCCATGTAGTAGGTACGTGCGATGATCATGTTCCAGACACTGAACGCACCGGGGATCAGGATCGCCCAGATCGTATCCAGCATTCCGAGCTTACTGATCAGCAAGTAGGTCGGGATCAGTCCGCCGCCAAAGAACATGGTGATAACAAAAATCGTGTTAAAAAATCCTTTTCCTTTGAAATCCGCCCGGGACATGGGATACGCTGCAAGCAGCGTGACCACGACCGAGATGATGGTGAACAGAACGGAATACAGGAGGGCATTGCCGAAGCCGACCCAGATCTGCTGGTTCTCCAGAACTCGCGTATAAGCGGTTGTCGTCCACTTGGAAAAATCGAAGGTCAGTCCCGTATTCTGCAGGGTGACCGGATCGATAAAGGATGCAAGGATGATATAGATCATCGGAACTATAATAGCTACGATGAAGAGACCGAGGATCACATATCCAAAGATCAGCAGGGCTTTGTCTCCTGCCGGCTGTTTGGAGAATTCACTCTTCTTTTTGTTTGCCATTATCAACCGCCTCCTCCGTTAAATGCCTTTGCCTTCGTTCATCCTCTGAACGATCTTATTCATAGAGACCAGAAGGATAACGTTGATGATCGTGTTGAACAGGCCGACCGCAGTAGAGAAACCGTAATCGCCGTCAAGAAGACCCTTCTTGTACACATAGGTGGAAATGATCTCAGATGCATTCAGGTTCAGGTCAGTCTGCAGAGCATAAGCCTTCTCAAAGCCGATGCTCATGATGTTTCCGACGGACATGATGAACTGGATCAGGACCGTATCCTTGATGGCAGGCCATTCAACAGCCTTGATCTGCTGAATGATGTTTGCTCCATCGATGACTGCTGCCTCCTTCAGATCTTTACTGGCATTGGACAGTGCTGCCGTGTAAATGATCGAGGCCCAGCCTGCGCCCTGCCAGATACCGCTGGCGATGTAGATCGTGCGGAATGCGGAGGGCATTGTCATAAAGTTTGTTGATGTGCCGAGCATCATGTTGATCATGCCGGTAGGTGCTAAAAGGATACGCACGATACCGCAGAGGACGATGACTGAAATGAAGTTCGGCATGTACAGCACGAGCTGGATCTTCTGCTTGATCCCCTTGCTGAGGATACGGTTGAGCAGGAAGGCCAGCAGGATCGGTGCCGGGAAGCCCCACAACAGTCCGAATACACTAAGTTTAAGTGTATTCGCCAGGTAACGCAGGAAATCCGGCGATGACAGGAACCTGGAAAAGTGTTCGAAGCCGACCCATTCACTTCCCAGAATACCGCGGATAGGGTTGTACTCCTGGAAGGCGATCAGGATACCGCCCATCGGGATATACCGGAAGATGATGGTCAGCAGGAAGGCCGGCATGATAAAAATCACGTACAGCTGCCAGTGCTGTCTTATGTAGACAAGCGTGTTGTGCAGGCTGTTGCCGGACTTCACATCTGGTGACGTTTTGTCTTTTTTCATTGTTTTTCTCCTTTAATTCCTCCTCTCTCCCACTCGTGCAGTACGCAAAGCCTGTCCGTTTGTGCATTTGCATGATACACACTTTGGGATTTTCACGTCAATCCTAGCATGCGCACGTGCATTTTTCAATTACCTGTGTGTGCAAATACACCTTTTTGTAAAATATGCATAGTATAGATTGGACATTTTTTAGCATATTCCATATTTGACCGGGGGCATTTGCACGCATTGTGACGGGTTTCTGTTTGACTCCATAAGTTAAATATGTTAAAATCAGCCAAAACAGCACATAATATATCCAAAAGAAGGTCCTCATGGCAAAAAAAGTTACTATCCAGGATATTGCAAACGCACTGGGGATTTCCCGAAATACCGTGTCAAAAGCGATAAACAACTCGGACGGGATCGCAGAAGCGACCCAGGAGATGATCCTGCGGAAAGCTGCTGAAATGGGCTATAAACAATTTTCCTATATCAAGGTCCTGAACAGCCAGCATTCCCTGGACATCAAAGGGGATGAAACAACAAAAAGGCCGACCGAAATCGCCCTTTTTACCACCATGTTCCTCGCGAATTCTCACTTTGCGTCCCTGATGCTCGACAAGCTTCAGCTCGATCTGTCCCAGTTCGGCTACACCATGACTATCCACCGGATCACCCCGGAGAACCTGGCTGCGCTCACCCTGCCCATTACCTTTGACCGGGCACGGACTGCCGCCATCATCTGCGTAGAGATGTTCGACTGGCACTACGACGAGATGGTGTGCGGCCTTGGACTGCCGACCCTTTTTGTCGACGGACCAGCCAAGCTCCGCGGAAGATCCCTTCCTGCTGATCAGCTTTATATGGAAAATTCCGGAGAGATCACCCGCCTGGTGAGCGACATGCTCGCCAAAGGTGTAAAAAAGATCGGATTTGTCGGCGATTATACCCACTGCCAATCTTTTTTTGAACGGTATACCGCCTTCCGGAGTGCCATGATGATCGCCGGCGTTCCTGTTGAGGAGAGCTTCATCATCGACACCATGGCCCAGCCGGAGCTCAGGGAAAGACTGGCCGCTCTGCATGAACTGCCCGAGCTTTTTATCTGCGTCAACGACTTCGCCGCCATCGACACGATCCGTTTCCTGCGGGAATCAGGGCGGACCGTGCCGGAGGATGTGATGGTCTGCGGCTTTGACGATACCGCAGAAGCAGGGATAATCAGCCCGGCGCTGACAACGGTCCACATCCACACGCAGAGCATGGCTTTCTGCGCAGCCCAGCTCCTGATCACCCGGATCAAGGAGCCCTCCCTCGATTACCGCACCGTATATGCAGAATCCGAGCTTATCTACCGGGAATCCACCATCGATCTGACGAATCCGGACTGATCTGCCGGGTATCCGCCATTAATATGCAGAATCCGGACTGATCTGCCGGGAATCCACCATTAATATGCAGAATCCGGACTGATCTGCCGGGTATCCGCCATTAATCCAGGAGCAGAGGCAAAGTATGAAAATTTTTTCCTATGACAGCAAATTCAGCCAGGTCATCCTGCGGATCGCAGAAGGCTGCTACCTCAACCTTCTGTGGATCATCTTCTCCCTTCCGGTCATCACCATGGGAGCAGCAACCGCAGCCCTCTACCGGGTGACACTGAAAATGGCCAGAGGCGAAGAGCCCTCCGTCACCACCCAGTTCATCCGGGGCTTTAAAGAAAACTTCAAGCAGGCGACCATCCTGTGGCTGATCCTGCTCGGCGCAGGAATCATCCTCGGCTTTGACGGGTACATCCTTTTTCGCCTCTCCCGCACCACCACCGGCATGACGGCCGTGATGTGGACCCTGATGCTGGCCCTGATCATCGTCATGGGCGTAGCCTACGCCATCGTCATGTGCTACGTATTTCCCCTGGTGGCAAGCGTCGAAAACACCAATTGGGCAATGATCAAAAACTCCTTCTTCATCGGGACCCACTACCTGTTCTGTACCATTCTCGTGCTCGCGATCCACTTCGCCATGTTCTTCGCCATCGTGCGGATCTTCACCCCGCTGATCATCTTCGGCGAGGGAATATGCGCACTGCTCAGCTCCTACCTGCTGGCAAGAGTGATCGCCGCATGCTCCTACGATCCCGCGGCCCAGGAAGAAGATCCCGACAGCACAGAAGCTCAGGAAAATTACGAGAAGCTCAACGGAGCGGCAAAATGAGCCTGACACCAGAAGAAAAAAACGCCAGAAAAGAGGCATTCCGCCGCATGACCCCCGCTGGCAAAGCAGAATACCTCTTAACCTACTATAAATTCCCCCTGGTCATGCTCACCATCATCCTGATCATCACCATCTCCGGGATCACCAGGCTGGTCACCAGGAAAAACGAGCTGCTGTACCTCGCCTACGTCAACGTCGCAGTAGGCGAAGACCTCGCCGAACAGCTGACCGAAACCTTCGTCAGCACCATAGGCGAAAACCCCAAAAGATCCGTTGTCTACACCTACTCCGGCATTTACATCTCCGACGATCCCGCCGAAGAAAACCACGAATACAGCTACGCCTCCAAACTTAAAGTACTGGCAGCCATAAACGCAAAACAGATGGACATCGTCCTCCTCAACCAGGAATCCTACGACATCTTCTCCCAGAGCGGATACCTCCTGGACCTCAGCGAACTGCTGGAAAACCAGGCACCCGAACTGCTCCAAAAAGCAGCCCCCCACCTCAGCCAGAACATCGTCGTACTGGACGACAATGCCGTCGAAATAGAACTCGGCACCGCCGACACCTACAAAGCCGAAACCAGGACCGACACCAACGCCCTGGAAATCAGCACATTGCCCTCCATGAAAAACGCCGGCTTCAAAGAACCCGTCTACCTGGGCATCATCGCCAACAGCCCACGCCTCGACCAGGCCGCTGCATACATCAGCTACCTGATGCAATAAGATAACAGACACTAAGAAAAGACACTGGGAAAGACATTGGGGACGGTTCCAATGTCATTAACCCTGTATCTTTAAAACAAACGGCCATCCGTGTGAGGATCATTTCCTGCACGGATGGCCATTGTTTTTGCTGGAATTTAATTGTTTCAGGCAAATTTAATGACAATCAGAACCGTCCCAATGACGTTAAGTT
>DFFG01000003.1 GCA_002368795.1 Eubacterium sp. UBA3782
CAGAAGCCGAGGCTGCTCGTATTGCAGAGGAAGAGCGTCTGGCAGCAGAAGCCGAGGAAGCCCGCATCGCAGAGGAAGAGCGCCTGGCAGCGGAGGCCGAGGCAGCCCGCATCGCCGAGGAAGAACGTCAGAAAGCGGAAGCAGAAGCAGCTCGTATTGCGGAACAGGAGAGGCTGGCTGCGGAATCGGCCCGCCTTGCCGAAGAGCGAGCCCGCATCGAGGCAGAGCGCGCAGCCCTGGCTGCAGAGCGTGAGCGGATGCTGGCCGAGATCGAGGAGACCAGAAGAAAGGCTGCAGCTGCAGCACCGGCAGAGAACGGGATGGGCGGCAGCACACATAGGAAGGCAGCCCGGGCGCAGGAGACCGGTCGCCGTCCGGAGGCAGAACCGGTCAGAAACGAAATGGGAACGCCCGTCCGCCTGAAGTTCTGTCCGAAGTGCGGCGCGAAGATCCGGGTTGGCGCAAGATTCTGTGTCACCTGTGGTTATGCCCTGGGCGCCCGTCTGGATGCAGCACCTGGACAGGGAAGCCGGACGGAAGAGAGCGGGTTTACGGTGAAGACAAAAGGGGACCTGCGTCCCCGCACCCCCAAGGAGATGGGGATCGAAAATATAGATGAGACGCAGTACGCCTGGACAGAGGAGGAGCGGTCCGCCAGAGATCAGGCAGAGCAGGAGGAATTCCGCCGCATGCTTGCGGAGGACCGGGCCAGAGAATACCGGCAGAGGGAAAACGCCTCCGGAGCCAGGGGCTTTCGCACCGACCGGGTCGAGCGGCTTTCAAGAGGCGGAAAACGCGGCAGAAATGAAGAGTGATCCGGAACCGCCTGCAGCGGAGCCAGTATGTCAGACAGAGGACAGAAACAGGAGAAAGGAACGGGGGACAGGCTATGGCAATAGCAGAAGTAATCAAATTTGAAGGTGATCCGAATCAGCTGGTGTGGAAGCACCCAGCGGAGGATTTCAACACGACATCGCAGCTGATCGTCGATGAGACCCATGAAGCACTTCTTGTGCTCAACGGCAATGCCGCGGATCTGTTCGGACCCGGCCGGCATACGCTGACGACGAACAATATCCCGATCCTGCGGAAGCTGCAGGAGATCCCCACCGGAGGGGCAACGCCGTTTCCGTGCAAGGTCTTCTTTATCAATAAGGTCCATCAGATGGATATGCTCTGGGGTACCCAGGGCGCGATCCCGCTGGAGGATCCGCTGTACGATATCTTCATGCATGTCATGCTTCACGGAAGCATTTCGGTGTCGGTGGATGATTCCAGGAAATTCCTCCTGAAGCTTGTCGGCTTCCGTGACCGGTTTGATGCCAATACACTGGTATCCAAATTCCGCGGGATCATTTCCAGCCAGGTAAAGGATGCTATCTCCAAGATCATGATCCGGGGCCAGCTCAGCTACTTTATGATCAGCTCAGAGCTTCTGGAGATCAGCGGTGTCGTCAAGGAAAGACTGGATGAAGTCTTTGACGAGTATGGCGTCCACATCGAGTTCTTTAACATTGAAGCCATCGAGGTTCCGGACAAGGATTATGCCGAGATCTCGCAGGCCAAAAAGCTTCGTAGCAGCCGCCTGATCCAGGGCTACACCTGGCAGGAGGAGCGGCAGATGATGATCGCCGAAAAGTTTGCCGGCAATCAGGGCGCCATGGGAACCATCGGCGGGATGATGGGCGGCCTGGCCGGCGGCATTGCCATGGGCAGCACGATCGCAGAGGTGGCAAAGAATGCCCTGTCTGCAGACCGGATCCCCACACAGGCGCCACCAAAGAATGTGGCCGGAGCAGCTCCGGTCATGGGAGCAAATGCTCCCGGAGCGGCTGCAGGGCAGACGGTCGACGTATCCGCATTGCTGCGTCAGGGCGCAGGCGCTGCCCCTGCCCGGCCGGAAGTCCGGGAGGAGAGGATCAGTCCGGAGCAGATGCCGGAAAGGCAGCAGATGGAGGGTTACGGCAGAGAAGGAAAATTCTGTCCGGAATGCGGAAGTCCGGTTGCAGCCGGAGCAAAGTTCTGCTCTGAGTGCGGACACAAGATGGAAAGCAATGTCTGTCCGGGATGCGGCAGTCCCATCACGCCGGGCGCTAAATTCTGTTCCGAGTGCGGGACCCGTCTCATATAACTCACTCGGGGTGGCCCCGCCTCTATAGGCGGCAAGAACGCCAAGGCGTTCCTGAAGGATTTTTGAAACATGGAAAGACGGGCACAGCGGCCTGTCCGATAAGAGCAGCGGCCTGTTTCTGCTGCAGTAAAAGGAAAAGGAGAACGTAAAGGCATGGCAAGAGTTACAAAAAAACGGACCGCCGGTATGATCGGCCTCATCTATCTGATTGCATTTGCAGTTTTCATTATGCTCGTTTTCTTTATCTTTAAAGACAGGAGCGGCGTCTTCTGGATGAGCTTTATCTTTGCGGTGATCGCCTTTGCCGTAAAGCTTGCCAGCACCTTCCTGGCGTTCCAGGCATTTGAAGTGGAAGCCGTCTTCTTTGGCATTCCGCTGGCCTCGCTTTCTCTTTACTACTTTTTTGCCCAGGTGTTCTGTGCAGTCGTTTTCATGATCTTCCACAGCGCACCGGCCAAGCTGGCTTTCGCCCTTCAGGTGATCATTCTGGCAGTCTTTGCCATCGTCGCGATCATCACGCTGTTCACCAGAGATGCCATCCAGGATGTGGATGACAATATCAAGATCAGCACTACCGCCATCAAGACGATGCAGGCGGATGTGGAAAGCCTTCGCGATGCAGCAGGCGATCCGGAGCTGAAGAACCGTCTGCGCAAGCTGGCTGAGACGATTAAGTATTCCGATCCGATGTCCAACGATGCGGTGCTGGATATTGAGGATCAGATCATGCAGTCGCTCTCTGAGCTGCGGATCTACTGTGAAGACAACGACAAGGCAAATGCCATGCAGGCATGCAGAAACACGGAGATGCTGTTCCTCCAGAGAAACCGGACGCTCCGGGCAACAAAGTAAGGACAGACTATGGCTTCCAGTTACAAAAGTGTAAAATGTGACAGCTGCGGCGGTTCCCTGGTTTATTCCAGAGAAAAGAAGGTATGGATCTGCCGGTACTGCGGCAATGAGATCCGCCGGGAAGAGGAATACGACGGGCTGTATACGATCAAAAATGTCGTCCGGCAGACGATCACCGATACGGCGTACGGCAGGCTGGAGCAGGCCAGGCGCAACCTGGCCGAGTGCGAGAAGATCGATACCCGCTATGTGGGTACGCTGATCGCCAGGCTGTGCGTTCAGATGTTTACCCTGATCACGCCGGGCGAGTGTCCCCAGAGCGGGCAAAAGAGCCTGATCCGGCAGATCCGGCAGAACTATGAGGACCTGCAGAAGCTGGACCAGGGCATATCTGCAGAGGAAGAGGCGCTCTACGAATCCTTCGACGGGAACGCAGATGTCTTTGCCGTTCTGGTCGTTGTGTTTGATTCCCTGGGCGACCGGGTGCATAAGGAATTTGCCGAAAACCTTCTGGATGCGGCAAAAGTATATTCAGAGCGGATCAATGACAGCCTCCTTCGGTATGCGATGCGCAGCAAAAAGCTGGAGCTGGCTGACCGGATCCTGGATAATGTGGACAACATCCCCTGCAGGGCTGCTTTGCTGACCGTCCTTGCGGAATATCCGGATGGCGATAGCAAGCGGCAGCATGTGCGGGATCTGTTTCCGCGTGCCGGCCTTTCAAGGGATGAGAGAAAGGCAGTCGAGGGTTATCTGAAGACCACAAAGGACTGTCCGGAGACAAAGACAGCGGTCTATGCCGCCGGCGTCGAAGCTGGTGTACCGGCATCGATCACCTGTGTGGAGGAATATCTGCTGAAGGATCTCGGAGGCAGGATCGAAGACGTCCGAAAAGTGATCCGGCTGATCGCACAGGCAAAGCCGAACGATGCGGAGCTCTACCGGCTGATCACAGCGATCTTTACCGGACACAGCTTTCCGGTGGCCCAGGCGGAGCTTTCCGAGCTGGCATCCTCCGGATTGTATATCGTGGTCAACCCATCGGATATCCTCCGGATGCTGTCCAGACAGGAGCTTTCCCTTGATGAACGGCTGGCGCTGGTCGATCTGGCCCATCAGTTTAACAGCGACGCCCGCACAAATGATACGATCCTGGCAGAATATCTGAACCGGAACCGGGATGCGGCCGATATCCGTATTCCGGTGATCGAAAAGCTGCTCACCTATGTCCGGACGATCGCAACCGCGACGCTCAGCGAGTATGTGATACGGGTAACGACCGATGGGAAGCGAAAGCCCGAGGTCCTATCCAGGATCCTCGAGCTTGACCTGAACATGAGCTTTTTCCGGAGTCTGATGCAGCAGTACATGGCCGGATCCCAGGATCCGCCGGATGTAAAGGCAGAGATAACGGCGCTGCTTGGGCGCGCCGGGCTGACGGTCGATGCCGGCACGCTGCTGGATATGGCCTGCAGCTGCACACAGGAAAATGCCCTGGAGACGATCAACCTCGTCAACCGGATGAAGCAGAGCGGCGTGCATATGCGGAGCGACGCACTGAGCATTTACTTGGAGAAGGCGGCGGGACGGCAGTATTATGCCGGGCTGATCTCCGCGCTGTATACCGAAGGATGCATCCTGTCCGGAAGGGCTGTGGCAAACTATGTGCTCTATGCCCGGATGAATGAGGAGGTAAAGCTCCGCAATCTGGAGACCTTTCTTGCAGCCTGCAGTGAGCCGGCAGGCAGCATAGCGGTTACCGTCAGTCATCTGGGACACCGGGTCGACTGCAGTCTGCTGCAGGCATACGTGCTGACGGCAGGAGAAAGCCTCCCGACGGCCGGTCGGATCACCGACATGCTGAAGAGTACCGGTGCAAAGCTGAATGCAAACATCCAGGTGGACCAGGCAAATATGAAATTCAAAAAATACATCATGGACAACCGTCCGCAGCTTGGCGGCCAGACAGAGGCGCTGTGTGCGGACAACAAGGTGTTTTCCATGTTTTTCTAAGCTTCGGGCGAATATTGCAGAAAAGGAGGGATAAAGCGTGACGCAGGAAGAATACGAGGCTGAGCAGGCCGAAATAGAATCGTTGATTAATCAGATCAATGCGCTGATCGCCGAAAACAACCGGCTGATCGATGAGATCAACAATGCACTGCATAATATTCAGATCCTGAAGAACAACGTCGGCGTGCTGGGCAGAAACATCGAGCCCAAGATGCGCAGCGTTTCCGGAGAAGTGGAGCTTGACGCAGACAAGACAAAAGCTGTCAGCAATGCGCTCCAGGAGATGACCGAACAGTACTTTACGTTCAAGACCCTGTCCTCGGCATCCAAGAATCTGTCCCAGTATACGGACGAGTATTATGCGAAATACCAGCATTACAACAAGCTCCGCCGGATCGCTCTTGGCTATGTGATCGGGCTGGACAACAATTTTGTTTCTGATGAGACCCTGCGCAAGGAGGTCGAGAAGATCTACCTCCAGAACACGGAATACTGGCTCGCCTATGCGGCATCGGCCGTCATGCTCTGGGCCAGCGATGAAAAAGAGGCGGCAAAGCGTGCGCTGGACAAAGCCATTTTCATGGACGAGACCAAGGCCAGCCTGTATTTCATGCTGATCAACCTCCGGTTTGGCAGGGACAAGGTTGCCAGAGAGTGGTTCCTCTACTACATGGAGCGTGTGGATTCCGGCCATCTTCCCGAGGACTGGAAGTATCTTCTGCAGGCCTATCTGACCGGAACCTTCGGGACAGATCCCGAATTCCAGAAGCTGGTCGCGACACGGATGAATGCCATGCTGGCCAAGGAGGAGGCCACAACGGTCGACTTCGGGAAAAAGTTCAGCAGCCGGGCGTACCAGTACATCGATACGCATCTGCACACCACCAGGGAGGCCTTCCCCTACCTGAAACAGACCTGTGCGGATCATGGCCAGATGATGGAGATGCTCTCCGACGCAGAGAAGAATGCGGTCATTGCCGCCTGGTACAATGCGCTGGCCGAGGAAAAGGACGAGCAGTCCGGCTTCATCGCCCAGAGGATCGAGAATGTTCTTTATGCGCTGGTCAGCAGCTATGATGACGGAGAGCTGGAGATCGTCAAAAAGATCCGCTACAACGACTGTATCCTGACGGCAAAGGGCGATGTGGCCAGAGCCCAGGAAAAATACGAGCTGGAGTTCCCGCCAAAGAAGAGGACGACCTTTGGGGATCTGCTGGCAGACTGGGCTTTCCAGGAGGACAGCAACCTGACGCCGCTGCTGATCCGCCGGTTCGCCATCGATCTGATGAAGGACTGGATCTTCAAGGGCTACGAGCAGTTCAACCGTGACAATCTCCAGAAGGAGAAGAAGGAATACACCTTTGATATCGACGGCTGCGAGGTGACCACATCAGAGACCGGATATGAACGGGCAAAGACCAGGGTCGACCAGTTTTTTGAGAAGAACAAATGGAAGAGCATAACCGCCGACAAATTCGCGCTGATCTTTATGCTGATGAGTGTATGCGGTGTGCTTCTTTTGGGCATCATGGCAGTTACGGCTGTCGGCGCCCATGGATTTGGCACAGGAGCGAGGATCGCTCTGGTTACCGGTATCCTGCTGGTCCTTGCGGGTGTATTCCTGCTATGGCGGCGTATCGTAGAAGTGCTGGCGGCACTCCAGGAAAAGAAGCGGCTCGCTCTGCAGAAGCTGGCCCACTCCCTGGAGGAGCTGGGCAGATGGCGCGAGCTGTTCCATAAAGAAGCAGACAGGATCAGTGATCTGGAGAGGGCCGTGAGCGAATTCGGTCCATCCGCGCGGTAAAGGGGGGAAGAAAAGATGTCAAATGTTTCCGGTGCAATACAGGAGCTGAACGAGACGATCAACTCCTTTGAATCAAAGGTCGACGTACATGTACAGAATATTCACCAGTCCAGCGTAAACGTGGATGCTGCTGCAGACCGGATCTACCAGAAGATCGTGCAGTTCCGGCAGGATATGGAGCATGGCGAGCAGAAGCAGCTTGCCCATGAGAACATCATCCGTATCGACCAGATCATCAAGGAGCAGTTCAGCAATTACGAGACGATCCGCCGTACCGTCATGGGCGTTGTGAGGGACTTCGATATCAATCTTGTCCGCAACACGACGATCCAGGAGCTCTCTGAGGAGCTCTGGATCACCAGCTCCCGCTACTGGCTGTCCTATGCGCTGATCGCCATCACCGCATGGGTAAACAATTACCCGGAGGTGGCAAGAAACGCGCTGGCTGAGAGCGGACGGAAGGATGCCGTCAAGACGACGCTGTTTTTCTGCCTTCTCAATCTGCGCTTCAACCGGATCGATACGGCGAAAAGCTGGTTCTATGAGTACCTCAAGACCCTGGATCCGACGATGCTCCAGCAGGAGACGGCTGTCATGCTGCAGGCGTTTCTCGCAGGGATCTTCGGCAAGGACCAGGAGCTGCAGCATGCGGTGATCGATGTCATCGACCAGTGGATCTCCATCATCAATGAGAGCCAGGAGATCTGCGATGAGCTGGTCGGCTCCTACGAGAGCTATATCCGCAACATCAATCCCATGGTCGACTTCAATTACGAGGCGATCCTTACCTACTGCACCAATGCGGAGGAGCTGAAGCGCTCCTTTACCGATGTGTCGAAATACGCCAGCATTCTGGATCTTTTGGATTCCCTGAATGTGCAGGAGGTCACCCAGAGCAACGACAACTATGCCGAGCGTGTGGATGCCGTGCTGATGAACCTGATCTCCAACTATGATGCAGAGGAGCTGGATCTTCGGAACCAGCAGGAGTATTTCAACCTGATCGTCCGCAACGAGGGACAGGTCGACCGTGCCGAGGCCCAGTATGCGGAAGAGATGGCACTGCAGAATGAAAACTTCAACATCGGCAAGCAGATGATCAAATGGGCGATCTATGATGACAACGACACAACAGATCCCCATGTGCGCAAGTTCGGCTTCCAGAACACCAAACAGTGGTTCAAGAGCGCGCTGGACCGGTTCAGCGTATCCCTGCAGCAGCAATTCCCCATCGAGTATAATCTGTCCATCGACACCTGGACCGGTACGAGCAGCGGGGATGACCAGGAAGAGCTGACCGAGAACATGCGCAGCTACTTTGAGACAAATAAGTTCCACAATATGTATGTCAACACCATCAACATCGCCGCGCTGATCGTACTGATCGCATCTCTGGGCCTTGCGTTTGTCACGCTGTATGCCCTGGTCGCTTCCGTCGCGGCGGCGGCCGTACTGATCTACCGGGTCATCAAGGCAAACAAGGAATATCCGGCAAGAGTCAATGCGGCTCTGGAGGCGTTAAACCAGACGCTGCTGGAGATCGCCGACTTCCGGGATTACTTCGCGCAGTGCAGCCTGCAGAAGGATGAGATCCTCTCCACCGTGGAATTCATCTGACCGGAAAGACAAAGGGAAAATATACAAGTGACCGGCAACGGGACAGACAGTGCAGAAAGGATAGATTATGGAAAACGAATTCGGATTCAATGCATATGAAGAGCAGGACGGACAGGACAATCAGATGTCGGATTTTGAGTCCCTGATGGCGGAGCGTATTCAGTCCAACTTCGCGGCAGAGAGCGGAAGCCTTTCGGCGACGGATGAGCGGCTGCAGGAAATGAACAAGCGGCTGCCGGACTGGAGCCTTGAGCCGCCCTACAGCTTCCTGAAATAAACAATGACAGCAAAGGCACCTTCAAATTATCAGGAATGGATGGCCATTATGGACGCCCTTGCGGAGGGCAGGTCCGGACCCGAAAGCCTTTCCCTGATGGAGGAGGGGACGCTGCCGGAGGGCGCGTATGTCACCGGCCGTTTTCAGCAGCGGGTCACCGATACGGTCAACCGGATGCTCCGGCGGAGCATCCGCCGTTTTGAGCAGCGCTTTTCGGAGGCCCTTTCCGAGCGGGGGACAGACACTGTGCAGCTTCTTCTTGCACGGCTGCATAAGGAGCTTGCCCTGTGCTTTTTCTTCCGAAGGATGCCGTTTCTGGATGAATGCTTTCGAAATGAGCTGGAGACTGCCCTTTTGGGGGAGATCCGGAAATTCTGGAGGCATGAGATCCGGGAGATCCGGCGCCTTGCCGAGCTGCCAGGCCATGCAGAACTTGAGGAAGTCATGTATTCCATGAAGCGATTCGCAAAGGAATACGGAGAGTAGGATGGGAAATTACAGCACGACCAAAACCGAAATTAAAAACTATATCTTTGCCAGGGTGCCCCTCATCATCATTCAGTCGGCCGAGCGGGCCAGAGTGGAGCGGATGATCGCTGAGACAGCCAGGGAGATGCGGATCGAGGTGACCTGCTACTCGGATACAAAGCAGATCTACCGCCCGGGCCAGGACACGATCCGGGATGTGGAGAGCGATCCGATCCCCTTTGCCATGGAGCTGCTTCGCCGCAAGAGGGGAACGACCTTTGTGCTGGCAGATGTGCGCAGGGTCAGTGAGGAGAACCTGTACAGTCGGGAGATCGTCAATCTCCTGTATCTGGCCGCAGAGATGGGAGGCACAGTGATCCTGATCACGCCGGATCCTGTGTGGGCAAGGATCGCCCGGATGGGCATGCTGACCAGGCTCGATCTTCCCGATATGGATGAGCGGACCGCCGAGATCCGTGAATTCGTCCGGCGGTATGGTTCGCGGTATTCCATCGCCTGGGATGAGAACGATATCCAGCGCGCATCTGCGCTCCTGAGGGGATTTACAGAGATCCAGATCGACAACATCCTGTCTTCCGCGCTGGTGGAAAACGGCGCGCTGGACCGGCGGCATATCTATGAGCTGACGAGCCAGAAAAGCCGGATGTACGAGGCAGCCGCAGGCGTCCAGGAGGTCAGGGTCAGCGGGGACCTGCGGATCTCAGGCCTGGACAACCTGAAGCAGTGGCTGGCAGAAAAGAAGAGGATCTTTTTTGCATCAGAGGAGGAGCTGGCCGCGCGCGGCCTGCAGACGCCAAAGGGGATCCTTCTGGCCGGCATCCCGGGATGCGGAAAATCCTTCTCCGCCCGGATGGTTGCCAGAGAGTGGGAACTTCCGCTGTTCAAGTTCGATATCGGCAGCATCTACGACAAATGGGTCGGAGAGAGTGAGCACCGGATGGCGGATGCCCTGCAGTTTATCGACAATGTTGCGCCCTGCATCGTATGGATCGATGAGATCGAGAAGGCTCTTTCGGTCTCGGACAGCAGCAACGATACCGGGCAGCGGGTGCTGGGCCAGTTCCTGTTCTGGCTTCAGGAGTCATCAAGCCGCGTATTTCTCGTGGCAACGGCAAATGACATCCGAAAGCTGCCGCCGGAGCTGTTTCGCAAGGGCAGGTTCTCGGAGATGTTCTTTGTCGATCTGCCGACAGCAGTCGAGCGGGCGGAGGCCATCACCCAGTACATGGAACAGTGCCTGCACAGGACGCCCGACGCGGGCAGCCTGCAGGAGCTGGTTGGAAGAACAAAGGGATTTTCCTATGCGGATATTGAATATATGGTAAAGGAGGCTGCCCAGAAGGCACTTCTTTACGGGGATGATGCGGTCAGCAGCGATATGCTTCTGGAACTGACAGAGAAGGTCATCCCGTTTGCAGATACCAATCCGGACGTGGTCTCCCAGCTGAGAAGCTGGGGAAATTCGCGGGCAGCCGCAGCGTCGCTTCCGGAGAAGGGAGGAAATGAGGCATGAGCGATATAGGCAGCCTGAGGGCAGAGCTGGCCAGGCAGGAAAGGATCAATGCGGAGCTGCGCAGCGATCTGTGGGAGCTGGAGAGCGGCGTCAGCAGCGCACACAGCCGGCTGAATGAATTCCAGAATAAGACGAACAACACGCTTTCCGGAAGCACACAGCGGATGATCAGCTCTCATAACCGCATCGTGGAGGCCTACGAGATCCAGGGCGAGATCGACCATCTGTATGAGCGCTTCAAGCAGGTCGAGCTGGCCAACAAAAAGATCCGTGCCTGCAACAATAAAAAATATTACGAGTTTGCCAATTACCGTACCGTGCGTAAGCTGGTCCAGGGCATCATGGACAATATGGACATGAACATGGTCTCGGATGAGGTGATCTACAAGTCGGTGGAGAAACAGCATCTGCAGACCCCAGACTACTGGCTCACCTGTGTGCTGATCAGCATCATGGCCTGGAAAAATGACGACAGGGAGCTGGCAGAACGGGCCATGGCCCGGGCGATCTCGCTGGACAAGAAGGACAGCGCGATCTTCTACATGCTGTTCCACCTGCGTCTGGGCCGTGAGGAGACGGCGCTCAAATGGTTCTATCTCTATCAGGAGTGCGACCTGAAGGGCAGCGATGAGCAGACCTTCCTGCTGCTGTTTTCCCTCATGACCAAGACCCTGGATGATTTCGTGGATGATCATACCAAGTATGAGATCTACAGCTTTATCAACAAGGTGATCGCCATGAGTGCAAGATCGGCCGGCTTCTCCGAGGAGGAGATCATCCGGCAGATCGAAAACTATCTGATCGCCATGAAAGACACCGACAACCTTCAGCTCAATCTGCTGAAGCGGTGCATGGACGATTACGGCGAGATCGCCGAGACAGTGATCCTCGCTGAAAACAACAAAACGATCCTGCAGTTCCTCATGGACGTACGCAGCGTCACGGAGATCGAGAGAAACGCCTACATCAGCAAATTCATCGACGATGTGATCGCAAAGCCGAACCAGACCGAGCAGGAGGTCTACGATGAGATCGAATACAACGAGTGCATCATCCGGTGCGACGGCTATGTCGACCAGGCAAAGGAGATGTACCTGAAGGAGCAGGAGCGCCGGAAAAAGGAGCTGAATCTCATCAAGGAGATGGTCCGCAGGGTGTACGAGAGCTCAGGTGAAGAGGTCAACGGACAGGTCAAAAAGAACATGTTCGTCCTGACCGGAGGCCTGCAGCGGAAGGCGATCAGCCGTTATGCCGAGGATTACCGGTCCAGGGTGACAGATGTGCATCCGGTCTCTCTGGGAGAGTACAGGACGACCGCCGATTTCCGGGATCAGGCCGGCGAGCAGCGGAAGATCGAAGAATACTACGAAACCCAAAAGGCAGAGCAGCTGGCCCAGGTCAAGGACTGGCCCGCCTTCGTCGGCTTTGCTCTGGCCGTCGCCTGTGCAGCAGGCGCAGCCTTCGTAAGCCTTATGCTGCTGGCAGGCACCGCGCTTGGACTGATCTTCGGCTTCGTACGGCTGCTGATGAACAGCCGGCAGAGAAAGCAGATCGCCAGTGACTGTGCAGTCAATATCAGCAGCAAGACGGATCTTCTCGACCGTCTCTTTGCAGAATACGAGCAGCTAAAGACTATCTTTTATGAATACGATGCCTACCAGGAGCAGATCGCTGCCGAACTCGGCAAGTTCTGACAGGCCAAAGGATCCAGCCAGGACGCCGAGGCGTTCTTTAACCGAAGAACAGAAGCCTGGCGGAGAGAAAAACGCAACTCTTATGAAACGTTCATATTATGAGGAGGTAACACCATGAACGAAGTAATCAAGACATTGGAAACAAGAAGAAGCTGCCGGAATTTCAAGGATGATCCCATTCCCGAGGAGATTCTTGCACAGATCATCGAGGCAGGAACCTACGCCGCCACCGGCATGGGCAAACAGTCCCCGATCATCCTGGCCATCACAAATAAAGAGGTAAGAGATAAGCTGTCCGCAATGAACGCACAGATCCTTGGCGCAAAGATCGATCCCTTCTACGGCGCACCGGTGATCCTGGTCGTCCTTGCCAAAAAGGATGTGCCCACCTACCAGTACGATGGCAGCCTTGTCATGGGCAATCTGATGAACGCAGCAAGATCCTTAGGGATCGCCAGCATCTGGATCCACCGGGCAAAAGAAGAGTTTGAGAGCGAAGAGGGCAAGGCACTTCTTGCCAGCCTTGGCATCGAAGGCGAGTACGAAGGCATCGGCCACTGTGCACTCGGCTACGCCGCAAAAGCTCCGAAAAAGGCAGCTCCCAGAAAAGAGAATTACGTCTATTACATCCGCTGACAGGCAGAGCCTTCAGAGGATCTTATCCATCAGTCATGAACAGGCAGACATCTGTTGACAAGGCAGATGCCTGCCTTTTATAATTTTGAATCAAATGGAGGTGATGCATTATGCCGATCAAGATACAGCAGGACCTGCCCGTCCGTGAGAAACTGGAAGAAGAAAATATATTCGTTATGGACGAGGACCGCGCCCTGCATCAGGACATCCGCCCGCTGCAGATCCTGATCCTCAATCTGATGCCGCTCAAGGAAGCGACAGAGCTGCAGATCCTGCGCTGTCTGTCCAACTCCCCGCTGCAGGTGGATGTAACCTTCATGATGGTCACTTCCCACATCGTAAAAAACACATCCGTCAGTCACATCAACAAATTTTATGTGACCTTCAACGAGATAAAGAAAAAATACTTCGACGGCATGATCATCACCGGAGCACCCGTAGAATTCTACCGTTTCGAGGAAGTCGACTACTGGGCAGAGCTGACCATGATCATGAATTGGGCCGACAAACACGTGACATCCACCATGTACCAGTGCTGGGGAGCACAGGCCGCACTCTACTACTATTACGGCATCCCCAAAAAACTTCTGGACCACAAAATGTTCGGATTGTTCGAGCACAAAGTCAACAACCGCCGCATCCCTCTGGTCCGCGGCTTCGATGACGTATTCATGGCACCCCATTCCCGCCACACCGAGGTCAATTTGGATGACATCCGCAAGGTAAAGGAGATCACCATCCTGTCAGAATCCGACGAAGCAGGTTTTTTGCTTGGCATGGCCAAAGAAGGACGCAGGATCTTCGTCCAGGGACATCCCGAATACGACAGGCTCACTCTGGACGCAGAATACCATCGCGACCTCGACAAATGCCTGGAGATCCAGATGCCCAAAAACTACTACCCAGGCGATGACCCCAACCAAAAGCCCATGCTCACCTGGCGGTCCATGTCCACCAATCTCTACAACAACTGGCTGAACTTCTACGTTTACCAGACGACTCCCTACGATCTCTACGGAGCACCTTCATTTTAAATCCGCTGCTTACGCAGAGAAACGTTCCACCCAGAGAAGAAGCCCCTCCCGGGGAAAGACATTAAAGCGAACAATCTGCAGGCCGAAGGCCGAAGCCGTTCGCGTAATGCCTTTCCCCGGGAGGGGCTTTAATAACGGATCTAAAAATGTGCAAAAGGGTGGGGACACTGCAAATGCAGTGTCCCCTGGTGTTATGCGTTTATGGATGTGTTTACATCTATGAGATGGCTTACTGCGGGGGCATGTTTGCCATCATGCGCTCAGCATTCTCTTTTGCATACTTGGCTGCCTCAGCATCTGTAATGCGGTAGAAGATAGCCATAATAGCTGCTGCTACAATGAATACGATGCCAGGGAGCATGAAAGTAACTCTCATGAAGCTGTTTACCCAGTTTGCATCCGGAGTAAAGCCTGCAACGTATCCGGTGGAGGACAGAAGCATCAGACCGATGGTTCCGCCGAGAGCCATACCGATCTTCATAGGCGGAGAAGCAAGGCCGGCAGCGATTGCACGGGTATCTTTTCCGGTCTTCCACAGGTAATACTCACCTGCATCAAGGAAGATCAGGACCATGTAAGGCATGTAGGTGTAGGTACCGAAGGCGGTGATCGCCATGCAGATGATATACAGGATCCAGCTCTTGGCTGCGATAAAGCTCAGGATGATCAGGCCGATACCGAAGGTTGCGAAACCAAATACACAGGAATTCTTCTTTCCGAGCTTAGCACCCACGCTGGGCATGATCATGGCGGCTACGAAGCCGACAACAGCAGCGACCAGAGAAGCGACGGTCAGCTTTGTGAAGTCACCGACTACATAAATGAAGTAGTAGGTATAGTTGGACTGATACATGTAGGTTGCAACGTACATTACCGTAAAGGCAACGAATGCAGCCAGCATCTGCGGGTTCTTTACGATCGTACCGATCATATCACCGACGGTGATGGTGGGACCGGAAGCATCCTTGTTGACCTGCGGATCCTTGCCGTCTGCCAGTGCAGAGATACGGCCCAGAGCCCAGGGCATCGGAATCATGAAGACAAGTGCTACGACGAAGTAGTTCCAGCTTCCGAAGGGAAGGACAGTGACCAGCGTCGGAATGAAGGAACAGATGAGCGTGATGACGGTGGACTGACGGGTCATGTTGATGGACATTGCGTTTCTGTTCGCCATGTTCGCTCCGGCAACAGCTGCAAGTACACCGTAGTAACCAGTCTGGATCAGGTTCATTAAGCAGTTCAGAATCGTATAGGATACGGAAAGAACAGCTACACGAACGACCATAGGTGCTGTACTGGTGTTGCAGACCTCAAGGAGGATCATGACGGCCAGTACCCAGCGGCCATAGTACAGCCAGGTCTGGTTTTTGCCCTTGTTGCCGATCTTGACCTTCTCGATGATGGCACCGGCAAACAGGGAAACAATAAAGTCAATTGTCTTTGCGATACCCAGCGCAGCGGCCAGGGTCGCGGCAGGAATCAGAAGTACCTCAGTTGCGAAGGTATTCAGGTACATGAATCCAACCATGATGGCCAGGGTAAGGAGTGAATACGAACCCATGGTCCATATTTCTTTTTTGCTGCTTGTTACTTCCATTTTTTTTCTCCTCTCTCTTGACAGGTTCTTAAAAACGCCAAAACCCGCAGTAATTTCATGCAATTATTGTAACAAAAGCGAATAATTCAGACTATGTAAGGATAGTACAAAAACTGATGCGTAATTTCGAAAAATTTTATATTTGTCTGGCGGGTTCTGACTCTTGTAATGAATAGCATAAAAGTGATATAATAATTAATTACGAAAGCGGTATAACGCTGATACAGATCACCAAAGGGAAGGCAGGAGGAGCAGGATTTGCTCCTCCCTTTTTGTATATGGCAGGTTTCTTCCCTCCTGCCGGCAAGAGGTTTTTATGGCAGAACAGGAAAAAAGGACGATAAAGACAGCGCTTGACCTTATTCCCTTTGGCAGCGGCGGGCCGGATCCTGCTGTGCTCAGGGAACGAAAGAGTGAGCTGCCATCCGGCGTGACACGCAGCATGCTTCGAAGCGATGTGCTGATGATCACCCTGCCCAGTCTCTGTGAACTGGTTCTGACCCAGCTGACCAGTATGGCAGACCAGGTTATGGTCGGGCGGCTTCCGGGGGAGGAGGGCATCATGGCCCTCAGTGCGGTCGGGATCGCCATGCAGCCGAAGTTTTTGCTGATGACGATGGGCATGGCGATGAATGTAGGTGCTACCGCGATGATCGCCCGGTACAGGGGAAAGCAGGACCGGCGGATGGCCAACCAGGCGTTTCGGCAGGCACTCTTTCTGAATCTTCTGCTTGGCCTGGCCTTTTCGGCCCTGGGGCTTGTGGGAGCAGAAGGGCTGATCCGGTTTATGGGAGGAGAAAACCTGGCGCCAGAGACCATGCAGGCCGGGATCCGCTATGTTCAGATCGCCATGTACGGCTTTCTGCCCCTGATGATGACCTTTACCATTACCGGCGCTCTGCGAGGGATCGGTGATTCCCGTACGCCTCTGATATACAATACGATCGCCAATGTGGTGAATCTTATCTTTAATTATATGATGATCTACGGAAAGTTCGGGTTTCCGCGCATGGGTGTGGATGGCGCAGCCTGGGCGACGAATATCGGGCAGATCGCCGCTTTTCTGATCGCCTTGGCGACTGTGTTTGGGAAGGACCGATATCTTCGCGTGGATCTCAGGGAGCCATTCCGCTTTGACTGGGAGCTGATGAAGGATATCGCATTGATAGGGATCCCGTCCATGATCGAACAGCTCTTTATGCGCACCGGCATCATTATCTATACGCGCTTTATCGTTGGCCTCGGAGATCTTTACTACGCAACGCATCAGATCCTGATGAGTGTGCAGGCCATGACCTTTATGACCGGACAGGGATTTGCGACGGCCAGCACTACGCTTATGGGGCAGAGCCTGGGGAAGCGGCGGTACGATATGGCGAAGCTGTACATGCAGACGACCAGGCAGCTTGGCTTCTGGGTTTCGATCCTGCTGGCACTTCTGATGGTATTCTTTAACCGGACGATCATCGGCTTCTACAACAGTACGCCGGAGATCATTGCCGTCGGCAGCCAGATCATGATCCTGATGGCCGCAAGCCAGCCGATCCAGAATTCCCAGTTCATCATCACCGGAGGCCTGCGGGGAGCAGGAGACACCCGGTACACGGCGGTTGTCATGGCCGTGACCGTCCTGGGTGTGCGCACGGTTCTGGCCTGGTTTGCCATACGTGTGCTTGACCTTGGCATCTGGGGCGCATGGATCGCCCTGATCGCAGACCAGTGCCTCAGGTCTCTCCTTGTACTTCTCCGTTTCCGGTCCGGCCGGTGGGCTTTTATCCTTCCTCCGACCCAGGGCGGCGGCCAGGAAAGCCAGGAAGACTAATTTTTGCTAATTGGGAATTTCATCCTTTTATAAGGAGTGGTATAGTAAGAAAAGGGCAGCCGCATGAACTGCCTTATATGGCAGCTGCATTCGCCAAATTAAGATTTAACCGCACGGAGGAGTACGCAATGAAACAGGAAACAAAATGCATACAGGCAGGATATGAGCCGAAAAACGGCGAGCCGAGAATGATCCCGATCATCCAGAGCACGACCTTTAAATATGATACCAGCGAGGATATGGGAAAGCTCTTCGACCTTGAAGTCTCCGGCTATTTCTACACCCGGCTGCAGAACCCGACCAATGATATGGTCGCTGCAAAGATCTGTGCCCTCGAGGGCGGCACAGCTGCTATGCTGACCTCCTCCGGTCAGGCAGCTACTTTCTATGCCATCTTCAATCTGGCAGGTGCAGGAGACCATGTGGTCGCCTCCTCCACGATCTATGGCGGAAGCTTTAACCTCTTTAATGTGACCATGCGCCGCATGGGCATCGAGTTTACCTTTGTGGATCCTGACTGCAGCGATGAAGAGCTGGAGGCAGCGTTCCGTCCGAATACAAAGGCAGTGTTCGGTGAGACCATCGCAAACCCGGCCCTTATTGTTTTTGATATCGAGCGTTTTGCCAAGGCTGCCCATGCCCACGGCGTTCCGCTGATCATCGACAACACCTTCGCCACACCCATCAACTGCCAGCCCTTCAAATGGGGCGCGGATATCGTCACCCATTCCACGACCAAATACATGGATGGCCATGACGCGACTGTGGGCGGCTGCATTGTTGATTCCGGCAATTTCGACTGGGCAGCCCATGCGGACAAGTTCCCTGGCCTTACGACGCCCGATGAGTCCTACCATGGCATCACCTATGTAGAGCGCTTTGGCAAGGAGGGTGCCTTCATCACAAAGGCGACCGCACAGCTGATGCGTGACCTTGGTGCGATCCCGTCTCCGATGAATGCCTATCTGCTGAACCTTGGCCTGGAATCTCTGGCTGTCCGCATGCAGCGGCATTGCGAGAACGCACAGAAGTGCGCAGAGTTCCTGGAGGCCAGTGACAAGGTCGCCTGGGTCAATTTCCCCGGCCTTCCCGGAAACAAGTACTATGAGCGTGCGCAGAAGTATATGCCGAACGGCACCTGCGGCGTCATTTCCTTTGGAATTAAGGGCGGCAGACCCGCGGCGGAGAAATTTATGAAGAAGCTTCAGGTCGCCATCATCGCCACCCATGTGGCAGATGCTCATACCTGCGTCCTTCACCCGGCATCCTCTACCCATCGTCAGATGACGGACGAGGAACTGGCTGCTGCCGGCGTTCCGGCAGATCTGGTCAGACTGTCTGTGGGCATTGAGAACGTGGATGACATCATCGATGATCTCAGACAGGCACTGGCAGACTAAGAGAATATGACCGCAGCCCTTGCAGAAGGCGGGGCTGGCATACGGAAGGTTTTTTGAGAGAGCTGCCGTACCAGGCAGAACAGTACACGCCATACCGGAGAGGATATCCGCAGAGCGGAAGCCTTTCCTTTTGGAATGGGTGATGTATCCGCGGTCTGGTGTGACAGCTCTTTTATTTGCCTGCTCCGGCCTGTCCGGTGTATTGACATAGCGGCATCTTTCTCTTAAAATAAAACAGAACATATGTACGAGAAGATTTCCGGTCGGTGTGCAGATCCGGACAGGCAGGAGGAAGAGGCATGGAGCTGGACAGAATAAGAGCAGAGGCGGCAGAAGCGGAGGATATGGACGATATGCTGCCAGAGGGCGGCGATCTTCTGGAAGGTCTGAACGATGCCCAGAAGGAAGCTGTCACGACGACAGAAGGCTTTGTCCGCGTGATCGCAGGAGCAGGATCCGGCAAGACGCGCGCCCTGTCGCGCCGATTTGCCTATCTGGTAAATGAGCTGGGCATCATGCCCGGAAACATCCTGTGTGTGACCTTTACCAACAAGGCGGCAAACGAGATGCGCCAGCGGATCCACAATCTGACCGGGGACAACGATACCGGCTATGTCAACACCTTCCACGGCTTCTGCGTTTCCGTCCTTCAGGAGGACAGCTACGCGGTATCCTATCCAAAAAGTTTTCTGGTCCTGGACAATTCCGACATCGATTCCATGCTGAAGATCATCTACGAAGAGAGGGGGCTGACGCTGCGGGATATGACCTTCAGCCAGGCTCGCGACCAGATCGAGATCTATAAGCTCCTGAAGCACCCGGACTATTATCTGGACATGATCGGCATGTCCATCGAAGTACTGCACAGGAAGTATATGGAGGCGGCAGAGGTGATGGACATCATCTTTTACGGCTACCTCTACCAGGAAAAAAAGTGCTTTGGTCTGGATTATAACGACCTGATCAAGTTTACCCTGTACATTTTTGAACAGAACGAGGAGATCCGCCTCAAGTGGCAGCAGAGGCTGGAGTATATCATGATCGATGAGTTTCAGGATATCGACCAGCTCCAGTACGATCTGATGCGGGTGCTCTGCGGCTGGCACAAAAACCTGTTCATCGTGGGCGATCCGGATCAGACGATCTATACGTGGCGGGGGGCGAACGTGGCCTTCCTAAATGATTTTGACCGGCATTTTCCGGATGTCCGGACGATCATGATGATGCAGAATTACCGATCCGCTCCCCAGATCCTGCAGACAGCGAACAGTCTGATCGAAAAGAACCGCAGCCGGATCCCCAAGGAGCTGATCCCCATGCTGCCGGATGGTGAGAAGACGGTCTGCTTCTTTTCGGATACTCCGAAAAAAGAGGCGGAATGGATCGCCGGGGAGATCCTGCGCCTGCACGACGCGGGTGTGCCCTTCAGGGACATCACGGTCCTCTACCGGGCCCACTATGTCACCAGAACGCTGGAAGAGGTCTTCATGAAACAGGAGCTTCCCTTTACGATCTACAGCGGCGTTCCCTTCTTTGGCAGGATGGAGATCAAGGATGCGCTCTGCTATCTCCGTATGATCGCCTTTGCAGACGACCTCTCATTTCTCCGGATCGCCAATGTGCCCAAGCGCAATCTTGGCGAGAGAAGAATGCGTTTTCTGCAGGAATACGCGGCAGAGAAGGGCTGCAGCCTTTATCAGGCCTTGAAGGAGAACCTGGACCAGGAGATCTTCCAGAGGACAAAGGCAGCGGCATTTGTAAAGCTGATCGACCGTTTTTCCGCCGACTATGCAGGACGTCCGATATCCGAGCTGCTGTCAGATATCCTGGACAAGAGCGGGTATGAACAGATGCTGCGGACCGAGGGCAGCCAGGAGCGGCTGGACAATCTGGCCGAGCTCAAGCAGGCGGTCTATGAATACGAGACGACCTGCGGCGAGGAGGCTGTCCTTGAGGATTATCTGAAGCACGTCGCCCTGTTTACCAATACCGATCTGGAAGACCGCTCCGACAAGGTAAAGATGATGACGGTCCACAGCGCAAAGGGACTGGAATTTCCCTATGTGTTTCTCTGTGAGATGAATGAGGGGATCTTCCCCTCCCGGAAGACTTCCACCATCGAGGCCATGGAGGAGGAGCGCAGGCTGGCTTTTGTTGCCGTGACCAGGGCAGAGCGTCAGCTGTTTCTCTCTGAGGCAGCCGGCAGGAATTTTGACGGGTCTCCCCGCTATCCCTCCAGATTTATCCTGGATATCGATCCGGACTGCCTGGTCATCCTCGGCGCGCCGGAGGAGGGGCTGATCCGGGAGACCAGAGAATACATCCGGCTGACAGAGCGGCTGATGCGGGCCGATGCCGGCAGAGAGGTCTTTGCCGAGGGGCAGCGGGTCCGGCATGCCGTATTTGGCGACGGCACGGTCATGGCCGTGGATAATGAGCGGATGGCCTACCGCATCAAATTTGACGATATGCCAACAGAGCGGAGCATTACCTTCCGCGTAAAGCTAAAACCGCTTTAAACAGACGGATGAAATATAAAAACAGAAAAAGGATGGGACGGACAAGATGAGACTTCCCCGCGTACAGGCATTTTTAAAGGAAAAGAATATTACATTTAGTTATACGGAGGAGGATGGCTGCGCCAGCATCGATTTTATCCTCCGGGGACTGGAGTATCATATCTGGGAGTTTGCCGACGGGGACGAGCCCTGCGGCGCGGAAACAAATCTGATGCATGCCGGGCATATGGAGGATGTGACCGGCGCTTATGAGGACGAGCTGCTGCGGATGCTGGAGATCATAGCCTAAGTGCCGGAGATTCCAGACGAAAAAATATAGAGCAGGGGATGTCCGGAGCGTGCGGACAGGCAAAGCAGCCGGGTCACACGAGGATTCCGGATAGAACTGCCAAAGAAGCCGATGACAGGATGACAAGGACCGGAGAAAGGAGAGAGGCAATGGAACATTGTATTTTCCATGTGGACGTCAATTCCGCATTCCTCTCCTGGAGTGCGGTCAAACGCCTGGAGGAGGACCCTACCGCAGTCGACCTGCGGACGATCCCTTCGGCGGTGGGCGGAGATGTGAAGACACGGCACGGCGTAATCACAGCCAAGTCGATCCCTGCAAAAAAGTATAAGATCCAGACCGGTGAGCCGGTGGTCAAGGCGCTGCAGAAATGTCCGCAGCTGGTGCTGGTTCCTTCTGATTTCCAGACCTACCGCAGATTTTCACGGCAGTTTATCGCGATCCTGCACAAGTATGCAGAAACCATCGAGCAGGTCTCTATCGATGAGGCCTACATGGACATGACGGAAGCTGTCTGCCTCGATGCGTCTCTTTCCGGGGAAACACCTGGGGAAACAGAGGTGCGGCAGAGGGCCAGGGCAATCGAGATCGCCGGCAGGATCCGGGATGAGATCCGGGATACCCTGGGTTTTACCGTCAATGTGGGAATATCCAGCAACCGGCTGCTGGCCAAGATGGCCAGCGATTTCCAGAAACCGGACCGGACCCACACCCTTTATCCGGAGGAGGTTCCGGACAAGATGTGGCCTCTGCCGCTCCGCGAATTGCACGGCTGCGGCGGCGCGACCAGTGAAAAGCTCAGCCGGGTCGGCATCCGGACGATCGGCGATGCCGCCCACAGCGATCCGGAGCTGCTCCGTTCCCTGATCGGAGACAAGGCCGGCGACTATATCCATATGAGTGCCAACGGGATCAGCCGGACGACGGTTACGGATGAGGACGAGCCGGCCAAGAGCTATTCCAATGAGACGACCACTTCGGAGGATATCACCGGGGAGAATTTTGAAACGATGGCCATCCCCATCGTCCGGCGCCTTTCGGAGAAGGTCGCGGACCGGATGAAGAGGGACCAGGTCAAGGCTTTTACCATCACCATCAGTGTAAAGACCGAGCTGTTCCGCCGGCATTCCCGGCAGACCAGACTTAGAAATTCGACCAATGATGCAGATACGATCTGCCAGACAGCGCTTTTGCTCCTGCACGAGCTGACCGATGGAGAGGATGGTCTCTTTGCGAGGGGGCATGCTCTGCGGCTGATCGGTGTAGGCGGATCCTCGCTGGACGACGGGAGCTATGAGCAGGTCAGCCTATTTGACTGGGCGGTACAGAACCAGGAGAGAGAACAGGAGCTGGCCAGAGAAGCTGCCCGCAGGGCAGAGGAGGCACGCGTCCGGGAAGCAGCAGAAGCAGCGCGCAGGACCCGCGAGGCTGAGGAAGCTGCCCGAAGGCAGGAACAGGAACATAAGGCTGCCCAAAAGAGAGAGAAGGCGGCGCGGCTGCAGAAAATGCTGGAGGATGCCGGAAGCAGATTCGGAAAGGACAGCATAAGAAAAGGCTTATAGGGAGAAGCGCAATGGAATATGAATTTGATTATGTCATTTCATCCAGCTGCATCGTATGCGGGAAATGCCTGAGTGCATGTCCCGAGCACTGCATCGATGTGCTGAAGCATCCCTGCGTGATCGATCAGGAAAAATGTGTGCACTGCGGAAGCTGTGCAGAGATCTGCCCGGTGGGGGCCGTGGCGAAGATGGACTGACAGGTTCCAGGGAAATGACGACCGCCTTCCGGCAAACAAATATATGTGTATTGCTGGAATTCATCTACAAGATGTAGTATGATGGGAGAAAGCTCAGGAATACCAGATATTTCTGGCCTTTATCAGCGGTTTTTTAGGGGTTTATAAGGGGAATATAAATGAAAGAAAACAGGGAAAACGGGTTTCCAGCTGAGGACAACGGGTTAAAGGAGATCCTTCCCATCGAAGAGCCGGAAGAGGGACAGGCTGCGGCAGAGGACAGTTCTGCCGTATCAGACGGCACCATCGAAGAAAAGGATGGCGGAGCTGCGGAGAATGCGATTGTGCAGGCGTCTTCGGAAGGCGGTCCGGCAGACAGCAAGGCTCCTTCCGGAAATGAGACAGAGGAAAAAACATCCGGCCTCCGGATGCCGGAGTGGTTCCCAATGAGAGATGTTTTTGCGCCTGCTGCCGGCGGGGGCGGCGAAAAAGCCGCCGACAGGAAGGCTTTTCTCCGGCGGGAATGGTGGACGCCTGCAAAGATCATAGCGGCCACCGTGGCCGGTGCGGCGGTCATCGCCGCGGCTGCGGGAATCGCCGCCTACCACAGGCATGCGGTCTTTTACGATACGCATTTTTTTGAAGGTACGATAATCAACGGAATCGATGTTTCCGGCATGACAGCAGAGGAGGTTGAGACGCTGATCCGGAATGAGACCGAGGACTATGCCCTCGCGCTTACCTTCCGCGGCGGCGACCGGGAGGTCCTCACGGCTTCCGACCTTGGGTACGCCTATGTCTCCGACGGGTCGGTCGGGGAGATGATGGACAGCCAGAACGGGATGCTGTGGCTGTTTGCAAACAGTGAAAAGAAGGATGGTGTGACCGTACAGAAAGCCGTATCATTTGACCGGGAGACGGCCAAAGCGGCGCTGGAGGGTCTGCAGGAATGCCAGAAGTCCGGTATGGAGGCGCCGGAGGATGCGGCGCTGACATGGGACGGGCAGAAGTACATCATCACGCCTGAGGTGCAGGGAACCACACTAGATACAGAAAAGGTCTTTACAGCAGTCTGTGACGCGGTCGACAACGGCACCGAAACGCTGGATATTGAAAAGATTGACGGTGCCTATGCCGCTCCGAAGGTCTATGCAGATGACGAAAAGCTGAACCGGGAGGAAGAGCAGCTGAACGAGCTGCTGACAGCGCATGTTACGCTTGACCTGCCGGAGGGCAAAAGGGTGCTGGACGGCAGCACGATGAAAGACTGGCTGGCGGTCGACGACGAGGGGAATTACTACAGGGACGAGACGCTCTGGCAGGAGAAGATCGACAGCTTTATCGAAGACCTGGAGAAAGATGTCAATACCATCGATCGTGACCGGACCTTTACCACGACTGAGGCCGGGACAGTAACGATTATCGGCAATGATTATTATGGCTGGGAGATCGATACGGCTTCCGAGCACTACCAGCTGCCTGCAGATCTGGAATCGGAGGAGCCCGTCGAGCGCGAGCCCTTCTACCTTTCTACCGAGGTGGCAAAGAAGGATGATCACGACGGCGTCGGACCGAATTATGTGGAGGCAGATCTGACAGCACAGCATGTCTGGCTGTATATTGATGGCAAGATGGTCTATGACTCGGACCTGGTCTCCGGCGATATGGTCGACGCAAAATATACGCCGGAGGGCGTCTACCCGCTGATGTCCAAGCAGGAAAATGCTGTCCTTGTCGGCAACAGCTATGGCGATGGCGTTTATGAGTACATGACCAGGGTAAATTACTGGATGCCCTTTACCCGCACGGGCATCGGTCTGCACGATGCGACCTGGCGGAGTGCCTTTGGCGGTGACATCTATATGACCGACGGCTCCCACGGCTGTCTGAATCTGCCCCTGGAGGCAGCAAAGACGATCTACGGCTATGTGGAAAAGGGCATGCCTGTTGTCGTCTATTACTCAGACGGCAATCCGCTGGAAACCAGGATGACCGAAGCTGAGAAGGCAGAAAAGGAAGCGGAACAAAACGGATAACCGCGCCGGATACGGAAACTAAAAGGCGCAGGGAGATGGCAGATAATGACACCGGAAACGGAAACCATACAGCAGTATAAGGATTATATCGGAGTCTTTGACTCCGGAGTCGGCGGGATCAGCGTGCTTGGCGAGCTGATCCGGGAGCTCCCGGAGGAAGATTTCTATTTCTTCGGAGACTCCGCAAACGCCCCCTATGGCGAAAAAACGATCGATGAAGTCAGAGAACTGACGCTCCGTGCAGCCGAAAGGATGGCGGAAAACGGCGTAAAGGCACTCGTGATCGCATGCAACACGGCTACAAGCGCCGCGGTAAAGCAGATCCGGGAGCGCTACAGCACCCACATGCCGGTCATCGGGATCGAGCCGGCACTCAAGCCGGCGGCAGAGGGGATGGACCACGGCAGGATCCTGGTCATGGCAACAGCAATTACGCTGAAGCTGGAAAAATATCATGAGCTGTCCCACCGGCTGGAAAATCAGGCGGAGTTTATTCCGCTGGAGTGCAGCGGACTGGCCGCACGGATCGAAAAGGGAGATCTGGATGGAGAGGATCTTAAAAGACTGCTCCGCGGACTTCTTGGTCCATATATTGGAAAGGTGGATGGCGTTGTGCTGGGATGTACCCATTATCCATTCGTCCGCAAGCAGATCCGGGAGATCATGGGGGATATCCCCCTGTATGACGGGGCAAAGGGAACAGCGAGAGAGCTGCACAGACAGCTGAAAAAGAGGGGGCTTAAAAAACCCGGGACCGGGAAGAAGGGACAGGTCGTTCTGGACTCCAGCCGGCATACCCCCGAGACCATGGCGGTCTATGAGGAGCTATGCCGCGCGGCGGCAGCCGGACTTTCCTCGGACTGCAGTTGATTCTTCAGCAGAGCTAAGAGCAGATCGAAACAAAAAAAGAACCGGAGACAGGTCGGAATGCATGCTGCACCAGGACCTGACAGTCTCCGGTTCTTTGTTTTGGGGACGAGAGATGTAATCGGTTAGCCAAGAAAGCACCTGCTCCCTGGAAGACATTAAAGCAAACATTCTGCAGGCCCGACAGGGCCGAAGCCGTTTGCGTAATGCCTTCCAGGGAGCAGGTGCTGTCCGGCAATCTTAGGAAGACATTAAAGCAAACAGCAGGCCTGCGGTTTGACAGGCCAGCTGCAGTTTTGTTTATACAGCAGTGACAGCTGTCTTCAGTGCGATCTCCATCATCTCGTGGAAGGAGGTCCGGATCTCTGCCGGAGAGAGGTGGTCACCGGTAAAGATATGGTCAGAGATCGACAGGATGCTCAGGGCTTTTTTGTGGGCATACATGGCCTCAGCATACAGGCCTGCGGTTTCCATCTCCACAGCCAGAAGGCCGGCTTCCTTGACCTTGCGGTTGACCTCAGGATCCGGATAATAGAAGAAATCCGAGGTGTATACGCTGCCGACGGAGGTGTGAACGCCCATCTCGTCTGCGATTCCGGCAGCTGTCCGCAGCATGCCCCAGTCGGCTGTCGGCGCGATCTGTCCGGGCAGACCATAGCGGGAGGGTACCGCAGAATTTGTGGAGGCGGACATGGCAAGGAGCACATCTCTGACCTTTACCTCGTCGGCGATGGCGCCGGCGCTGCCTATACGGATGATGGCCTCAACACCGAAGAAGGTGAAGAGCTCGTGCGCGTAAAGCACCATGGAGGGCACGCCCATTCCGCTTCCCATGACGGATACCTCGGTCCCCTGGTAGGTGCCGGTGTAGCCAAGCATATTGCGGACGTCGTTAAAGCATACAACATTTTCCAGATAATTGTCCGCGACAAATTTCGCGCGGAGCGGATCGCCGGGCATCAGGACAACCTTGGCGACATGTGTGCCATCTTTGATCTCGATGCAGGCAGAGGGTGAGGGTGTTCCCATAGCGTTTTCTCCTTTGCGGTCTATTCTATCTCATGCATACCGGCGCAGAAGTGTATGTCATACAGGCCGGCTGTGTTCTCTTATCATAGCATATTTTGCCGGATGCCGGACAACGGTTTTTGCATGAGACTGCCGTCTGTGCTACAATTACGGAAAAGTGGGAAAACAGCAGTCTGGCGGAAGATCAGGATGAAGGCAGGGGAATGATGCAAAACAGGAAGGGCAGAAGAATACAGATATGGACGCTGGGCATCCTGATGTCTGCCGTCATGCTTGCAGCCTGCGGGCTTAATACTCCGAACCTTTACGAGGATACAAAGCTTGTGGCGGTGTCTGAGGTGCAGACTGGCGCCGGGACAAAAGAGCAGCAGGAAGGAGCGGCCCCTGGGACGCAGGATGTGCTTCCAACTGAACCGGGGACAGGTATCTCGCTTGAGCCTGCAGCTGACAGCGCCTTCACAGACCATCTTTCCGAAAAGGAATCCCTGTTCATCAACGGGGCCGGGCTGTTTTACTATTACACCCAGCTGGCCGAAGAAGAACAGCAGCTGTACGATGCGCTCCATGCAGTGGCCATGGATCCCACCTCGACGGAGTATCACAAGACCGTCCATGTCACGGAAGATCCCTCCTCGAATGCCTTTATGCAGGAACTGACCATCGCCTATGAAGCGCTGATCTATGATCATCCGGAGCTGTTCTGGTTCCGGCAGAACGGCGGGAATTTCAAATTCTATTACGCGGGAGCGGAACCTGAGGACGGCTATTATACCGTGGCGGTCGGGCTGAGTGCTGTCTATGAGCGGTATGAGGAGGAAATGACCGCCTTCAACGCGGCGGCGGACAGTTTTCTGGCCGGGATCGACATGACCCAGAGTAAGCCTTACATCGCTCTTGAGATCCACGACCGCCTGATCGAGCTGGTCAGCTATGACGATGAACTGGCGGCCATCTATGCTTCGGATCAGAGCTATGATTACGGATATTCTGCCTACGGCGCACTGGTGGAAAACAGCCGGGGCCAGGCGAACAAAGCCGTGTGTGATGGCTATTCCTATGCCTACCAGTACCTGCTGCAGCAAGCGGGGATCGATGCAGTCCGGGTGGGCGGCTATGCGGGCAATGAGACAGACGGCCTGCTTCCGCATTCCTGGAATCTGGTGTGCCTGGATGGGGAATGGTACGAGACGGATCCCACCTGGGATGACCGGGATCCGGAGATCGATACCGAACAGTACGGGGCGGATATCCTGATGCAGGCAGCCGCCGATGAGGAATTCTGGGACCGGATCCGCCACTACATGTATGGCCGCACGACGGCTGAGATAGAGAATTTTGTTCCTGACTGGACCTACACCTACTACACGGCAGGCGGGTATGTATCCTTCCTTGGACCGTCGGTCCACATTCGCGGCACAGTTCAGGGAGAAGAGGGGATGGTTGACCTGCTTTCGGCTCTTGCCCCTGTGGCAGAGGGAACCAAATACAGCTACGAACATCTGACAGGAAACGGGAGGCCCTGACAATGGCAGCTTTAAGCACACTGTGTCATCTGAGAAAAGACGGAAAATATCTGATGCTTCACCGGACTGTGAAGAAAAATGATGTGAATCATGATAAATGGATCGGGATCGGCGGACATTTTGAGGCGGATGAGAGTCCGGAGGAATGTCTGCTCCGTGAGGTGAAGGAGGAGACCGGCTATACGCTGACCTCCTGGAAGTTCCGCGGCATCGTGACCTTTATCTCAGGAAACGGTGTAACGGAATATATGCACCTGTTTGATGCCGATGGCTTTGAAGGGGAACCCATTTCCTGCGACGAGGGCCAGCTCGAGTGGGTCGACATCGACAAGATCATGAGCCTGAACATCTGGGCAGGGGACAAGATCTTTTTCAAACTTCTGCATGAAGGGGCGCCTTTCTTTTCCCTGAAGCTCGTGTATGACGGAAAAGACGGGCTCGTGTCGGCTGCGCTGGATGGCAGGCCCCTGGATCTGTCCCTGTATTTCAATCCTGACGGGAGCTGGAAGGCTTAGCATAGCCTTCAAGCAGCTGGTGGATCGCTCTGTGCAGATGGGGCAGATACTCTTCCAGCGGGGCAGGCGTCTCATAAAGGATACAGCTGTAGCAGGTGGAATTGACCAGCTCGATGATCATGAAAAGGAGGATCTCCGGATCGCTGCATTCCAGATCGGGAGAGGAGTCAAGCAGGGAGAGGTAGAGCTGGTAGAACTCGGAGAGATCTGCATACTCTGCCTTGCCTTCTGTTTTTACTGCACGGCGGAAAAAGCCCCAGGACAGGTTTTTGCTGATGAAGCGAAGCAGCATATGGTTTTCCTGCAGAGAACTTAGGATATAGTCGATCATGGCGGTCAGATACGCCTCAAGCGTGTCCGGGATCGCCCCTTTTGCGTTCTGGATGGACTGATGGGCTTCCAGCAGCAGCTGGGCAGACTTACGGGCGACCAGTTCGTCCCGCAGGTCATATTTATCTTTGAAATACAGGTAGAAGGTCCCCTTGGCCAGCCCGGAGCGCTGGGCAATGTCCGCGATCGTTGTTTTGGCGAATCCCCGGTCAGTGAACAGCTCATAGGCGCTGCGCAGCAGGGAGGACCTTTTGTTTTGTTTGTTGATCTCTACTTTTCCCATGAAATCTACCTTTATGATTTGATCCGGATTGTCATTCTTCCGTCCGGTCCCGGCATGCTCTCCTTATTGTGAGAGCCCATCCGGCGGATCGCAGATGCGCACAGCAGAAGGTGCTTACGCACCGAGCGCGTCGCGGCAGGAACGCCAGGACAAAGGCTCTGTATAGTTTCTATATTCTGCCATTGTCACGAAAAATGCAAGAAGAAGAGGAGAAACTGCAGGGAGGAAGATGAAACCCCGCGGTACGAAAAACGAAAAAATTGCGGGCTTGATCTGTCCCAAAAGGGAGGATTTAGAGGGCGAAAATTAAAAAACCACATGATGAAAATTAAAAACCACAAAGACAGAAAAAAGGTGCTGCGCCAAATGACGAAAACCGCTCCGTATTTCGCCGGAAGAATGCATTTATTTTGACGCAAACGCACAAATCTGGGTCTTTTTTATCCAAAAACCATGTTTTTCCGTTGTGAATGGCAGGAAGATGAATTATAATGACAAGGATAAGCAAATGTCAATCAGGGAGGTATTAAAAAATGACAGCCATTATCCCCGTGATCGCCATCATCGCCCTTGTATTTGCGGCGATCATGGCATCATCCGTCAGGAAGGCAGAAGTTGGAACGGACAGGATGCGGGAGATCTCTGAGGCGATCCATGAGGGCGCCCAGGCTTTCCTTATGTCTGAGTACAAGGTCCTGGTCATCTTCGTTGTCGTCCTGTTCATCGTGATCGGTGTAGGCCTTAGAAACTGGGTTACAGCGATCTGCTTCGTCGTCGGTGCAGTATTCTCTACGCTGGCCGGATACTTTGGCATGAGCGTAGCGACCCAGGCCAATGTCAGAACGTCTAACGCAGCTAGAACTTCCGGTATGGCCGCAGCACTCTCCGTTGCCTACCACGGCGGAGCAGTCATGGGCTTCTGCGTCGTTGGTCTTGGCCTTCTCGGCGTAAGCGCGATCTACTTTATCACCGGCAATGCGGACGTGCTCTTTGGCTACAGCCTTGGCGCTTCCTCTGTTGCTCTGTTCTCCCGTGTCGGCGGCGGTATTTATACCAAGGCAGCCGATGTCGGCGCTGACCTTGTCGGCAAGGTCGAGAACAACATCCCCGAGGATGACCCGAGAAACCCGGCCGTTATCGCTGATAACGTCGGCGACAATGTCGGTGACGTTGCCGGTATGGGCGCAGACCTGTTCGAGTCCTATGTCGGTGCCATCGTTTCTGCGATCACCCTGGGCATCGTTGCCTATGAGCAGAGCGGCGCTATGTATGCACTGGCTCTGGCTGCAGTCGGCATCGTTGCATCCATGATCGGTACCTTCTTTGTCCGGGGAACCGAGGGCGGCAATCCCCAGAAAGCCCTGAACATGGGCAGCTATGTTGCGTATGTCATCGTGATCATCGCATCCATCGTCCTCAGCATTATGATGCTCGGAACTGTCATGCCGGCAGTTGCCGTTATCTTCGGCCTGGCCGTCGGCTTTGTGATCGGTCAGATCACCGAGATGTACACCTCCGATAAATATGCATCTGTAAAGCGTATTGCTCAGCAATCTGAGACCGGAGCAGGTACGAACATCATCACCGGCCTGGCCGTTGGTATGCGTTCCACCGTTATCCCGATCGTCTGCATCGCAGTCGGCATCTTCGCTGCCTATCGTGCAGCAGGCCTGTTCGGCATCGCTCTGGCAGCCGTCGGTATGCTGGCAACCACCGGAAGCACTATCGCTGTCGACGCATACGGCCCGATCGCCGATAATGCCGGCGGTATCGCTGAGATGTCCGGTCTGGATGAGAGCGTCCGTGAGATCACCGATACCCTTGACTCTGTCGGAAATACCACAGCTGCCATCGGCAAGGGCTTTGCCATCGGCTCTGCGGCTCTGACCGCTCTGGCTCTGTTCGTTTCCTACGCACAGGCTGTCAAGCTGGAGTCCATCGATATTCTGGATCCCAGAGTTATCATCGGTCTCTTTATCGGTGGTATGCTTCCGTTCCTGTTCTCCGCGATCACTATGGAGTCTGTTTCCAAGGCTGCCTACAAGATGATCGAGGAGGTTCGCCGTCAGTTCCATGAGGACAGCGGCATCCTGGCAGGCACCAGCCGTCCGGATTACAAGAGCTGCGTAGGTATCTCCACAGTTGCAGCTCTGCACGAGATGATTGTTCCCGGCGTTATCGCAGCAGCAGCTCCGATCGTTGTCGGCATCATCCTTGGCACCGACGCTCTTGGCGGTATGCTTGCAGGCTCTCTGGTCACTGGTGTTCTTCTGGCGATCTTCATGTCCAACGCAGGCGGTGCCTGGGACAATGCGAAGAAGTATATCGAGACCGGCCATCACGGCGGAAAGGGCAGCGAGGCCCATCATGCAGCCGTTGTCGGCGATACAGTCGGCGATCCCTTCAAGGATACCTCTGGTCCGTCGATCAACATCCTGATCAAGCTGATGACCGTCGTTTCTCTGGTCTTCGCACCGCTGTTCATCGCCTTTGGCGGACTGCTTTAATTTAAAATGGTCATTTCCTGCTGTGGCAGGAGAAGACAAACAGAATCAATAGCCATTGCAGGCGGGATCTTCGGATCCCGCCTTTTTGTGTACAAAAGCGAAGGTTAAAAAATGACCAAAATTCATTTTTGAAAGGCACAAGATTTGTGAAAAGTGATAATTGACCATTGGTCATTTTTGGACTATTCTTTTCACAAAATTTCAAGATGAATCAGGAGATGATAGATGTGATACAGACTGGGAAATGGATCGCACGGCACAGGATACTGATCCTGGCCATCGGGATCTTTCTTCTGCTGCCTTCGGTCTGGGGTATGGTGCATATGCGGACAAATTACGATCTGCTGACCTACCTGCCGGAGAGTATTGAGACGGTGAGCGGGCAGCAGACGATCATTGACGAGTATGGCATGGGTGCCTTTTCCATGATCGTAGTGGAGAACAAGGCGCTGAAGGATGTGGCAGAACTGGAGGCGGACCTCGAGGATCTGGAGCACGTAAAGGATGTCCTTTGGTACGACGATGCTGCGGATATCAGCCTTCCGGTGGAGATGCTGCCTGCCGACCTGAGAGAAAAGTTTTTCCACGGGGACGCAACGATGATGCTCGTTCTCCTGGATGAAGGCACCTCTTCGGACGCTTCGATGGACACGATTGCTGAAATACGCGGCATCTGCGATGAGGACTGCTATGTGGGAGGCATGACGGCGATCCTGAGTGATCTGAGAGATCTGGCTGACCGGGAGGTACCGATCTACGTTACCATCGCCGTGCTTCTTTCGCTGGTCGTGATGCAGCTGCTCTGCGATTCCTTTCTGGTTCCGTTCCTGTTCCTCGCAGACATTGGGTTTGCGATCATCTATAACCTTGGGACGAACTTTATGTTTGGGGAGATCTCCTATATTACCAAGGCAGTAGCAGCTGTTCTGCAGCTGGGCGTCACGATGGATTATTCTATTTTCCTTCTGGGCAGCTACCGGGAATACAAGGAAAAGTATCCGGAGGACAGTGAACGGGCGATGGGACATGCGATCGCCAGCACCTTCCGGTCTGTTGTGGGAAGTTCGGTCACAACGATCGCCGGGTTTATTGCACTTTGCTTTATGACATTTACCCTGGGGCTTGATATGGGCATCGTTATGGCAAAGGGCGTTATTTTCGGCGTGATCTGCTGTCTGACGATCCTTCCTGCACTGATCCTGCTGTTTGAGCGGGCCATTGAAAAAACGACACACCGGCCGCTTCTGGGGGATCTGCAGAAGCTGTCCGATTTTATTACTTCCCACAGCCGGCTGTGGATCCTGCTTTTTGTCATCCTGTTTATCCCGGCCCTATGGGGACAGAATCATCTGGAGGTCTATTATGATATGGCGGCGTCTCTTCCGGAGTCGCTTCCGTCCAAGATCGCGATCCGGAAGACGGAGGAGGATTTTGGAAGCACGACCATCCATATGATCCTGATGGACGCAGACCTTCCGGCAAAGGACAAGAAGGCAATGCTCGATGAGATCAGCCAGGTGGACGGCGTGACCTGGTGCCTGGGCCTGAACTCCCTGATAGGCACGAGCGTACCGGAGGAAGTCATTCCGGAAAACGTAAAGAGCATGCTGCAGAGCGGCGAGCATGAGCTTGCCTTTATCAGCACAGGATATTATGACGGATCAGAAGAGGTAAATGCCCAGATCGATGAGATCAACGCGGTCATGGACCGCTATGACGATGGTGCAGTGCTGATCGGAGAGGCTCCTCTGACAAAGAATCTGATGGAGATCACCGATGTGGATTTTATGCACGTAAATACGATCTCCATCGGAATCATCTTTGTGATCATTCTTCTGCTGTTCCGGTCGATCAGCCTTCCGGTACTCCTGGAGACGGCAATTGAGTTTGCCATTATGGTCAATCTGGCGATTCCGTATTATATGGGGACCAAGCTTCCCTTCGTGGCCAGCATTATCCTGGGTACGGTACAGCTGGGATCGACTGTGGACTATGCGATCCTGATGACCACCCGGTACCAGAAGGAGAGACAGCGGGGACTGGACAAAGCAGATGCCGTACAGATCATGCATCGGACCTGCATGCCGTCGATCATCACCAGCGGCGCGGCCTTCTTTGCCGCAACCTTTGGCGTGGCAGTATATTCTGAGATCGATGTGATCCGCTCGATCTGTCTGCTCCTTGCCCGTGGAGCACTGATCAGTATGGTAGTCGTTATTCTTGTTCTGCCGGGTATGTTTTTGATCTTTGACTGGTTGATCTGCAGGACATCGGCAGACTTTTTGGGAAGGAAAAAGAAAAAAGACAGAGTGGAAATGATAGAAGAAAGAGGCGAAGCATCATGAATAAAAGCAACAGAAATTCCGGCATACAAAGCCATGCAAATGCGGCACTGGCGGTCTCGATGGCTGCTTTTCTGGGACTGCTGCCGGCAGCTCCGGCAATGGCTGCTGAGACAAAGGAAGATGTGCACAAGGACGAGACGGTATATGTGGTTGCCGACCCGGCCGGGGAAGCCAGGGACATCATTGTTTCCGATCATCTGGTCAATGACGGGGGACTGAAGGAAATCAAAGATCAGTCCTCGCTCTCGGACATTGAGAACACAAAGGGAGATGAGACCTTCAGCGGTCCGGAAGCCTCCATGACCTGGTCGGCAGACGGGAAGGATATTTATTATGAAGGAACCTCAGACAACAGCCTGCCGGTGGGCGTAAGCCTGAAGTATTATCTGGACGGACAGGAGATCACGGCAGAAGAGCTGGCAGGAAAAAGCGGCAGACTGACCATTGAGATCCACTACGCCAACAATACCGGGAAACAGATGAAGATCGGCAGCCGCACAGAGGATATGAAGAGTCTCTTTGTCATGATGACCGGGATGCTGCTTCCCGATGATGTTTTCTCCAATGTAACGGTCGATAACGGCAAGGTCATTGATGACGGCAGCCGTCAGATCGCTCTGGCCTTCGGAGTGCCGGGACTTCGGGAATCCCTGAACCTGGAGGAGACGGCCGGAAAACTTGCAAAGGAAACAGAGAAAGAAAGCAAAGACGGCAGCATGAAAGAGATCAGCCGCCTTCTGTCCGGAGAAGGACTCACGGATACGGTGAAGATTACTGCGGATGTGAAGGATTTTTCCATGGGACAGACCATAACGGTGGCGGTATCCGACCTGTTCAATGATCTGGATCTTTCCGACGAAGACAGCCTGGAGGACCTGTCCAAAGGCATAGACGAGCTTGAGACGGCGACCCGCCAGCTGGTAGATGGAAGCGGAGAGCTTCTGGAGGGTACCAGGACACTGAAAGACAAATATGGTGAGCTCGACAGCGGGATCGGGACGCTGAAAAACGGGATCGATACGGCTGCCGATGGCGCCGGGGCTGCCGCAGATGGAGCGGAGCGTCTGAGCAAGGGAGCAGAAGAGCTGAATACCGGTGCCAAAACAGCCCGGAAAGGCGCGAAGTCCCTGGCCGGAGGTGTAAAGGATTATACCGATGGTACACAGAAGATCCAGGCAGGTGCGGAGAAGGTGAAGGATGGAACAGCCTCTGCAGCAGAAGGGGCAGAGACACTGGCCGAAGGGATCCATGCCTACACAGGAGGCGTGGCAGAACTTGCCGGGGGAACCGGAACCCTGAAGGAAGGTGCCGATAATGCCGGGAAGGGTGCCGCAGATCTGTCGTCCGGAATCACGGCTTACACGGATGGTGTATCGTCGCTATCTGCAGGCGCCAAATCCCTGAGCACGGGCGCCGCAGGCCTGTCGGAGGGCATCGAAAACTATTCCGCCGGTGTGGACAGTCTGGCGGACGGCATACATACCTATGTGGACGGGATCAGCCAGCTGACCGGCGCAGATACCGGAGAAAAGCTGCAGACGCTGGTCGAGGGACTGGATGGCCTGGCTGCTGGCATGGAAGCGCTGGACAAGGAGGTATCCTCCGACGAAGGAAGTCTGTCTGCCATCGAGGATAGCGCTTCAAAGCTTGCAGAGGCTGCCGCATCACTGGATGCCGGAGCCGAAGCATTGGTCGGTACCATTGAAAGCACGGAAACCGGGACCGGCAGCCTGGAGACGCTGAAGACGTCCATAGGTCAGGCAAAAGGCGCCGTACAGGGACTGCAGAAAAGTCTGGCAGGACAGCAGGCGGCGATGGAAGCCCAGATCCGCACAGCAGCAGCCCAGGCGGCTACTTCAGCAGCTCAGAATGCCGTATCCGGTGCATATAGCACTGCCGCAGGCAGCGCAGCTTCTGCTGCCGCCACTTCAGCCGTATCTGAGAAATATGCAGCAGCACAAAGTGCAGTCAGCCAGCAGATCAGCAGCCTTCAGGCGCAGAGAGATGCGCTGGCAGCAGATAACACCGATGGCAAAAACGACAGTGCCATCGCTGCCCTTGACAGTGCGGTAAGCGGTCTGAACAGCCTGCAGGGCAGTTTTGGAGATCCGAGCGTAAATGTTTCCGTGAGTGTGGATGCATCTGCCGTCAATGTAGGATCTGAGGCATTTTCCGGGCTGAGCCTGGCAGACACCTTCAGCAGCCTGAATGCCAGCCTGTCCGGTATCAGCGGCAGCCTGGAGACGATCGAAGGACAGATCAAGGCTCCGGATCAGACCGGCAGTGCAAAAGCGGATCCAGGCGAAGCCCTGAAACAGCTAAAGGATGGCACCTCTGCGCTGAGCAGTCAGATGGCAGCTCTTGCCCAGGGTATTTCCGGATACAGAAGCGGGCTCTCCCAGAACACAGGAGAACTGAGCAAAGGAGCCAGGACACTGAGCACATCAGCAGAAGAAGGCATCGGCAGTCTGACAGAAGGAATGGAATCTCTCAGCCAGGGAGGTACAGCCCTGAAGGATGGTGCTGACAAGCTTGTTGGTGCGGGTGCGGACCTCAAAGCCGGCACAGCAGCGGTGACCGGCGGTGTATCCACGCTCCAGGAAGGAGCAGCAGCTCTGGAAGCCAATTCTCCGGCCCTGAAGGAAGGCGCAAAAACGCTTGCCGGCGGACTCCTGGATCTGTCAGCGGGCATCGGTCAGCTGAAGGACGGAGCAGATAAGCTGGATGGCAATTCTGAAAAACTGAACGCCGGAGCGGATGCGCTGAAGACCGGAGCCTCCGAGCTGAAAACAGGGGCATCGGATCTGTATAAAGGATGCCAGACGCTGAACGAAAACGCACCTGCCCTGACCTCGGGCGCAAATGAGCTTGCCGGTGGACTGCTGGATCTGTCCGAAGGGACAGCCACACTGAAAAAGGGTGCGGATGCGCTTTCTTCCGGAAATAGCACCCTGAGCAGCGGCATGGATCAGCTGGCCGGCGGAGCAGCTGCCCTCAAGGAGGGAAGCGGCAAGGTCACCGAAGGGATCGGAGCCCTGGAAAGTGGTGCTGAGCAGCTGTCTGATGGAATGGAAAAATACCAGGAGGAAGCGATCCTGTCTCTGACAGATGTGCTTCGGACCATCAGTACAGATTACGAGGAAGCAAAGGAACGGCTGCTGGCACTGACCTCAGACGAACTTACCTATACAAATTACAGCGGGATCCCGGATGGAATGGATGGAAGCGTGAAATTCATTATCACGACAGAAGAGATCGGAAGCTGAGAATGCTTGACATTTATGTCAGGGGGAATATAATTAGCAGTGGAGGAAGGTTCCTCCGGAGAATTTCATAACTGATCTTCAGGGCGGGGTGCAATTCCCCACTGGCGGTAAAGTCCGCGAACCGAAAGGCCGAACCGGTGAAACTCCGGTACCAACAGTACAGTCTGGATGAAAGAAGATACCAAATTTGTTTTTAAATTTTGCAATGCCCTGGATCTTTGATTCGGGGCATTTTTCTGTCCCGGGAGAGGAGAGAAACATGAGTGACACAACAATGACCACAAGAGCAGCGGGAAAAACAGGCAACATCCGGTATATCGCCGTGACCGGCCTTCTGGCGGCAGCAGCCTATGTGCTGATGCTGATCGAGATTCCGGTCCCCATGCTGATGCCAAGCTTCATCAAATTTGACCTGTCTGATCTGCCCGCGCTGATAGGCGCCTTTGCCATGGGACCGCTGTGCGGCGTTCTGGTCGAGCTGATCAAGAACCTGCTCCATGTTCTGGTGACCCAGAGCTTTGGTGTGGGAGAGATCTCCAACTTCTTGCTGGGCGCAGTCTTCGCAGGGACGGCGGGAATGGTCTACCGGCTGAATCGGACAAAGAAGGGAGCCGTTGCAGGTGCCTTCATCGGCGCTCTGGTCATGGCCCTGATCTCGCTTCCGTCAAACTACTTTATTGTGTATCCGGTCTACTACAACTTCATGCCCGAGGATGTGATCCTTCAGGCTTATCAGGCCATTATCCCGTCCATGAAGAGCATCTTCCAGTGCCTGCTGTGCTTTAACGTACCCTTCACCTTTGTCAAGGGCATGATCGACGTGGTGATCACCTTCGTGATCTACAAGCACATCTCGCCGATCCTGAAAGGCACAGCCAAATAAACAAAGAAAAAGAAACAAAACAGAACGCACAGAGCTGCCGCACCCTATGCCAGGGGCGGCAGTTTCTTTTTGCGCGATAAGACAGGAGAGGCGTTCTTGAATCTGCCCATTCGGCTGCGGAAATTTGCACTTGAAGAAAATAAATAGTATACTGTCAACGTAAGTCCGGGAAGGGATAGAAGGCACCAATTTTGGCTGCAGCACAGGCTTTCCGGCGGAAAGAGAAGAAGTATGGCTGATATTGAAAAAATTACGAAGCTGACCGATGGCCGGTTCCTGAACATGTATCTGGTCCAGGGGCACAACAGCAAGGGCCATCACAGCAATTATTATGTGGCCTCCCGTGCAGAACAGATCGAGGATCTCAAGATCACGACGCGCCGGAACGATCCGGACGGGGTCGTTATCTACAGCCTTTACGGACCAGAGCGGGACAAGGTGATCCTGATCCGTCAGTATCGTTATCCCATCGATGATTTTGTTTACGAAATGCCGGCAGGCCTGGTTGAAGCCGGAGAGGATTTCCATACGGCGGCCGTGCGGGAGATGCATGAGGAGACAGGCCTTATCTTTCACCCGGTCGAGGCAGATCCGATGTTTGAAGAACCCAGATTCACCACCATAGGTCTGACGGATGAGTCCTGCGCGACGGTCTACGGCTGGTCCGATGGGGAGATCAGCGATGCCTTTCTGGAGCAGAGCGAGGAGCTTTCCGTGGTCGTTGCCGACAGGGCAGAGGCAGCACGGATCCTGCGGGAGGAGAAGGTTGCCCTGATCTGCGCTTATCACCTGATGCATTTTATACACGATCAGGAGCCGTTTGCTTTTCTGGAAGAGGGGAAAAGAGACTGACCGGCATGGCGTTCCTGGCAGGCAGGAGATGAGAAGCAGAGGCCGTGCATAGGAAAAGCCCGGACCTGGCAGATGACATCACGCCGGGATCTGGCAAATGGCGCATGACGGAGCCTGGCAGATGGCTCTGGCCTTGAGATAATTAGCCATAAGTGGTATAATATTTTGTCGAATTTGTGAATACGTCCGTTAAGGAGATACACATGCAGATCATTATCATCGGCTGCGGCAAGGTCGGAAGGACCCTGATCGCCCAGCTGTCCAAAGAAGACAACAATCTTACAGTTATCGATCACAATGCAGAGCTTGTGCGAGACGTCTCCACGATCTATGACGTCATGGGAATCGTTGGAAACGGCACCAGCTACAACGTCCTCAAGGAGGCTGATCTGGAGCATACGGATATGCTGATCGCCGTTACCCAGAGCGACGAAGTCAATCTTCTGTGCTGCGTGATCGCAAAGCAGAAGGCAAACTGCCACACAATTGCCCGTGTGCGGAATCCGATCTACTCGACCGAGCGGCATTTCCTCCGCACAGAGCTCAAGCTTTCCATGATCATCAATCCCGAGCAGGAGGCAGCCCAGGAGATCGCCCGGCTGCTGCGCAATCCGAACGCCATCGAGGTCGATACCTTTGCAAAGGAAAGGATCGATCTTCTCCGGTTCCGCGTTCCCAATGATTCGATGATGATCGGCAAGGCGCTTCGCGACCTGACACAGCAGATCAACATGAATGTTCTGGTCTGCATTGCCGAGCGGAACAACATGGTCACCATCCCCAACGGCGATTACGTGGTGGAGCAGGGCGATATCCTGACCGTGATTTCTATGCCGGATCAGGTGGACCGGCTGTTTCGGACCATCGGTGTCAAATCGAACCGGGTCAGCAGCTGCATGGTCGTCGGCGGCGGCGAGCTCACCTACTATCTGACAGAATATCTGCTCCGCATGGGTATTGATGTCAAGATCATCGAGAACAACAGAAAGCGCTGCGAAGAACTCAACGAGATGTTCCCGGATGCGACCATCGTCTGCGGAGACGGCAGCGATCAGGAGGTCCTCAACGAGGAACGGATCGAGAACATGGATGCCTTTGTCTCCTGTACAGGCATCGATGAGGTCAATGCCATCCTTTCCATGTATGCCCAGAAAAAGGTGAAGAAGAAGGTAGTCACCAAGCTGAATCATGTGGAGTTCAACGAGGTAATCCAGAGCCTTGAGCTGGACAGTGTGATCAATCCCAAGCAGCTGACGGCCCAGCGGATCATCCGCTACGTCCGTGCGACCAGAAATGTGGTCGGCAGCAATGTGGAGACGCTGTACCGTCTGATGAATGACCGGGTCGAGGCCATCGAGTTCCTTATCAGCCCGGGATCAACGATCACCGGTATCTGCCTCAAGGATATGAAGATGAAGAACAATGTCCTGATCGCCGGTATCGTCCGGAACGGCAGGCTGATCATCCCCCGCGGCACGACGACCTTCGAGGAGAATGACTCCGTTATCGTGGTCACGACGCATCTCGGGTTCAGTGAGATCTACGATATCCTTCGTTAATCCATTCTATTTGAAAAACTGTTTTGGAAAGGCAATCTGGCCGTGAATTACAGAGTTGTAGGTTTTATATTGGCATGGGTGTTCCGTGTCGTGGGCATGCTGATGCTTTTGCCCTGTCTGATCGCCCTGGTCTACCGGGAGAGTGAGGGCTGGATCTATCTGCTCCTTGCCCTGATCGCGCTGGCAGCAGGCAGTCTTATGTCTATGTGGAAGCCAAAGAACATGGCGATCTATCAGAAGGAAGGCTATATCGCCGTCGGACTGTCCTGGCTGCTGATGGGTGCATACGGTGCCATCCCATTTGTCCTGACGGGGGAGATCCCCTTCTATATCGATGCGCTCTTTGAGATCGTCTCCGGCTTTACCACCACCGGATCCTCCATCCTGACGGATGTGGAAGCCCTGTCCCATGTGTCACTGTTCTGGAGAAGTTTCTCCCACTGGATCGGCGGCATGGGTGTTCTGGTCTTCATTCTGATGATGATCCCCTCCGGAAACGGCGGATCTCACATGAATCTGATGAAAGCGGAAAGCCCGGGTCCGGATGTGTCCAAATTCGTTCCCAGAGTGCGGAATACGGCAATGATCCTTTACCGGATCTACCTGATCATGACGATCATGGAGATCGCCATTCTGCTGCTGTCGGGCATGCACTGGTTCGATACCCTGTGTCTGACCTTTGGCTCCGCCGGCACAGGTGGCTTCGGTATTCTGAACACCAGTGTCGCGTCCTACACCCCGCTTCAGCAGTGGATCATCACGATATTTATCACAGCTTTTGGCGTAAACTTCAGCTTTTATTATCTGATCCTGACGAAGAAATACCTTGACGCCTTCCGGATGGAAGAGGTGCGTACCTATCTGCTCATCGTCCTTGCAGCAGGCCTGGTGATCATGTGGGATCTCCGCGGCATGTACCGGACCATTGAGGAGACCGCCCGGGCATCCTTTTTCCAGGTGGCCAGCATCATCACGACGACCGGTTTTTCTACGGTTGATTTCAACCAGTGGCCGGCAGTCTCAAAGACGGTTCTGGTCGCACTGATGGTCATCGGAGCCTGTGCGGGCAGTACTGGCGGCGGAGTAAAGGTAAGCCGTGTTATCATCGTGTTTAAATCCATCAAAGAGGAGCTTCACACCCTGGTCCATCCCAGAAGTGTGCGGCACCTGCGTATGGACGGCCACGTGATCCCGGAAAAAACGGTGCGCTCGACTTACGTATTCTTTATCACGTATTTCCTGATTTTTGCCCTGTCGATCCTGTTGATCAGCTTCAACGGATTTTCCTTCGAGACGAATTTCACCGCGGTATGCGCGACGCTGAACAACATTGGTCCTGGACTTGATATGGTCGGCCCCGCCGCCAACTTCAGCCTTTTCCATCCCCTGGCAAAGGTCGTCCTGATCTTCGATATGCTGGCCGGCCGCCTGGAGCTGCTGCCCATGCTGATCGTCTTTTACCCGGGCGCATGGAAAAAGCATTAGACAAAAAGAAGCAAAGCAATACACCAGGCAGTCATGGAGGTAGTAAGGATGGCCGACTGGAGAGATAATGTAAGGCGCGTCGTGCCCTATGTGGCAGGAGAGCAGCCAAACTGGCCGGACATGGTCAAGCTGAATACAAATGAAAACCCCTACCCGCCTGCACCTGGGGCGGCAGAGGTGCTGAAAAACATGAATACGGAGCAGATGCGTCTGTATCCGGATCCCACAGCCGGTGATCTGGTGAAGGCCATCGCGGCGTACTACGGCGTCGATCCGGAGCAGGTCTTTGTGGGCGTCGGCTCAGATGATGTCATCGCCATGGCCTTTATGACCTTCTTCAATTCTGACAAGCCGATCCTGTTTCCGGACATCAGCTATTCCTTCTACGAGGTCTGGGCTGACTGCTTCCGGATCCCATACCGGCAGGTGCCGCTGGATGCAGATTTCAAGCTGCAGCCGGCAGACTATTCTGCAGAAAACGGAGGCATCATCTTCCCAAATCCCAATGCCCCCACCGGCATCGCCCTGGAGCCGGATGCCGTGGAATCAATCGTCCGCAGCAATCCCGGTTCGGTCGTCATCGTAGATGAGGCCTATGTGGATTTTGGAACGGCATCCGCCCTTCCTCTTCTGGAGAAATATGACAATCTCCTGGTCGTACAGACCTTCTCGAAATCACGGTCCATGGCCGGCATGCGGATCGGTTTTGCCATCGGCAGCCGTGAGCTGATCGCCTGTATGCAGGACGTCAAGTACTCCGTCAATTCCTACACAATGAACCGGCCGTCGATCCTGATGGGAAAGGCCGTGATGGAGGATGAGGCATACTTCAGGGAGACCTGTAAAAAGATCATCCAGACCCGCGAGTGGGCAAAGGAAGAACTGGAAAAGCTTGGCTTTACGCTCACGGATTCCAAAACAAATTTCCTGTTCGCGTCCCACAGAAGCGTCCCTGCAAAGAAGCTCTTCCAGATGCTGAGAGAGAAGCACATCTTTGTCCGGTACTTCGACCGGCCGCGGATCGACAATTATCTGAGGATCACCATCGGCACAAAAGAAGAGATGGAGATCCTGCTGGCGGCCCTCCGCACATATCTGAACAAATAAAAGCAGGGGCTGCCGCACCACGAAGAGAAAAGCGTGCATAAACATTCTGAAGGGAACATCCGCAGTGCCGGTACTTGGAGGAATCCTTTTTTAGGAGTCTGACGTAGTACCGCTGCACTTTGGACAGAGCGGGAGCGTTTCCCGAAAGAATATTTATGCACGTTATACTTCGCGGTGCGGCAGCCCCTGATTCATTTTCATGGATTGCGAGCTGTCGGATACGTTTTATGCTGCTGTGCAGCAGGTCTGCCGGACCTAGTTGTGGTGGCCGATGCGGACGATGTGGCTGTGGCGCAGGCCGGTGATCCAGTCAACGTCATCGGTGAACCAGCTCATGATCTCCAGCATGCGCTTTTCCCATGCGATGGAGCTCTCCTTGTCCGCCTCTGTCGGCTCAGTCTCCATGGTCACGTCGATCTCGTCATAGCCAAAGATATATTCGCCGGCATTCCAGATGGAGAAGTTGCTGTCGGGACCAACAGTGATCTTGTCTCCGCGGGCCTCAACAAGAGCGTCGTGGCGGCGTTTGTATTCTTCCTGTGCACCGGGGATCAGCTTTGTGGCAAAGACACGATGGCGGATCAGCTCCTTGTTAGGACGGACGATGCCGAAATCCTGGTACATCAGGCGCATCTCTTCCATGGGAGAGGAGATCCATTCAAAGGTATCCCCCATGCGTTCCACCAGATGGGTATATTCTTCCTTCTGGGCGGCGGAAGGACGCGGAGTAAAAATATCATCTTCATAATAGCCAAAGACCAGGTCGTCGATCTGCCACAGGCTGAAATTGGAAAACTCCAGGTCGTCCATCAGATGAGTCAGATCGTTCCAGATCTTTCCGAGACCGGAACGGAAATCGTTGAATTTGCCGGGCTTGATCTTGAGCGCAAAGGCATGTCTTTCCATAGCGTTAATCCTTTCTTCCTCAGCAGATATGAAAAAGATCAGAGAGCTTTTCGAGTGCCGGCATCCGGCAGGAAGCCGCTGATCATATGCCTATTATACTGCCCGCAGACCGGGGAAATCAAGGAGATATGGCCTCTTTCCACTGATGGCGGGAGATGATATACTAAGATGACGGCACAGATGTTCCCACCTTCCGGGAAACGCAGAAATGGCTGTGTGCCGGCCGTATGACCGGCCGAAAAGAATGAAACAAACAGAAAGCAGAAATAAAAATGGATAATGAACTGAAATTTGCGATCCTGATCGACGCAGATAATGTGACCGATAAATATATCAAGATTATATTGGAGGAGACCGCGAACTATGGCATCGCGACCTACAAGCGGATCTACGGCGACTGGACCAGCACCAGGATGAAGTCCTGGAAGCCGGTGCTTCTGGATAATTCGATCATACCGATCCAGCAGTACAGCTACACCACGGGAAAGAATGCGACGGATTCGGCGATGATCATCGATGCGATGGATATCCTGTATTCCAATACGGTGGACGGGTTCTGCATCGTATCTTCCGACAGCGATTTTACCCGCCTTGTCGCCCGTCTGAGGGAGGACGGCAAGCAGGTCATCGGCATGGGCGAGAGCAAGACGCCGCAGCCCTTTGTTTCGGCCTGCAACCAGTTTAAATACCTGGACATGCTCTACGAGCAGAGGCAGCAGGAGGCAGCCGAGGAGGCAGCGGCAGAGGAAGCGGCGGCAGCGGCAGCAGCGGCGGAGGAAGCAAAGACCACCACCCGCCGGACTTCAAAGAAGAAGACGGCCGCGTCAACGGCAAAGACAAAGGAACAGAAGGAAAAGGAGCAGAAGGAGAAGAAGGAGCTGGAAAAGAAGCGGCAGAAGGACCTGAACCGTGTCAGGAACACTCTGAATGCAACCATCGAAAAGTTCTCTGACGAGGATGGATGGATCTTCTCCGGAAAGCTGGGTGACCAGCTGGCCAAGCGTATGCCGGAATTTGATGTCCGGAACTTTGGCTTCAACAAATTCACCTCCTTTATCAAGTCTCTGGGAACCTATGAGTTTACTTCCAGGAACGATTCCAACGGACAGAAACAGATCTACTTCCGCCTGAAGACAAAGGGTGACAAGGGCGAACAGAAATAAGGAAATACGAAATATGAAATTTACCAAGATGCAGGGCTGCGGAAATGACTATGTCTATGTGAACTGTTTTGAGGAGACGGTGGAGGATCCGGCAGCTGCCGCGATCCGTGTGAGCGACCGCCACTTCGGCATTGGCTCAGACGGGCTGATCCTGCTCAAACCCTCAGATATCGCCGACTGCGAGATGGATATGTACAATCTGGACGGCTCCAGAGGCGCGATGTGCGGAAACGGGATCCGCTGTGTGGCCAAGCTGGCCTACGACAGCGGCTGCGTCAGAAAGGAGCGGATGTCCATCGCCACGATGAGCGGGATCAAGATCATCGATCTGACCGTCGAAAATGGCCGGGCGGTGGCAGCCCGGGTAAATATGGGTGCGCCGATTCTCGAGCCGGAGAAGATCCCCGTGCTGACAGAAGGCCGGACAGCGATCAATGTGCCGATCACGGTAGATGACAAAGAATACCGTTTTACCGGTGTATCGATGGGCAATCCCCATGCCGTGATCTTTATGGACGGGATCCGCGCATTAAAGCTGGAGGAGTTCGGCCCGAAATTCGAATGCCACCCGCTGTTCCCGGACCGGGTCAATACAGAGTTCATTGAGGTCGTGGACAGACACACCCTCAATATGCGGGTATGGGAAAGGGGCTCAGGAGAGACCCTTGCCTGCGGCACCGGCGCCTGCGCAGCTGCCGTTGCGGCCATACTGAACGGAAAAGTCGATGGAGACTGCCCGGTGAAGGTCCGCCTGCTCGGCGGCGAGCTGACGATCGAGTGGGACCGCAGCGAAAATACGGTCTACATGACCGGACCGGCAGTCACAGTCTTCACCGGAGAGATCGAACTGTAAAGGCAGCCGCATATAAGGGCAGTATGCCCCAAAAAAAGGAGCTGCCGCACGGAAAATAAGATGGGCATAAATATTCTTACGGGAAACGCTCTCGCTCTGTCCTCGTGCAGCGGTACTACGTCGGAATCCTAAAAAGGATTCCTCCAAGTACCGGCACTGCGGATGTTCCCTTCAGAATGTTTATGCCCTCTCTCGTTTCCGTGCGGCAGCCCCTTTTCAGTCGTAGTCATCCAGAAAACTGTGGCGCACACCGCCCTGTTTATAGCCCAGGACGGCGTCCAGATGAATGTTTTCCATGCTGCGGAAGATGTTGCCCTCCACGTTTTCATTTGTTTTCTTCAGCTGGGCGATCAGCTGCTTGGCTTCGATCCGCTTGGAACTGCTGTCTCCGGACGCCTCGTGGGCGATCGTCTCTGTGAAGTGGCAGGCACAGCGGATAAAATGCAGATCGTTTTCGTCCCGCCAGCGCTTGATGTCGTCCTCCCGGATGAGGTACATCGGGCGGATCAGCTCCATGCCCTCAAAATTCATGCTGTGGAGTTTGGGCATCATGGTCTGGGTCTGGCCGCTGTATAGGATGCTCATGAGGGTCGTCTCGATGACATCATCATAATGGTGCCCGAGGGCGATCTTGTTGCAGCCCAGTTCCTTTGCCTTGCTGTAGAGATACCCCCTGCGCATGCGGGCACAGATGTAGCAGGGTGAGTGGGGGATCGTGTCGACCGCATCGAAGATGCGGGAGGAAAACATGGTCAGCGGGATGCCGAGCAGACGTGCGTTTTCCTGAATCATGCCAAGCGTCGCCGGGCTGTAGCCGGGGTCCATGCAGAGAAATACCGTCTCAAAGTTAAACTTGTTCCGGCGGCGGATCTCCTGGAAGAGTTTGGCCATCAGCATGGAGTCCTTGCCTCCGGAAATGCAGACGGCGACACGATCGCCGGGGGAGAGCAGTTCATAGTCGGAGATCGCTTTTACAAAGCGGCTGGTGATCCGCTTGGAAAAACGTTTGCGAAGACTTTTTTCGATGAGCTCTCTGCGTTCCTCTACATCGGTGATCTGCTGAAGCTGTCCCACCAGCCACTGACCGTAGCCGCCGGACAGGTGCCAGACCGACAGATCGCCATCCTGGAGCTTTTCTGCAGTGCGCAGAGACATTCCGCCAAACATGCAGAAAATGACAGGCTTTTTGCCGGCAGGAAGAGCAGCACGGTCGCTTTCCAGTTCTTCCCGGGTGATGTGGACCGCTCCCGGAAGACTGCCCTGGCGGAAGGATTCCTCATCCCGGATATCGATAAGTATATATTCCGAAGGATCCCAGCTTTGCAGCTCCTCCGGTGACACAGACTGGATCATAGAGAGACACCTCACACCCGCATGCCCTGCGGGCTTTTTCATATGCATTAGAAATATGCTTATTATAGCGGCCGTGCCTGAGAATTGCAACCAGCCGGGAGGCCAATATACAACCAGTGGGAATGCCTTGGCCAGATGTTTCCCAGGTATCGCCAATTATGGTATAATCAATTGAATTTATGTGTTTTGCCACACAGGAGGATTTTGATATGAGTAAGTATGTGGAACGGGCAAAGGAGCTTCGCGCGATCGTATCGCCCCATTATAACTGTGCCCAGTCTGTGGTCGTCCCCTTCGCGGCCGCTGCCGGTGTCCCGGAAGAGACGGCCCTGCGGTTTGCCGACGGCTTTGGCGGCGGAATGCGGCGGGCTTCCGTCTGCGGTGCGGTCACCGGAGGGATCATGGCGCTGGGGCTGTTTGGTCTGGGTGATCCGAAAACACTGGGGGCCTATCACAGGCGCCTGAAGGAACGTCACGATGGTATGCTGGACTGCGCGGATCTTCTGCGGGTCAATGCAGCGGCAGGCAGGGAAAAGAAGCCCCATTGCGATGCTATGGTCTTTGAGTGTGTGGAGCTTGTGGAAGAGATCCTCAGAGAAAACGGAAAGCTGCAGTAAGGCTAAAACACTCTGGAGTATACGGACGCGAAATATACGGATCAAAAACTGCTTGAGTTTTTCACAGACAAATGATATACTCTCTATACTTTCAGGAAGAACAGACCGCTGTTCTGCGGTCTTCCTGAAAGCCGCGGCAGCATCTGCCGCATCTGCCGGGTTTCCCGGAATCTTTTATCCATTTTTTTATCTCACATCAATCATCAGGAGCATGCGCAATGTCAGCCAGGATCGGTCAGATCATCCATGGCCGCTACCGGGTGCTCAGCCAGATCGGAAAGGGCGGTATGTCTGCCGTTTATCTGGTGCAGGATCTCCGCTCCGGAGAGAAATTTGCCATGAAGGAAATCCTGCAAAATGACAGATATTACAGTCAAAATGCAGCCGCATTGCCGCAAAATGAAGGAAATTGCCTTGGCTTTGCTGAGGCAGAGCTTCTTTCCGGCCTGGATCATCCGGCTTTTCCCAAAATTCATGAGGTTATCCGGGACGCGGAAGGCACAGTATTCATCATTCGTGAATATGTGGAGGGAGAGTCGCTCGATCGCCTTCTGAGAAGGGGGCCCTTTTCTCCGGAAGCGGTCCGCCAGTGCGGGATCGCCCTGGGCGAAGCCCTGAACTATCTGCACAGCCAGGATCCTCCGGTCATTTATCGGGACATGAAGCCTGCAAACATCATCCGCCGGCCGGATGGGCAGCTGGTTCTCATTGATCTGGGGATCTCCGGAAGCCGCAGCCTGAATAGGGACGCTGGTGGAAATGCAGGAACACGAGGGTATGCTGCACCCGAGCAGTACAGTTCAGGAGGGGAAGACATTTCCTCCGACATTTATGCGCTTGGTATTTCCCTGTTTGAACTGCTTACCGGGATCCCTCCGCGGGAGGATCCGTGGGCATACCGGTTTCATCCGATCCGCCGGATACGGCCCGATTGCCCGGAAGAGCTCGAGCGGGTGATCAACCAGTGCATACGCTTCGTACCAGAGGATCGTTATCCGGACTGCAGCTGTTTGCTTGAGGAACTGCGTGCTGTGCCGGCAATGACGTCAGAAACGACAGGCAGAACCAGGAGGCCCAGGCGATGGCAGAGATGGCCTTCGAGCATTCGTTTACAGGGGATCATAATTGTCCTGTTGGCGGTCCTTCTGGCTGCTGTTCCGGTTTCTGTTTTGACGGCAAAAGCTTTGGCTGGTGCAGAGTACCGCCAGCTGATTGCCGGGACAGAGAGCGGCAGCCTGGAGGAGCAGGAAGCGTGCTTTGCGAAAGGATTCCAGAGCGAAATGGCAGATGCTTCTCTCTATGAGCGATATCTGGACTGGTGTGAGAAAAACGAACGGTTTGGAAGCAGGCAGCTTGCCCTGCTGACCACAAGCTGGGAGAGGGATCAGGGAAAACTGGAGAGGGACAGCCGATGCGGATCGCTGGGCATGCAGGCCGGCCGGCTCTGCCTGTTTGCTGAAACGGAAGAATGGAGCATGCAGACCCGGGCGGCGGAAGCGGCAGCCTGGTTTGATCTGGCAGCAGCGAAGGGAGAGGCGGATGCCGGTCTGTACTGCCGCATCTGCAGCTTTTTCCAGAACTATGGAGCCGTTCGTACACAGGGACAGAGCCAAGCCCCGGAGGACCTGTCAGCTATGCTGCAGGAGGCACAAGAATGGCTGACAGAAGCAGCCAGAACGCCAGAGCTGAATGATGAGCAGAAGCTGCTCCTTGCCGGGGAACTTGCCGATCTGGTGAACGTGCATCGGAAGGCGCTGGCAGAGGGAGGGATCTTCAAAGACCAGGTACTCCTCCTGTATGGGCAGATCAGGGATCTGTACAGCTCTTCTGACAGCGTTGAGGCCAGCAGGAAAGAAGAGTTGGAGATGCGGCTGGACAGGTACATGGACAACCTGGAAAGAGTCTATGAAAACATGGAAAAGCGAGTGGCAGCAGACAACGAAAGGAGAGTCGGAAAATGAGAGAACAGGAACTGAACAAACGCATCTGCAGGACCAGACAGAGAATCAGGATCGTATCCGCAGGCATTCTGGCAGTACTTCTCTTGGGCCAGGCGCTGTACCGGCCGGTATATGCCGGGGAAGATGCCAGGAAACAGAAAAGCAATGCGGCACAACAGGAGGCGGGATCGTCAACGGCAGAACTCCCGGATGATAAAAAAGAGACAGAAGAGCAGCTTCCGGTCCGCATCGTGCTCCGTCCGGTAAAAACAGAGGGAGAGGCAGATCCCGATCTTACCGGAGAGATCAAAAAGCAGGTGCAGGCTGCCATTGATGCCGGAACCAAGGATAAGGATATTCCGGAAAAGAATGCGGAGCCCGCACCTGCTGTTGGAGGAGAAAAAGCAGAGCAAGTTGAAACGTCAGAAAGGCTGCAGTCCAAAGAGGCTGAAATCTCCTGGCAGGAAACGAAAGAAACGCAAACGCCAGAGCCTGAAACTGAAGCGCCGGGATCAGAAGAGACGGATACGCCAGACGCAGAAGCGAAAGTGACAGAAACAGAAAAGACAGAAACACCGGAGACAGAAACAGAAGAGGCAGATACCACGGGGACCGGATCAGAAGGAACAAAAACAACGGATACGGAAGGGCTGGAAACGGAAGGAACAGAAGAGACAGAAACCGAACCTGCAGAAGAGGAGATTTCTCTGCAGGAGTGGATCTGCAGCCTGATCAGCTGGAGCTATACATACGATGACCAGGTAGAAGCGCCGGGATACAGCAGGCCGGCAGGCACCTCGCCCATCCTTCTTCAGTTCAAGGAAGATCTCCGCATCCGCTTTAATCCAGATGACGGGGAGGACAGCCAGAGCTTTCTGACCACCTTGCCTCGTGAAAATGGCGGAAATGATGAAGAAAACCAGCCGCAGGATGGTGAGAAACCATCGGGCGGAAACAATGGCGGCAGTGATGGAAAAGAAGATGGCGGCCATGAGAATCCGGATAAGACCGGCGGACACGAAAGTGGGGAACAAAACGATAAAAATACGGAAGATAGTAACAAGAGTGGAGATAACAACACTGATAATGATGAGAATAATGACAGTAATGGAGACAAAACCCAAAATAATCAGGAAACTGGTCAGGGTTCAGGGACATTTTATGATCTAAGTGGAGGGGAATCCCAATCTGGTCCGGGAAGTATGAGTGGGGAAGATCCGTCCGGTGAGGGCGGCGAGGAAGGAGGAGCTCCGGAGACTTCTGGCGAAACGGGGCCTGGACTGGATGAACAGCGTCTGCTGGAGGAAACCATCATCGATGGCGTCGAGGATGGACATTCCTATACCGGAGATGTACAGCCGCAGGTCACGCTGTCAGAGGGAGGATATGCCAGTGCCGATGTCACATTGCGCCGCTCACGCATGGGTGAAGTGGAGGATGTGACGGGTAGTCTGGTACTGACAGGAGAAAGCAGCGGACAAAAGGCGCAGGCCGAAGCACTAACCGCTGTTCCGGAAAATGACGGTCTGTACACTCTGGAGGTTACCTATCGGGACGATTCCGGCAACGAGGTAAAAAAAGAAGTTTCTTTTACAGTCAACCGCTTTGGTTCCGTCTATGCGTACAACGATGCACTCCAGAACATCAAAGATGCCTGGGTCCGAAGCGTGACCGAGCCCCTGATTATATCGGAATACAATCCGGATCCGCTTCTGGAGGACTCACTGGAGATAGAGATCACCCGTGATGGCGTTCCGCTGAAAAATGTCCGGTATTCTGCAGAACAGGCAGAACGCTCTTCGGAGGGCAGGACCGGCGGATGGTATCGGTATGATTACACGATCGATCCGGCAAATTTCCGTAAGGACGGTACCTACCGGATCTCCGTTTCTTCAAAGGATGCCGCAGGAAACCGTCCAGACTCCATCAGCAGCGAAAGCGGAGAGATCCTCTTTCGGGTGGATTCTGCCGCCCCGACGATCCGGAGCATTTCCGGCCTGGAGATGCCCTTTGTGCGGGCAGAAAGCCAGAAGGTGCGTTTTATCGTCCGCGACAATATGGGCCTGGCCTCCGTGACGGTCTGGCTGGATGATGCGATCCTGCTTCAGGTGACGAGCTTTGAAGATCCAGGCAGCTATCATGGCGAATTTACGATCGATGAAGGAACGGAACATCATGTACGGATCATCGCATGTGATCTGGCTGGAAATATACTGGATACAGACCGCAGGGACAGAGACGGCAGGTACCTGTTTGCTCCCATATCACCCTTTGTGCGGGAGATTACGGTATCGGATAATCTTCTGGCGTTCTTCATCCAGACAGGCCAGGGGCGGCTGATCTTTGCCGCAGCCGGGATAATCATGTCTTTGGCGGCTTTGCTGATCTTCCTGGGGATCCGGGCATGGAGAACGGGCAGATACCGGGAGGAACCAACAAGATGGCTGCGCTAAGGCAGCACCGGCAATACTTCTTGAGCAAAAACTCTTTCAACAGGTTTTACTGGGATAAGAAATCCATGGAAAAAGGAAGAAAAGCCGGAAGAATCCTCTTGGGTGTGGTTGACAAAGAAAGGGAATACCGGTATACTTTGTATAGATTGTACAAAATCAAATTTTCCACAACCAGGAGGTCGCGATGGCTGGAGTACAGAGTGTTGATATTTTGATCATTGGCGGCGGAACAGCAGGTTTGACCGCGGCTATTTATGCAGTTCGTGCTGGAAAGAGCGCGCTGATCCTTGAAGCAAAGGCTTATGGCGGCCAGATCGTCAATACGCCGGATATCGAGAATTATCCCGGCATGGCGCATGTGTCCGGTTTTGATTTTGCCACCGGCCTCTATGAGCAGGCGATCGGTCTTGGTGCAAAGCTGAAATACGAGAAGGCCCTGTCCATCGAGGATAACGGCAAAACAAAGCTGGTAAAAACCAGAAGACATACCTATGAGTGCAAGGCAGTTATCCTGGCAACAGGGGCCAAGAACCGTACCCTTGGTCTGGACCGGGAAGAGCAGTTCACCGGAAGCGGAGTTTCCTACTGCGCAACATGTGACGGTTCCTTCTTCAAGGGAAAGACAGTCGCGGTAAACGGCGGCGGAAACACGGCCATCGAGGATGCGCTCTATCTGTCAGATATCTGCGAGAAGGTTTATGTGATCCACAGAAGAGATGAATTCCGCGGAGATGCTGCCGATGTGGAGAAGATGCGCGCCAGAGACAACATCGAATTCATTCTGAATGCAAACGTTACAGCCTTGATTGGCGACCAGAAGGTGGAAGCTATCGAGGTTACGGACAAGAATACCGGCGAGAAGAGAGAAGTAAAGGTCGACGGTCTGTTTATCGCGGTCGGTCAGGTTCCTGATAATATCGCCTTTGAAAATGTGGTCGAGCTTTCCTCCGGTTATATCGCAGCCGGCGAAGACTGCAAAACCGCTACACCGGGCATATTCACCGCCGGTGACTGCCGGACGAAGAATGTCCGTCAGCTCACGACAGCCGCTGCAGATGGCGCTGTGGCAGCCCTTGCCGCTTGCGCATACATCAAATAAGAGCTGAAAAAAATCAAACACAAAGAAAAAGACTGCCGCACCAGGCAAGACCATGCAGGATCGTAAAAAGGGATCCACGCAAAAGCTGTCTGGTGCGGCAGCCTTTTTTGTGAGCGATAAAACAAAAATTGTTGGCAGCCTTGAAAGCACAAGCCCCGGAAGACATTTAAGCAAACAATCTGCAGGCCTGATAAGGCCGAAGCCGTTTGCGTAATGCCTTACGGGGCATATTGTTATGCTTCTTCCGAGGCGGCAGAGACGAGGATGATCTCCCCATCGGCCACTCGGAACCGGATCTCCAGCCCGGCGTACCGCATGCCATATATGCGTTTGGGGTCATCCTGATAGGATGGCCGGGGGTCCTGGGTCAGAATCTCCAGAAGGGCAGCTCGCTTTTCTTCCGGTACCGTCAGCATACATTCCTTCTTATCCACCACCTGGAGCGGCTTTTTTCTGGAGCGGGCGGTGAAGCCTGCCAGAGCCTCCGGATGGCTGTCTGCGTAAGGAATATAAGGTTTGATATCGTAGATCGGTGTTCCATCCATGAGATCAGCACCGACGACAGTCAGAACGGGTCCTTCGGGACGAAGCTCGACAGAGCGCAGGCGGACACAGGAAAGTCCGAGATGGTTTGGCCGGAAGGGAGAGCGGGTGGCAAATACGCCTACCCGCTCATTTCCTCCAAGCACCGGCGGCCGGACCGTTGGGTGCCAGGCCTTGTCTGCATTCGCCGAGAACTGCCAGATCAGCCAGATGTGGGAAAATTCTTCCAGGCCTCTGACGGCTTCGGCGGATGCATATGCCGGCTCAAACCGGATCTCCGAGACCGTTTCCGCCAGTCCGCTCTGCCGGGGGATCCCGAACTTGTCGGGAAAATCTGAGTGGATATAGGCGATCGGCTGCAGTTCCATGGTCATCCTTTCTGTTCTGTTCCGGCAGGAGCTGCCGCAAACAGGTTGGTATTCATCGCCGGAAGCTCGATTCCCAGTGCATGGCGGATCACATCATTGACGGTATCCACCGGGACGATCTCCAGCGTCTTTTTCACTTCATCCGGCACATCGGTCAGATCTCTCTGGTTCTCTCTGGGGATCAGCACCTTCTTTACGCCGGCCCGCTGAGCAGCCATCAGTTTTTCCGGAAGGCCGCCGATGGGCAGTACGTTTCCTCTCAGCGAGATCTCACCGGTCATGGCGAGGTCAGGTGCCACGCTCTTTCCGGTCACCAGGGAGACCAGGGCTGTAAACATGGTCACACCAGCGGAGGGCCCGTCCTTGGGAACAGCGCCGGAGGGGACGTGGATGTGGATATCCTTGTCCTTGAAATCCAGCTTGTCCGAGATAAACAGGGATCTTACCAGACTGGATGCAATCTCTGCTGATTCCTTCATAACATCGCCCAGCTGGCCGGTCAGCAGCACATGGCCGCTGCCGTGCATGGCAGTGGATTCGATAAACAGGATCTCACCGCCGGCCTGGGTCCAGGCGAGACCTGTGACGACCCCTGGCGGGTTGCTCTTCTGGATGCGGTCATGGATGATACCCTTGTTTCCGAGCATCTCCGGGACTTCCTTGCCGGTGACTGTGACCGGGTGATGGCCGTTTTCAACAAAATCTGCTGCCACATGCCGGCACAGGCGGTCGAGCTGCTTTTTCAGTCCGCGGACGCCAGCCTCCATGGTGTACTCGCTGACGATCCTCCGGATCGCTCCGTCGGTCACCTTCAGTTCACCCTTCTGCAGGCCGGTATCCCGCATGGCTGCAGGGAGCAGATGCTTCCTGGCGATGTGGACCTTGTCGACTGGTGTGTAGCCGGAGAGCTGGATCACCTCCATACGGTCAAGCAGCGGCTGCGGAATCGTATCGGTCGTGTTTGCCGTGCAGATAAACAGGACGTTGGACAGATCGTAGGGGATGTTCATGTAATGATCCGTAAAGGTATTGTTCTGTTCCGGATCCAGGACCTCCAGCAGGGCGCTGGAAGGATCGCCGGAAAAGCCGCCGGCCATCAGCTTGTCCACCTCATCCAGGACGACGACCGGGTTCATGGAGCCGGAGCGTTTGATTCCGTCCATGATGCGGCCGGGCATGGCGCCCACATAGGTCCGGCGGTGACCGCGGATCTCAGCCTCGTCACGTACACCGCCCAGGCTGATCCGCACATATTTGCGGTCCAGTGCGTCCGCGATGCTGTGTCCCATACTGGTCTTGCCCGTGCCGGGCGCACCGACAAACAGCAGGATCGAGCCGGCCTGCTCGTTTTTCAGCGTCATAACGGCGATATGCTCCAGGATACGTTCCTTGACTTTGTCCAGGCCATAGTGATCCCGGTTCAGGATACGGCGTGCCTTCTTCAGGTCAGCCGGCTTTGTGTCATCGATCCGCCATTTCAGCGCAGTCACGAAATCCAGATAATTCTCCATCGTGCTCCGCTCAGGGTCATTTGGCTGGGCGTCAAGATAGCGTTTCAGGACCCGGTCGACCTCTTTGCGGGCTTCCTCGGGCATGCCGCTGGCTTCAATCTTGGACTGGTAGTCGTCTTCCTCCTGTTTTCCCTCCGGATCCATCGCATCCAGCTCATCCTGCAGCAGGCCGATCTGCTTGCGGATCGCGGCCTTCTTATAGCTGTTTCCTTCGGTCTCGTTGTACCGGGTGTTGAGGTCCTCCTGCATGCGGATCGTTCCCTGGAAGCGCATGAGAGCATCCTTGATCATCAGGCCCCTCTCGCGGAGCGAGTCAGTTTCAAGCAGCTGATATTTTTCCTCCAGCGTCATATCGATGAAGGGGCAGAACATAGCGCCAAACTCGTTGATGGAGCTGCAGCGCTGGATATAGGTCAGCGCAAGCTCGGCACCCTGGAAATGCTTGGTCAGTTCGGTGATGGTCTTTTTCAGGCTGTCCAGAAGCTCTTTCTCACCCTTCTCGGTAATGTCGGAGACTTCATCTCTGGTATAGAACCTGCCCTCAAGGATCGAGTCAAAGAGGGAGACATCTGCAATCTGGACCTTTTCTCTGGTCTGGCAGTGTACCCTTGTGCCTGCGTGTGTTTTCTGAATGCTGACGATATCCGCCAGGACGCCGGCGCCGAAAAAGCTGTCGACATTCACTTCCCCCCTGGTGACTGGTGCCTTCAGCGGAAGCAGCACGGCCTTGTTGCCGTCTATTTTGAGCCGGCTCAGCTCTTCGGATTCAAAGGGCTCTGTGCCAAGCTGGTAATCCACATCCGGAAGGATCACTGTGTCATATACCGGGATGATCATATACGTTTTTAAATTATCCATAATACCTCCCGAACAGGGACCAGATCCGTGATCCCTGTAAAAAACAATGGTTGTCAGATCAAGCTTATCAGCACTCACAAAATCCGAGTGCTAATTAGCTTGTACACAAAGTATATGAGCATTTCCCACAAATGTCAAGAGGGGCAGAGATTAATTCGGGCAAAGAAAAAGGGGCTGTCGCATTAAACAAAGCGTGCATAAATATTCTTGCGGGAAGCGCTCGCGCTCTGTCCGCACGCAGCGGTACTAAGTCGGAATGTTCCATTCCTCCAAGTACCGGCTGAGGGCTGTTCCCTCCAGAATGTTTATGCACGCTTTTTTCTTAATGCGACAACCCCGGCTTAAGATCCTTACTTCCAGACGAACCAGATGAACAGATAGCCGCAGGTTACGGCGGTCAGTGTAAAGGGTACGCCGATCCGGGCAAAGCTTTTGAAATCTACCTCGTAGCCTTCCTTTTTCAGAAGTCCGGAGGCGGCGATGTTTGCCGATGCACCGATCGGGGTCAGGTTTCCGCCGAGGGTCGCTCCGGTCAGCAGTCCGAAATACAGAAGATAGGGCTCGATGCCCAGCTTCAGGCAGATGCTGGTGATGACCGGCAGCATGGTCGCTACGTAGGGAATGTTGTCGATAAAGGCCGACGCGGCGACGGATACCCAGACGATGATCGTGTAGAGAAGGAAGATCCTGTTTCCGCCTGCAGCCACGATCAGATCGGCAATATCCTCGATCAGTCCGACATTTGTGATGCCGCCGATGACGATGAAGAGGCCCGTAAGCATCAGGAGCGTTTCCAGGTCAATGCTGAGCGCTGCACGCTTTGCGTGTGCGTGCTCTTTGGTACGGAAAAAGTCGGAGAGGACAGCGATCAGCGCGTAGATGCAGCAGATCACACCGTTGGTCACCTCTGGCTTGTTCTTGTTGAAGGAGGCAATGATCAGGGAGACGACCATGGCAAGAAGGAGAACCGTCGGGAGAAAGTCTTTGACTTCGGTCCGGGTCTCCACTGACACGGGATCCTTGTCCTTGCGGAACAGGAACATCATGATCGGGATCGTTGCAATAGCGCCGAGCTCGACTGCAAAGAACATGCCGGGACGGCCGTTCATCCAGAAGAAGTCTGTGAAATCCATCTTTGCGTAAGCGGCAAGCATGATGGAGGTGGTATCACCTACCAGCGTTGCGGCACCCTGAAGGTTGGAGGAGACCGCAATGCTCAGGATCATCGAAACCGGAGAGATCTTCAGCCGCCGGCAGATGGCAAGGCCGACCGGAGCGACCATCAGAACGGTGGCGACATTGTCGATGAAGGCCGAGATCAGTCCGGCAAACAGGGACATGAGGATCGTCACCCACATGACATTGGGTGCCAGATCCAGCAGCATGTCCGCGATGCGCATGGGCATCTGGGATGCGATGAAATAGTCCACCAGAACCATGGTGCCGGTGATCATCAGCAGGACATTCCAGTCGATGACGCCGGGGATCTCAGCAAAGGGAAGAACGCCTGAGACCAGAAACACAACGGCGGTGGCAAGAACGATCCACACGCGGCGCTTCATAAACAGGATCATCAGGGCGTACATGGCAATAAAGGTGATCAGTGCAAATGTTTTCAAGGGTAAATGCCTCTTTCTTTTGTGTTTATTCTCCGTAAAGCCAGCTCTTTAGATAGCTGCGGTTTGCTTCCAGGTCGACAGACAGGACGGCGGCACCGTCGATGAAGTCGGCGCTGTAGGTTCCCTCAGCCGGGATCTGGTAGCTCTTCATATCTGATGTGTCAGCCAGCAGGCCGGAAAGGCCGGCGGTGATCAGATTCAGTGTATTCATGTCGGTCGTCAGGCTTGCCGCTACCGAGGAAAGGACCCGGAACTGGGTAAGCGGATCGCTCTGCCGGAATTTTGCGATCGCGGCGGACAGGAAGTTCCGCTGCCGGAGCGTGCGGTCCCAGTCGGAATTGCCGACCTCCCGCATGCGGCAGTAACATAGCGCCTGCTCTGGCGTCAGGGAGTTTGTGCCGGCAGTCAGGGCCCAGGCATCGATCTGGGTAAATTCGTCCGGATCTGTCGACATGCCAAGTCCCGGGTTGGCGTTCATGTAGTCGGCTTCTTCCTGCGTCAGCTCGATCTCCACGTTGCCGACACCGGTCATGGCAGCGATAAAGCCGTCCAGATCAACGATGCAGTTTCCGTTCAGATCGATGCCGAAGTCCTCCTGGATGGTGACATCCAGAAGCTCCATGCCGCCATAGACATAGGCTGCGTTCAGCCGGTCATAGCCATAGCCGGGGATTGGTACATAGGAATCCCGCATCAGTGAGACCAGGGATACCTGCCGTGTGCCGCGGTCGATGCTGCAGATGATCATGCTGTCCGTGCGTGTCTGTTCCTCACCGGACCGGGCATCCTGTCCGATCAGAAGGATGTTGGTTACCAGGGGACTGCTCATGGTCGTATAACCGTCTGCTGCGGTGATGGTATCTGCCGAGGCGTCAGCTACCGGGTCGACATGGCCGATCCGCGCCAGCGCCGCATACAGAACGCCGCAGACCAGAAGCAGCAGACAAAGGAGCAGAAGAAACAGGGTCCGCAGCGGATGACTCTTTTTTTTGTGCTTCTTTTTGCTGCCGGAGGAAGCTTTGGCTGTGTGTTTCTTTTTCCTGCGCCGGCCGCCCATACCGAAATCATAGTCATCGCCCGGGCCTTCTTCATATTCCTCAGGAGAAATATCACGGCCATACCGGCGATCCTCATCGTAACGGTAGTCGTCGTCATCCTCGTAGCTGTCATCGTCATCATAGAATCCGGGATCATCATAGGCAGAGGCGTTGTACCTGCTGCCAGGCGTACGGCTTCCGGGCGGCCTGTAGCCGTCGGGATCTGCCTGCTGACCGGATTCGGCATCATGCTTTGCCTGCATGACCCGCTGATAGTAATTTAGGTTCTGCCCGCCCGCCGGGGCGCTCCAGGCTTCCGCATCCTCAAGGGATACATCATACTCAGGGACAGATATGCCCCTGTTTCGGGCTTCGCGGTCATAAAGATCCGTGTCGTGTCTGCTCATATGCTCTCCTGTCGGCAGCCTTGCAGCTGGCATCATACAGCACCAGCTTTTGAATGCCGCCAATATCCATATTTTACACTCTGTTCCATGATTGTAGCGGGACGGGAAGGGATTGTCAACCATACCGATAAGAGCGGAAAAACAATGCATTATATCCTGGATTCTCATAAATGCTCGGTAATCCTCGTGATTCTGTGTATGTGTGCGTTTGGCCGGGCGGTTTTGCACAGAAACAGGAGTATGTGGGGATATAAAAAGGTATCTCTGCAGGCTGCACATATTTTCACAGATTTTTGATTGGCCCTATGCTATAATAGGCAAAGACACGCGAGATACAGATGCGAAAACCTGCTCCGGCCATATGTACATGCTTCCGGAGAAGGAGCGCCGCCACCAGACTGAGGATCTTTTATGGCATATATTTCAGCAAAAGACGTAACAAAAATCTACCATATGGGTGAAGTGCAGATCAGGGCCTGTGACGGGATCAGTTTTGAGATCGAAAAGGGTGAATTCGTGATCATTGTCGGGCCTTCCGGCGCCGGAAAGACCACGGTATTGAATATTTTGGGCGGTATGGATACGCTGACGGACGGAGAGGTGATCGTCGACGGGACGGACATCAGCCGGCTGAAAGGGCGCCAGATGGCGGAATACCGCCGGGAGGATGTCGGCTTTGTCTTTCAGTTCTACAATCTGATGCAGAATCTGACCGCTCTGGAAAATGTTGAGCTGGCCATGCAGATCTGCCGGGAGCCGATGGATCCCGCGGAGGTGCTGCGGGAGGTCGGGCTGGGCGACCGGATGGGAAATTTCCCTGCACAGCTTTCCGGCGGCGAGCAGCAGCGAGTGGCGATTGCCAGGGCACTGGCAAAAAATCCAAAGCTGCTGCTGTGTGATGAGCCGACCGGAGCGCTGGATTATGTGACCGGAAAGTCGATCCTGGGACTTTTGCAGGATATGTGCCGCAGGAAGGGAATGACCGTGATCGTCATCACACACAACAGTGCGCTTACGCCTATGGCCGACCGGGTCATCAAGATCCGCAGCGGAAGAGTCAGCAAGATGGAGCTTAATCCGGATCCCACGCCGGTAGAAGAGATCGAGTGGTAACAGACATGAAGAATGCCGTGTGGAAGGATTTCTTCCGGGATATAAAAAAGAATAAGGGAAGATTTCTGTCCATCTTCTGCATCGTCATGCTCGGAACGGCTTTTTTTGCCGGCCTCAGGTCCACCGGGTACGATATGAAGTACTCGGCTGACCGGTACTATGATGATACCCGTCTGATGGATATCCGGGTGATCAGCACGCTGGGCCTGTCGGAGGAGGATATTGAGGATCTCCGGCAGATCGAGGGGGTATCCCTTGCCGCAGGAGGCAAAACAAAGGACGTGATCCTTCAGACGGAGGATGCCTCGCTGGTGATCCGCACCATCGCCATGACCGACGGAGTCAACGACCCGGTGACAGCGGAAGGCAGGCTGCCTTCTGCCAGCGGGGAATGCTTTGTCGATATGAACGTGTTTCCGGACCGGGGCTATAAGGTCGGTGATACGATCACATTCCTTTCCGGAGACGGGGAGGAGCTTTCGGAATCCTTAACATCCGATACCTTTACCATTGTGGGCATGGGGTATCTTCCTTATTATACTGACCTGACCAGGGGCACCGGCCAGATCGGCGACGGATCTGTCGATGCCTTTGTGCTCCTTGATCCGGATGCCTATGCCATCGACTACTATACGGAAGCCTATCTTCTGGTCGATGGTGCTGCAAAGGAGATGACGTTCAGCAGCCGCTATGATGAACTGGTGGATGCGGTTTCTGATCGTGTGGACGAGCTGGCAGGGACGGCGGTTGTCCGCAGATATGAGGCCGTGAAGCGCGAGGCAGAGGACTCGATCGCCGACGCGAAGCAGCAGGTCGAGGATGGCGAAAAGGAGCTTGCCGACGCAGAGAAGGAGCTTGCTGACGGTTGGGCAGAGATCAGCGATGCCCAGGCGGAGATCGCCGATAAGGAGAAGGAGCTTGCCGACGGCAAAAAGGAGCTGCAGGACGCAGAGCAGGAGATCAGCGATGCCTGGCAGGAGGTAAATGATGGCTGGGCAGCTATTTTTGATGCTCAGGCACAGACCGAGGCGGGAAAGGCTGAGCTGGATCAGGCGCGCGCGGAGCTTGCGGCCGGGCAGAAGGCCTATGAGGAAGGCCTTGCCCAGTACGAGGAGAACTGCAAAAAGCTGCAGGATGCCGAAGCTGAGATCGAAGCGAAGACGGCGGAACTTTCAGCTGGTGAAAAGCAGTATGAAGAAGGCCTTGCCCAGTACCGCGAGGGAGCGGCCGCGGCAAAAGAAGGCAGAAAGCAGTATGAAGCCGGGCGGAAGGCATTTGAAGAAGGGAAGGCCCAGTACGATGAAGGGCTGGCCCAGTACGAAGAAGGCCTTGCCCAGTATGAAGAGCTTACCTCTCAGTACGAGGCCGGAAAGGCCCAGTATGAGGAGGGGCTTGCCCAGACCCAGGCGGGCAGAGCCGCCCTGGAGGCCGGGCGGGCAGAGTATGCGGCCGGGAAGGCAGCACTTGATGACGGGCTGGCCCGTTACAGCGCAGGCATAGCCCAACTGCAGACACAGGAAGCCGAATATCAGGCCGGAAAAGCTGCCATGGAGCAGCTTAGCGCACAGCTGGAGCGCCTGCAGGCAGAGAGAGCTGCCGGTGAGGAAACCATGACCGAGGAAGAACTGGCAGCTCTGGACCGCCAGATCGCGGAGGTATCCGCTGCGCTGGAGCAGGCCAGTGCAGGGGTCGCCGCTTATGAGAGCGCCCTTGCAGAGCTTCAGGCGACGAAGGCTATGCTCGACCAGCAGGAGGCGGCGCTCGCCCAGGCCAAGGCCGAGATGGACAGCCAGGAGACCCTTCTTGCAGAGGCAGAGGCCATGCTGCAGGAGAAAGCCGGAGAGCTGGCAGAAGCTGAGGCCGGCCTGCAGGTCATGAAATCTGCCCTGGATGAAGCAAAGCAGGCGCTGGATGAAAAGGCGCCGGAGATTGAGGCTGCCGGGAAACAGCTGGAGGATTCCGATGCAGAGTTGACGGCGGCAGAGGAAGAGCTGGCAGCCGGCAAGAAAGCTTTGGACGAAAATGCGGCCCGGATCGCATCCGGCCGGCAGCAGCTGGCCGCGGCAAAGACACTGCTGGAGAGCGGGAAGGCTGAACTCGAAAAAGGAAAAAAGACGCTGGAGGACAGCAGAAAGCAGCTCGCAGATGGCGCAGCCCAGATCGCGGCAGGGGAACAGGAGCTTTCTGCAGGTCTGGCAGAGATCAGCGCCAACATCAGCCGGCTGCAGGATGCCGAAAAACAGCTGGAGGATTCCGGAAAAGAGCTTGATGAAGCCAGAAAAACCATCGCCGATGGCGAGCAGCAGCTGGCGGACGGAAAAGAAGAGCTCGCGGATGGCATCCAGGAACTGGAGGATGCACAAAAGGAGTTTGACGAGGCTGCTCCGGATGCCCGGAAGGAGATCGAGGAGGCAAAGCAGAAGATCGCTGACGGGGAGAGTGAGCTGGAAAAGCTGGAGGTCCCGGAGTGGTACGTGCTTGACCGGAGCCTCACCGAGAGCATCATCGGATACGATCAGAACGCGGACAGGATGAACAGTCTGGGACAGGTGTTCCCGGTCATCTTTTTCCTGGTCGCCGCTCTGGTGAGCCTGACGGCCATGACCAGAATGGTCGATGAGCAGCGGGTACAGATCGGTACCATGAAGGCACTGGGCTATTCCGGCCGAGTGATCGCCGGCAGATATGTGTGGTATGCGCTGCTTGCCACTACAGGCGGAAGTCTGATCGGCATCGCCTTTGGTGAATGGTTCCTGCCCAGGCTGATCATCCAGTCCTATGGCATCATGTATACAGGTATGCTGTACTGCTTTACGCCGCCAAACTGGGATCAGGCAGCCCTCGGGCTGTTTGCGGCCCTGTTCTGTACCGTGGGCGCCTCGCTGGCGGCCAGTATCGGTCAGCTCCGCTCCGGCCCTGCGGCTCTGATGCGTCCGGAGGCGCCAAAGAGCGGACAGAGGGTCCTTCTGGAACGGCTCGGCAGGGTCTGGACCCGTCTTGGCTTCAGTATGAAATCGACGATCCGCAATCTGGTCCGGTACAAAAAACGGCTGGTCATGACCATTATCGGCGTCGGCGGCTGCATGGGACTTCTGCTGGTGGGCTTTGGTCTGCACGATTCCATCAACGAGATCGCCAAGCGGCAGTACATCGCGATCTTTACCCAGGAGGCCAGCGTGACGGTGGATTCGGCTGCCTCTGCTGCCGAGAAGGATGAGCTGAACGAGGCGATCGCCGGATGGAGCGGCGTGACCGGCACGGAAAAGGTCTGCCTGGAATCTGCGGATCTGATGGCAAATGACAAGATCCGGAATGCCTTCCTCTATGTGCCGGAGGATCCCGCGCAGATCGACGATTATCTGGAGCTGCGGGACCGGGGAACCCATGAACAGTATGCATTTCCCCGAGAAGGGGCGGTCATTGCGGAAAAGACAGCGAATATGCTGGGGCTTTCTGTGGGTGACGAGGTCTCCATAACCAGAGATGGGGAAAAGACAGTCCGGGTCCGCATCCATGCGATCGCGGAAAACTACGTCCTGCATTACCTGTTCCTCTCGGCCGATACGTACCGGGAGCTGTATGGGAAGGATCCGGAATACAATAGCATTTACATTAACTATGAGGAAATGACAAAGGAGGAGGAATCCCGGTTTGGCAGCTTCTTGATGAAGCAGCCGGCATGCGCAGGCATTAGCTTTGTCACAGACCTGGAGGAGAACATTGAAGATATGCTGAGCATCCTGGGCAATATCGTCCTGGTGCTGATCGTGGCAGCCGGCCTTCTGGCCTTCGTCGTGCTGTATAACCTAAACAGCATCAATATCATGGAGCGGCGAAGGGAGCTGGCGACACTGAAGGTGCTTGGCTTCTACGACAGTGAGGTCGCGATGTATGTCTATCGCGAAAACATCATCCTGACGGTGCTGGGCTGCATATTCGGTCTTCTGTTTGGCACCATCCTGCACCGGTTCACGATCGTTACCGTCGAGGTAGACCTGATGATGTTCGGGCGGAACATCCTTCCGTCCAGTTATCTGATCAGCGTGCTGATCACCTTCGGCTTTGCATTTATCGTTAATATAGCCATGTTCTATTCGCTGAAGAAGGTCGATATGATCGAATCCCTCAAGAGTGTGGAATAGAGAGGAGGAGAGAATTATGGCAAGAATAGCAGTCTATGGAAAGGGAGGCATCGGCAAATCCACGATCAGCGCGAATCTGTCGGCGGCGCTTGCCCTGTCGGGAAAGAAGGTCCTGCAGATCGGCTGTGACCCGAAGCACGATTCCACGCGCTTTCTGATGCATGGACGCAGGCAGCAGACGGTGCTGGATTATCTGAGAAAGACCGATCCCGGGGATTACCGCGTCAGTGACATCCTGGAGGTCGGATTTGCCGGCGTGGGATGTGTCGAGGCCGGGGGACCAAAGCCGGGTGTCGGCTGTGCCGGCCGTGGAATCATCAGCACCTTTGAGCTGCTGGATCAATTCCGTCTGAACGAACGGTATGAGATGACGATCTATGATGTCCTGGGAGATGTGGTCTGCGGCGGCTTTGCTGTGCCGATCCGCAGAGATTACGCCGACACCATCCTGATCGTGACCTCGGGCGAATTCATGGCGCTGTACGCAGCCAACAACATCCTCCGTGGCATCAAGAATTATGACGGCATGGCATCGCCCAGGATCGCCGGACTGGTCTTCAACCGCCGGAACGTAGAGGGCGAGGAGGAGCGGGTGCGCCGCTTCGCAAAAGCCGTGCAGCTGCCGGTCTTTACGGTGGTTCCCAGGAGCGACGCCTTCACGGAATCTGAGAAAAACAATATGACAGCCATGGAGCAGGATGCCTGCCCCGAGGTGACCGCGGTGTTCCGGGACATGGCAGAGCGGCTCTGCGCCGGTGTGCCGATGTACAAAGCCTGTCCGCTGACGGATGAGGAGCTGGAGACGACCATCCTGGGAGAGGCCAGGCCGGCCGCCGCTGCTTCCGGGAGAGAGGCACAGAGACCGGCCATGCAGGAAGAAGCAGAGATCCCGCCGGAGACAGATCTGACCAGCGCGAACCGCTACAGATCCAAGAATCTGGTACCGGGGGCGGCCCTCCAGGGCTGTGCCTTCAACGGCGCGATTGCGACGATCGTCCAGGCAAGAGATGCAGCGGTGATCGCCCACAGCCCGAAAAGCTGTGTTTACATCACCTATCAGGGGATCAGCTCTTCCGGCCGGCGCACATTGTTTGAGAGGGGAACGCTCATTCCCGGATCGCTGGCGCCAAATCTGGTGTGCAGTGAGATGGGCGAGCCGGAGATCGTCTTTGGAGGACTCGATGAGCTGGGGGATTGTGTCCGCCGCGAGCTGGGAAAGAAGCCTGGCGCTGTTTTTGTCATCAGCTCCTGCCCGGCAGGAATCATCGGAGACGACATCTCCCGTATGGCAGAGCTGTCCACGCCGGATATTCCTGTGATCCCGATCCGTACGGACGGGAACATGGCCGGGGATTTCCTGCAGGGGACCTTCATGGCCTTTATGGAGGCGGCAAGGGGCCTGATCGACCGGAATGCCAAACCGCGGCCGTATACCGTCAATATTCTTGGAGAGAAGGCAACCGTCACCAACACTGACGCGAACTTCCGCCGGATCAGCAGTTATCTCTCTGCCATAGGGATCAGCGTCAATGCCAGATACCTGTGCCAGGAATCCGTCGGCAATATCCGCAATTTCTGTGCGGCACCTCTTACGCTGCCGGCCTTTGGCGATTTTACCGCCACGACGCTGACCAGCTTTTTCGAGAATGAATTTGGCCTTAAGGTCCTGCACCGGGGCTTTCCTGTGGGCTATGATGAGACCGCGGACTGGCTGAGAGATGTGGCAGCCTTCTTTGGACGGGAGGCAGAGGCTGAGAAGCTGATCAGCGAGGAGGAAAAGATCTACCGCGCCGAGCTGGAGCCGCTGATCCCGGTTCTGAAGGGAAAACGGCTTATGGTCGCGACCTACAATTTTGAGCTGGACTGGATCCTGCGGCCAGCCATCGAAGCCGGCATGGAGATCGTAAAGATCGGCGTCTTCTCCTATTCTCAGGATGTCGGCTTCCGCACCAGGCTGGATGTTCAGCTTCCGGTGGAGGAGGGATATCCCTACGAGCAGGCGGCCAGGGATGTGGCAGAGTTAAAGCCGGACATCCTGCTGACCAATTATTCCTCGGGAGAAGCGGACATCGTTCCCGTAGCGGATACCATTCCCATGTGTCCGGACACCGGCTTTGACGCCGGCATTCAGATGATGAAGCGGTGGGCAGGCCTTCTGGGGCTCAGAAACAAAGGAGTCTGGAAAAAAGATGAAGCATTATTTAGACAGTATTACGCCTGACAGCTTTTCCGGCATCCTCTACGCCTGTGAGGGGATCCGGGGCGGTTATGTGCTGCTGAACGGGCCGACCGGCTGCAAGTTCTATCATTCGGCCATTGCAGACAACCAGCTCCTGCGTCCGTCGGTATTTGAACGCTACAATTACGCGGACTTTTATTCCTTCGGCCAGCCCAGGATCCCGTGTACCTACCTGGATAATGGCGACTATGTATACGGAAGCGCAGACAAGCTGAGGGCCGCCTTGTCCTTCCTTCTGGAAAACGTATCCATGAAGCTGCTGTGCGTGGTCAATTCTCCCGGAGCTGCGCTGATCGGGGATGACCTGAAGGGGATCGTCAGTCTGGTGCCGGCAGATATTCCGGTCATCACGATCCAGACGCCCGGCTATAGTCTGGACCTGGCAAAGGGACATGAATTTGCCGTTAAAGCCTTGATCGAGGCACTTGCCCCGGAAAAAAGAACAGAAGAAGAGCGGGACATGGACCGTGCCGCGGGCCGGTTCCGGGTCAATCTTCTGGGCAGATCCATTTTTCACAAAAACCATGAGGGAGATATCGACGAGATCCGCCGCATGCTGGAGCTGTGCGGCATGGAGATGAATGCCGCTGTCTGTGCCGGATGCAGCACCGAGGAATTTCTGCAGATCGGAAAGGCAGACCTGAATCTGGTGATCGAGCCGGAATTCGGTCTTTCCACAGCCGAGCTGCTGAAGGAGAGATACGGCACCCCATTCTATGTGTGTGACGGCCTGCCGGTCGGCTTTGACGCGGCAGAAAAAATGATGAAGGATATCGATGCGATCCGCCAGGAGCTGACCGAAAACGCCAGTCATCTGGACCGCTTTCTGCAGGATGCGGGAATGGCGCGGGGAAGAGCCTATGCCTTTATCTCCCGCATGAATCAGATCACCGGCCTGCCCCTTGGCGTACCCTTTGCGGTCGAGGGCAGCTGCTCGGAGATCCTCGGGTACACCCGATTTTTGTCCGGATACATGGGTATGAAGCCGGACGGTATCATGATCAGTGAATACAACAGGGAGCTTGGCGAGTCTTCTCTTCGCACCTACCTGGAGCAGGAAGAGATCGGGTATCTGATGGGAAAAGATCCAGACCGGATGGATCCGGAGATCGTTCTTGCCTCCGGCAATACGATCGCAAGGCTGAAGCTGGAAAAGAAGAAATTCTCCGGCATCGAGACATCCCTGCCGACCATCGGCTATTACGATGTGGTGCCAAAGACCTTCCTGGGCATCCGGGGAGCGCTGCTGTTGATTGAGATGGTCCTAAACGGACTGGATTTCTGAAAGGAGTGATAATACGATGGCAAATACACTGGTACTGGCATGCACGACACTGAAGCCGGAGCTGCAGAATGCCATTGAAGCCGTCGGCTGCACCTACCCGGTCCGCTGGCTGGAGTCCGGCCTCCACAATGTGCCGAAGATCCTGAACAGCGCCCTGCAGGAGCAGGTCGATCTGGCAGCCGCCGACGGGTATGATCAGATCCTGTTTTCCTTCGGCTTCTGCGGCAATTCCTTTACCGGCCTGAACACCCGGAGCTGCACCTGCATCATCCCCAGGGTGGATGACTGCATCTCCCTGCTGCTGGGCTCGGTAAAAAACCGGCAGGAGCTGCAGGCCTCCGCAGGAACCTACTTCATGACCAAGGGCTGGATCGACGGTGAGCGGAACATCATGGTCGAGTACAACTACACCATGGAGAAATACGGCGAAGAGCTGGGCGAAGAGATCTTCGACATGATGTTCGGACATTACAAGAGGATCGGCATCCTGGATACCAACTGCTACGAGATGTCAGACGTCATCCGTGAAGCAGAGGAAATGGCACGGACGCTTCACCTGGGCTGCGAGGTTATTCCGGCATCCAACAATTATCTAAAGGAGCTGCTGACCGGCCCATGGACAGAGGAACGCTATCTGATCCTGCCGCCGGAGCGCACGGTCCGCGCAGACGAGCTGCGTTTCTAAAGTGATGAATGCGTTAAGGAAAATCGATTAGCCAAGAGAGTGCACGCCCCGGAAGGCATTAAAGCAAACAATCTGCAGACCCGTCAGGGGCGAAGTCGTTTGCGTAATGCCTTCCGGGACGTGTGCTTTCCATCAACACGGTTTGTCCTATAAGCCCAATAAACCGCATTTTTTGTCCGATAATTGCAAGGGGCTGTCGCATTAAACAAAGCGTGCATAAATATTCTTGCGGGAAGCGCTCGCGCTCTGTCCTCACGCAGCGGTACTAAGTCGGAATGTTCCATTCCTCCAAGTACCGGCTGAGGGCTGTTCCCTCCAGAATGTTTATGCACGCTTTTTTCTTAATGCGACAACCCCTTTTGCGTGTGCGCCAGGCGGTTTAGGCCGCGGGATGGTTTACCATTTCATGCAGTTGACGGCAGCGCGCTCAACGTCCAGTCCCTCGCGGTAGTGGGCGGTGAAGGTTTCGAAGCCATCGATATCCTCCTGGGTCGGTGTGATGGTGGAGCCGGCCATCGCGGAGAAGATCCGCTGGTCCAGATAGTCTTCCAGAGTAAGACCGTCCTTTTTGCCGGTGATCATGTACATAGCCAGGAGTGCCTGACCCCAGGGGCCGCCCTCGCTGGCAGTATCCATGACGGTGACCGGCGCGCCGACGGCAGCGGCCAGATAGCGCTGACCGACGCCCTTTGTCTTGAACAGACCGCCGTGGCCCATGATCCGGTCGACCTGTACGCCCTCATCCTTCATCAGGATATCCATGCCCAGCTTAACCGCGCCAAGCGAGGTATAGAGATTGACCTTCATCAGGTTGGCCAGATTGAAGCGGCTTGCGGGCATCCGGGCGAAGAGGGGACGTCCCTCGTTGATCATTGTCACATTTTCACCGGAGTAATAGCCATAGGCCAGAAGTCCGCCGCAGTCGGGATCGCCCTTCAGGGAGTTGGTGTACAGCTTTTCAAACAGTTCACCGGTCTCTACGCTGTAGCCCATCAGCTCGCAGAACTCGCGGAAAATGCCGACCCATGCGTTCAGATCGGAGGTGCCGTTGTTGGCGTGGGACATGGCGACCGGCGCACCGGCAGGTGTGGTGACCATATCGATCTCACGGTAGACTTTGGAGAGCTGCTTTTTCAGTACCAGCATGGCAAAGGTGCTGGTTCCGGCGGAGACATTTCCGGTTCCCTGACGGACGGAGTTTGTGGCGGTCATGCCGGTGCCGGCATCACCCTCCGGCGGACAGAAGGGGATCCCTGCCTTCAGGCTGCCCGTCTCATCCAGGAAGGCAGCACCTTCCTCTGTCAGGACACCAGCTTCGTCGCCGGCCAGAAGGACTTTGGGGAGAATGTGGCGCGCGCTCTTCCAGGAATAGCCTCGGTCTGCGATCAGATGATCAAATTTGTCCATCATCTCGCCGTTATAATCCAGCGCATCCGAGTCGATCGGGAAGATACCGGATGCGTCGCCAATGCCGACGACCCGTTTTCCGGTGAGCTTCCAGTGGATGTAGGAGCTGAGGATCGTCAGATAATCGATCTTGTCGACATGCTCCTCATTGTCCAGGATGCACTGGTAGAGATGGGCGATGGTCCAGCGCAGGGGAATATTAAAATCAAACAGCGGCGTCAGGATGTCAGCTGCAGCCTGGGTGTTGGTGTTCCGCCAGGTCTGGAAGGGAGAGAGCAGCGAGCCGTCCTTTCCAAATGCCATGTAGCCATGCATCATGGCGCTGATGCCCATGGCGCCTATGGTGGTCAGGGTAACCCCATACTTCTCCTCTACATCCTTGCGCAGAGAGGAATAACAGCTGCGAAGCCCGTTGTGGATCTCGTCGATGCTGTAGGTCCAGATTCCATCGATCAGGGAGTTTTCCCAGTCATGAAAGCCTGTGGCAAGGACGTTGCCCTGCTCATCGATCAGGACACCTTTGATCCTGGTGGAGCCGAACTCTATGCCAAGGGCTGTTTTGCCGGTTTCGATTATCTGTCGATTGTTCATGGTAAAGTATCCTCCATATGACAATGTGCCGTACCGGATCCGAATTATCCCTTCTTTCAGAAGATGATGTAGACATGGATCAGACGAGACGGTATTCTTAATGAGGTAATTATACCCTGTTCTGGCTTTTGTTACCATGAAAAGTAGTTTTGATTTATGAAAATTCGGCCAGGATCAGAGAATACAGGATAAAGGAAAAGTGGATTTGGATTCCGAAAGGGTTTGCCAGACAGTCAGAGGAGAGAAATGGAATACCGGGTCATCCGAAGCAGGCGGAAAACACTTGCAGTAGAAATAACAAAAGAAGCGGAGATCCTTGTCCGCGCACCATATGGGGTAAGCACAGCAGAAATCCACCGGTTTGTACTGGCAAATCAGGAATGGATCATTACGCACCAGAACAGGCAGAGAGCCAGGGTGCGGGAAAGTGAAGAGAATCCTTATGGAAAGATCACGAAGGAGCAGGTGCAGGAGATGGCAGAGCTGGCGTTAAAGACGATCCCTCCAAGGGTCGAGCTGTACGCCCGGGAGGTCGGTGTGACCTATGGACGGATCACCATCCGGAATCAGAAGACCAGGTGGGGCAGCTGTTCCGCAAAAGGAAATCTCAATTTCAACTGCCTTCTTATGCTGACGCCGCCGGAGGTCCAGGACTATGTAATCGTCCATGAGCTTTGTCACCGCAAGGAGATGAACCACTCTGCCGCTTTCTGGGCCGAGGTGGAGAAGGTACTGCCAGATTACCGGCAAAGGCGGAAATGGCTGAAGGAAAACGGCGGTCAGATCATTGCCCGCATGGTTTAAGGTGACGGCACCTGATTCTCCGCATGCGGCTGATAAAAACGGGAGATAGATATAGGAAAAGAAAAAGCCCGCGAAAGACATGAAAACGAACACGGTTTGTTTCATGTCTTTCGCGGGTTTTACCTCTATCACGGAATACCTTCCGTGGACATAGACGATATATCAGGATGCAGAGCTGTGGCCGTTTACATGGAGGAGCGGCGTTTTTTGGTCAGGTTCGGAAGTGCTACGTCCCGATCCACACGGATCGCAAAAAACGGATAATTGCTCATATGGCGGGTAAGCTCAAATTTCTTCCGGTCATTGGTGTGGACCACGATCCCGTCAGCTGTCTCAGCCGTCTGTCCGCCGTTCTTTTTTACGGTTCGGATCTCAGCAAAGCTGGTTTTCCACGGCTTTCCAAAGGCAGGCCAGACCTTGATCGTATCACCGTTGACAATGACGCAGCGGCGAAGACTGTTATGTGCCTTGAACAGAAAGATCACTGCCGTGCATACAGAGATGACAAGCTCAGCCGCGAGAATGCCATAGCGGGCGGGAGCCTCCAGGCCTGTGCCGAACCAGCCGAGCGCCACGTTGGCCAACGCTCCGATCAGCATGATAAGCAGGCCGATGAAGAATCCCTGTTTCCCGGAAGAGATTATATAGTTTTCCTCATCTTTGATAAAGTTGGTCTCAGATCCTGGTGCTTTTGCGGTCAGGGTAGTGATAAGGATCACAAGGGCCAGTACGACGCTGAGGATACAGCCAGCCCACTGGATCAGAAAAAGCAGAACATTTTCCATTGGTTTATTGCCTCCGTTCAGAGAATGTGCTTCAAGTGTAGCATCCGATATTTTTGTTGTCAACCGAGCTGCAGATGCTTGTATTTCGACATTATTTCATCCGGATTTTCTTTTTGCCGGTATAGAACTGATCTGCAATGACCCGCACCGGAAGAATCTGGAAAAGTTCGGCGAAAAATCTCGGAAAATCCCCATTTTTGCGCACCTGTTTCATTGACAACCGGGTAGTTACCGTTTATAATTAGCAAATTGCTGAGCAGGTAATCTTTTGCCCTCAGAGAAATATTTAACGTGGGGTATATACCATTATGGAAGAGAAGAAACATATTCTTACCTATGCCGGCCTGCAGGCACTGGAAGATGAGCTTCAGGATCTGAAGGTCAACCAGCGCCGGATGATCGCAGAAAAGATTAAGGAGGCCAGAGAGCAGGGGGATCTCTCTGAGAATGCCGAGTATGATGCAGCAAAGGATGAGCAGCGCGACATCGAGGCAAGGATCGAGCAGATCGAAAAGTTGCTGAAGAATGTAGAGGTCGTTGTGGAGGACGAGGTCGATGCAGAGAAAATCAACATCGGCTGCAAGGTCGAGGTCCGTGACATGGTCTATGATGAAGTCCTGGAGTTCCAGATCGTGGGATCCACAGAGGCGAACAGCCTGAAGGGCAAGATCTCCAACGAGTCGCCGGTAGGCCGGGCCCTGCTTGGTCATGTGATCGGCGAGACTGTTATCGTGGAAACTCCTGTAGGAGAAGATCAGTACAAGATCCTGAATATTCAGCGCAACGTATAGATAATGCAAAAAACAGCCGGCCTTGCTACATTGCTGGCTGTTTTTTCAGATAATCAATAAATAGAAGGAGGCGCTCATGGCAGAGCAGCAGAACAAACAGCAGAGACAGGAACCGGATCTGAATCAGGTACTCAAGGTGCGCCGCGAGAAGCTGAAGGAGCTGCAGGATGGCGGAAAGGATCCCTTCCAGATCACCAAATACGACCAGACTCATCACAGCCAGGAGATCAAAGACAATCTTTCCACACTGGAAAATACAGACGTATCCATCGCAGGACGTATGATGAGCAAACGTGTCATGGGTAAGGCATCCTTCTGTCATATTCAGGACAAGCAGGGAACGATCCAGTGCTACGTGGCCAGGGATTCCCTGGGAGAGGAAGCGTATAAGGAATTCAAGCGCATGGATATCGGCGATATCGTTGGTGTCAAGGGGTATGTGTTTGTCACAAAGACCGGAGAGACCAGTGTACATGCGAAGGAGATCACACTGCTTTCCAAGTCGCTCCAGCCGCTTCCGGAGAAGTTCCACGGCCTGCAGGATACCGATATCCGGTATCGTCAGCGCTACACCGACCTGATCATGAATGCGGAGGTCAAGGAGACCTTTATCAAGCGTTCTCAAATCATCCGTGAGATCCGCAACTTCCTGGCAGGACGGGATTTCATGGAGGTGGAGACTCCCATGCTGGTGGATAATGCCGGCGGAGCAGCCGCAAGGCCTTTCATCACCCACTATAATGCATTGGACGAGGACAAGAAGCTTCGGATCTCTCTGGAGCTCTACCTCAAGAGACTGATCGTCGGCGGACTGGAGAGAGTCTACGAGATCGGCCGTGTTTTCCGGAATGAGGGTCTGGATACCCGTCACAATCCGGAGTTTACGCTGATGGAGCTGTATCAGGCTTATACCGATTATTACGGCATGATGGAGCTGACCGAGAGCATGTTCCGCTATCTGGCGGAAAAGGTCTGCGGCAGCGCAGTCATCACCTATGCAGGCAAGACCATCGATATGGAGAAGCCCTTCCGCCGCCTGACCATGGTCGACGCGATCAAGGAGTATGCTGGTGTCGATTTTGATGCAGTTTCCTCTGATGAGGAGGCAAAGGCTCTCGCAAAGGAGCATCATATTGAATATGAGACCTTCCATAAGAAGGGCGACATCATTAATCTGTTCTTCGATGAGTACTGCGAGGACAAGATGATCCAGCCGACTTTCATCATGGATCATCCCATCGAGATCTCGCCTCTTACCAAGAAGAAACCTTCCAATCCCGAGCAGGTGGAGCGTTTCGAGCTGTATATCAACGGCTGGGAGATGTGCA
>DFFG01000008.1:0-19068 GCA_002368795.1 Eubacterium sp. UBA3782
ACTTAACGCCATTGGAACCGTCCCATTTATCTTGTCTAGCGCTGGCGCGCAGCCTGGACGAAGAGCTGGTCGATGATTTCTGCGGCTTTGAAGCCCTGGCGGATGATGTAGGCGCCGCCTTCGGTCAGACGCTCGAAGGGCACGTCGTAGTGCTGGTTTTTCAGCCAGGCATCGGACAGCTGGATGATCACCTGACTGTCCTCATCTGTATCTGCCTGGAGCTCGTCTTTCTGGTCGCTCATGATCTGGGTGTCGCGGCTTTTGTCGAGGGCCAGGACATTCAGGGTTTCGAGCATGACAAGGAAGTGCTCATCGTCCCAGGCGGACAGGTACATGCATTTGCAGAGTCCGCGGCTGAAAAATGGGTAGTTTTCAAAGCAGTTCATCAGTTCTTTGAAGCGGGACATATGGGCACGATTTTCAAACAGGCCGGCATGGCCAAGGGCGGAAATACATTGCTGTGTTAACTGCATGGCAATACCTCTTCCAGATTTGTTGCTGGTTTTGTACTTTTATAGCACAGATATTCCAGTTTGACAATCGTTTCGTGCGGCTTCTTTTAGATATTTTCTCTGAATAATGCCCGGACAGTGTGGGTGTCTTATTTTCAAAAGCATAGGTATAGGTACGATCCTGTCTGGACCATATAGCAGAGCTTATTTGCCTCCCATTTGCTGCGAGCAGCGGGACAAATAGAACCGTCCCATTTGTCTGGTCTTGCACGGCTGCTTATGTTACATTAAGAGCAGATGTATGCAGCGGAGGCTTTTCCTGGAAGTAGCCTTGATGCCTTCCTGATCTGGTTTGCAGCTGATAATTATCTTTCGGAGGAGAGCCTCAAAGGAGGGACATGATGAATAGCAGCGGCGGCTGGCAGCCGTTCCGGGATGAGGATAAGCCTCTGGTTCCGGGGCAGGATAGCCATAAGATTTTTTCGAAGGAAGGTCTTATCACGGCGGGTGTTGTTTCTGTGCTTCTGATCGTGGGCGGGATCCTGTTTTCCATGCTGTTTGGTCCGTATGTATAGGAGCGTATGTGGTGTTTCGCTTTGAGATTTCTTTTTTGACAGCAGAGCTGATCTTTACGGCTTTTTGGTTGGCTGTCAGGATCTGGGTCTGGTGCAGGCAGAAGGGGATCGACTGGAAACGGGAGGTGGCATTGAGGCCGTCACAGAGGACATCATGGAGGACAAAATGGAGCTGAAACGTTATGATGGCAAACATGTCCGCATTACCGATGACCAGGGAAATGTTTTCACCGGGATCGCAGGTTATGGGGGATGTGAGTTTCTTGAGTGCGAGTATGGCGGGGACGAGGATGGCCTGTTTATCGAGGACTGCCTGATCTACCGCTCGCAGATCGCATCCATAGAGGAGATCGTGCCCCACGGCACAGCGGAGCTGTGGACGGAGCGGATGGTGCTTCGCCGGTATCGCGTGGATGACGCAGAGGCTTTGTACCGGTATTTCGGATCGGACCCTGCGATGGTGAAGTATTCCGGCTGGAATCCGTATGCAACACTGGAGATGGCCGAGGAGACGGTGCAGCGGTTTATCCGCAGCTACGAGGATGAACATACCTATTCCTGGGTGATGGATTTTGAAGATGTCCTGATTGGGACGATCGGCGCCTACGACTATACACCGGAGCAGATCGAGGTGGGCTTTAGCGTCCAGCCGGACTGGCAGGGCCGCGGGTATGCCACGGAGGCGCTGCAAAAGGTATTGGAGTACCTGACAAAAAACGAGGGCATCCCCTGTGTGACTGCCTGGTGCGCCGCGGAAAACGAAGGGTCAAGGCGCGTGCTGGAGAAGGCAGGGATGCAGCTGGTGCGGTGCGAAAAAAACGGCCTTGCCATCGGAGACCAGACCTACGACAAACTCTATTGGGAATACCGGCAGGAGAACTAAAAAGACAGCCGGAATCAGGCAGTTTTGCAACGAGCACATCTGCCTGCTTTTCCGGAAGGGAGATATGGATGAGTGAATGCAGAGCGTGGTATGAGGGCGATCCGATCCTGGAGGCGTACCATGACCATGAGTGGTGCAAGGTGAACCACGACGATGATTTTGAATTTCAGATGCTGGCCCTGGAGGGAGCGAGTGTCGGCCTGTCCTGGCGCACGATCATGCATAAACGGGAGAACTACTGTGCGGCTTTCCACGATTTCAGGATCGATGCCTGCGCCGCGATGACGGACGAAGAGCTGGAGCGGCAGATGGAAAATCCAGGGATCATCCGCAACCGCGGCAAGATCTTCAGTGTGCGGAAGAATGCACAGGTCGTGCAGCAGATCCAGAAGGAATTCGGCTCCTTTGACGCCTACCTCTGGAGCTTTACAGACGGGCAGCGGATCGACGGGCACTGGAAAAGTCCGGCAGAGATCCCGACCGTATCGGACGTGTCCCGGCGGATGAGCGCAGATATGAAAAAACGCGGGATAGGCTTTGTCGGGCAGGTGATCACCTACTCATTCCTGCAGGCGGTCGGCATCGTAAACGACCATCTGGAGGACTGCCCGGACAGATAAACCAGACATTGGGGACGGATCTATTTGTTTGGTTTTGACGGGAGCAGACAGATAGAACCGTCTCATTTGTCTGGTCTGCTAGGGTGACCTGGTTGTTCGCAACAGCAAGGGTCACTTACGGCACAGGATCCAAAAGGCTGCAGGCCGGCAGCACGGCTGGCCGGGCGTTTTTTTAGAAGATCGAGATAAGAAATCACGCATTTTCACCTTCTGAAGCAGGGAAGCACAAGGTGATTCCCGGGAGGATGTATGGGCAAGCGTTTGATCATTGCGGAGAAGCCTTCGGTGGGCCGGGATATCGCAAATGTCCTTGGATGCCGGGAAAATGGCGACGGCTGCCGCATCGGAGAGCAGGATATCGTCACCTGGGCGGTCGGCCATCTGGTGGGCCTGTGTTATCCGGATGAGATCGATGAAAAATACGCGGAATGGCGGTTGGAGGACCTTCCGATCCTCCCGGATCCTTTTCCGCTGAAGGTGCTGGAGAGCAGCGAAAAGCAGTACGCCATCGTGAGCGCGCTGATGAACGACCCCTCGGTCGACCGCATCGTCTGTGCGACGGATGCCGGGCGGGAGGGCGAGCTGATCTTCCGGTATATTTACCAGATGGCCGGCTGCCGCAAGCCGGTGGAGCGGCTGTGGATCTCGTCGCTGACCTTCCGGGCGATTCGGGATGGCTTCGAGCACCTGCGGCCGGATGCAGATTATGACAACCTGTATGAGAGCGCCAGATGCCGGTCCGAGGCGGACTGGCTGATCGGCATGAACGGGAGCCGTGCCCTGGCGGTCGCCAACAATATGCGCAGGCTGTCGGTGGGCCGGGTTCTTTCACCGACGCTGGCGATTCTGGTGGAACGGGAGCTGGAGCGGCGAAGCTTTGTGCCGGAAACCTACTGCGAGGTGATCGCCTCTTTTGACGGCTTTCAGGCGCGGCTGCAAAATCCGGCGCATGCAGCTGCCGGGATCTTGAATGCGTCTTTGGAGGCAGCGCAGGACCAGGAGGGCTGGTCCCGTTTTCCGGCGGAGCAGAGGGCAGAGCTGGAGGAGCTGGTAAAAAAAGCCGCCGGCGCGGAGGCTGTGGTTGCTCTCGCAGAAAGCAGCCCGGAAAGCCTGCCGGCGCCGCAGCTGTATGACCTGACGAGCCTGCAGCGGGACGCCAACCGGATCTACGGGATGTCCTCGCAGCGGACGCTGGATACGGCGCAGAGCCTCTACGAGCGGCACAAGGCCATCACCTACCCCAGGACGGATTCCCGTTTCCTGTCGGCGGATATCAAATCGACGCTGCCAAAACGCCTGGAGTCTTTCCTCTCGGGCGAGCTGGAGCCTTTTGCTGCCGCGGCAATGAGCAGTGAAAAGGATCTCTTTGGCCGCTTTATCGCCGATAAGGGCGTGACCGACCACCATGCCATCATCCCCACGGGCGAGGCAAAGGGGATGGATACCTGGACCAGACAGGAAAAACAGATTTACGACCTGATTTCCCGGCGTTTTCTCGGGATGTTTTTCCCGGACCGGGAGGTGCTGCGCCAGAAGCTGCAGATCGATGTGGACGGACAGGTTTTCATGGCCTTCGGGGAAAAGGTCCTGGAGAGCGGCTGGAGCGCGGTGGATACCAGCAGAAAAAGCCGCCTGGAGGAGTTGCCGGCGCTTTCGGCAGGCGACAGGATCAAGGTGACTGGTCTGCGCCTTCGCACAGACGAGACCAGGCCGCCGGCGCCCCATACCGAGGCGTCACTGCTGGCGGCCATGGAGCACGCGGGCCGTTTTGTCCCCGAGGACAGCCCGGAGGATGTGGAGACGGAGTTTGGCATCGGCACTCCGGCGACCCGGGCAGCGACCATTGAAAAGCTGGTGGACCGGGAGATGGCCGTCCGCAGAGGGCGCGCCCTGATCCCCACCGAATACGGCATCCGGCTGACCGGTATCCTGCCGGAGGTGCTGCGCTCCCCGGCGATGACGGGGGAGTGGGAGGCAAAGCTGGCCAGGATCTATCGAGGAGAAGGCTCGCCGGAGACATTCATGTCCGAGATCCGGAACCTCACCCGCGAGATCGTGCGCTATGCGGCTGACCTTGGCGATACGGGGATAAAAAATGCCAATTCCCTTGGCCCCTGTCCCGTGTGCGGAAGCCCCGTGCGAGAGTACGAGCGGGCATATTACTGTACAAACAAGGACTGCGGCTTCCGGAAGATCTACAAGGCGGCAAAAGGGCAGTACCCGACCCTGCAGCCCGTCGCGATGCGTGCACTGCTGCAAAACGGGGAAGCCGAAACCGAAAAGGGAACCTACACCCTGCACAGGGAAAAGCCATACATCACCTTTGCCTATGCACCAAAGCCGGAGCCGGATTATGCCGCGCTGCATGCGCTGATCGAGGACTATGGCCTGGCACCTGTGGACAAGGTGGCAAACGGCGGCGGCCTGTGGCTTCCGGGCAGCCGGCGCGATGAGCTGATGCAGGATTTCCTGCGGGACTGCAGGGCCACTGGCTGCAGCTTTGACTTTACCGAGGATTCCCGTGCCCTAAAGCATAAAAGCGGATGGAGCCACAGGGTGGAAAAAGAAAATCTGGAGGCATATCTGGAAGCTTTCGGTGGAGAAAAAAACAGCAAAGTAAGAAAAAGCAGGACAGATGCAGATGCTGGGAAAAATGCAGAAGATACGGATCCTGTCGGCGAAAGGCAAGGGAAAAAGCCACGCGCAGGTACAGATGAAGTCCATGATTTAGACCGCACATCGGGGGTTCCCACATCGGAGATGGGCAGCGGCAGTGATGGCCCCGACCCGGTACTGGAGCGGATCAGAAGCTCCGGCCTCCCCTTTGTGGACAAGCGGGAAAGCGGCGGAAGCCTGTGGATCATCGCCGGCGAGGAAGAGGGAAAAGCCCTGGCAGAAGAATGCAAAAAGCTGGGCACGACCTTTGCCTTTACCCCAAAGGGCGGGCGCGCCAGCAAAAAACAGCCGGCATGGTATTCTGTTAAGTGAAACGGTCTGGCATCGCGCGCATTCATCGATCCTGAAACTATTTGAGCAGCTATATTAGAAATTTTATTCGCAGCTTTTTTAGAAGAGAAATACCTGAATGAAGAAATCTGTAGTAAAAGCGGCTTTCCTGAAGTCGCTCCCGGTCCTCGCAGGATACGTCGTCCTGCAGGCCTGGAAACGCAGCTCCCTGGTCAGCATCCTTTCAGGCACTGTCATCTACATGGTGCTCATCCAGGTACTAACTTAACGGCATTGGAACCGTCCCCACTGACTCCCTTCTGGCTCCCTGTCAGAACAAAAGTGATTTCCGCTTTTCCTGCCGGTATTTCAGCGCGCTGACACCGGTGCGCCGGCGGAACAGCCGGGAGAAATATGCTTCATCCTGGAAACCGCTCATTTCACCTATCGTACGTATGGAAAGAGAGGTATTCTCCAACAGGGTCTTTGCATGATCAAGTCTCAGCCGGATCAGGTATTCATTTGGCGGAAATCCGGTCAGATTCCGGAAACAGCGGGAGAAATGATATTTCGACATATTCGCCTGAAGCGCGATCTCATCCAGACGTACAGGCTCCCGGAAGTGCTCGTGCATAAAGCGGAGCGCTTTTTTGATCTGTCTGCCGCTCTCGGAATCGGCGGCTTTTTGTTCCGGTTCCCATGCCTTCCGGATCAGATAAAAGGACAGGCCTTCGATTGCATGAGCGATCTCCAGGCTCCTGATGGGAGAGGACTCCACATAAGCCTTAAGAATGGTACTGGTGTATGAAGTCAGGACGGATAGTTCCTCTTCCTGCAGGACCACTCTGCCGCTTTTGCGGAAAGTTTCATACAGGAGTGCTGCATCGCTGCCGCCGACGTGGATATCACAGTGATTCCATTCCCTGCCAGCGGTGTAGTAATGATGATGTTTCCGGCAGTCGATCCAGAAGAGATCTCCGGCATGCAGCGTATAGGTTCTGCCTTCATACCTGAGGATGCCGCTTCCGGAAACGGTATAGAGGATAAGATACGAATCCAGATCTTTTCGTTCGGTGTAATAATTCTCCGTTGCCTTCATCTGGGAGAAGGACTGCAGGCGCATCCGGGCGTACCAGGCGTCTTCCGGCTGAGGAATGAAATCCAGTACGTCCACATAGCCGTCCAGGATGAAATCTGCCTGAAGCATGGGCATCAGATCCGCTTCTCCTTCTGCAGGCATTTGATTTGTCTGCATGACGGAGGAGAGATCACTTCCGGAAAAGTGAAGGCGGGTCAGGTGGAATTGTTCGAACATAAGACCTCCGCAATATAATCCAAAAATAAAGCAATTTCCGCTATGGGAAATGCATTTATCTGCTTATATGTTTATTATAGAGGAACAAAAGTGTATCGGCAAGAAAGAACAATTACCGGAGGAAAAATGATGAATCTGTATGATCTGACGACCAATCATATGTCCGAATATCTCGGATTGGAAGAAACACCGTATTTTTCCTGGAAGATCCGTTCGGAAAAGGAGAACACCTTCCAGAAGTCCTATCGCATTACGGTCAGGAACGGACAGAAGACCGTGTGGGACAGCGGAAGAGTCGAGAGTGGGGACACCACATTTATCACCTATAAAGGCGAACCGCTGGAATCGTCCACGGTTTATGAGTGGGAAGTCGAAGCAGAAGACAATTACGGCAGCATCGCTAAGGAAAAGTCCTGCTTCGAGACGGCTCTTTTGAATGCAGGAGACTGGAAAGCGGTCTGGGTGGAATCCGCTCTGCCTGTAAAGAAGCGGAAAAAAGGGTTTGGAAATCAGCCCGCGCCAACGCTGTTCCGCAAGGGCTTCCGCCTTCCCTCCGGCGTAAAAAAAGCCCGGCTGTATGTGACCTGCCACGGGATCTATGAAGCAAGCCTGAACGGTGTCCGGGTGGATGACCGTTGTTTTGCGCCGGAATACTCCTCCTATGACAGTTATCTTTCCTACCAGACCTATGATGTTACCGGCATGCTGCAGGCAGGGGACAATGTGCTGGGCATGTATGTGGCTGACGGATGGTACTTCTGCGTCACTACAACGATAAACAAGAAGACTGCAAAGCAGCCCCATGCAGTCCTTTATCAGCTGCTGGTTGAAATGGAAGACGGCAAAAAGACGGTCATCTGTTCCGACGGATCCGAAATGACCGCGGCAGGTCCGGTCTGCTTCAGTGACCTGTTTGCCGGAGAGAAATACGACGCGAATCTGGAACTGCCCGGCTGGGATACCTGCTCATTCAGCGCAGACGGCTGGACACCGGTGAAGAGAACAAAGGAATCCCTGGCAAACCTGCACGCCCAGATCGGAGAGCCGGTCCGTGCGGTCGCTGATATCAAGGCGGTAAAAGCATATGTTTCCCCGAAAGGAGAGCATATCGTCGATTTCGGTCAGAACCTTGCCGGCCATGTGAGGTTCCGTGTTCATGCTCCGAAAGGTACAACGATCGTACTTGATCATTTTGAGACGACGGATCTGGAAGGAAATTACTTCGATAATATTCTGGGTGAAGCCGGCATTGGTGAGGGATGCGAGCAGAGAGTGGAATATGTCTCATCCGGAAAAGACGAGGTATATGAGGCAAAGTTCAGCTTCCACGGCTTCCGCTATGTCCGTGTAAGCGGTCTGGACGTGGTCGACCCGGAGGACTTCACAGCCGTTGCAGTCTCTACGTGCAAAAAGAAGCTGGGCACCTTCAGCACCTCCGATCCACGGCTGAACCGCCTCTATGAAAATACCATCTGGTCCCAGAGATCCAATATGATCTCAATCCCCACAGACTGTCCGCAGAGAGAAAAAGCCGGCTGGACAGGAGATATCGGTATCTACGCAGCGACAGCACTGCAGAATGAGGATGTGACCGGATTCCTCACGAGATGGCTGAAGAGCGTGTCTGCGGATCAGGGAAAAGACGGGTTTATTCCCATGGTCGTTCCGCACAACCAGACCTACAAGAGCCTGGGTGTCCTGCTTGGACTTATGGGCGGATTCAAAGGCAGTATAGGCGTTGCCGGATGGGGAGATGCCTGCGTCCTTGTCCCAAAGGCGATGTATGAACAGACCGGAAATACCGAGATCCTGCGCAGCCAGTACGATACTATGAAAAAATGGGCGGACTTTATTCTTTATACCTCCGCCAGATACCGCGGAAACAGGAAACTTCCGAAAGAGGTGGACAGCTTACTGTGGAATACCGGTTTCCATTACGGCGAATGGCTGATCCCGTCCAAAACGAAAAACGGCCTGTCCGATGCAAAAAGCATGTCACAGAGCATGAATGAAGGAAAGAAATATATCCCGGAAATCTTCAGCTATGTCACTATGAGAAATGTCTCCGAGATCGCGGGGATCCTTGGCAAAAAAGAAGACCAGTCGTATTATGCGGACAAAGCGGAAAAAATCCTCGGCGCTTTTGAAAAAGGCGTGATCGGACCCGATGGGAAGATGCCGGTCGACGTCATGGGCGCCTATGCCATCCCGCTGCATTACGGACTCGTCCCGGAGCATCTTAAAGAACAGTTCATCGGTACCGTTCTGAAGAAGATCGATGAGAACGGCGGATGTCTGGATACAGGATTCCTTGGAACACCGGTCCTTTTGGATACTCTGTGCAGCTGCGGCCATTCAGACAGGGCATATGATCTTCTGTTCCAGGACAAATGCCCGTCCTGGCTGTACGAGGTAGACCATGGCGCGACCACGATCTGGGAAAGCTGGATCACTACAAAGGAAGACGGCTCACCAATGAATGTGTCCCTCAACCATTACGCATTTGGATGCGTAGATGACTGGATGTTCAAAAACATAAACGGAATCTCACCGATCGTTCCCGGCTACAAAAAGTTCAGGGTCCGCCCCGTCATGGACAGCAGGATCACCCGGGCAGAGAGAAGCTTCGAATCAGAATACGGACAAATCGTATCTGAGTGGGAAAGAAAAGACGGGACATTCACACTCAAGGTCGTAGTACCCCCCTGCACGACGGCAGAGATTATCCTTCCAAACGGAGACCGCTTTGAAAAAGGGTCAGGCGAGTACACATTCCGCTGTGCAGATACACTCTGATCTATAGAAGGGAACCGTCCCATTTGTCTGGTCATGAGAAGTATGGAGGAAGAAAATGTTTGATTATCTGGAGCTTGCAAAACTTAGATCATCCTGCAGAAAGTATACGGATGAACCCGTTTCAGAAGAGAAGATAAGAAAGATCATCCTCGCTGCAAACGCCGCACCGGTAGGAAGCCGCCGTTACGCGGATATTCATCTGACCGTTGTCAGGGACAGAAGAGTCCTGGATGCCCTTGGAGAAGCAGCAAAGGAGCGGTTCAGGGACAGGAAAATAGCAGAAAAAATCATAGGAGAGGTCAAGGCACCAGAAGGGCCGAAGACCGGAGAAGCGAAAAAAAAGAATGATCCGTTTTACCATGCGCCTGTCGTGATCTTTATATCACACAGAAAGCAGGATCTGCAGCCAGGGATCGAGTGGGCAAACGCAGCCGCCGTGGCATATGCGATGCACCTGGAGGCGGTATCCCTCGGCCTTGGAAGTGTGTTCATCTGGGGCGCCCTCGAAGCGGCCCGCTATCTGCCGGAGTTTGACAGGACAGATCTTCTCAAATTGCCGGAAGACTTCCAGCCCTTGATGGGCCTCGCCATTGGCCACTGCGCAGAACCGGCAAAGCCAAGGGAACTGACGGATCAAAAGATAGAGGTGAACGAAATCGGATAACCAGACAATGGGGCTGTTGCACTAAGCAAAAGGTGTGCATAAATATTCTGAAGGGAACAGACCTCAGCTGGCACTTGGAGGAATCTTCTTATTCCGACTTAGTGCCACTGCGCTTTGGACAAGCGGGAGCGCTTCCCGTAAGAATATTTATGTATCAAATGCTTAGTGCGACAGCCCCTTTGTCTGCTTAGTGATGGTTCCGGTGCCGTTCTGGTGTTTCTCCGACGATTTTTTTGAATTGGGTCGTGAAGTAGCTTTGCGAGGAGTAGTTTAGGTGGACGGCGATCTGGGAGAGGGGCAGGTCTGTGTGCTCTACCAGGAAGCGTGCCTCATTTATTTTTTCCTGCTGCACATAGTCTACGATGCCTATCCCGATTTCTTTTTTGAAACGTATGGACAGACTGCGGCGGCAGAGGCCGCAGTATTCGGCCAGTTCTTCGATGGTGAATGGTTCGTGCAGGTGAACGGAGATGTAGTTGATGGCCTTGCGTATGATCGGGGAGGTCTGTTCTGGCAGCTTCTGGGCGGCGACCTTTTCGCACAGGTCGGTTGCCATGAACAGGGTAAGGCGGTCGATGGCGCTGCGTTCTGTGAGCATGTCCATGCGCTGGCAGTAGAGATCGCTGAGCAGGTAGGCGCTTTCTTCGTTGAGGCCGCCGTCGATGGCTGCCCGGGTCACCAGGGTGGCGAAGCTGATGAAGGCGTATTTCATCTGCCGCTCGCGGTTTAGGGTCATGGCGCCGATGCTTCCCTCGGGAGAGCGGGAGAAGGCGCGCAGCAGCAGGTCGGAGCGGCCCTGCTGCACGGCCTGGCAGAAGGCGATTTCGTAGGCGCGTTTGGAGTGTTCTGCGGCTTCCTCACGCTGACGGAAGCGCGCTCTGGTAAAACGCTCTTCGGTGTCTTCTGTCAGGTTTGCGAGGTCGCAAAACCGGATATCATCCTCGGGGATGTTCTGCCCGGAGAACAGCTGTGTGAGCAGGGCGATGCAGGCCCGCATCTGGGTGAGTGTGATGACGGGTGTCTGCATGGCCGCGTCGCAGTACTGCTGCATGTATTCCGGCAAAACGGTGTCCACGCAGAGGTCCATGAACTCCTTGCGGGTGTGTGGGTAGGGGCTGCACAGGCCGATGATCAGATACAGATCAGCACTGATCTCGATGACGCCCACAAAATAGCCGCCGGGCAGATAGCTGATGAGCGGGTGCAGCGCATCGCGCTCCTGCCCACGGAAATCATTTATTACATAGGCAAGCATCTGCTGCCGCACACTGGTCTTGAAAATATCCGGCCAGGACTGCAGGCATTGCCCCTGCCCGTCAACCAGAGACAGCGGAATTCCCTGCATGGCATGTAAGTGGCCGCAGGCGGCCTGGATATCCTTCATCTGAGTACCCCTTCCTGTGTTTTTACAAACTGCCAAATCCCTTGTTTTTCAATCTTATCGGCATCTTCCGATTATTATAATTCCATTGTATCACAAATTTATAATTTAAATCCGTATTTTGATATATAAAGCCCATTTCTTTTGTTATCCTTTACTCACGATCAAGAAAAAATCACGTGATTCCGGCAATGTAAACGCAGACAGATAGGTGCCGATGCACCTGGCGCGTCGAGGCAAAAAGGGCTGAGACGCTGCTGATTTTGAAAATGAAAAGGAGAAGACAGGAAATGGCTAAGAAACCTCTGGGCGTAGACAAAATGGGCATCCAGAAAACCATGCGTTTTGGTGATTACCTGGCGGATGCCGGCGGACAGTTTGCACTCAACGGCATCAGCGGTCTGGTGGGTGCGATCACCTACTTTTATACAGATAAGGTCGGCGTCTCTGCGCTGATGACGGCGAACGTGCTGCTGGCAGCAAAGGTCTGTGATGCTTTTACAGATCTGATCATGGGCAAGATCATGGATAATGGCAAGAGCCCCAAGGGCAAGTGCCGTCCCTGGTTCCTGCGCATGGCGATCCCGGCGCTGATCGCGATCATCGCCCTGTTTACGGTTCCCAAAGGACTGAGCGGTCTGGGCCTTGCGGCATACCTCTTCCTCACCAACATCTTCGCCACAGCAATTGTATCCACAGCCATCGCGATCCCCTACGGCGCCATCATGGTCATGCGCACCAAGAGTATTGAAGAACGCAGCACCATGGGTATCTTCCGTGCGGCGATGGGATATATCATCGGCATGGTCATTGCCATCGCGCTGGTTCCTATCACAAATATGCTTGGGCCAAACGGTGTTGCTGACCAGGCAGCTTATATCAAATTTGCAGTTGTCGTCGGCGTGCTGAGCGCGATCTTCCTCGTCATCCTGTACTGGAAGAGCAGAGAAACCGCCGCCGAGGAGGAAAAACCGGACGACGGCCTGCCTTTCATGGACGCCATCGGAAAGCTTTTCAAAAACAAATACTGGGTCATCGTTCTTGTTTCGAACCTCTTTGTACAGATCATCTACGCGGTGTCTTCTACCTCCGGCACCTACTACGCAAAATGGATTCTCGGCAACGACAACCTGATCGGAATTATGGGTGCTGTCGGCCTGATCCCCACCTTCGTCGGCTTTGCTGTTGTCGGCCCGATGACGAAAAAATTCGGCGTCAGAAAGACCCTGCTGATCGGCTTTGTGATCGGTATCATCGGCGCAGCGATCCGCGTGGTGTTCCCCGCCAACTTCATTGTTACCATCACCGCCGGCCTTCTGCCGAGCTTTGCCACCATTCCGATGATGTGCCTTGGCGGCACCATGAACAGTATGGCGATCGACTACAACGACTACCTCTACGGAAACAAGATCATCGGCATGTCTTCTTCTGCCACCAGCTTTGGCGCCAAGATCGCCGGCGGTCTGGGCGGCTCGCTCATCGGCTGGATCCTGGCTGCTGTGCACTATGATCCTGCCGCAACCACAGCGACCACAGCTGTCCGCTATGGCATCTACGGCTTCTCCATCTACATGCCGCTGGCCATGCTGATCATCCTGTACATCATCGTCAGCCGCTTTGATATCGAAAACAGCTACGCTTCGATGATGGCCGAGATCCATGCCCGCAACGAGGCCGAGGCCGCAAAATAAGGCATCTGGAAAAAAGGTGCCTGAACGAAGCAACAAGTACTTGAACGAAGCAACAGGCGCCTGAACGAAGCAACAAGTACTTGAACAAAGAAACAGGCGCGTGAACAAAGCAGCAAGTGCCTGTACGAAATAACAAACGCCTGAAAATCTTTTGTATATAATAAATTCTGGACATTAAAAAGTCTGAGCAACACTACGAGGCTGCCGCATCCAGCAATACTCGTGCATATAATATTCCAGAGGGAACCTTGACAGCCGGCACCTGGAGGAATCTTCGGATCCGGCCAGAAACCGCTGCGCGAGGGGAAAGCGGGAACGCTTTCCGGAAAGAATTATGCATGCCATTGCTTTTTGCGGCAGCCCATTTTTAAAAGGAGTTTCCTATGTTAGCAATATATGATCTTACAGTTGAGCAGAAAACAGCACCCATCGGTCTGGACGAGAAGTATCCCGCTTTTTCCTGGAAGCTGAAGAGCGATCGAAACAATGTGCTCCAGGAGAGCTACCGGCTGACGGTTTCGGATGAGAAGGAAACCGTCTGGGACAGCGGTATTGTGAAAAGCAGGCAGAGCAGTTTTGTTCTCTATGCCGGCCCTGCCCTGAAGGCAAGGACCGGCTATGTCTGGACGGTGGAGGTCTCCGACGGCACAGAGATGGCGCGGGCAGAAAGCTGCTTTGAGACGGGCCTTCTGGACGGCCATATCTTTGAAGGACATGCCGAGTGGATCACCCATCCCCTTCCGGCAGAGGAAGCGGCAAGCCCCATATTTACCCGGATCTTCTGCGTGGATAAGCTGGTAAAACGCGCAAGGCTTTATGCCACGGCGCTGGGCCTGTACGAGGCGGAGCTCAATGGAAAGAAGCTTGGCGATGACTTTTTTGCCCCCGGCTGGACCAATTACCACAAGCGGCTCCAGTACCAGACGTATCCGGCAGAGCTGGCGTTTGGCGTAAACGAGCTTAAAGTTACCCTGGGCAAGGGCTGGTACTGCGGGCCGCTCGGCTTTGATCCGCAGCCCAACAACTACGCGGACCGGACGGCGCTGCTGGCACAGCTTGTCATTGACTATGCCGATGGCAGCTGCGAGGTGATCGGCACCAACGAGACCTGGCAGGTCTCCACCGGAACGATCCGCTCCTCCGAGCTTTACAACGGCGAAGTGCAGGATACCACGGCCGGGGAGCAGCTGCTTGGCATGGCAGGACGCTATGAGCATGGATATGACATGCTGACCGGGCAGGAAAACGAGCCGGTGCGCTGTCTGATGAAACTGAGCGCGGAGAAGTCCTTTGTCACACCGCGCGGCGAGCTGGTCTATGACTTTGGACAGAACCTGACGGGCTGGACGGAGGTGCAGATCCGCGGAAATGCCGGCCAGACTCTTATCCTGCATCATGCGGAGAGCCTGGACGAGAATGGAAACTTCTACACCGGAAACCTGAGCTTTGCCCAGGCGGCGGATACCTTTATCCTGAACGGCGAGGCCCAGACCCTGCGGCCGCATTTTACCTTCCACGGTTTCCGCTACCTTTGGGTCGAGGGGCTTCTGGAGGGACAGGAGGCGGTCTTTACTGCCTGCCATCTGTCCACGGACCTGCGGCAGACCGGCACATTTACCTGCTCCAATGAGCTGGTAAACCGCCTGCAGCAGAACATTCAGTGGAGCCAGCGGGACAACTATCTGGACGTGCCCACCGACTGCCCCCAGCGGAGCGAGCGTCTGGGATGGACCGGCGACGCCACTGCCTACAGCCCCACGGCAGCTTTCAACGAAAATATCCTGCCCTTTATGAAAAAATGGCTCCGGGATCTGTATTCCGAGCAGAATCCGGAGATCGGCATGCCTCAGGTGGTGCCCAATATCATGGGCGTCGGCCAGTCAGGCGCGGCCTTCTGGGGCGATGTGGCCACGGTGCTGCCCTGGACGCTGTACCAGGCCTACGGCGATGTGCGGGTGCTGGCAGAGCAGTTCGACAGCATGAAGATCTGGGTGGATTTCATCACCGGGCAGTGCGGGGAAAACGGGCTCTGGCAGACGGGCTTCCAGTACGGCGACTGGCTGGGACTGGATGCGGAGGTAAATGGGCTCAATGAGCCCAGAAAAGGCGCGACGGAGGATTATTTTGCCGCCAACGCCTGCTATCTCTGGAGCCTGCAGATCGTGGCCGATACAGCAGCACTGCTGGGCAAAAAAGAAGAGGAGGAAAAATACCGCACCCTCCGCGAGCAGGTGCTTGCCGCCTTCCGTGCCGAATATGTGACCGCTTCCGGGCGTCTGGTCTGCGAGACCCAGACCGCCATGGTGCTGGCGCTGCACTTAGGACTGGTGGAAGAAAAACACAGAGAGCGCATTGCCTCCATGCTCCGAACCAACATCGACGCCCACAAGACCCATCTGGTCACGGGCTTTATCGGGACACCCTACGCCTGCCTGGTGCTGAGCGAAAACGGCATGCACGAACTGGCGGGCAAGCTCCTGCTGCAGGAGCAGAACCCCAGCTGGCTCTATGAAGTCAAAATGGGAGCCACGACCATCTGGGAGCGCTGGGATTCCATCCTGCCGGACGGCAGCTTCAACCCCGCAAACATGAACTCCCTCAACCACTACGCCTACGGCTCCATCGGAAACTGGCTGTACACAAAGCTCGCCGGCCTGGAAATCCTCGAGCCCGGCTATCGGAAATTCTCCATCAGGCCGCAGTTCATCTGCGGCATCGAATGGGTAAAGCTCGCCTATGACAGCATATACGGACCGATCCGGGTAGAGTGGAGCTGCCAGAACAAAACCATCCGCGTAGAGGTCGAAGTCCCGGCCAACACCACCGCCGTGCTGACCCTCCCCGAAAAAGACGAGATGGTCGAGCTCGGCAGCGGTGTCTACCAGTACGAATACCCAACAGAAACCGATCTGCACCTGGCACGCTACAGCATGGAAATGCCCCTGCGCGTACTGATGGAGCACCCGCTCGGAAAAAGTATGCTGGCCCAGTACGCTCCGGAAATGGCCGAAAACCGGATGCTGGAATACGTCATAGACCAGCCCATCACCGCACTCCTGGCCTACGCGCCCCAGATCCAGCCCCTCTTCGAAGGGATCATCGGCGCCATGAACGCAGCAGAATGACAGCCCCTTATCTTGTAAAGAGAATAAAAAACAGGGAGGAATATAGGATGGTATTGATTAAGGGAGAGCGATTTGTGTATCATGATGGAAGAGAAGTTTTGTTCAACGGTATTAATATGGTCTGTAAGGATCCCGGACAGGGTTATCTTTTTCCCGATCCGGAGCCTGTATTCCGCCGCTTCCGGGAACAGGGCTTTAACCTGATCCGTCTTGGCATTTTCTGGGATGGCGTGGAGCCGCAGCCGGGCGTATATGATAAAGCGTACCTTGCGCGCGTCAGGGACGTGGTCGAGCTTGCCTGGAGCTATGGACTGCACACCATGCTGGACATGCATCAGGATCTTTTTTCCATCAAATGGGAGGATGGCGCGCCGCTCTGGGCTACGTTGGATGAGGGGAAGCCCCATCCGGAAAACTGCACGATGTGGTATGATGCGTACCTGCAGAGTGATGCGATCAATTGTGCAGCGGATAATTTCTGGAAAAACGCACCTGCCGCTGATGGCAGAGGCCTGCTGGATCATTACGAAGCCATGTGGGAGATGCTGGCAGAGTACTTCGATCCCTGTGAAGGCCTGATCGGCTTTGAGCCGATGAATGAACCTTTTATGGGCAGTCTTGCCCGGGCGGCGTTTGGCGAAGCGACGGTTCAGACCGCAGCCCGTTTTGCAGACTATGATCCTGCGAATCCCCTGGCGATGAGTGCTGAGCAGGCAGCTTTTTATATGGGTATCGTGTCGGAAAAGCTGGTGGAGTTTGACCGCAATACGCTGATGCCGTTCTACCGGCGCATGCAGAAGGCAGTGGAGCGCACATCGAAAAAGCCGCTGATCACGGGAGGCAACATCTATTCCAGCAGCACGATTCCTACCGGGATCGGGCGCCTGGATGACAGAGGGAACCAGATCTTCGCACCCCACGGCTATGACGCGGTTGTGGATTCCGACCGCTATGAATCCTTCAACAAGGCCAACGTGGAGGCGCTGTTTGCCGACAAGCGCCACAGCCAGAAGGAGCTTGGGCTTCCGATGATCGTCGGAGAATGGGGCGCCTTCCCATCCAAGTCCTTCACAAACGACCTGATCCGTCACATGAACGGAATTCTGGAGCAGTACCTCTGGAGTTCCACCTATTGGCAGTGGATGCCCGGCATGGAGAACGACGAAAACTACTCCGCACTGAGCCGCGCCTACCCAATGATTACTGCAGGTGAGCTGCATGCCTATCATTATGATGCAGCAGAAAAAAAGATGACCCTCACCTATACGGCAGAGGAAAATGGTGTCACCGACATCTATTGTCCATTCCTTCCGGAGCGGATGGAAGGCAGCATGCCCATCCGCCACACCATAGAAAAGCTGTCGGCGGAAAGCTGTATTGTCCGGATCTGGGCCGAAGCAGCCGGAGAACTCTCCGTCACGATCGCGCGGAGTTTACAGTAAGTACTTAAAAAAGCACCATGCAGTAAGAGTTATTAAGTTAACTTCGTGCAGGAAAAAGCCTGCAGTAAGAATCTTAGGCTTCCCCTTTCGGGGAAGACTTCACAGTAAAACTTTGAGGGAAAACCCTTATAGGAAAATCTTACAGGATAAAGGAGAAAATGTATGAAGTACGGTTTTTTTGATGATGTCAGCCGGGAATATGTCATCACAACTCCGGAGACGCCCCTGCCCTGGATCAATTATCTGGGCAATAAGGACTTTTTTTCTCTGATCTCCAACACCTGCGGCGGCTATGCCTTTTACAAGGACGCCAAGCTGCTGCGGCTGACCCGCTATCGCTACAACACCGTGCCGCTGGATTCAAACGGCCTGTATTTCTACATCAAGGACGGCGATACGGTTTGGAATCCGGGCTGGCAGCCTACCCGCACGCCGCTTGACCGGTATGAGTGCCGTCACGGGCTTGGTTATACCCGCATTTCGGGAGAAAAAAACAAGCTCCGTGCCGATCTGCTTTGTTTTGTCCCCCTCGAGGATACCTGTGAGATCCTCCAGCTGCGGCTGACGAACGATTCTGACAGCACAAAGCAGTTTAGCCTTTTTTCTTATGTGGAGTTTTGCCTCTGGAATGCGCTCGATGACATGACCAACTTCCAGCGCAACCTTTCCACCGGCGAGGTGGAGGTGGAGGGTTCCTGCATCTACCATAAGACCGAGTATCGGGAGCGCCGCAATCACTATGCCTTCTATGCCGTAAACGCACCGGTCGATGGATTCGACACCAGCCGGGAGGCATTTCTTGGGGTATACAATGGTCCGGACCGGCCCGCCGCCGTGACGGCAGGAAAGTGCACCAACTCGGTTGCCAGCGGCTGGTATCCGGTCGCTTCCCATCAGATCGATCTTACCCTTGCGCCGGGAGAGAGCAGAAGCTTTGTGTTTGTCCTTGGCTACTGTGAGAACCCGGAGGATGAAAAATGGGAGCGCCCCGGTATTATCAACAAAGCACCGGCAAACGAGCTGAGAGCCCGCTATCAGACCGACGCAGATGCCGAGGCCGCTCTGGCGGCGCTGAAGGCCTACTGGACAGAGCTTCTTGGCGGCTATCAGGTAAAATCCTCCGATGAGCGGCTGGACCGCATGGTAAATATCTGGAACCAGTACCAGTGCATGGTGAC
>DFFG01000008.1:19113-41447 GCA_002368795.1 Eubacterium sp. UBA3782
CAGTGCATGGTGACCTTCAACATGTCCCGCTCGGCCTCCTACTATGAGTCCGGCATCGGGCGCGGCATGGGCTTTCGGGATTCCTGCCAGGATCTTCTGGGCTTTGTCCACCTGATCCCGGACCGGGCAAGGGAGCGGATCCTGGACATCGCGGCCACCCAGTTTCCGGATGGTTCCGCCTATCATCAGTACCAGCCCCTCACAAAACAGGGCAACGCGGATATCGGCTCCGGCTTCAACGACGATCCGCTCTGGCTGATCGCCGGGACATCTGCCTACCTGCGGGAGACCGGAGACGTATCGATCCTCAGCGAAAGCGTGCCCTTTAACGATGGTGAAAAGGCCACGCTGCTGGACCACCTGACGCGTTCCTTCATGTTCACCGTGACCCACAAGGGGCCGCATGATCTTCCGCTGATCGGCCGCGCTGACTGGAACGACTGCCTGAACCTCAACTGCTTCTCCGAGCATCCGGGCGAAAGCTTCCAGACCTTCGGACCCTCAGAGGGGCCGGTGGCGGAATCCGTATTCATCGGAGGCATGTTTGTCAAATATGGAAAAGAATACGCGGAGATCCTGCGGCTGATCGGCAGAGAAGCCGAGGCGGCAGATGCCGAGCTGGAAGCGGAAAAGATGGAAAAGACGCTGCTTTCCGCCGGCTGGGATGGCGAATGGTTCGTCCGTGCCTACGACGCATTTGGAAACAAGGTCGGCTCCCGGGAATGCGAGGAAGGCCAGATCTTCATTGAGCCCCAGGGCTTTTGCGTGATGGCCGGCGTCGGTACAGAGAGCGGCGAAGCAGAAAAAGCCCTGGATTCCGTGCGTGACCGGCTTGACACGGAATACGGCGTGATGATCCTCCAGCCCGCCTATACCAGGTACCATCCAGAACTTGGCGAGATCACTTCCTACCCGCCCGGGTACAAGGAAAATGCCGGCATCTTCTGTCACAACAATCCGTGGATCGTGATCGCCGAGACCGTGCTCGGACGCGGAAGCCGTGCTTTCGATGTTTACCGTAAGACCTGCCCCGCGTACCTGCAGGAAAAAAGTGATATCCACCGCACAGAGCCATACGTTTACTCCCAGATGGTCGCCGGGCGGGATGCCGTATACTTCGGGCAGGCCAAAAACAGCTGGCTGACCGGTACGGCCGCCTGGACCTTCACGGCCGTCTCCCAGCACATCCTGGGACTGTATCCCACGCTGGAAGGCCTGAAGGTCGATCCCTGTATCCCGGAAGGCTTTGGAGACTTCACCCTCGTGCGGAGATACCGCGGTGCAGAATACCACATCTCGGTAAAAACCAACGGCGTGGAGAAGGGTATAAAAGAGATCTGCGTCAACGGAAAGCCGATTAGCAGCAGCGTACTTCCCTGCGGCAACGCAGGAGAAATCTTAGAAGTGATCGTCACCATGGGTTGATCCGGCAATGCCGCGGAAATAATTTCAGACAAAGGGGAGAGTATGCTGATGACAAACAGCGAGCGGAGAGACCGGGAGATGGCCTACATTGCGGATGGGGCGGTCGCGGAGGAGATGATGCGGTGCAGGCGGATCTTGCAGAAGCTAAATTTTATGGACAGAAGCGATCTTGCCGGGATCGCAAAGGTGACGGCCGAGCTTCTTGGCAGCTCCGAGGGGGCGTTTATCAATCCGCCCTTCTACTGTGATTATGGAAATCACATAAAGGTGGGAAAAAACTTTTTCGCCAACTACAACTGCACGATCATTGATGTGGCCGAGGTCCGGATCGGAGACAACTGCCTGATGGCGCCGAATGTTGCCATTTACACGGCAGGCCACCCCGTGTATCCCTCGACCAGAAACTCGGCGTATGAATATGGCAAGGCGGTTACGATCGGCGATAATGTGTGGCTTGGCGGGAACACGGTCGTCTGTCCTGGTGTGCACATCGGCAGCAATTCGGTCATCGGGGCCGGCAGCGTCGTGACGCGGGATATCCCGGACTGGTGCATCGCCGCAGGAAATCCGTGCCGGGTGCTGAGAAAGATCACGGAGGCCGACAGGAAGTCTCTGTTTCATGATGAGGAGATCGATGCGGAAGCCTGGGCGGATATCGAGCGCCGCGGCTTTGCTGAGTAAGTAGTATTAAAAAACAGGCAATAGTGCGAGGTGAACGACAGGCGATGAAACAGCAGGAAAAGCAGAGCCTTTCGAAAGAAGCTGCGCTGTCGGAAAAAATGCATATAGAAGAAGCCAAAAAACCGGAGGAAAAGCTTCCGGAGGCATCCCAAAACCAGACCATGCGGGTATCTCCATCTTCTGCCGGGGAGCGCTCCGGGGAAAAACAGAGCCTGGCGAGAATTGTGTGGCTGCTGTTTAGCAGTATGCTCTTTATCAGTGCCTTCACCTTTGGCGGCGGTTTTGTCATCGTGACATTTATGCGGAGGCGGTTTGTCGATGAACTGCGCTGGGTCGATGAAAAAGAAATGCTGGATATGATCGCGCTGGCGCAGTCAGCTCCGGGGCCTATCGCGGTCAATGCAGCGATCATGGTCGGCTGGAAGATGGCGGGGGCTGCCGGGATGGCTGCCGCCGTGTTGGGCACGGTCATTCCGCCCATGGCAATCCTGTCGGTCATTTCGGTGTTTTACCAGCTCTTTGCAGAGAACCGTATCGTCGCGGCTGTGCTTCGCGGCATGCAAAGCGGCGTTGCAGCGGTCATTCTGGACGTTGCGCTCAGCATGGGGATCACAGTGGCAAAAGACCAGTCAGCCCTTCACATGCTGATCATGGGCGCCGCATTTATTGCTTCGTTTTTCTTTAAAATCAATGTGATATGGATCATTGCCTGTGCCGTTCTTGCAGGCGTCATCCTTGCCCTTCGGAATAGAAAGGGGGCGGGAAACAGATGATCCTTGCAGAATTGTTTTTCTGTTTTTTCCAGATCGGCCTGTTCTCCATCGGAGGAGGTTATGTGGCGATTCCGCTGATCCGGTACCAGACCGTCATGCTGCACGGCTGGCTGACCGAAAGCCAGTTCATGGATCTGGCGACGATCGCCGAGATGACGCCGGGGCCGATCGCCATAAACGGCGCGACCTTTGTGGGCTTTCGTGTAGCCGGCGGGGCCGGGGCCATAGCCGCGACCCTTGGCTGTATCTTTCCATCGCTGATCATTGTCTCTGTGCTTGCACTGATCTACCGGCGGTGGAGCAGCCTGCCCATGCTGCAGAGCATCCTGGCATCCTTGCGTCCGGCAGTCGTCGCGCTGATCGCGGCTGCCGGTATCAATATGCTCCTGACAGTAGCTTTCGGCAGTTCCGATACGTTTTCATTTTCGGCCATACAGTGGCCAGGTTTGTTCCTGTTCGCTGCGGCATTTGTCGTCCTGCGCAGGTTCCGGCCAAATCCGATCCTGGTCATGGTGCTTTGCGGCCTGGGAGGATTGTTTCTGGAGCTCGCGGGAGTGTTATGACGGCCGGCCGCATATAGACGGCAGCCTGCATTTCTTCTGCAGATGGCAGGTGCATGCAAAGAAGCAGAGGAAACCGGCAAAAAAACAGCGCAGAAAAACAGGCAGAAAAACAGCGCCATCCAGCACCATCTGGCGATTGCGACGGAGGATTTGAGTGACCGGGTATGCTCTTTACGCCCGGATCGAAACATCACCAAGGAATTATGAGGGAGGTTTCCAACATGACAAAAAAGAGACACAAATTTCTGGACCATCCGATCCCGGGATATTTTCTTCTGATATTGTTTGGCATGGTCATGACAAATCTGTTTTCCAGCGTGATCGACGGACAGATCCTTGCCAGACTCATTCCCGGGTTTTCTGTCACGCTGCAGGCAAACGGCATGACCGTGGAAAATGCGGCCGGGCCGGGAACAGCTCTTGGAGCGATCGCTGCTGCAGCGATCTTCCGGTGGTGGTTCCGTCCTTCTTTTCAGGGCATGCTGAAAAAAGAAAACCTGACCGCCGGCCTTTTGATGCTGGCACCGTTCCTTGTTTTCCACTATGTGGGTTCGATCGTAAGCATCTTGTCCGTGGGCAGTGCCAGTGTATTTCTCGCATTTCTCCGGGCATTTTCTCCTGGCTTTGGTGAAGAGGTCATCTTCCGGGGCCTTGGCGTTTCCAATTATATGCGGATGATCCGTTCCGAAAAAGGGATCATGACGATCTTCTGGCTCTCCTCCCTTACTTTTGGGCTGATCCACATCTTAAATGTGACGGCCGGCGCGCCGTTTGTTGTTTCTCTGATCCAGGCTGTGTATGCCACTGGCATAGGCATGGCCTTTGGCGCGGTCTTCCTCAGGACCGGCAATCTGTGGCCGACAATCCTGGGCCACATGAGCGTGGATTTTCTGGAGTTCATCCGGGCAGATCTGAGCAGCACCGGCGGCGTCATGGGCGCCATGGGTGTCGGCGACTGGATCACGATCGCCGCAGGGCTCTTTGCAGCAGTCCTTGGCCTGTACCTGATGCGGCCTGTCGTGCGGCCGGCGGTCATGGAGCTGTGGAAGCAGAAATGGAACCGGACCGATACGGCGGAAGCTGCGGGCTAGTTTGTTCTGCCCTTAGGCGGAACGGTCAAAAAGAAACAGAGAGGGAGGTGACAGTCGATGTGCTGTCGTTACTGGGCGGAGGAATCGCCGGAAATGCGCGCCATCGTGGAGGAGATGAACCGCTCCTCCCTGGTGCGGAAATGGCAGAATACAACAGCGGTAAAATCCTTCGGCGAGATGCGGCCGACGGATGTGGTGCCGGTGATCGCGCCAAACCGCTACGGCGCGCGGGCGGTCTATCCCATGAAATGGGGATTTGCCGGGAAGACTCTGCTGATGAATGCCAGGTGCGAGACGGCTGCAAAAAAGCCGACCTTCCAGGAGTGCTGGACTCGCCGGCGCTGCATCGTGCCGGCCTCCTGGTATTTTGAGTGGGAGCATCTGCGGGGCAATGACGGCCGGGTCAAAACCGGGGACAAGTACATGCTTCAGCCGCGAAATTCGACCATGACCTGGCTGTGCGGCCTCTACCGGATCGAGGAGGGCCTGCCATATTTCGTGATCCTGACCCGAGAGCCTGGCGAGGATATTCGTTTTATTCACGATCGAATGCCGCTGATCCTGCCCGAGAAAGCCATCGATGCCTGGATCCATCCGGATACAAAACCGGAGGATCTGCTGGCAGCGGCGGTCACAGATCTGGTGTTTGAAAAGGCAAATTAGGCCAAAATCCCCGACTCTACCAACAGTTCCTGTTGCATTTGGGCGGAAAATGCCATAATACAGGCGAAAGGAGGAGCCCGATATGGATCAAATCAAGATCGGAAAATTTATTGCAGCCTGCAGGAAGGAGCAGGGCATGACACAGGCGGCTCTCGCCGAGAAGCTCGGAATCAGCGACCGCGCGGTATCAAAATGGGAGACCGGCCGGTCGATGCCAGATTCCGGGATCATGCTGGAACTCTGCGGCCTTCTTGGCATCAATGTCAACGAACTCCTGTCGGGCGAGCGGATCATGACAGAGGCATACGATAAAAGGGCTGAGGAGAATCTCCTGACCATGCAGCGGGAGATCGAGGAAAAAAACCGCCAGTTGCTGCAGACGGAGTTTCTTATCGCCGGACCGGCGGTGATTGCCGGTTTTTTCATTCTGGGAATGGCGGCTTATCTGGATTTGGATAACCGAATACGGGCATTTATGATCGTATTTGGCGTCGTCCTGATCGTGGTGGTCAGTTTTATCGCCGTCGGCATCGAGCAGATCGCAGGTTACTATGAATGTCAGAAATGTCATCACCGGCATGTGCCCACCTACTGGCAGACCAATCTGGCCGTGCATTATGGCCGGACAAGATTTATGAAATGCCCGGAGTGCGGGCGCTGGAGCTGGCAGAAAAAGGTGCTCACCCGCGAGGCCAGGGAGGATGAGACCGATACCCAAAGGTAAAAAGGAACAGAAGCAGATCGTTAAAAAGAGGGCGGACTTCGGATCACCGGAGCCCGCCCTTTCTGCATGAATGCCTTTGTTAATTACTGGCGTCCCTGTTGTGACATGTATGATGTATAAAAATTTCCATATTACATGTCTTCATCTCGGCAAAGGCTGCTTCGGCGGATCACGAAAAGACTCATCCTTTCTGCGTGCACATCTGCGTCTTTGACTGCTGCTCCGGCAGGCTCCAGTTGAACATCTGCCAGCGTTTCATCGCATGACATAGTTACATAAAAACGCACATGATAAATCATCTGCCGGCTGTCTCATCCCATGGCTTCATGGTATAATGAACAGGAATGTAAAAGCTTTGCCACAAGTATGACGAAAGGAGATCAGTATGAGTGGAGTGATTGTTCAGATGAATGAGAATACATGGCGCATTGAGGACGGCGGCGTGCGCTTTTTCCTGCTGACCGGATCAGAAAAAGCTCTGCTGATCGATTCCGGGATGATGGTTCACGACGCGCGGAATATCGCAGAGGAACAGACGAATCTGCCGATTATCCTTCTGAATACCCACGCGGATATGGACCATACCGGCAGCAATGCCCAGTTCGCGTCCTTTTATCTGCATCCGGCAGAGGAGGCGGTCTACCGCCGCGGCGGCGGGGCCGGCGAGATCATCCCGGTCGTAGAGGGCGATACGATCGACCTGGGCGGCAGAGTTTTGGAGATCATCCATCTGCCGGGCCATACGCCGGGCAGCATCGCCGTGCTTGACCGTGACCATCGGGTGCTGATCAGCGGTGATCCGATCCAGCGGAACGGGCGGATATTTATGTTTGGCCTGCACCGCGACATGCACGCCTACATAGAGAGTCTGCATAAGCTGGAAGGCCGCATCTCGGAGTTTGACGAGATCTGGCCGTCCCACGCGGACATCCCGGTGACCACAGATACCATCCGGCTGCTTGCCGACGGTGCGGAGGCAATCCTGGCAGGAAACGTCCAGGGCGTTGCGGAGGAGATGCATGGACACCGCATCACCGCGTACGACCTTGGGTTCTGCACGATCCTCGGCGAAGGCTGAGGCATGGATCGCTGCAGGAACCAGTTCACGGTCATCCGACATTCATATATTAGAAAAAAAGCAAACCGTCCCATCGCAGAAAAAGCAGTAAAGGAGTAACATGCGTATGGAGATCAAAGAAGCCATCAGAGACCGGCACAGTGTGCGCCAGTACAAGTCAGACCCGATCCCGGAGGAGATGCGGACAGCTCTGGACGAGCTGATCGAAGCCTGCAACAAGGAGAGCGGGCTGCACATCCAGCTTATAACCGAAGACCCGGAATGCTTTGACACGCTCATCGCCCACTATGGGAGATTCACAAACGTGAGAAATTATGTCGCCCTGGTAGGCCCGAAAAGCATGCCGGACCTGGAGGAAAAATGCGGCTATTATGGTCAGAAGGTCGTGATTAAAGCCCAGATGCTTGGCCTCAACACCTGCTGGGTCGCTGGCACCTACAGTCGTGGGAAATGCAACGCGGATAAGGCAGCCGGTGAGAAGCTGGTCTGCGTCATCGCCATCGGTTTTGGCGAAAATGCAGGGGCAAAACATAAGTCAAAACCTCTCTCCAGTCTGTGCGATGTGGCAGAAGAGGATATGCCCGCCTGGTTCCGCACCGGCGTAAAGGCAGCCATGATGGCGCCGACGGCCGTAAACCAGCAGAAATTCCACATCTCCCTGGAGGGAGAAACACCGGTCATAACAGCCGGCCGCGGCCCGATGGCAAAGATCGACCTGGGCATCGTAAAATACAATTTCGAGGCAGCCTCCGGGCACACCTGCAGATAGGCGGCAGATCGCAGGAGGACAAAATGATCATAAGAAAATACCGGGAGCAGGATCTGCCCGAGATGATCGCCATCTGGAATGAGGTGGTGGAAGAAGGCATCTGCCCGTACTACCACGAGTTATAAAGAATCCGGCAGAAAACATCAGGCATAAAAGATCAGGCATAAAAGATCAGACAAAAACAACAGACAGGAATTGACCACGGGAGAAGCCATGAGACAGGAGACACTGGACAGGATCAGAAAATTCACAGAGGACCGGGACTGGGAGCAGTACCATACGCCGTCAAATCTGGCCAAATCCATTTCCATTGAGGCAAACGAGCTGCTGGAATGCTTCCAGTGGAGCGACACAGACTACGATCTGGAGCATGTAAAGGAAGAACTGGCCGATGTGCTGGTGTATTGCCGCAACATGCTGGATGCCCTCGGACTGGATGAAGATGTGATCGTAATGAGCAAGATGGAAAAGAACGAGCGCAAATACCCGGTGGAAAAGGCTAAAGGGAAAAGCACAAAATACGATCAGCTTTAAGAGATAAGAGAAACAAAATCGCCGTGACATCGATTTGCTTTAGGTGGACACGCACACAGCATAATTGTGACATCGATCAGCTATAGGCGGACAAGGAGGACAGCATTGCCGTGACATCGATCAGAGAGCAGGTCTACGCATACGTAAAAAAGAAGTACAAGGCAAAGCCGGAGTATCTCTGGAGCAGATTTCCGGGGTACGCTGTATTCCGCCATGCGGACAACCGCAAATGGTTCGGCCTGATCATGGATGTTCCTTATGAAAAGCTCGATCTTCCCGGCGAAGGTCTGGCAGACATTTTAAACATCAAGGTGGAAGATCCATTCTACGCCGACATGCTGGTGCAGCAGGAAGGATTTCTCCGTGGCTATCATTTGACAAAGGGCAACTGGATCTCCATCCTGCTCGATGGCACTGTTCCGCTGGAGCAGGTATGCCGCATGATCGACGAGGGCTATCTGGCCACTGCATCCAAAAAGGAAAAGCAAAAAAACAGGCCTCCAAAGGAATGGCTTGTACCTGCAAATCCGGCCTATTACGATATTGAGCATGCCTTCGATGAGCAAAAAGAAATCGACTGGAAGCAGGGCAAAGGCATCCGGAAGGGCGACACCGTATATCTGTACGCAGCAGCCCCCGTATCCGCGATCCTGTACAAATGCAAAGTCACACAGACAGACATCCCATTCTCCTATGAAGACAAAAACCCGACCATCAGCGCACTGATGAAGGTACGGCTGCAGAAACGCTATGCGCCAAAGAAATTCCCCTTCTCCGTATTAAAAGAGACCTACGGGATCGGCGCTGTCCGGGGCCCGCGCGGGATCCCCGGAGCACTAAGTGCAGCCTTAAAAAAATAAGGATTAATGAAAGACACATCTGCAAGTCCTGGAACAGACAGGAAGCAGATGTGTTTTTCTGTATTCCTGCAGGAAAAGAGAGCGTCCGGGCAGCGAAAACACATCTGCAACTCAGAAAAAAGCAGGATGCAGATGTGAATCCTTGAGTGGTCCAGTATAAAAGAAAACACTGGAATAGCAGAACAGCAGGTTCCCCGACAAACAGCGCAAAATGTCCAAATTTTCCCGCTGCTCTTCCGCAGAAGACTGAATTCCGTTCGGTGACTTGTTCACACGATCCATGCAGGCATGCTATAATTAAGGGCAAAGTTGACGTCTAAATCAGAGCGAGAGGAATGTCCAATTCAGACAGGAAGAATAGGACAGTATAACCAAAATGGATGGCCTTACAAAGGCAGAACAGATTGCCTCTCACAGGCAGAGCAGAGCCTTTCACAGACAGAGTAGTGCCTTTTGCAGGCAGAACAGATACGCCAACATACGGAGGAACCCTTATGAGGCAGAAAAATATTGCGATGTTGAATGAGACCCTGGATATTCTGGACCGGGGATGGTATATGGCCGGCAGCCAGAAAGTGCCGGTGAAGCTTACACGTGAGCAGATGGAGGAGGCGAGAGTCTTTCTTCCGCGGGAGCTGGAGGTGCTTTTTTCAGAAAATGCGTCTTCCGGTTTCGAAGATAGTGATACGCAGGTGCAGGCAGAGGACATGAAACCTGCAAAGCCCGGAAAGCGATGCAGCTATAGCTGTGTGAATGAAGATTCCTTCCAGGCGGCGCTCAAAAGGCAGAAATCTGCAGCGAACGGTGAAATGCCGGTGCTGGTGCTGAACCTGGCCAATCCGTTTAACCCGGGCGGCGGTGTCCGCAACGGCGCCAGGGCCCAGGAGGAGGATCTGTGCCGGAAGAGCTCGCTGCTGCTGTCCCTGGAGGGGCGGAAGGCGATGCCTTACTATGATTACAACAACTCCGCCAACACGGCCATGGGCACCGATGCCCTGATCATCCATCCGTATGTGGAGGTGATCCGGGATGAGAAGGGGGAGTTTCTGCCGGAGAGTGTGGTCGTGGCGGTCCTTACCTGTGCGGCACCGATCCTGCGGGGCGGCCTCGGACGGATGAGCATGGAGGCCTATGAGCAGCTGATGCTCGGCCGGATCACCGGCATGCTGAAGGCAGCGGCGTTCTGCGGCTACCGGAAGCTGGTCCTCGGCGCTTTTGGCTGCGGGGCATTCAACAACGACGCCCGCATCGTGTCGGATCTGTTTTACCGCGCGCTCAAAGAGCTTGAGCTCGATGGAAAAAAGGAGCGGGAGCTGTTTGACAGCATCGATTTTGCGGTGATGGACCGGAGCGAGGAGCAGTATAACTTTACCGAGTTTACACGGAATTTTACAGACTTCTACCGGGACGAGGACGCGCCGGAGCGTGCGCGGATCGCTGCCCTGAAGGAACAGAAGGCGGTGCACCTGGATGCCATCCGCGGCTGCCTGTTTGGCGGCGGCGCGGGAGATGCCCTGGGCTACCCGGTGGAGTTTATGGGCGAGAAGGAGATCTTCTCCCGCTATGGCAAAACAGGTATCACGGCCTATGAGACGGACAAGCGAAGCGGGAAGGCGCTGATCTCCGACGACACCCAGATGGTGCTCTTTACGGCGGCCGGCCTGCTTGAGGCGGACACTGCGCACGCTTTGAAGGGGGACAGTTCCGCACCGAGAAAATATGTGGCGCTGGCCTATCAGGACTGGCTGAAGACCCAGCAATCCACCATCACGAAGGTAACCCGGGCCGAGAGGGGAACTGCCGCGGGCGGTTCTACCTGGCTTTTGGATGTCCCGGAGCTGTACGCGCGGCGGGCGCCCGGCAATACCTGTCTGGACGCTTTGGAGCGGGAGGCAGAAGGCGAGACCTTTGCAGACTTTGTGGAGGCCAAGCGGAACAACAGCAAGGGCTGCGGCGGCATCATGCGTGTGGCGCCCATGGCGGCTCTGCCCCTTGGCATCAAGCATCTGGATATGGAGGCGGCCCAGATCGCGGCCATCACCCATGGCCATCCGCTGGGATATATGCCGGCAGCGGTCCTGGTCCACATCCTGAACCGGATCATCTATCCGCCGGCAGGCAGACCCATGACGCTAAAGGAGATCGTCCTGGAAGCCAGGGATACGGCAGAAATATTATTTGCCGGCGATCCCTATCTGTCGGAACTGGTGCGGATCATCGATCTGGCAGTGGAGCTGGCAGACGATGGCACATCCGATGATCTGGAAAACATCCACCTTCTTGGCGAGGGCTGGGTGGCCGAGGAGACCCTGGGCATCTCCCTGTACTGCGCCCTGCGGTATGCGGACGATTTCTCCGCAGGTCTGATTGCTTCCGTAAATCACAAAGGGGACAGCGATTCCACCGGTGCCGTTACCGGCAACATCCTGGGTGCTTTGCACGGATATTCGGGCATCCCGGAAATTTGGAAAAAGGATCTGGAGCTTTCTGATGTGATCCTGGAGCTGTCCGATGACCTGTGCTATGGATGTCTGATGACGCCGGAAAGCTTCTGGCGGGATCCGGCCTGGGAAACGAAGTACATGCAGCATCGCCGTCCGGAGAAAAAGAAGAAAATGGTCTTCTTCTGGATGGACAATGAGGAAAACGGCGGCTTTTCCAACTGGTACCGGCGCAAGTTCGTGTATGACGACTTCGAGTACCAGCACGTAGAGCAGTACATGATGGCTCAGAAGGCAAAGCTGTTCCACGATTCCACGAGGTATACAGCAATCCTCCGGGCAGATGAGCCGGCAGACTGCAAGGCCCTGGGCCGGCAGGTAAAGCCTTTCGATGGTGCGGTGTGGAATGAGAAAAAATATGAGATCGTAAAGACCGGCGTACGGGAAAAATTCGCCCAGAACCCGGATCTTCTGGCAGCGCTCCTGGAGACCGAAGACGCGATCCTCGCAGAGGCAAGCCCGAAGGATACGATCTGGGGCATCGGCCTTGGTGCAAAAGCAGCGGCTGTCACCCACATGGCCGACTGGCCGGGCGAAAACCTGATGGGAAAGATCCTGATGGATCTGCGGGAGGAATTTGCAGCAGCACGCAGGAAATAACCAGCAGTATCTGAAGATACAGGGGAAGGAGCAGGATATGGCCGACAATACGACACAGAACAACACGCAGAATCGTATGCCGGATGATGCAGACAAAAGCGCAGAGATGAACATGCAGGAAAGCCCGCAGAGCAGTTCCGGGGACGGCATGCAGAAAAGCCTGCAGAGCAGCGTGGGGGACAACGTACAGGAAAGCCCGCAGAACAACGCCGGGGACAGCGTACCGGAAACGAATGCGAACGGCCAGGCAGACCGTTCGTACATTGCCTTTATCAGCTACCGGCACAAGGAACTGGACAAGAAGGCAGCGATGATGATCCAGAAACGGATCGAGAATTATCGCGTGCCGAAGGAACTGCAGGCGCAGGCCGGCGGCAGCCGCCTGGGCTACGTATTCCGGGATGAGGATGAGCTGCCGATCTCGTCATCCTTGTCAGACAGCATCCTTCATGCGCTGGACAATACAAAATTCCTGATCGTTATCTGCACGCCGGATCTGCCGCAGTCCAAATGGTGCGAGCAGGAGATCAGGTATTTCCTGAAAACCCATGACCGGAATCATCTGCTGGCAGTGCTGGCAGACGGTACGCCGGACGTATCTTTCTCGCCCTGGATGCTGCATGAGTTTGATGAGGAAGGCAACATTACGGCAGATCTGGAGCCGCTGGCGGCCAATATTGCCGGCGATGACCACAAGATCAGCCGGAAGGTTTTTCAGAAGGAAAGTATGCGTATCCTGGCCGCTCTGATTGGCTGTCCCTTCGATACACTGTGGCAGCGGGAGCGCCGGGCCAGGACCAACCGGATCATGACGGCCATGGGCGGGGCGCTGGCAGCACTGTCCATATTTGCCGGCGTGGTTCTGAACAAGAACGCCCAGATCACGAGGCAGAACGTGCAGATCAGCGAACAGAACGCCCAGATCACCGAGCAGAACGAGCAGATTACCCAGCACAACCGGGATCTGATGCGGCAGGCCTCCGAGATGCATGTGGATGCGGGCTATGTCGCCCTGGATGAGTATGATCGCAAGCGTGCCGTCGCCGAGGCGCTGAAGGCTCTGGAAAACAACGATCCGGAGCTTACGGACAAGCGGGTCGCCGGTCTGCTGACCGAGGCCATGTCGCTGTATACAAGCAAAACGAGAGTGACGACAGCAGCTGCTGTGCAGCCCATGGATATTCAGGCCATGGCAGTCACCTCCGATGGGAAACACGTAGTCACCCTGGACAATGCAGCTTATCTTCGGATGCTGGATCTGGAGACGGGTGAGACCATCTGGGAGACGATGACCGGAGAGGGCGTCAGCTATTACCGGTACAACGACTGCCTTGTCCTGGCAGAGGAGCAGAAGACGGCACTGGTCAGCGATCAGTTTTCGACCAGAGCGGTCTCGCTGGAGGACGGGCGCCTTTTGTGGACCTTTGTGCCGGAAAACGGCGGCACGGCCCTTTTTGCTCTCTCACCGGATGGAAGCAGGCTTGCTGTGGCAGATGGTGTCAATCAGCTGCAGGGGCTTCCCGAAATCCTGTTTCTGGATACTCTGACGGGAGAGGTGACCGGACGTGTTCAGATAGGCAGCGAAAATTCGCGAATCTATTCGAGCTTTCTCAACTTTCGAAACAGCTATGGCGCATCCTTTACCCAGGATGGAAAATACCTGCTCTGTGCTTTAGCCGAGGATTTCCCGGAAAAAGATGAGGAAGGCAAGACCGGCAACTACCGTTATTATGTGATCGATACGGAAAAGGGCGAGGTGACCCGGGAGCTGACAGGAAAGGCATATGAGAACTCGGTTACCTTTTTCTACGGAATGGATCTGGATGAGACGACAGGGGATATCTTCTGTGCCCAGTTCAGCCAGTATTCCGGCAAGCTTCGCACGATGGTCTGGCATCCGGATGATACCGTAGATGTCCAGGAGATCGAGCACAGGGAAAGAGGCGAGAACGGTACGATCACGGTCAACAAGATGAAGACCAGCTTTTTGACCAGCAGCCACCTGGCTGTGGTCGGCAGCCAGTCCACCCTGTTTGTTTTTAATCTTGCCGATGGAAAGCTGCGCAAGGGGATCGAGATGTCGGGCGATATCCTGGAGGCTTTCTGGTATAACCGGGATCAGGAGATCCTGGGCGTAATGCTTTCTGATGGAAGCTTTGCGGCCTATGCCCTGTCCCATGAGGAAAACAATTTCTACAGCTCGGCGCAGTCGATCAGCACCGGTATGCGCACGCTGACCCAGGCCGCAAGCTGGATGGACGGGCCGGCCTTCAATCTGGATGAGGGAGCATGGATCGCAGTAGAAGAAGAGAATCCGGGGACTGTTCTGGTAACAAAATGCCAGACTGATCCTGAGCTGATCACGATCGAAGACCAGCCAGCGGGCAGTGATCTGTATGATACCGAGCTGACCATTTCGCCATCTGGGGAGACTATGTTTATCCTTTACCGGGATTATAACAATATGGTGACCATGTCGGCCTTCGATGCGAAGACCCTGACAAGCCGCGGGACGGTGACCTTCGATACAGAATTTGGCAGCCTTTCTGCTGCTGCGCTGGACGATACCCATGTGGTCGTCGGCTCGCATATCCTCTGCACGGACGGGACCGAGACAACACTTGAGAACCTGGAGGATGGTTCCCAGACGGCGGTCCGGAACCAAAAGCTTAGCGGCGGAGGCGTGCTCTCCCATTTTATTTCGGAATCCTATGTGGACGGAGACAGTGTGTATTGCTGGATCGACGGCAAGGCGGCAGGAGAAAACGGCGATGGAAAAGTGCTGACGATGCCTCGGATCTGGGGAACAGGAGCAGGCGGATCCGGCATTCTGGTCGTCTGCGGGTCCGAGGATGACCTGGGAGAAAAACTGGCGATTCGCTGCTGGGACAGCACAGATGGCAGCGTGACGGAGATCACGCCTCTGCATGATGAGATCAGCGAGATGATGGTGATCCCCGGCCAACAGACGCCCGTCTTTGTCCTGACAAACCGCAAAGGCACACTGACCCTTTACGATGCGAAGCAGGGAACCGGCAGAGATCTGGATGTGGCCTATGCGTACGATGAGATCAAAGCGCTGTCCCTTGCCGGCAAGGATGACCGGTATCTAGTGGTCCTGACATCGTCGGAGCGTCTGGATGTGATCGATCTGACGGAGAACACGATGGTATACTCCCAGATGATCGAAGGCATATTCTCCAGTGATTTCGACATCAGTGACAGAACGCTCCTGTGCCGGATGGATGAAAAGAACGGTCAGCTGCTGGTCATTGTGCGGACCGGCCTTCAGAGAGAGTGCGGCTACCTGCTGGCGCTGGATACATCGGAATGGAAGGAGATAAACCGGGTCAAACGGCTGTATGAGGTCGATGTGGAAAACGGGTATGTATTCCGCCTGGCTTCCTCCGGGCTTACCGCCTATCCGTGGAGGGATCTGGAGGCACTTGAAAAACTGGCAAAGCAGCAGTAAGATGGTGTCTGTTGCATTTGTGTAAGATGTGTTTGTTATATTCAGCCGGAATGCGCCTGCCTCTATATGCGGTGGTTTATATCACGTATACGTAAAGGGCAGGAGCATACTGGCCTGATTTAGGCCTGTTGGCGCTTCGCAAAAAGCCCGCACCAGAAATATGCTTACGCATCCTGCGCACCATGCCTGGAAGGCCAAGGCGCACCTGAAAATTTAGAAAACCAAGGAACTATGTAACCAATGCTATATCTTGGTCTGGCCACCTGCAGCAGTGCGGTGATGGCCATTGTACTGAAAATCTTCCAGGAGCCCAAGGGGAACCGCTACGGGATCATTATGGGCAATTATCTGGTGTGCATCCTGATCGCATTCTTTAGCCTGCCGGACCGCTCTATTGTTCTCAAGGGTTCTGGCACGGCTCTTGTGTGCGGCCTGATCGGCGGTGCCTTCTATGTGGCGGGCCTGGTCACCATGCAGACCAACACGCGGCTCAACGGAGCCACCCTGACGGCCGTCTTTTCCAAGATGGGGATCGTGATCTCTCTGGGGGTGAGCATTCTGATCTTTGGAGAGCGGCCCGGGATCCTGCAGATCCTGGGTGTTCTCCTGTGCCTGATCGCTCTGGTGCTGATCACCGGCGGTGGAGAATCCGGGGAGAAGGAAATGGATCCGGAGCAGAGACTGGCGGCGGACAGCGCGAAGTCAGACGGAAGCCAGAATGCCATCAGCCGGAAAGGAGATCCATCCCCCTCGTCCGAAAGCAGCCGGCCGCATGCCGGCGCCCTTCTGGCTGCGATGTTTGCGGGAGGCGGCAGCAGTTCTATGCCGAAGGTATTTGAACAGGTAGGAAACCGCGCCGAAGATGAGCTGTTTTTCCTCTATCTTTTTGCTGCAGCCGCGGTGTTGACGGTCCTGCTGGTCCTTCAGGAGAAGAAAAAAAGCGGGAGATCCCTGCGTCTCCCGGAGTTGGCAGCAGGCATTGCCGTGGGCGTGCCGAACTATTTTGCGTCCTATCTGCTGCTGCCGGCCCTGGTGGTGCTGCCGGCATTTCTGGTCTATCCCCTCAACAGCACCGGCGCGATCCTTCTGGTCATGGCGGTGGACGCTCTTTTCTTTCACCAGAAGCATACCCGCAGGCAGATGGTGGGGATCCTGCTGGTGCTGGCAGCCATGGTGCTGCTGAATCTGTGAGAAACCTGGGCAGGACGCAAGTTTTCCTCAATCTGTATATTGAGTTTCGCTAAATCTGCAGATTCCCGGGCAGGACTCGGTACATTCCGGCACTTGCTCCGGCAGCCGTGATGCAAGCTGCTGTAAGGTCGGATCGGCGGATGGCGCTCCTGGAAAATAAAAGTATGCCAGTTGCTTTCGGATGGAACCCTTCATGCCGAAGCCGGCGATTGCAAGCCAACCCAGCCGTATAAGCGAAAACTATACAATAAATGTATGGATGCAGTATAATGGAAACCAATTCATCAAATGAAGCACAGGAGAATGCATGATGCGTGATGAACGGAAGGTAAAAATAATCGATGTGAAGGAGAGCATCCTGGAGGATAACGACAAGGATGCCGATCTTCTGCGGCAGGAACTGAAAAACGAAGGCATCTTTTATGTCAATATCATGTCCTCTCCGGGGTCGGGCAAGACCACGACCCTGCTGCAGCTGCTTCCCCGCCTGGCAAAGGAAGCACCCTGCGGCGTTCTGGAGGCGGACATCGACAGCGATGTGGATGCACTCACGATCGCCGGGGCGGGCTATCCATCCGTACAGGTCCACACCGGCGGCATGTGCCATCTGGATGCCGATATGTCCCGGCAGGGCCTTCGGGAGCTTGCTGCGGAGCTTTGGCCTGCAGAGGAGAAAAAGCCTGCCATCGTTTTTCTGGAAAATGTCGGCAACCTGGTCTGCCCGGCGGAGTTTGACACCGGTGCGCAGCTGGACCTGGTGATCCTGTCCGTACCGGAAGGAGACGACAAGCCGCTCAAGTACCCGCTGGTCTTCCAGAAGGCTGATGCGGTGATCGTCAACAAGATCGATGCCCTCGAGGTATTTGACTTTGATCTGAAAAAATTCCGCGCAAACGTGGCGGAACGCGGCCCGGCACCGGTGTTTGCCGTTTCGGCTGCTACAGGCGAGGGAATGGACGAGCTGGCCAGCTGGCTGCTTGCACAGTACAGGGAATGGAGGAACGCATGAAGGTCATCGAGGTAAACGCGGGTATTTTTGAACAGAACGACAGAGCTGCCGATGAGGTCAGAGCAATCAACCGGGAAGCCGGGACCTTCATGGTCAACCTGATGGCTTCGCCCGGCGCAGGCAAGACGACGCTGCTGCTCCGCACGATCGCGGCGCTGAAAGACACCTTCCGCATCGGCGTGATGGAAGCCGATATCGATGCGACGGTCGACGCGGAAAAGATGGAGGCCGCCGGCGTGCGGTCCATCCAGGTGCATACCGGCGGAGAATGCGCCATGGACGCATTCATGACGCTGGACGCCATCCGGGAGTTTGACACATCCGATCTGGATCTCCTGTTTCTGGAAAATGTCGGCAACCTGGTCTGCCCGGCCGAGCAGGATACCGGAGCAACTGCCAACGTATGCATCCTGTCGGTGCCCGAGGGCGACGACAAGCCGCTGAAATATCCGCTGATGTTCCAGGTGTGCGACGTGGTGCTGGTCTCCAAGATCGACACGAAATCCTTTTTCCGCTTTGACGACGAGGCCTTCGTGGCCCGTGTCCGGGAGAGAAATCCGAAGGCAAAGATCTTCTTCCTCTCCGCAAAAACAGGTGAAGGCTTTGATGCCTGGACCGATTGGCTGAAAAAAGCCGCCAGGAAATAATAAAACAACAAGAAAAAAGTAGTTAAGAGAATCAGGCTCTGCCATCAGCGCAGGGCTTGATTCTTTTTATATAGGATGGTATAGTGGGTCATGCTGTGGATGACAGCATATGGCAGCAGATAACACAGCTGAGGTGCCTCACGCCGTTATAGGTGTCAGGAACACCAAGGCAATCCAAAAATAAATAGGTCATCGGAGGAGCGGGCATCGCAATGCCTATGGATCAGAAAAGGTCCTGCTCGATAAGATGTCGGGTGCGCCCGGTTATTGCAAAATAACCGGGCGTTTTTTAACAGAGAAAATAGGCAGGGAACGCGTGAGATAAGAGTCGCACGCGCATCGCGAGGCACAAGTGAACATGGAACGCGCGTTACTCGCGCACTAGAGTGCACCGCGCGTGAGATAGGAGTCGCACGCGCATCGCGAGGCACAAGTGAACATGGAACGCGCGTTACTCGCGCATGAGATTGCACCGCGCGTGAGATTACTGACACCAGAATGGGAGGCTGCAGAGAAATTATGGAAAAACAGGTAGATTTTATAGAAGGGCGGATCGTGCCGGCACTTTTGCGTTTTGCAGGACCGGTGCTGTTTGCCATGTTCCTGCAGTCGATGTACGGCGCCGTAGACCTGATGATCGTCGGCAAGTTTGCCGAGGCGGCGGATGTGTCCGCGGTCTCCACGGGTTCCCAGATCATGATGACGGTGACAGGCCTGATCATCTCCCTGTCGGTGGGCATGACGATCCTGATCGGCGAACGAATCGGGCAGAGAAAGCCCGAGGCGGGCGGCCGGATCGTCGGAACGGGCATCCTGCTGTTTCTGGTGATCGGTGTTATCATGACGGTGCTGACCGCTGTTTTTGCGCCGGGGCTGGCGTCGATCATGCACGCACCGGTGGAAGCGTTTGAGCAGACCGTTTCCTATATCCGTATCTGTGGGCTGGGATCCCTTGTCATCATCGGTTACAACCTGATCGGCAGCATTTTCCGCGGCATCGGGGATTCCCGCACGCCGCTTGTCACAGTTATGATCGCATGTGTGACCAATATCGCGGGCGACCTCCTTTTGGTGGCAGGCTTCGGTCTTGGTGCAGCCGGTGCGGCAGCGGCTACGGTCTTTGCTCAGATGATCAGCGTGCTGGTTTCCCTGCTTCTGATCCGCAGGAGAGAGCTGCCATTCACCATGAGCCGGGATCTGATCCGCTGGGATGGCGGCATTGTCAAACGAATCCTCGTTCTCGGCACGCCAATCGCCCTGCAGGATCTGCTGGTGGGCATTTCTTTCCTGGTGGTCCTGGCTATCGTAAATTCACTCGGTCTGATCACCTCCGCCGGTGTTGGTGTTGCGGAGAGGGTCTGCGGCTTTATCATGCTGGTTCCTTCGGCATTTTCCCAGTCCATGTCGGCTTTCGCTGCACAGAACCGGGGCGCAGGCAGAAATGACCGGGCGGTGCGAGGCCTGTGGTATGCCATCGGGATCTCCACGCTCTTTGGCGTGCTGATGTTTTATGCGGCCTTCTTCCATGGTGATCTTCTGGCGTCGATCTTCGCAAAGGATCCGGAGGTCATTGCCGCCGCCTTCCAGTATCTGAAGGCCTACGGCATCGACTGCCTGCTGACCAGCTTCCTCTTCTGCCTCATCGGCTTTCTCAGCGGCTGCTCCCGCACGCGGTTCGTCATGCTGCAGGGCATCGCAGGGGCCTTCGGCGTGCGCGTGCCGCTCTCCCTCCTCTTCAGCCGGGTGCAGCCCGTCTCCCTGTTCCGGATCGGCCTGGCCACGCCCTGCTCCTCCGCCGTACAGATCCTGCTGTGCCTCGTCTGCCTGCTTCACATCCGGCGGCAGCTCGCTGCGCAGGCTTCGAACCCGTAATTTATAATTGACAAAATTCAAACAATAGTCTACACTATCCCCGTAACCTATTTTTCCGGCAGACAAAAGACAGGAGGAAACCATGAAGAGAATCGTATCTGTCCTGCTCGCCGCCCTGCTCGTGTGCCTTGGCGCCTTCGCCTTCGCCGACAGCTACACCGGCACCGTAAAGAGCAACATCGGCGCAGGCGACGTCAGCGTCACCATCGACGTGGAAGACGGCAAGGTCACCGCGGCGACGGTCACGGGCGACACCGAGACCCCCGGCATCGGCCTTCCGCCCATCGAGGACGGCACCTATGCCAAGATGCTGGTGGAAGATTACGCGAACGACGACGGCGTGATCGACAACATCGCAAGCGCAACCATGACCACCGCCGCTGTCCAGGACGCCTTTAACAAGGCGCTGGAGGCTGCCGGCCTGAAGGAAGCGGAAGAGGTCGTGCTGGAAGACGCGACCTGCGACGTGGTGATCATCGGCGCCGGCGGCGCGGGCCTCAGCGCGGCGCTGCAGGCAGTGGACGCGGGCGCGGGCAGCGTCATCGTGCTGGAGAAGACGGGCGCGACGGGCGGCAACTCCTCCCGCGCGACGGGCGGCATGAACGCGGCCAAGACCGAATGGCAGGACGCCAACGCCTGGGCGGACGCCACCACCACCGCGGTGGAGAGCACCATCGCCGGCGCAAAGGAAAAGTACGGCGAGCAGCTCGCTGACCTCATCGCGAAGGTAGAGGAGCAGTTCGAGGCGTACAAGGCCAATCCGCAAGGCTACTTCGACTCTCCGGAGCTCTTTGCGCTGGATACCCTGATCGGCGGCAAGGGACTGAATGATCCGGAGCTGGTGAATACCCTTGTAAACAACAGTGCCGCAGCAATCGATTACCTGGATTCCATCGGTATCCATCTGAACAATGTTGCTGCCTTCGGAGGCGCTTCCGTCAAACGGATTCACCGCCCGGTAAATGAAGACGGCAAGGTGGTTTCTGTCGGTGCTTATACCGTTCCGCTGCTGGAGCAGGCCTGCCAGAGCCGGGATAACCTGGCGCTGCTGACAGATGTTACCGCGACCAGACTGCTGACCGATGAAAGCGGCGCGGTTTGCGGCGTGGAAGCGCAGGGCAAGGCCGGAAACAAAATAACCGTAAACGCAAAAGCCGTGATTCTCGCCACCGGCGGTTTCGGCGCGAATCTGGACATGGTCGTGCAGTACAAGCCTGAACTGGCTGGCTTTATGACCACCAATGCCGCCGGTATTCAGGGGCAGGGCATCCTGATGGCAACCGAAATCGGTGCCGCGACCGTGGACATGGATCAGATTCAGATTCATCCCACCGTGCAGGCTGACACAGCTTCCCTGATCACAGAAGGTCTCCGCGGCGATGGAGCGGTCCTGATCAATGCCAACGGTGAGCGCTTTATTGACGAAGTAGGTACCCGGGATGTCGTTTCCGCCGCTGAGATCGCTCAGCCCGGTTCCTTCAGCTGGCTGGTTGTGGATCAGAAGATGGTGGATGCTTCCTCCGTGATCCAGGGATATATCTCCCGCGGACTGATGCTCCAGGGCGACAGCTATGAAGCCCTGGCAGGCGAACTGGGAATCCCCGCTGACGCTTTTGCGGCAACCATGGAAAAATGGAACGGTTATGTCGCGGATAAAAATGATCCCGATTTCGGACGGACCAGCTTCGCGTCTCCGCTGGATACTGCTCCCTTCTATGCAGTCAAAGTCACTGCTGGCATTCACCACACCATGGGCGGTCTGAAGATCGATGCTCAGACCCATGTGCTGAACACGGACGGACAGATCATTCCCGGCCTTTTCGCTGCCGGTGAAGTCACCGGCGGTGTCCACGGCGGAAACCGTCTGGGCGGAAACGCCGT
>DFFG01000049.1 GCA_002368795.1 Eubacterium sp. UBA3782
GATGCCAGCCGTCTACTCGACCTAATTGTCTTGTTCCGGCTTAAAACTGGCGGCGATTTTTGCTTTCAGGTCTGTTATATTAGCCTGGTTTCTGGAACATGCCAGTGGCAAAGAAAGCGATATAAAAAATCAGGAAATCTGTCGAGAATCCAATTAAAAGCAGAAAACGCCCGCACGGACAAATCTTTCCAGGGAAAGAATCGTCCATGCGGGCGTTTTATCTTGGGTTGCTTTTTTATTTCTTCAGATCCATACCTGCTTTGAGGAAGCGAAACATGCGCACAGCACCCAGATAGTACAGCTCTTCGGCACGGCCCAGTGCCTCTTCGAGGGGCATGGGTGCATCTACGGTGGTCATCAGTGAGGCGATGCCGTGGTCAAAGATCTGAGCGGCATCCCGGCCCAGCGATCCGCTGAGACCGACGGCGATGACGCCTTTTTTTGCGGCGCGTTCGCCCACGCCCTGCATGACCTTGCCAAAGCAGCTCTGCCAGTCGGTGCGGCCTTCGCCGGTGACGACCAGGTCCGTGCCTTCCAGGCGCTGGTCGAAGTTGATCAGATCAAGGACTGTATCAATGCCGGAGCGCATCTCGCCGCCAAGGAAAACCATCAGCGCGGTGCCAAGGCCGCCGGCTGCGCCTGCGCCTTGGATGGTATCGGGATCGATGCCAAACTGCCGGCGGATCGCGTCACGATAGTTGACCATACCGGCTTCCAGCCGATCCTGGATCTCCGGAGTTGCACCTTTCTGGGCACCGAAGGTATAGGTGGCGCCATTTTTCCCGCAGAGAGGATTTGTCACGTCGCACATGACGGTGATTTTGGTCTCTTTGATGCGGGGATCCAGTTTGGTACTGTCGATCGTTACGATCTTTTCCAGATCCTCGCCTCTGCCCTCAAGCTCGCAGCCGCCAGCATCCAGAAAACGGACGCCCAGCGCTCTTGCGCAGCCCATGCCGCCATCGTTGGTGGCGCTGCCGCCGATGGCGATGGAGATGTCTGTAAAGCCCTGATCCAGCGCGTGGCGGATCAGCTCGCCGGTACCATAGCTGGTGGTATGCAAGGGGTTTCTTTTATCCATGGGGACCATGGGAAGGCCGGATGCGGCAGCCATCTCGATCACAGCCCGGTGCTCATCCAGTTTTCCGTAGCGTGCCGTGGTCTTTTCCATCAGAGGTCCGCAGACCTCCGCCTCGATCCATTCCCCATTTTCGGCTGCAACCACAGCATCCGTGGTGCCCTCGCCGCCGTCGGCTACAGGCACACCGCTGTATTCGACCTCGCCAAACACTTCGGTGGCGGCCTTTGCCAGCAGTTCTACCGTCCTCTCGCTGGAGAGGGTGCCTTTAAAGGAATCTGAAGCAAAAAGGAATTTCATGGAATCTGCCTCCATTTTTCTGTTTACGGATCTGCGGGAATCCTCCGGATTTTACAATGCGTTATCTGCCAGAATTATTGTAGCATCTTCCTCTTTGGGAGGATATGCTGAAAAGTATAAACTTGTGTGTAAATTTGTGTGAATGTTCGCAATTTGTATGGCTGTGTTTTATGCTTTCGGAAGGTCCCCTGGGTGACTGTCCCGGAAACGGATATGTGGTGGCGGTCTGTCCGGAAAATTGATATAGTAAAGGCGAGACAAAGAAAGCAACTGACAGGGGTGACAGGCGGTAACAGGCGGTAACAGGCGGTAACAGCCGCAAGCTGCCGCGAATTGCTCATAAATGCTGCCCACTGCCTTCAGTTGTCTTCAATTGCAATGAGCAGGAGCGAAACAGAATGACGGAAAGTATATATGGAAACAACAGGGCGCGGATGCAGGAGATTCTGGACGATATGCAGCTGCGCATTGGCGCTCTCCGGCAGCGAATTGAAGCCCGCACCGGCATGGATCCGGTGGAGCACTACCTGGGGCGGATCAAGGGCGAGGAGAGCATGCGGGAGAAGTGCCGGAGGAAGGGACTTCCGGAAACGGCAGAGAGCGCTCTCATCGAGATACGGGATGCGATCGGCCTGCGGATCGTCTGTGCTTTTTTGAACGATGTCTACCTGATCCGGGATTATCTGGCCTCTGAGCCGGATCTTACGATCATCGAGGAAAAGGATTATATCCGCGATGCCAAGCCAAACGGCTACCGCAGCTATCACCTGATCGTACGGACGGCGGATGGCTACTATGTGGAATTTCAGCTCCGCACCATTTCCATGGATACCTGGGCAGCCCTTGAGCACCATCTGAAATACAAGAAAAAGATCGAGGGAAATACGGAGCTGATCGCCGCAGAGCTGAAGCGCTGTGCGGAGGAGCTGGCGTCCACGGATGTGTCCATGCAGACGCTGCGGGATATGATCATAGAAGGGAATGGAACAGAATCATGAAGCTGCTGCTTGCCGAGGATACCCGGGATCTGAACCGTGCGGTATCCGCCATGCTGGAATATAGCAAATACGATGTCGACTGTGCCTTTGATGGAGAACAGGCACTTGAATTTCTGAAAAAAGAATGCTACGACGGGATCATCCTTGATATCATGATGCCGAAAAAGGATGGGCTTGAGGTGCTGAAGGAGCTGAGGGAACGGCACATCATGACACCGGTGCTGCTGCTGACCGCAAAGGCAGAGGTGGACGACCGGGTCGCTGGCCTGGATGCAGGAGCAGATGATTATCTGCCGAAGCCATTTGCCATGAAGGAATTGCTGGCCAGGGTGCGGTCCATGATCCGCAGGGCGGATGTGTATGATGATCCGGTGCAGGCCTTTGAGGATATCATCCTGGAACCGGAGGGGCCGGTGCTGAAGGCACGAAATTCCGTCCGCCTGTCCATGCGGGAATACGAGCTTCTGAAGTTTTTGATGGCTAATACGGATATGGAGCTGTCCACCGGTTTTCTGATCCGCCAGGTCTGGCGGAATGAGCCGGGTGTGCAGGAGGATTCCGTGTGGCTGTATATTTCTTATCTGAAGGGAAAACTGCGGTCTGTCGGCTCTGCAGTTACGATTACCGGGAGCCGGGGCGGAAGCTTCCGCCTGACAGGAGATGCCAGTGAGGAGATGAAACGATGAATTCCAGAGAAATTCAGAGGCTGCGGCTCAAATTCATCTCGATCTCTATGCTGTCGATTTTTCTGGCGATGACCTTTATCGGCCTGACGGTCAATGCCTTTGCCTACGCGATCTCGCGTCTGTCGGTCAACCGGGTACTGAACCGGGTACTGTCCAGTGCGGAGGAGCTCGACGAGCAGGATATGGAATATGATTTCTCGATCACCGACATCTTTGCGCCGGAATATGGGCGGAATGCCTGTTATGTCTTAAGCTTTGATGCGGACGGGACACAGCTTTCCATCCAGAGCAATGTCAGCAACAGCTGGGAAGCTCAGATGGTCGAGCAGTATGCCGCTGACCTGCTGGAGTCACGCAGAAGGGACGGAGAGTATCACGGCTATTATTATCGAAAGGCTGTGAAAGAAAGCGGAGAGACGCTCATTGCCTTTCTGGAAGGTTCGGTCATCATCTCTACCCAGTTCCGGATCCTTACCCTGACCGGTATATTGGGCTTCTTAGGGATGCTGATCACCTTCTTTCTGGTGAGCCATTTTTCCGGGAAGGCGATCGAACCGGAGATCCGGAACAGCCAGCGGCAAAAGCAGTTTATCACCAATGCCAGCCATGAGCTGAAGACTCCGTTGGCGGTGATCCGGGCAAACAACGAGATGGTTGAGCTCCTTCAGGGCGAGTCCGAGTGGACCAGATCCACCGAAAAACAGGTGGAGCATCTGAACGGGCTGATCCAGAACCTGGTCATGATCACCAGAGCGCAGGAAAAAGAAGACAAGGCGGCACTCGCAAAGGTTGATGCCTCCAGGCTGGTTTGTGAATCCATCGAATCCTTCGAAGCCGTCGCGGCACAGGCTGGGAAAAAGCTTGAGCGAAAAGTGGAAGACGGCGTGCAGATCAAGGCCGACGAAAGCAAGATCCGCCAGCTGGCCACGATACTGATCGACAATGCGATAAAGTATTGCGACGAAAACGGGACGATCACCGTGGCGCTGACATCCCTGCGCGGCGGAAAAGGGCTGGAGCTAGCCGTATCCAATGATTATGCGGCAGGAGAAGGCGTTGATTACCGCAGATTCTTTGACCGCTTCTACCGGGAGGATGCATCCCACAACATCGACCAGGGAAGCTACGGAATCGGGCTGTCCATCGCGGAAAGCATCTGCGAGCAGTACCGGGGATCCATAGACGCCGACTGGAAGGACGGCGTCATCCGATTTCGGTGCATTTTAAAGTAAAATGGAAGCAAGACAAATGGACGGTTGTGCGCCAGTTCGGCG
>DFFG01000013.1:0-14051 GCA_002368795.1 Eubacterium sp. UBA3782
AGAATACCCAGTCACGCAGCTTATAGTTGACGGTCTTCTTTCCGTAGCCGCGCATCTCGATGATGCCCGGGCCCTCTTTCTTGAGGACAGCGGACTCCTGTCCGTTCCACTCGCCGGAATTGATCATGATGCCGGAGGCCTCTGTGTATGCCTCGGTCATATCCGGGATCTCCTTGCCGTCCTTTGCGATGACCTGCACGATGGGCAGACCAAATTTCTTTGCGAAGGCAAAGTCACGGTCATCATGGGCTGGCACGCACATGATGGCGCCGGTACCATAATCCGCCAGAACGTAATCGGAAAGCCAGATCTGGATCTTCTCACCGTTCATCGGATTGATGGCATAGCTTCCGGTAAAGACGCCGGTCTTCTCCTTCGACTGCATCCGGTCAACGTTGGACTTCATGGAAGCGTCGAAAATATACTGCTCGACCTCCTCCTGATGCTCCGGCGTAGCCAGGCTCTTTGCCAGCTTATGCTCCGGAGAAAGCACCATAAAGGTCGCGCCGAAAAGCGTATCCGGACGGGTCGTGTAGACCGTGATCTGATCCTCGCGTCCGTCCACGCGGAAATTCACCTCAGCGCCGTAGGAGCGGCCGATCCAGTCGGTCTGCATCTTTTTGACCTTTTCCGGCCAGTCAAGCTTATCCAGATCCTCCAGCAGACGGTCCGCATAGGCGGTGATCTTCAGCATCCACTGACGAAGATTCTTCTTGGTCACCGGCGTTCCGCATCTCTCACACTTGCCGTCCACGACCTCCTCGTTGGCAAGACCGGTCTTGCAGGACGGGCACCAGTTGATGGGGAATTCCTTCTCGTAGGCCAGACCCTTCTTGAACATCTTGACAAAGATCCACTGGGTCCACTTATAGAAAGCCGGATCGGTCGTATTGACCTCCATATCCCAGTCGTAGATCGAGCCGATCTGGTTGATCTGTCTCTTGATATTTGCCACATTGGCTGCGGTGGACACAGCCGGATGCTGGCCGGTCTTGATGGCATAGTTCTCTGCCGGAAGGCCAAAGGCATCCCACCCCATCGGGTGAATGACATAGTAGCCATGCATCAGCTTGTAGCGGCTCCACACATCCGAGATCACATAGCCTCTCCAGTGACCGACGTGCAGACCATTGCCCGACGGATACGGAAACATATCCAGGCAGTAGTATTTCTCTTTTGATCCGTCATTGACGTTGATCGGATTCTTTTCCCAGTTTTCACGCCACTTTTTTTCAATCGCTTTGTGATTAAACGGTACAGCCATTTATATTCCTCCTAAAAAGCCTGATGGGCCTGAAATCACAAATCTCATTATATTTTTCACCGGATGCATTGTCAAGAAAAAGGGGCCGCCGCATGAAGCAAACGGTCCATAAATATTCCTTCGGGAAGCTTCCTTACAAATATTTATGTACGCACTTCGCTTTATGCGACAGCCCTTTTTAAATTTATCCCCTATTTAATTACAGGGATCAGTCTTCGATCTTTGTGATCTTGCTTGCTCTTGCCTCGATCTGCTTCTGCTGGATGTCGGACGGAGCCTGCTCGTATCTGGCAAAGGTGTACTCAAACTCGCCTGCGCCGCCGGTCATGGAGCGGAGGTTGTTAGAGTAGCCGTAGATCTCAAGCTCTGGAACCTCGGCCTCGATGACGGTCTTGCCGCCCTTGATCGGATTCATGCCAAGCACGCGGCCGCGGCGCTTGTTCAGATCGCCCATGACATCACCGGTAAAGGTATCCGGCGTCGTGACCTTCATGGTAACGATCGGCTCAAGCAGGACAGGACCAGCCTTCATGAAGCCTTCCTTGAATGCCATCTGGGTAGCGGTCTTGAATGCCATCTCGGAGGAATCGACCGGATGGTAGGATCCATCGTACAGGGTAGCCTTTACGCCGACGACCGGGTAAGCGGCCAGCGGTCCGGACTGAACGGAATTTTCCAGGCCCTTTTCGACTGCCGGGAAGAAGTTCTTCGGTACGGAACCGCCGACAACTTCCTCTGCAAAGATGAACGGAGTCTCCAGATCGCCGGAGGGTTCGAAGCGCATCTTGACGTGGCCGTACTGACCATGTCCGCCGGACTGCTTCTTGTACTTGGAATCCACATCGGAATTCTTGCGGATCGTCTCACGGAAAGCAACCTTCGGCTGCATCAGCTCGATATCGACTTTGTAGCGCTCTTTCAGCTTGCTGGCGGCAACATCGATATGCATATCGCCGATACCGTAGATCAGAGACTGACGGTTTGCGGAATCGTTGACCACCTTGAGGGTGAGGTCTTCCTGCTGCAGTCTTGCAAAGCCCTGAGCGATCTTGTCGATATCCTGCTTGTTGACCGGATTGTATCTCTTGTAGGTGTACGGCTTGGAGATGGCGATGGGGCCAAAGTCCACGGGATGAGCCTTTGTAGCAAAGGTATCGCCGGTGCATGCGCTGTTCAGCTTTGCGATGGCGCCGATATCACCTGCATGAAGCTCGGGAACCTCGATGGGCTTGGAGCCGCACATGATATACAGCTTGGACAGCTTCTCCTCTGTCTCGCGGGTCACATTGTACAGAACATCGTCGTTCTTGATAACGCCGGAGCAGACCTTGATCAGAGAATATTTGCCAAGGAACGGATCTGCGATGGTCTTGAAGACCTGAGCAGTCTTTGCCTTGGAGAAATCGTAATCAGCATTGAATACCGCGTTGCTGGTGCGGTCCATGCCGCCGCGCTTTCTCTGGGAGGGATTCGGGAAGAAGCTGACGATATCATCGAGCAGGATCTTTACGCCCTGCAGGTTGATCGGGGAGCCCATGCTCACCGGAACCATAGCACCTTCACCGACACTGACTGCCAGAGCTGCGGTGATCTCCGCCTCGGAGAACTCATCGCCCTCGAAGAAGCGCTCCATAAACTCCTCGCTGGTCTCAGCTACGGACTCAAGAAGAGTATTTCTGTACTCCTCCAGATACTCCATCGCATAATCGGGCGTGGGGATCTCTTCCTTCTCGTTCTTGTTGATGTAGCGGCGGGATTTATTCTTTACGATGTTGACATATCCGATAAACTTGCGGTTCTCACGGATCGGCATATGGACGGGTGCGACCTTCTTGCCGTAGAGCTCCTGCAGACGGGATACCACATCGTGGAAGCTGACATCATCGATGTCCATGTCCGTAACGAAGATGATGCGCGGAAGATCATACTTCTCGCACAGATCCCATGCCTTCTGGGTACCGACCTGAACGCCGGCCTTACCGGATACAACGATGATCGCAGCATCAGCTGCGGCTACGGCTTCCTCAGCCTCACCGACAAAATCAAAGAAGCCGGGGGTATCCAGCACGTTGATCTTTACGCCTTCCCACTCAACGGGGATCACGGATGTATTGATTGAAAACTTACGTTTGATTTCCTCTTTATCATAATCACTGATGGTATTTCCGTCATTTACATTGCCAAGACGGCTGGTAATACCGGAAAGGTAGGCCATGCCTTCAACAAGAGTAGTCTTGCCGGCTCCGCCATGTCCCAGAATAGCTACGTTCCTGATTTTTTCGGTCCTGTAAACCTGCATCTTGAAAATTACCTCCTATACAGTTATGCTGCGCCCCGCCTGCATGGCGGCAGGCCAAAACGCCACGGATATATTTTACTAAAAGCCCTCTTTTATTTCAACCTTTTTAGTAGAAATTATCCAAATTCCGCTTGCTTTTGCCCTTTCCGGCTCTATACTGGTTCTGTAAAGGAGGACAGATGGATGAAACTGGTGCTGATTTACCTGCTGATGATCAATGGGATCTCCCTGATCTTTTACGGGCTGGACAAGCTTTTTGCCGTCAAAGATATGTGGCGCATCCGGGAATTTACGCTTCTGGTCCTGGCCGCCGCAGGCGGGAGTGCAGGTGCGCTTCTTGGGATGCTTCTCTTCCGGCACAAGATCCGGAAGGCTAAGTTTTTTGTGACGGTCCCTCTCCTTCTGGCCCTGCATGCGGGCATGCTGTTTTGGTTGAAATCATTCCTGGTTTAAGCTATTATAAATGATTATGGGAATTCCTCGGATGATCCGGCCAGACCGCGCGTCTGGGGAGTCTCATTTCGCAGGACAAAGCCGACATGAAAGGAGTCTTAGATGAAAATCGGGTTTGACAACAATAAATATCTGAAGACACAGTCCGAAAACATCCGCAAGCGGATCGACCATTTTGGGGGCAAGCTTTATCTGGAATTCGGCGGCAAGCTGTTCGACGACTTCCACGCGTCCAGGGTATTGCCGGGCTTTCATCCCGACTCCAAGATCACCATGCTCAAGGAGCTGAAGGATCAGGCCGAGATCATCATCGCCATCAACGCCGCCGATATCGAAAAGAATAAGGTAAGGGGCGATCTTGGCATTACCTATGATATGGACCTTCTCCGCTTGATCGATGCCTTTACCAACAACGGCCTGTACGTCGGCAGCGTCGTGCTGACCCGTTTTGCCGAGCAGCCCTCGGCCATTGCCTATGAAAAAAAGCTCAAAGCTCTTGGACTGAAGGTATACCGGCACTATCCCATCGCCGGCTATCCCTCCAATATCCCGCTGATCGTCAGCGATGAGGGCTACGGTAAAAACGACTATATCGAGACCTCCCGCCCGCTGGTCGTGGTCACGGCTCCGGGACCCGGAAGCGGAAAGATGGCGACCTGCCTCTCCCAGCTCTATCACGAAAACAAGCGCGGCATCAAGGCCGGCTATGCCAAATTTGAGACCTTCCCGGTCTGGAACATTCCGCTGAATCATCCGGTCAACCTTGCCTATGAGGCAGCCACGGCCGACCTGGATGACGTCAATATGATCGACCCCTTCCATCTGGAAGCCTACGGAACCACCTGCGTCAACTACAACCGTGACGTCGAGGTCTTCCCGGTCCTGAACGCCATCTTCGAGCGGATCTCCGGAACCTCTCCCTACAAATCTCCCACGGATATGGGCGTAAATATGGTCGGCTACTGCATCTGCGATGATGACGCCTGCCGTGAAGCCTCCAAGATGGAGATCATCCGCCGCTACTATCAGGCGCTTTGCGAAAAGCGCAAGGGCATTGGCCAGGATGCGCCGATCTACAAGATCGAGCTGCTGATGAAGAAGGCCAACATCACGACAGGCGACCGCAAATGCGTGATGGCTGCCAACATCAAGGCCGAGCAGACCGGTGCGCCGGCAGCTGCCATGGAGATGCCGGACGGCACAATCCTCACCGGCAAGACCTCACCGCTTCTTGGCGCCTCTTCTGCCCTGCTGCTGAACGCGCTGAAGCATCTGGCCGGCATCGAGGATTCGGTAGAGCTGCTTTCACCCACCATCATCGAGCCGATCATGAACCTGAAGATCAGCCACCTTGGCGGTGACCAGACCTCTCTGCTCCATCTGAACGAGATCCTGATCGCCCTGTCCATCGCCGCCGTCAGTGACGAGCACGCAGCCAAGGCCATCGAGCAGCTGGATAATCTCCGGGGTCTCGAGGCACATTCCTCGGTCATTCTTGCCCAGATCGACGAGGGCGTATTCAAGAGTCTCGGCGTCAATCTCACCTGCGAGCCGAAGTACGAAACGTCCAAGCTGTACCATAAATAAGACAATAAAACCTGCCCTTGCCGGCAGAAAGCAATGTTGAGGTTTTTTCCATGACCTGTATCGGTTTTGTCGGACTTGGCCTAATCGGTGGATCCCTGGCCCGGTCCATCCGCAAATTTCATCCGGACTACCGGCTTGTCGCCTACTCCCGCACACGGGCAGCCGTCGAGGAGGCTGTCCGGGACGGGATCATCGACCAGATCCTGGAGCAGTATGATCCTGCCTTCGGGGACTGCGACATGATCTTTCTGTGCACACCGGTGCAGACAAACATCACCTATCTTCCTTTTATGAAGAAGGTCATGAAAAAAGGCTGTATCCTGACCGATGTCGGAAGCGTCAAGGGAGAAATGTCCGAAGCCGCGGCGGCAGCCGGGCTCTCCGCTTCCTTTATCGGCGGACATCCCATGGCCGGCACGGAAAAGACCGGCTATGCCAATTCCACCGACTATCTGCTGGAGAATGCGTATTACTTCATCACACCTTCCGCAGATTCCGATCCCGCGGCAACCGAGTTCTACAAGAAGCTGGTCAGCTCCATCCGGGCAATTCCTCTGGTCCTGTCCGCAAAGGAGCACGACTTTGTTGTTGCCGGCATCAGCCACCTGCCCCACATGGCAGCTTTTTCTCTGGTAAATACGGTAAAGAGCATCGATACCCCGGAGGAATACATGAAGCTTGCCGCTGCCGGCGGTTTTCGGGACATTACGCGTGTGGCTTCCTCCTCTCCGGTCATGTGGCAGCAGATCTGCCTGTCCAACCAGGCGATGCTCTCCGAGGTACTGGAAAAATACATTACTGATCTGCAGCACATAAAGGAGCTTGTTGATGCCGGTGCCGCCGAGGAGCTTGGCCGGCTGTTTGCGGACTCCAAGGAGTACCGTGACTCCATCGATGACCATAAGCGCGGCTCCGTAGGCCGGATCTACGTCCTGCACGTCGACATCTACGATGAGGCCGGCGGCATTGCGACCATCACCACCCTCCTGGCCATGAACCAGATCAATATCAAGAACATCGGCATCATCCACAACCGGGAGTTTGAGGATGGTGTACTCCGGATCGAGTTTTACGATGCGGCTTCCAGAGATCTCTCCGAGGAAGTCCTGACACGAAGAAATTACAAGGTAAGAAAGAGGACCTGACACGACAGGACTGCCCTCAGCGTTTGCTCCGGCAGTCCTTTTGTTACTCTCGACGGAAAGGATCTAATTTATGAAATTCTATCCTGCAGAAAGACCGCTCAAAGGCACACTGAATATTCCTGGCGACAAATCCATCTCCCACCGGGCCGTTATGTTTGGCAGCTTAGCCGAGGGGGATACCCTGATCACAAACTTCCTTCCCGGTGCGGACTGTCTTTCCACCATCTCCTGTTTTCGGAAAATGGGGATCGACATCGAGACCGAAGGCAGCCATGTGCGCGTCCATGGAAAAGGCCTTCACGGCCTTACCGCTCCTACCGAGATCCTGGACTGCGGCAATTCCGGCACAACGATGCGCCTGCTCTCCGGCATCCTCGCCGGCCAGGATTTTCCCTCGACACTGACAGGTGATGCTTCGATCCAGAAGCGTCCCATGGGCAGAGTCATCGAGCCGCTCACCATGATGAATGCTCTGATCAACAGTGAGCACAGCAACGGCTGTGCCCCGCTTCTGATCATCGGACAGCCGCTCCACGGGATCCGCTATGTCTCGCCGGTGGCTTCTGCCCAGGTCAAATCCTGTGTGCTGCTTGCCGGCATGTACGCGGACGCCGAGACCAGGGTCACCGAACCTGCCCAGTCCAGGAACCATACCGAGCTGATGCTGAAGAGCTTCGGTGCAGACATCCGCACCAGCGGCCTTACCACCTCCATCCGCCCGGATCCGCATCTGACCGGACGCTCGATCCACGTGCCGGGGGACATCTCCTCCGCCGCCTATTTCCTGGCTGCGGCCCTGATGATCCCGGATTCAGAGATCGTGCTGCGCCATGTCGGCACCAATCCCACAAGAGACGGCATCCTGCGCGTGATCAATGCCATGGGCGGCTCCGTAAATTACCGCCGTCTGAGCATCTCTGGCGGAGAGCCCGCCGCCGATCTGGAGGTCCGGTATTCCCGTCTTCACGGTACGGTCATTGAGGGAGATCTGATCCCGACGCTGATCGATGAGCTGCCGATCATCGCCGTGCTGGCATCCGTTGCCGAAGGCGAGACCATCATCCGCAATGCAGAAGAGCTGAAGGTCAAGGAATCCGACCGTCTGTCCATCATGGTAGATGGCCTGTCCCGCATGGGCGTCGATATTGAGGGCACCGATGACGGCATGATCATCCGCGGCGGCCGCCCGCTGCACGGCGCCATCATCGACAGTCACAAGGATCACCGGATCGCCATGGCCTTTACCATCGCCTCTCTTGCCGCTGACGGCGAGACTGAGATCCGCGATGCCGAATGTGTCGATATCTCCTACCCAGCCTTTTACCGGGATCTGGCGCATCTGCTTCGTCCCTGACCGATATTTACGGAGGAACCATGACAACCATACGTCCTTTTCAGGCCCTGCGGCCTGCACCTGCCCTTGCGGCAAAAATAGCAGCCTTGCCCTATGACGTCTACAGCCGGGAAGAGGCGAGGCTGGCAGCTGAGGCAAATCCACTCTCCTTCCTCTGCATCGACCGTCCGGAAACGCAGTTTCCAAAAGAACAGGACATGTACGCGCCGGAGGTCTACACAAAGGCTGCACAGATGCTGTGCGACATGGAAGGATCCGGCCGGATGGTCCGGGATGCTTCTCCCTGCTTCTACATATGGGAGCTGTGCATGAATGGCCGCAGCCAGACAGGCCTTGTTGCCTGCTCTGCCGTCGATGATTACCTGTCCGGTATTGTGAAACGGCATGAAAATACGCTCTCTGCCCAGGAGCAGGACCGGATCCGTCACATCGATGTCTGCAGCATGCAGACGGGGCCCATTTTTCTGGCATACCGCTCCAGGAAGGAGATCACCGCGCTCATCCAAAAGGAGAAGGCTGCTCCCCCGCTGTATGCCTTTACGGCAGATGACGGCGTAAGCCACCGCGCCTGGCGCATCGACGATCCCTCGGTGATCCGTCAGATGGCAGAGGCCTTTGCCGCCCTTCCCTGCACCTACATCGCCGACGGCCATCACCGGGCCGCCTCCGCTGTCGCCGTGGCACAAAAACGGCGCGCCGCTCACCCGGGATATACCGGCAATGAAGAATTCAACTATTTTCTCTCCGTCCTCTTTCCGGATGATGAGCTGGAGATCATGGCCTACAACCGGGTCCTGAAGGACCTGGCCGGGCGCACACCAGCACAGCTCCTGAAAGAACTGGAAAAGCCCTTCCAGATCGCCCCCTTCGATGGGGATGGCTGCTTCACGCCAGCCAAAAAAGGCGAAATGGGCCTGTACCTGGACGGACGCTGGTACTGCCTGCAGACACGGAAGGAATATCAAAAAACAGATCCGGTCGGCACACTGGATGTGGAATACCTGCAGCGCGAGGTCCTCTCTCCCATCTGGGGCATCCACGATCCGCGCAAAGACAGCCACATCGACTTCGTCGGCGGAATCCGCGGACCGGAGGAGCTCGTCCGCCGCTGCCATGATGACTGCGCCGCTGCCTTCCACATGTATCCGACCCACATCAGCGAGTTGCTGGCGGTGGCCGATGCCGGCCTGCTGATGCCGCCAAAATCCACCTGGTTCGAGCCAAAGCTCCGCAGCGGCCTGTTCCTGCATCCTATCGAGAAAAACCAGGACTAAAAACACGTACATGCAAAAAATCGCGCATACGCATTCGAAAGGTTTTTCCTTTGGAATGTGTGTGCGCGATTTTTGTGTCGGGCTTTTTGCGGCCGTATGCTTTTTATTTTACGATTCTGGTGCGAAGAACGCCGTCGATGCTGGCGATCCTAGTCATGACCTGTGCGCTGACCTCATTTTCCAGATCGATCATGGTGTAGGCGTAGTTTCCGCGGCTCTTGTTGGACATGTTGGCGATGTTCAGCTCTGCATCACTGATGACGCGGGTGAACTGTCGGATCATGTCCGGAACGTTTTTGTGGCAGATGGTGATTCGGCTGGCTGTCGTGCAGACGCCCATGTCGATGTTTGGATAGTTGACGGAATTGCGGATGTTGCCGTTTTCCAGGAAGTCCCGCAGCTCCTTGACTGCCATGACGGCACAGTTGTCCTCTGCCTCTTTTGTGGATGCGCCCAGATGCGGTGTGATGACCACGCCCTCTGCGCCGTTGACGGTGGGATTGGCGAAGTCTGTCATGTAGCGGTGGACCTTGCCGGACTTGAGGGCTTCAACGACGGCTTCCTCGTCCACCAGAATATCTCTGGCATAGTTCAGAAGCACGACGCCATCCTTCATCATGTCGATGGCCTCACGGCTGATCATCCCCTTTGTGCTGTCTGTGGCCGGCACATGGATGGTGATGTAATCGCATTTTCTGTAGATCTCGTTCACATCATTGATGTGATGGACCGTGCGGGAAAGGTTCCAGGCAGCGTCAACGGAAATGAAGGGATCATAGCCGTAGACGTCCATTCCCAGATGGGTTGCCGCATTGGCGACCAGCTGGCCGATGGCGCCCAGACCGATGATGCCGAGCTTTTTGCCTGCGATCTCTGTTCCTGCGAAATTCTTCTTCTCCTTCTCGGCAAGCTTGCCTACCTCAGGATCCCCGATCTCGCTCTTGACCCATTCGATGCCGCCTACGATATCACGGGCAGCCATCAGAAGGCCGGCGATCACCAGCTCCTTGACGCCGTTTGCGTTTGCGCCCGGTGTGTTAAAGACGACAATGCCCTGCTTTGCGCAGTCATCCAGCGGGATGTTGTTTACGCCTGCGCCTGCGCGGCCGATCGCCAGAAGTTTGTCGGAGAACTCCATGCCGTGAAGCTTGGCGCTTCTGACCAGGATCGCATCTGCCTCCGAAGTCTCCTCTGTCTGTACATACTGATCATTGAAGCGGCTAAGACCTACTGCCGCGATCTGATTAAAGCAATAATACTGATACATTATGCGTTCTCCTTCTCAAACTCCGCCATAAATTTGACCAGTGCCTCAACGCCTGCCTTGGGCATTGCATTGTAGATGCTTGCACGCATGCCGCCTACGGTACGATGTCCCTTCAGGTTTTCCATGCCGCATGCCTTGGCGCCTGCAACAAACTTGGCATCCAGATCCTTGTCTCCGGTTACGAAGGGAACATTCATCAGAGAACGGTCCTCCTTGCGGACGGTGCCCTTGAAGAGCTTGCTCTGATCCAGGTAATCGTACAGGATCTTTGCCTTCTCTTCGTTGCGCTGCTTCATGACCTCCAGGCCGCCCATGTTCTTCAGCCATTTGAATACCTTGCCGCAGATATAGATGTCCCAGCAGTTGGGGGTGTTGTACAGAGAGCGGGCATCTGCCTGGGTCTTGTACTTCATCATGGTGGGAGTTCCCGGAAGAACATCATCGGTGATCAGATCGTCACGGACAACAGCGATGACCATGCCGGCCGGGCCGACATTCTTCTGTACGCCGCCGTAGACGATGCCGTACTTCTCGACATCGATCGGCTCTGACAGGAAACAGGAGGATATGTCAGATACCAGCAGCTTGCCCTTTGTGTTGGGCAGGGTCTTGTACTTGGTTCCGTAGATGGTGTTGTTCTCGCAGATATACACGTAGTCTGCTTCCGGATCGATCGGCAGATCAGAGCAGTCCGGGATATAGGAGAAGTTCTGATCCTCGGAGGAAGCGACCTTGTTCGCTCTTCCGTAGATCTTTGCCTCCTGGAAAGCCTTCTTTGCCCAGTTGCCGGTGATGATGTAATCCGCAACACGATTCTTCATCAGGTTCATCGGAATCTGGGCGAACTGAAGAGACGCGCCGCCCTGAAGGAACAGCACCTGATAGTTGTCCGGAACACCGACGAGCTCGCGGAAATCCTTCTCAGCCTCGTTGATGATGTCATCGAACATTTTAGAGCGATGGCTCATCTCCATAACAGACATGCCGCATCCGCGGTAGTCCATCATCTCTTCCTGGGCCTCTCTGAGGACCTCTTCCGGCAGTACAGCCGGGCCGGCCGAAAAATTGTATACTCTGCTCATGGTATTACCCTCCTGAAAATTTCGTTAGAACTCATTATGAACTCATGATAAATTTTTGTCAACCGACAGAATAACAAAAAAAGTACGCTTCTGACGGCTTTTTCTGTCCTATACGAAACAGATTGTTTTATCTGCAGGACGCAAAGCAGCCCCGTACAGGGGCGTGTTCCGCAAAAAAAACATACAACGGTGCACTGTCCCTGCACGGGGCTGCTTTTGGGCAGGTTCTCTGCCCTTCCTTGCTGTCTGTTTTATATCACTTTCCTGCTGCCATATCGGTCTCGTCAAAGACTTCGCTGTTGGGCTTGCCCGCAGGTACCATCGGGAAGACCATATCGTCGGAATCGAGGATACAGTCGATCACCACCGGAACACCGGCTTCTATGGCTTTGCGGAAGGCCGGCTCGAACTCTTCCGGTCTGGTGACCCGGATGCCCATGGCGCCCATGGCCTCTGCGACCTTCACGAAATCGACCTTGTCCTGCAGCGTGGTATGGGAATACCGCTCCTCATAGAACAGGTTCTGCCACTGACGGACCATGCCAAGAACATGGTTGTTGAAGACCACTTCGATCACCGGGATATTGCTTCGGACTGCCGTGGCGATCTCATTCATATTCATACGGAAGCATCCGTCACCGGCGATATTGACGACGATCTTGTCCGGGTTGCCGCATTTCGTGCCAATCGCCGCGCCAAGGCCGTAGCCCATGGTTCCCAGGCCTCCGGAGGTCATCAGTGTCCTCGGTTTTGTATAGGTGTAGTACTGGGCGGCCCACATCTGATGCTGTCCGACATCCGTACAGATCAGGGCCTTGCCCTCTGTGATCTCGCAGATCTTGCTGACGATAAACGGGCCGGTAAGCTTGTCGCCTGTGACCTCCCCGCGGTTCAGTTTCTTTTTCTCCTGGATCTCCGCGACCCATTCCGGATTGTCCTTCTCCTTGATCTGCGGAAGGATCAGCTTGAGGACCTCCTTCAGATCTCCGGATACGCTGGCGTTGACGATCACATTCTTGTTGATCTCGGCCGGGTCGACATCGATCTGCAGGATCTTTGCCTGTTTTGCAAAATTCTTCGCATTGCCGACATCCCGGTCAGAGAATCTGGAGCCAAGAGTGATCAAAAGATCACAGGCATAGATCGTCAGGTTTGCCGCCTTGGTGCCGTGCATGCCCAGCATGCCCAGATACATCTCGTCAGTTCCCGGCATAACGCCCTTGCCCATCAGGGTATCACAGACCGGTGCCTGGATCTTTTTTGCCAGCTCCAGGACCTCTTCCTGTGCATCCGCGATGACCGCGCCGCCGCCAACGAAAATATACGGCTTCTTTGCCTTGTTGATCATTTTGACCGCTTTGGCAATATCCTCTTCCTTGATATTCCGGGTCACCGGCACGATCTTGTCAGGCTCTTTCTTCTTGTAGTCGCACATGGCCGCCGTGACATCCTTTGTCACGTCCACCAGGACCGGACCCGGTCTGCCGGATCTGGCAATGCTGAAGGCCTTCCGGATCGTATCGGCCAGCACATTGATATCCTTGACGATGGAGCTGTATTTTGTGATCGGCATGGTGATGCCGGTGATATCCACCTCCTGGAAGCTGTCCTTGCCAAGGAGCGGTGTACCGACGTTGCAGGTGATCGCCACCATCGGCACGGAATCCATAAAAGCAGTGGCAATACCGGTGACCAGGTTGGTGGCTCCTGGTCCGCTGGTTGCAAAGCAGACGCCCACTTTGCCGGTGGATCTGGCATAGCCGTCCGCCGCATGGGAGGCTCCCTGCTCGTGGGAGGTCAGGATATGCCTGATCTCGGGATGCTTATACAGCTCATCGTACAGATTCAGGATCGCACCGCCCGGGTAACCGAAAACGGTATCGACGCCCTGCTCCTTCAAGCACTCGATGATGATCTGAGAACCGTTTAACTGCATTCTGTCTTCTCCTTCTATATCAGACTCTCTGTTAATCCTCCGGTGTCTTCAGGACAGCGCCCTTATTTGCGCTGGTGACCAGCTTGGCGTATCTGGTCAGATAGCCGGTCTTTACCTTCGGCTCCTTCGGAACCCAGGCTGCCTTTCTTCTGGCCATCTCCTCATCGCTCACCTTTACCTCGAGCTTGTATTCCGGAATATTGATGCTGATGATATCTCCCTCCTCCACAAAGGCGATCGGGCCGCCGGCTGCCGCCTCGGGGCTGACATGACCGATGGAAGCGCCTCTGGACGCACCGGAGAACCGGCCGTCGGTGATCAGAGCGACGGTGGAATCCAGACCCATGCCTGCGATGGCAGAAGTCGGGTTGAGCATCTCGCGCATGCCGG
>DFFG01000013.1:14109-16942 GCA_002368795.1 Eubacterium sp. UBA3782
GCATGCCGGGGCCGCCCTTCGGTCCTTCATACCGGATCACGACGACATCGCCAGCCTTGATCTTTCCGCCCTTGATCGCATCGATGGCATCTTCCTCACAGTCGAATACCCGGGCCGGTCCCTCATGGACCATCATCTCCGGCAGAACGGCAGAACGCTTAACGACTGCGGTATCCGGTGCGAGGTTGCCCTTCAGAACGGCAATGCCGCCCTTCTTCATAAACGGATCCTCCACATGACGGATGACCTGGGGATCCAGGTTCACGGCATGCTCGATGTTCTCGCCCACCGTCTTGCCGGTGACCGTCATGCAGTCCAGATGAAGAAGGCCAAGGGAGGCGATCTCCTTCATGACCGCATAGACACCGCCTGCCTCGTTCAGATCCTCCATGTAGGTGGGACCTGCCGGTGCCAGATGGCACAGATTTGGCGTGCGCTCGCTGATCTCGTTTGCCTGCCAGACCTCGAAATCAAAGCCTGCTTCATGGGCGATGGCCGGGAGGTGCAGCATGGAGTTGGTGGAGCAGCCAAGGGCCATATCGATGGTCAGAGCGTTCAGGAACGCGTCCTTTGTCATGATGTCACGCGGACGGATATCTCTCCGCACAAGCTCCATGATCTGCATGCCGGCTTCCTTGGCCAGACGGATCCTCTCGGAATAAACAGCCGGAATGGTGCCGTTGCCGCGAAGGCCCATGCCAAGGACCTCGGTCAGGCAGTTCATGCTGTTTGCGGTGTACATGCCGGAGCAGGAGCCGCAGGTCGGACATACCTTCTCCTCATATTCTGTAACCTCCTCGCCGGTCATCGTGCCTGCCGCAAAGGAGCCGACGGCCTCAAACATCGAGGAGAGACTTCTCTTTCTTCCTTTTATATGGCCTGCCATCATCGGGCCGCCGCTGACAAAGATCGTCGGAATATTGACGCGGGCTGCTGCCATCAGCAGACCAGGTACATTCTTGTCGCAGTTCGGGATCATGACCAGACCGTCAAACTGATGCGCGATCGCCATGCACTCTGTGGAATCCGCGATCAGATCACGGGTGACCAGGGAATACTTCATGCCGATATGGCCCATGGCAATACCGTCACATACGGCGATGGCCGGGAATACCACCGGGGTTCCGCCTGCCATGGCAACGCCGAGCCGGACCGCCTCAGTGATCTTATCCAGGTTCATATGACCGGGAACGATCTCGTTGTAGGAGCTGACGATACCGATCATCGGCCGCTTCATCTCCTCTTTGGTCATTCCAAGTGCGTTAAACAGACTGCGGGCGGGGGCCGCCTGCATACCTACTCTTACATGATCACTATTCATCTGCATACCTCCTTATGCACACCTGCATCCGGTTCATTTCGCACGCCTTTTGCGAAGCTCTTTCCGGATCAGGAAGATCTTCTTTTCTGCTGTTTCAAACCCGCTCAGCGATCAGGCTGCCCATCTCGCTGGTGCTGACCTTTGTCATACCCTCGGACCAGATATCTGCTGTGCGGTATCCCTCGGAAAGTACCTGCTGTACCGCTGCCTCCACGGCATCCGCCTCACGGTCCATATCCAGAGAGTAGCGGAGCATCATGGCAGCCGACAGGATCGTTGCGATGGGATTGGCAATGTTCTTGCCCGCGATGTCCGGTGCAGAGCCATGGCTGGGCTCATACAGGCCAAACTTTGTCTCGTTCAGGCTTGCCGAAGAGAGCATGCCGATGGAACCGGCCACCATACTGGCTTCATCTGAAAGGATATCGCCAAACATATTCTCTGTCAGCACGACATCAAACTGCTTCGGATCGCGGACCAGCTGCATCGCGCAGTTGTCCACCAGCATATGCTCCAGGGTGACCTCCGGATATTCCTCTGCCACTTCAGCAGCGATCTTTCTCCAGAGTCTGGAGGAATCCAGCACGTTCGCCTTGTCCACGCTGGTGACCTTCCGGTTTCTCTTCATGGCGATATCAAAGGCCCTCTTCGCGATCCGCCGGATCTCATTTTCATTATAGGTAAGGGTATCGACAGCTGTCATGACGCCGTCCACTTCCTTTGTCTCCCGTGCGCCAAAATACAGGCCGCCGGTCAGCTCGCGGACGATGATCAGGTTGAAGCCGTCCTCCCCGATGATCTCATCCTTCAGCGGGCAGGCATCCCTCAGCTCCTTGTAGAGATATGCGGGACGGAGATTGGCAAACAGATTCAGTGCCTTGCGGATCGCCAGCAGTCCGGCCTCCGGACGGCGGGACGGCGGCAGCTGATACCAGGGAGAGGTCTTTGCATCGCCGCCGATGGAACCCATCAGCACCGCATCACAGGTCTTTGCCTCCTCCACTGTTTCATCCGTCAGCGGATATCCGGTCGCATCGATGGACGCGCCGCCGAGCAGCAGCTCTGTATAGGTAAATGCATGTCCGTATTTGCTGCAGACCGTATCCAGGACCTTTTTCGCCTCACCGACGATCTCAGGACCGATCCCGTCTCCGCGGATCAAACCGATCTTGAATTCCATAGCTTTACTCCTTTGCATGCTTTTTTGTCAATTACAAACTATAATACTTCAATTCATAAGCCATTTCAACCGAAAGATCCGCTGCACAAAAGCCGAAACGCAAAAAAAAACGGGACTTCCTGATGAAATCCCGTTTATCTCTCATTTCTTAAATTGATGTGGAAAAGAATGCCCTCATGGGGCCGGATGCTGCTTCATCCGATCGCTTATTTCTTCTCTTCCTTTTTCTCTTCCTTCTTCTCGGCCTTCTTCTCTTCCTTTGCAGCGAGAGCCTGCTCCGGCTTCTCGACCTGAGCGATCGCGGACTTTCTCATCGGAATACGGCAGTTCTT
>DFFG01000013.1:16991-21912 GCA_002368795.1 Eubacterium sp. UBA3782
ATACGGCAGTTCTTGTTGTTGCCGAACTCAACGATAACATCTTCCTCACTGATATCGATGATGATTCCGTAAAAGCCGCTGTGGGTAACGACAGCATCGCCGATCTCCAGCGCTGCCAGCATCTCCTGGGTCCTCTTCTCTTCTTTTCTCTGCGGACGGATCATCATAAAGTACATGATAGCGAACATCGCCACCATCATAAGGATCAAACTGAACGTACCGCCTGCCCCAGTAGCCGTAGCAAAAATCATAACAAAAGCCTCCTGACTGTATCCATACTAGATTCACCCCCGGTTTGGACCGGAAAGGGTACCTCAACTATCATACACAATAAACGCCTTGTCGGCAAGTAAAAAATGAGGATCTGCCGGTCTGTCCCGATCTTCTGGCCCGCAGCTGCCCCTTCCTGGCTCAGCCCTGCTCTCCGGCCGCAAATCCCTCGAGCTTCATCTTCTTAAATGCCTTGTACCTGCCCTCCCTGATCGCCTCTCTGGCATCGGCCACCAGGTTATTGTAAAAGTACAGATTATGCAGCGTACACAGCCGCATGCCCAGCATTTCCTTTGCCTTCATCAGATGCCGGATATACGCCCTGCTGTATCTGGTGCAGGCCGGACAGCCGCAGCCCTCCTCGATCGGCCGGCTGTCGAGCTCATATTTCGCGTTAAAAAGATTCAAATGGCCATATTTGGTGTAGACATGGCCGTGCCGTCCGTTTCGGCTCGGATATACACAGTCAAAGAAATCCACGCCGCGGTCAATGCCCTCCAGGATGTTCGCCGGTGTCCCGACTCCCATCAGATAGGTAGGCTTATCCTGGGGAAGATACGGCACCACATGATCCAGGATGTCATACATCTGCTCATGGGTCTCTCCAACAGCCAGGCCGCCGATGGCATAGCCGTCAAGATCAAGCTCCGTGATCTCCTTTGCGTGGCTGATCCGGATATCCGGATAGATCGCGCCCTGGTTGATGCCAAACAACAGCTGATGCGGGTTGACCGTATCCTCGCGGCTGTTGAGTTCATTCATCCTGTTCTTGCAGCGGACCAGCCATCTGGACGTCCTGGCAACGGACTGGTCCACATAGCTCCGCTCCGCCGTGCTTGGCGGACACTCGTCGAAGGCCATGGCAATGGTCGAACCGAGGTTGGACTGGATCGTCATGCTCTCCTCCGGTCCCATAAAGATCAGCCGCCCGTCGATGTGGGAATGGAAGGTGACGCCTTCCTCCTTGATCTTTCGCAGATCCGCCAGGGAAAAGACCTGAAAGCCGCCGGAATCGGTCAAAATCGGTCTGTCCCAGGACATAAAGCGGTGCAGACCTCCCATTTTTTTGACGACCTCATCGCCGGGCCGCACGTGCAGATGATACGTGTTGGACAGCTCGATCTGCGTGCCGATCCGTTCAAGATCCTCTGTAGAGACAGCCCCCTTGATCGCGCCTACCGTGCCCACATTCATAAACACCGGGGTCTGGACGGTCCCATGTACCGTCGTAAACTCGGCGCTCTTTGCCAATCCATCTGTTTTAATCAGTCTGTACTGTGCCATTCTTCTCTCCGTTATTTAAGCTGCTGACCAAATCTGACGCATTTCGTCAGCTTCCGCATAATCATTATCTCATAGATGATACCGAATCAAACGCATAAGCGCAAGAGCAAATCCTGCGCTCCGTTATATCAGCCGGAGATGCCGCCTTAAGGAACACCACGGTGTTCACTCTTTGCCTCCGACTATTTCGGACACTTTTTTATATCTGTACGCGGAAAAAGATCCCATTTGCCCTTCCGCAGATTTTCTCCTTGTTGTTTTTCAATTTCTGCTGTCGTATAATCAACTCTGTATATAAAGGAGTGATAAACATGTCAGATCTTAACTATACACTTGGAATCGACATCGGATCGACGACCGTAAAGATCGCCATCCTTGATATCGATAAAAAACTTCTTTTTTCCGATTATAAAAGGCACTTTGCCCGCATCCAGGAGACCCTTGCCGATCTTCTTGAGGAGGCCGAGGCCCTTCTTGGCAATGTGACTGTGCATCCGGTCATCACCGGAAGCGGCGGTCTTGCCCTTGCAAAGAACGTGGATGTGCCTTTTGTCCAGGAGGTCATTGCCGTCTCTTCTGCGCTGCGTTTTTATGCTCCGCAGACGGATGTCGCCATTGAGCTTGGCGGCGAGGACGCAAAGATCATCTATTTTGAGAACGGCAATATCGAACAGCGCATGAACGGCGTTTGTGCCGGCGGCACGGGCTCCTTCATCGACCAGATGGCAGCCCTGCTGCAGACAGATGCGCCTGGTCTTAATGAATACGCCAAGGGCTATCAGGCGATCTATCCGATCGCTGCCCGCTGCGGTGTTTTTGCCAAAACAGATATCCAGCCTCTGATCAACGAGGGTGCGACCAAGGAAGACCTGGCCGTATCCATCTTTCAGGCTGTCGTCAACCAGACCATTTCCGGTCTGGCCTGCGGCAAGCCCATCCGCGGTCATGTGGCTTTTCTTGGCGGCCCGCTGCACTTCCTTTCTGAGCTGCGCAAATGCTTTATCCGGACCCTTCGCCTGGATGATGAGCATACCATCATCCCCGAGAACTCCCATCTGTTTGCGGCTGTCGGCTCTGCGCTGAACGCCAGCGAAGACAAGGAGATCGGCCTCTCTGTGATGAAGGACCGTCTCCGCAGCGGTATCCGCATGGAGATGGAGGTCGCCCGTATGGAGCCTCTGTTTGCCTCTGCCGCCGATTATGAGACGTTCCTTGCCCGTCAGCACCAGCACCGGGTAAAAACAGCGGATTTCTCGTCCTATAAGGGCAGCTGTTATCTGGGTATCGATGCCGGCTCCACCACCACAAAGGCGGCCGTCATCTCCGAGGACGGCGAGCTGCTCTACTCCTTCTATGACAACAATCATGGCAGTCCCCTGGCGACCTCGATCCGTGCGATCCAGGAGATCTATGCCCATATGCCATCGACTGCCCATATTGCCTATGCCTGCTCCACCGGCTACGGCGAGCAGCTGATCAAGTCTGCCCTTCTCCTGGATGAGGGAGAGGTCGAGACCATCGCCCACTATACGGCCGCCGCCTTCTTTGATCCGGAGGTCGACTGTATCCTGGACATCGGCGGTCAGGACATGAAATGCATCAAGATCCGGGACCACGCCGTGGAAAGCGTGCAGCTGAACGAGGCCTGCTCCTCCGGCTGCGGCTCCTTTATCGAGAATTTTGCCAACTCGCTGGATTATTCCGTAAAGGATTTCGCCAAAGAAGCCCTTTTTGCCGAGCATCCCATCGATCTGGGCACCCGCTGCACCGTCTTCATGAACTCCAAGGTCAAGCAGGCCCAGAAGGAAGGCGCTACCGTTGCCGATATCTCTGCCGGACTTGCCTACTCTGTCATCAAGAATGCCCTGTATAAAGTCATCAAGGTTTCAGATGCCAGAGAACTTGGAAAGCACATCGTCGTGCAGGGCGGAACCTTCTACAACGATGCGGTTCTCCGCAGCTTTGAGCGCATCGCGGACTGTGAAGCGATCCGTCCGGACATCGCCGGCATCATGGGTGCCTTCGGCGCTGCTCTGATCGCCAGAGACCGCTGTGAGGGCCGGGAAACCTCCATGCTGCCCATCGAAAAGATCAATACGCTGGAGTATTCCACCAAGATGGCGCACTGCAAGGGCTGCACAAACCGCTGCCGTCTGACCATCAACCGTTTTTCAGGCGGCCGCCAGTATATCAGCGGCAACCGCTGCGAGCGAGGCATCGGAAAGCAGAAAAATGCCCACCATATCCCGAACCTGTATGAATACAAATATGACCGGCTCTTTTCCTATACGCCGCTTAGCGCAGATGAAGCGCCGAGGGGACGTGTCGGTATTCCCCGGGTCCTGAATATGTATGAGAACTATCCGCTGTGGTTTACCTTCTTCACAAAGCTCGGCTACAGCGTCGTGCTCTCGCCTACCTCCACCCGGCAGATCTACGAGCTCGGGATCGAATCCATCCCCAGCGATACGGCGTGTTATCCGGCAAAGATCTCCCACGGCCATATCGAATGGCTGCTGCACCAGGGCCTGAAGTTTATCTTCTACCCCTGCATCCCCTACGAGCGAAATGAATTTGCCGATGCCGTTAACCACTACAACTGCCCGATCGTCACCTCCTATGCAGAGAACATCAAGAACAATGTGGATTCCCTGCGCAACCCGGAGCTGGTGTTCCTGAACCCCTTCCTGGCGATGACCAGTGAAAAGGTTCTGGCCGACGAGCTGGTCAAGGTATTTCCGGACATCCCCGAAAAGGATATCCGCTCTGCCCTGCATGAGGGCTGGGAGGAGATGGCACAAGCCAGGGAGGACATCCGCCAGAAAGGCGAGGAGACCCTGCAGTGGATGGAGGATACCGGCCACAGAGGCATTGTGCTGGCCGGCAGACCTTACCATATCGACCCGGAGATCCACCACGGCATCCCGGACATGATCACTTCCTATGATGTGGCCGTGCTGACCGAGGATTCCATCTCCCATCTGGCCCCGGTCGAGCGCCCGATCCGCGTCAACGATCAGTGGATGTACCATACCAGACTTTATGCCGCGGCGAATTATGTCAAAACGAGGGACGATCTGGATCTGATCCAGCTCAACTCCTTTGGCTGCGGCCTGGACGCTGTGACCACGGACCAGGTCTACGAGATCCTGACCGGCAGCAACAAGATCTATACGGTCTTAAAGATCGATGAAGTCAACAACCTGGGTGCCGCGCGCATCCGTGTCCGCTCCCTGCTTGCGGCTCTCCGCGCCAGGGAAAAGAATCCTGCCGAGCGCAGGGTAAGCTCCTCCGCGCAGGAGCGTGTCGTATTCACAAAGGAAATGAAGGAGCAGGGCTACACCATCCTCTGCCCGCAGATGTCGCC
>DFFG01000013.1:21960-32902 GCA_002368795.1 Eubacterium sp. UBA3782
TGCCCGCAGATGTCGCCGATCCATTTCAACGTCATCCAGGCGGCCTTTGTGACCGGCGGCTACAACCTGCATGTGCTGGAGAACGACAACAAGAACTCCATCGATGTGGGACTGAAATACGTCAACAACGATGCCTGCTATCCGTCGCTGCTGGTGGTCGGCCAGATCATGGACGCGCTGGAATCCGGCAAATATGATCCCGACCATACCGCCGTCATCATGAGCCAGACAGGCGGCGGATGCCGTGCCTCCAATTATATTGCCTTCATCCGCCGTGCGCTGAAGAAAGCCGGTTATGCGCAGATCCCGGTCATCTCCTTTAATGTGGTTGGTCTTGAGAGCAACCCCGGCTTCAAGCTGAACCCGGATCTGGCTGTACGCATCGTATTTGGCGCGGTCATCGGCGACATCTTCATGAAGTGTCTGTACCGGATGCGGCCTTACGAAAAGGTTCCGGGCTCTGCAGACCGTCTGCACAAAAAATGGGAGCAGATCGTCATCCGGCAGCTGCAGGCAAAGCATGTCAGCTGGACCCGGTTCAACAACCTCTGCCGCCAGATCATCCGCGATTTTGACCGTCTCCCGGTGACCGATGAAAAGAAACCCAGAGTCGGCATCGTCGGTGAGATCCTGGTGAAATTTGCACCGGCTGCCAACAACCATCTGGTCGATCTGCTGGAGGCTGAGGGAGCCGAGGCTGTCGTCCCGGACTTTGTGGACTTCTTCATGTACAGCTTCTACAACACAAGGTTCCAGTATGAGCATTACGGAACCTCGAAAAAATCCATGGTCCTGATGAACGCCGGAATCAAGGCCGTTCAGCTGCTGCGGAAGGCGGCGGATGACGAATTTGAAAAGAGTGTCCATTTCACGCCGTCGGCAAAGATCGAAAAGCTGGCCGAATACGCATCGCCGATCGTCTCCATCGGCAACCAGACCGGCGAGGGCTGGTTCCTGACCGGTGAGATGATGGAGCTGATCCACAGCGGTGTTGAAAACATCGTCTGTATCCAGCCCTTTGGCTGCCTGCCCAACCACGTGGTCGGCAAGGGCGTCATCAAGGCGATCCGGCAGGACTATCCGATGGCAAACATCGTAGCCATCGACTACGACCCCGGCGCCTCCGAGGTCAACCAGCTGAACCGTATCAAGCTGATGCTCTCGACAGCAAACCGAAATCTGCAGGAAGACAACAAGGCACTGTAGACGAACTGCTGCACTGCAAAATGGGGCTGCCGCACGAAAAATGCGCATAATCATTCTGGCAGAACCTATGCAGCGCCAGAAACAAAAATAAGCTCCGGTGGGACGCATCCCATCGGAGCTTATTCTTTCATTGAATGCGGACAGAGCGAGAACGCTTCCGGCAAAGAGTATGTATGTATCCTCTTTGCTTCATGCGGCAGCCTATCTGTGAACGGCTGGTTACTCGTAATCTCTGTCTCTTTTTTTGATGATCCACCATGCCAGGCAGCCTGCAAGTACTGCTGCGGTGATCAGCCATGCCCACAGGGGGATCTTGTGGATATTGAAGCAACGGACGTTGATCCACATCTGGTTGATCACGTCGTTCTTCTCCTGGTCGAAATAGGTCATGATCGATGATCTGGCCAGCACGTCCTCGGGCGGATACTGGGCGTACAGCTGCCGATCCATCTGCTCCGCCGGTGCAGTTATGACATAATCCTCGTCATCACTGTTCCCGGTAAAGAAGTAGCCAAGGGGATATTCCACGGTATCCTCCTCGTCCTCCTCTGCTCCATAGCACCAGTCGGCATATTCAAAGATGCGGCTGTCCTCTTCTCCTCCGGTGATCACCGAAGTATACCCGATGTAATACATGTTCCGGATCACGTTGTCCGGACGGGAATTGAAATTGATGAAGGCTTCGGCTGCATGCTGCCGGGCCGGATCATTTTCCACGCCGCGCTTTAACATGACCCATCCGTCGAAATAGATGTTGGTCACCTCATCCGGCACAGCAAAGTTCAGGGTAAAATCATCCTCATCTGCCTGATCCATCGTATAGACCGCATCGCCCGACCACTGCAGATTGGCCAGGACCTTGCCCGTGATCATATCTGCCTTGCCCGAATCCGTCTCAAAGGAATAGGCGTTGTCTTTTACGCTCTGCAGATAATCCTGCACCAGAGCGATGGTCTCAGGAGAGACGTCGTTCATCTCATCCTCAAGCCGTTGCTTGTAATCCGGTGCATTCCGAAACTCCTCGCTGGTCAGAAGATCACTTTTCAGGGCACCGACGGCTGCAAAATAGGAGTCCCGCACATTATCCTTGATGGTCACCTGCCGGTAATAGTCCGGGTTGTTCAGGATATCCCAGGTCCGTGTGTCTTCCTTGTCGACCTCCTCCGGATTGTATACGATGCCTGTCACGCCCCACATATAGCCGGCTGCATAATCTCCCCAGGGTTCTCCGTTGATCTTCTTTTCCTCGAAGATGCGCCGGATATAGGGGGACACGCCCCTGCTGTAATAGTTTTCCGGGATCTCAGTGTCAAAGAATTCCTCCGAAAGGGGAACCAGCTCATTTTCCGCCATCAGCTTCATGATCATATACTCAGAGGGGCAGACAAGGTCAAAGACATCGCCCAGGGTGAGCATATTGTAGAGATCCTCATTGGTGCCAAAGGTCGAATATTCCACCTTCACCCGGATCCCGTAGGTTTCGTAATACCACTCTTCAAAGTCCTCGACCATGGAGTTCTCGCCGATGATATCGCCGCTCTCCAGATCGATGGTCTCCTCTTCGTCCCAGTCGCCGAGATCGATATACTCCTCCCAGTTGCACACCCGCAGCGTGACGGTCTTTTCGCTTTCGGCCTCCTCAGCCGCCGCCGCGCTGACCGCGCTTCCGCTGAAAACAAGCAGGATGGAAGCCGCGATAAGGGCTATGCTCCGGATCATTTTTCCGCATCGTTTCTGTTTCATCTGTACCTCTTTCCTATGCCTGCTGTTCACTGCGCGCTGCACGGATATTTGCTGCGGCAACGACCAGCACAACGATGACGAAAATAACGGTGGACAATGCCCAGAGAGCCGTCTTGATCGTTGTCTGTGAGCCCTTTGTCGCATTTACCACATAAGTGCTGATGGTGTCAAAGGTGGCCGGCTTTGTATATGTCGCGATGAAATAGTCATCCAGCGACAGGGTGATGGCCAGGGCAAAACCAGAGATGACGCCGGGAAAGATCTGCGGCAGCACGATATGCCGAAGAGCTACGGCAGGTGTCGCGCCCAGATCGAGCGCAGCTTCATAGATGCTGGGATCCATCTGCCTGAGCTTCGGCATAACGGACAGGTACACAAAGGGTGCACAAAGCGTCACATGACCGACAAGCAGCGGAATGTAGGTATCCTTGCTGATGCCGCAGACGACGACCAGCAGGATGCAGATCGAAAAACCGGTCACGACATCGGCATTGATGACCGGCACCTGGTTGAGGGTGCCGATGGCAGAATTTACCCTCTGCCGGGAGTAGAACGCACCGATCGCTCCCAAAGTGCCAAGGATCGATGCCAGCAGAGCCGAAACGACTGCCAGCGTCAGTGTATCGACGATCATGTCGACCAGTTCAGGCGTGGTAAAGAGCGTCACATAGTTTTGCAGCGAAAATCCGCGGATCGCTCCGATGTTCGTTGCATTGGTAAAGCTGTAGACCATCAGGATCAGGATCGGCGCATACAGAAAGATCAGGACAAGCGCGATAAATCCTCTTTTCAGACCTTTTTTCACAGAAGCGCACCTCCTCTCCTGTCAGGCTCCTCCTCACTGATGCGGCTGGATACGACCGTGAACAGGCAGATAATGAGCAGCAGGATCAGCGCGATCATTGATCCGCCGTGCCAGTTGTAGGCGGAGAAATAGCTGCCGATCAGACTGCCCATGATGTATGTGCTGTTGTAAAGCATATCCAGGACAACATAGTTCGTCATCGCCGGGAGGAATACCATGGAAACACCGCTGACGATGCCCGGAAGGGAAAGGGGCAGGATCACCTTGACAAAGGCACTGATATCATCTGCTCCCAGGTCTCTGGCAGCCTCAACCAGCGATCCGTCCAGCCTGGAGATCGTGTTGTAGATCGGCAGGATCATGAACGGAAGGAAATCGTAGGCCATGCCAAGGACCGCATTCAGGAACGGATAATAGGCCAGGTTTCCCTCGAGCAGTGTCAGGATCTCCTTCAGGGCTGTAATGCGCAGCGAAAAGTTGATCCACATGGGCATGACAAAAACCATCAGCAGCACGTCCTTGCCCTTCAGGCTGCTGGTGGCAAGGAAATAGGCTGTCGGATAGGCGATCAGCAGACAGACAACGGTAGTGACGACAGCGATCGCGATGCTGTAGCAAAGCGTTCCCAGTGTGTTGGGATCCGAAAAGAACCGCACAAGGTTCGCCAGGGATACCCTGCCCGTACTATCTGTAAATGCATAATAAAACAGGACCACCAGCGGCGCCGCGACGAACAGGATCAGATACACGGCATAGGGGACGGCCAGGTTTTTTCTGGAAAATTTAAACATTCCTCTTTCCGCCTCCTTATTTCACCAGTCGGAAGGTCATCTTATCGATCGGCATGATAAGGCCGACATGGTCGCCCATGTTCCACAGGTCCTCATCGTCAACAACAAAATCCTCTTCCAGATCCGTGTGAATGACATAGCTGTAGTGATCGCCCTTGTAGATCAGGTTGCTGATATAGCCATCCACCATACCTTCTTCCACACGGTCGGTCATCTCGATATCGCCCGGCTGGATGGAGACCTGCACGCGGGTCCTCTGCGGATCGATGCTATCTCCGCCCGCATCCACCAGCGTTCCGTCCTCAAGCCGCCTGCTTCCGGGGATCAGCTTGGTCAGACTTGTCCGGATCTTCTTGTTGTTGTATTCCAGACGATAGTCCTTGTTGATGTCTGCCATAAAGTAGTTGGTGTGGTCTTCCGCGATCATGACATGGATGTTATCCGGCTCGACAGACATGCCCACGACATCGCCCACCCGGGCTGCATGGACAGACTGGATGACCATCTCATTTTTTCCGGACTCCACGGTGATCTCATAGTGCATCCCCTTGAAGATCACAGAAGTTACCGTGCCGCGGATCGTCCCCTTCTCCGGTGCGGAAAGGATGACATCCTCCGGCCGCACGACCGCTGTGATGTGGGTTCCCTCCTCCACGTCATCGACACAGTCAAACTCGCCGCCGCAGAAGCGCACCTTCAGCTTTCCGGTCATGATGCCGTTGAAGATGTTGCTCTCTCCGATAAAGTCAGCCACAAAGGCATTTTTCGGCTCGTTGTAGATGTCCTCCGGCGTACCGATCTGCTGCATCCGTCCCTCGGCCATGACAACGATCGTGTCCGACATCGTCAGGGCTTCCTCCTGGTCATGGGTGACATAGATGAAGGTGATGCCCAGCTCGTCATGCATTTTCTTCAGCTCCAGCTGCATCTCCTTGCGCATCTTCAGATCCAGCGCGCCAAGAGGCTCGTCCAGAAGCAGGATCTCCGGCTCGTTGACCAGTGCCCGGGCAATGGCCACCCGCTGCTGCTGTCCGCCGGAAAGCGTGGCGACGGAACGCTTCTCAAAGCCCTCCAGATCCACCAGCTCCAGGACCTTCCTGACCTTCTTTGTGATCAGGGATTTTTCCACCTTGCGCTGCCGAAGGCCAAAGGCAATATTTTCATAAATATTCATATGCGGAAACAGCGCATAGCGCTGAAAGACCGTATTGATCGGCCGTTTGTGGGGCGGAAGCTGTGTGATATCCTGCCCGTTCAGGAGGATCTGCCCTTCTGTCGGCAGGTCAAAGCCTGCGATCATACGGAGCGTCGTCGTCTTTCCGCAGCCTGACGGCCCGAGAAAGGTAACAAATTCACCACGTTTTACCTCCAGGTTAAAATCTGATACAGCCGTAAAGCCGTTGTCGCTGAAGATCTTCGTGATATGTTTCAGTTCAATAATGTTTTCTGCGTTATCTTTCATACTTACCCTTCCCGCTGTGCCGAACCTGCATTTTCCCAAATACAGCAGCTAAAACTATTTTCAAAAACGCCTCGTCCTTCTGATCAGAAGGATGGCGGGGAGCTCACCCAGATAAACTTCGCCGGTCTCTGGGTGTTGTTCTCGATGTAGTGCAGGCCGTCCGCCTGAAAATAAAAGCTCTCTCCGGTCTTTACGATATAGGTCGCATCCCCCAGATGCAGCCGGATCCTGCCGGAGATCACATACCCGAACTCCTCTCCCTGGTGGGGCTTGTCCTCTGTCAGCCGCTGATGCGGCTGCAGCTGCACCAGAAGAGGCTCCATCTCATTTTTCTGCGCATTCGGAACGATCCACTGAATGCTGTTTCCGCCCTCATCGATCTTCTCGAAAAACTCATTTTCCGAAAAAACGACCTGCTCCGGTCCTTTTGTTTTGAAAAAATCCGCCGGCGTTGTGCCGAGGCATTCGATCAGATCAAACAGGGTGATCAGAGAAGGAGACACCTGCCCCCGCTCCAGCTGGGAGATGTATCCCTTGGTCAGCTCTGTCCGGTCCGCCAGCTCCTGCTGGGTAAGCCCGTTCCGGTTTCTCAGGTCACGTATCCGCTTTCCGATATCTGCATTTATCAGATCCCCGTCCATACCAATACCTTCCTATAAGAACAGAAAACAATTCTAAACATAAAGTCATTTTTTGCTAAACCCAATACCATAACTGATTATACATATATTAAACCAGAAGTCAACTATCAATGTTACACATATGTATCGGCATTCCGCACAAAAAAAGAGGAAGAACGGGGCTGCCGCACAAAGCAGTTTTGCTTTATCCGGCAGCCCTCATCCTTCCCTGTGGCATGAGGCTTATACTCGTCTCTCCGGGACCACAGAGGGCATTCGGGTCCCGGAACTATCGTCAATTATTCAATTTATGCAGGTGTATTCACAGCTTCAGTTTTTTCCCGCAGCATGCCTGCCGTCCGTTTAAAGATCCTTTGCTACGCAGTAGCCTTTGTAGATCGCCCACTTGGCATCCTTGACAGCGTCTGCATCGCCGATGACAAAGGTCTGCTTTGCCAGGCCTTCTGCCTCGAAGGGGATGTACGGCTTGGAGCCAAGCGCAAGGATTACTGTATCATAGCCGTCAAGGACGATCTCCTTGCCCTGGCAGTCGGCTTTGATGCCGCCGTCGATGAACTCGAGGACCTTCGTGTTGGTGTAGACCTCGATGCCTTCCTTTTTGAAGCGGTCCATCATTGCGTTGCGGACGGTCAGATACAGCATCGGAACGATCTGCGGAAGCATATCAACAACGGTTACCTTTGTGCAGTAATCGGTTGCATACTCTGCTGTCTCAGCACCGACCTCGCCTCCTCCGATGATCAGGACACTGGATTTCAGGACCGGATCGCCAAGAAGGACATTGTTTGCAAGGACAACACCGGTCTCCTTCAGGCCAGGAATACCGGGAACGATCGGGGTCGCGCCGGTGGCCATGATCAGGGCATCCGGAGCCAGCTCCTTGATCAGCTCGGGAGTTGCCTCTGTGTTCCAGCGGATGTCCACGCCGTTCTTCTCACACTGGTGGATCATATACCGGATCTCTCTGGTCAGGCCCTGCTTAAAGGGCGGATATGCACCGATGCGGAGCTGTCCGCCGGCCTGCAGCTTGTCGTTCTTCTCCAGAAGGATGACCTCATGGCCGCGGTATGCGGACATCCATGCGGCTGTCATGCCGCCGGGGCCTGCGCCGACAACCACAACCTTCTTCGGTGCATCGGTCTTTGTCAGCATGCGGTCTGCACGGTGGCTGGACTGCGGATTGTACATACAGCCTACACCCCAGTCGCCGGGCATAAGATTTTCAGGATAGTTGAACTCCATGCATCTCTGTGTACATCCGATACACGGAATGATATCGGCAATTGCGCCGCCGACTACCTTGTTCGGGAAGTCCGGATCGGCAATGGACTGTCTGCCAAGGGATACGGCATCGCAGTCACCCCGTTTGATCGCCGTCTCGATGGTGTAGGGATCATGGAACAGGCCGACAGAAATAACCGGAATGTCGACGGCTTCCTTTATTCTTCTTGCATTGCCCAGGTTCCAGCCGGACTGCCAGGAGGACGGAGGTACGATGGTCTCCCAGGTCTCATAGGTACCGGCAGAAATATGAAGGGCGTCATAGCCATACTCTTCCAGCATGGAAGCAAATACGATCGTCTCCTCCATCTCCAGACCGCCGATGCGGTTTTCCAGAGCAGACAGTCTTGCCGTGACCACAAAGTCCTCGCCGCAGGCCTTCTTGATGCCTTCAACGACCAGCTTCATGAAGTAGGCTCTTCCATCGATGCCGCCGCCAAACTCGTCAACACGCTTGTTGGATCTGGGGGAAAGGAACTGTCCGCCCATGTAGCCGTGGGATGCATGGATCTCTACGCCGTCGAAACCGGACTTCTGCATGCGGACTGCAGCATCCACATAGTGCTGGATCAGATCATAGACCTCCTGAGTGGAGAACTCATGGGGCGTCTCTCTGTTTGTCGGGCAGGGTACGGAAGAAGGAGCCGCGATCTGCTCGCCGGCCATGGCTGCCACCGTCTCTCTGCCGGCATGATGCAGCTGAACGATGGTGCGTGCACCCTTTTCATGGATGACAGCGGCAAGCTTTGTCATTCCCGGGATACAGTCATCGGTCCATACCGCAGGCTCGTGGGGCATTCCTACGCCCCTGCTCTCGACGGCTGCGATCTCGATAATGACCAGACCGAAACCTCCGGCAGCACGTGCGCCATAATAATCCAGTGTCGGCTGAAAAACAAAACCCCGCTCATCAAATACGCCGGAATCCATGGCGGGAACGATCAGCCGGTTCTTGATCTCCAGGCTGCCGATCCTGTACGGGGAAAAAGTATTGGAAAAACGCATAACAAAACTCCTTTCGTTGAAACAATACAAAAAGTTCTGTTAAAAATATAACAGGCCCCTTTATAAATGGCCATATCATATAGTATAATCTGAGCAGGAGGTGTTTGTGCAAAATGACAAGCCCATTTTTTGCCCACCAGAGGCGCACCCCGGAGGAAGCCTACCGGATCTTTTTTGAAGCCCTGCAGCATTATTCCCTGCGGGAGCTGGTGCGGACGGCGTCAGATTTTTTTGGCGTGCCCGTCCTGCTGACAAATGAGCATTATCATCTGATTTCAATGTATCCGAAGGAAAAGATCGGCGTATCGCTATACGACACCCTGCTTGCCCGCAGGATCCTGCCCAAGGAGCTGATCGTCAGCTATCAGCAGGAGTATCTGACCAGTACCGAACACTTTTATGACCCGTTCTATGCAGATACGGGCCAGGTGGAGGAATGCCCCCGGATCTTCGGGGAAGTTCACTCCGGCAGCCGGATCTACGGTCATTTTGCCATTATGCTTTCTGACGAACCGCTGTACGATACGGATCTTGCCTGTGCCGCGATCTTCCGCGATGCCCTGAGCATCCTGATGATGCGGCCAAAGCTCGGCGATTACAGCACCTATGGCACCTATATGCAGAACCTGCTGGATGCGGATACTGCCCCGGACCAGCGCATCTTTGCCCAGGAGGAGATCTCCCGCATCATGACCAGCGGCTATGCCCTGATGGTCACCCGCATTGGAACCTCTGCCTCGCAGCACGCCTTTGCTGCCATGAGCACCAGCAGTCTCTCGCGAAATTATTACGAGGTGATCACGACGATCTGCGGCGACTATCTCGTCTCCCTTTTTGGCTCTGTGCGGGGAACCGACACCTATCGGCCGTCAGAAGCAGCTTTCTACCAGAAGACAGCGGAAACACTGAGCCGAGCGGGCCGAAGCGGCCTCTCCCGCCCGTTCCAGGATCTTCTCGATCTGCCTGTGCATTTCAAAGAAGCAATGCTGGCTCTGAATGCCGGCACAGAGACCCTGAGCATTTTTTATGATGTCATGCCGACAGCATTGTTTCAGGATATCCTTGATCTGGAGGATGCCCGGGTCTTTCTTCATCCGGCTCTGGAACAGATCCGGAAATATGATTCCGAAAACCTTACGCATTATTATGAAACCCTCCGCGTCTATTCTCTGTGCCTGCACAACAAAGAGCAGGCGGCTGCAGAACTGTGCATCCACCGCAACACTCTTCTGTATCGTACCAACCGGATCGCCGAGCTTTTCGATCTGCAGCTGGAGGACACAACCACAGCCCTTTATCTGATCAACAGTTTTCAGATCCTGGAGGCCATGGAACGTGACAAAATGAGAGAATAAAGATAAGCAGGATCGGTCAGCAAACGACCCGCAAAAGTGTGCGAAACATCAGGCTGCAATGCAGCACATACACCAGCGATACACCAGCTTACAATACTTCCATGTTAACAAACTATACGATTCGTGGTATAATTATAATCCGCACGGAACAGGTATACGACCTTTCTGTTCTGTGCGGATCATTGTTTTTCAAACAAAATTTCTGTGTCTGAGGGGACAAAAACCATGGAAGGAAACAACAACAAAAAAACACCCAATGGGTGGGCGCTTCTGCCCATCATTATCTTTCTTCTGCTGTATCTGGGCACTGGTATTTTCTACGAATATATAAAGCCGCTTGACGGCCAGATGGGCTTCTACATCATGTCCGTCGTGGTCGCCTTTGGCATCGCGCTGATCGTCGCCTTTATGCAGAACCGCGCACTCAGCTTTGACGAGAAGATCCACATCTGCGCCGGTGGGATCGGCGATGACAACATCACGATCATGCTTTTCATCTTTCTGGCAGCCGGCGCCTTCAGCGGCATTGCTGCTCAGGCAGGCGGCGCTTCCAGCACCGCGAATCTTCTTCTGAGCATCCTGCCCGGAAGCTTTGCGGTACCCGGCCTGTTTCTGATCGGAAGTCTGATCTCCATGGCCATGGGCACCAGCGT
>DFFG01000005.1 GCA_002368795.1 Eubacterium sp. UBA3782
ATGGGCGGCGCCGGCGGCGGCCTGGTCTACAACCGGGAGGAGCTGAAGGTGGTCATGGCCAGAGGCCTGCAGGCCTCTCTGGTGGGCCAGGTCCTGGTAGAGGAGTCCATCCTTGGCTGGGAGGAGCTGGAGCTGGAGGTCGTCCGCGACAAGGACAATAACATGATTACGGTCTGCTTTATCGAGAATGTTGACCCGATGGGCGTACACACCGGCGATTCCTTCTGCACGGCGCCCATGCTGACGATTTCCGAAGATGTACAGAAGCGGCTGCAGGAGCAGGCCTACCGCATCGTCGAGCACATCGGCGTCATCGGCGGAACGAATGTCCAGTTTGCCCATGACCCGGTGAGCGACCGGATCATCGTCATCGAGATCAATCCCCGGACTTCCCGTTCCTCTGCTCTGGCCTCCAAGGCGACGGGCTTCCCGATCGCACTGGTCTCTGCAAAGCTGGCCACAGGCCTGACCCTGGCGGATCTGCCCTGCGGAAAGTACGGGACCCTGGACAAGTATGTGCCGGATGGCGACTATGTGGTCGTCAAATTTGCCCGCTGGGCGTTTGAGAAGTTCAAAGGCGTCGAGGACAAGCTGGGCACCCAGATGCGTGCCGTCGGCGAGGTCATGAGCATCGGCAAAACCTATAAAGAGGCATTCCAGAAGGCGATCCGCTCCCTGGAGAAGGGCCGCTACGGTCTGGGCCATGTGGGCGGTTTTGACCGGCTTACAAAAGTAGAGCTGTTAACCCGTCTGGTCACCGCTTCCTCCGAGCGGCATTTCATTATGTATGAAGCCCTCCGGAAGGGTGCCTCTGTCGAGGAGATCTATCAGCTCACCCATGTGAAGCGCTACTTTATCGAGCAGATGAAGGAGCTGGTGGAGGAAGAGGAAGCACTTGCAGCCTGCAAGGGAAGCCTTCCGGCAGATGAACTGCTGATCCAGGCCAAGAAGGATGGCTTTTCTGACAAATACCTCAGCGAGATCCTGGAGATCTCCGAGGATGCGGTGCGCGAGAGAAGAGAAGCACTGGGCATGACGGAGGCCTGGGATGGCGTCCATGTTAGCGGAACCAAGGACAGCGCCTACTACTACTCCACATATAACGGACCGGATCATGATCCGGTCAGCACCGACCGGCCGAAGGTCATGATCCTGGGCGGCGGCCCGAACCGGATCGGCCAGGGCATTGAGTTTGACTACTGCTGTGTCCACGCGGCAAAATCCCTGAAGGAGCTGGGCTTTGAGACGATCATCGTCAACTGCAACCCGGAGACCGTGTCCACAGACTACGATACCTCCGACAAGCTGTACTTCGAGCCTCTGACGCTGGAGGATGTCCTGAGCATCTACCGCAAGGAGAAGCCGGTGGGCGTGATCGCCCAGTTTGGCGGCCAGACCCCGTTGAACCTTGCCGCCGAGCTGCAGAAAAACGGTGTCCGGATCCTGGGAACCTCACCGGAGGTCATCGACCTGGCGGAGGACCGCGACCAGTTTAGAAAGATGATGGACAAGCTGGGCATTCCGATGCCGGAATCCGGGATGGCCGTCAATGTCGACGAAGCGATCGCCATCGCCGGAAAGATCGGCTACCCGGTCATGGTCCGTCCCTCCTACGTACTGGGAGGACGGGGCATGGAGGTCGTCTATGACGATGCGAGCATGACCGAATACATGCAGGCGGCTGTCGGTGTGACTCCGGACCGGCCGATCCTGATCGACCGTTTCCTGCACCATGCGCTGGAGTGTGAGGCCGACGCCATCAGCGACGGCACCCACGCCTATGTGCCTGCTGTTATGGAGCATATCGAGCTGGCCGGCATCCATTCCGGAGACTCGGCCTGCATCATCCCCTCGAAGCACATCTCCAGGGAAAATCTGGAAACGATCAAAGAATATACCCGTAAGATCGCAGAGGAGATGCACGTCGTCGGTCTGATGAATATGCAGTATGCGATCGAGGATGACGTGGTCTTTGTCCTGGAGGCCAACCCCAGGGCATCCCGTACAGTACCGCTGGTCTCCAAGGTCTGCGGTATCCGCATGGTCCCGCTGGCCACCGATATCATCACCGCCGGTCTGACCGGCAGACCCTCACCGGTGCCGGAGCTGAAGGAAAAGGTCATCCCCTACTACGGCATCAAGGAGGCCGTCTTCCCGTTCAACATGTTCCAGGAGGTTGATCCTGTGCTGGGACCGGAGATGCGCTCCACCGGCGAGGTCCTCGGACTGGCCGACAGCACCGGCGAGGCTTTCTTCAAGGCTGAGGAGGCTGCCCAGGCAACGCTGCCGCTGGAGGGAACCGCCCTGCTTTCCGTCAACCGCCAGGATAGGCCAGAGGTGGTGGAGGTCGCAAAATCCCTTGCAGAGAGCGGCTTTCATCTGATGGCAACCGGCAGCACCTGCGATCTGATCCGCTCTGCCGGACTTGAGGCGGAGAAGGTCAAGAAGCTTGACGAGGGACGGCCCAACATTCAGGACCATATCATGAACGGCGATATCCAGCTGATCGTCAACTCGCCGACTGAGAAGAAGGCAAGCCGTAATGACGACAGCTATCTGAGAAAAGCAGCCATCAAGTACAAGGTGCCCTATATCACGACGATCGCCGCCGCAAAGGCAGCCGCCGAGGGAATTGCACGGGTCAAGAGCCACGACCGGGGGGATGTAAAATCCCTGCAGCAGTGGCACAAGGAGATCCGGGAGAAATAAGACGGATTGCTGATCGCAGCAGTGATATTGTCATGATATTCATCCGGCCGGTTTCTGTCAGAAGCCGGCCGGATACTGTCTGCAAGGTGCACGGATGCCCCAGAGCGCGGCGTGCTGCATGCAGGCAGAACGCTATACAGATTTGCGGCAAGGTGAACAAGGACCACAGAAAAGTTACGGGTAAAAACACAAAATGTAACAATTTCGTAAGAAATACCTCCCCGAATGTTGCATTTAAGAAAAGAATGTGCTATTCTTTTGCAAGAAGATGACAATACTATCTTCTTAAATGTGACAAAAATGCGTAAGAGATTACGCATCAGGGAGGTATATATTTTGGTTTTCAAACATAAAAAGCTACTGACAGCCGGTCTTTCCGCAATCATGCTCATCAGCCAGGCAGCTCCGGTTCTTGCCGTTACCGACGAGGACATTCAGGCAGCGCAGAATGAGAAATGGGCAACCGAGCAGGAGCTGGCAGGTGTCGAGAGCGATATCGCCTATACAGAATCTCTGAAGCAGGAGGTGCTCGACAAGATCGAGGGCTACGATAAGGAGCTGATCATCACGATCACAGCCATCAAGTCCCTGGACAAGCAGATTGCCACAAAGACGGCCGAACTGGTCCACACCGGCGAGGAGCTCGAAAAAGCGATCGAGAATCAGAATGAGCAGTACGACGCGATGAAAAAGCGTATCCAGTACCTGTATGAGCAGGGCGGCGAGGCCGGCTGGGGAAGCCTGATCATCGGCGATGCAAACCTTTCCGAGACCGTTGATACCGTAGATTACACCCAGTCCCTGTATGATTACGACAGGAGCGAGCTGGATTCCTATACGGAGACTGTTGAAAAGGTCGAGACCCTGCAGACCCAGCAGACCGCCCAGAAGGCACAGCTGGAGACCATGAAAAAAGAGCAGGTGTCCGCAAAGCAGAACCTGGAAGACCTGAAGAGCGCAGCCCAGAAGGAATCCGAGGACTACGAGGGCAAGATCGAGGAAGCTGAAGCACTCGCAGCAGAATACTACGCACTGATCGAGCAGCAGAATGCCCAGATCGCCGAGCTGCAGGCACAGAAGGCAGCCGAAGAGGAAGCAGCCAGAAAGGCAGCTGAGGAAGCGGCCAGAAAGGCAGCCGAAGAGGAAGCAGCCCGCCAGGCAGCAGCCGAGGAGGCAGCCCGCCAGGCAGCAGCAGCGGCAGCAGCTCAGGAGGCAGCAGCTGCAGCAGCCGCACAGCAGACCTACAGCGATGGCACGGACGCCGCTGCTGAGACGTATTACGAGGAGAACACCTACACCGATGAGCAGAACGCGCAGCGGGAAGCCACCCAGGCAGCCATCGCCAGCGGTGCTTCCACGGTAGATACCTCCGGCGGCGCAGGCTACGGCAGCGCCACAGCAGTATCCTCCGGCGGCTTCACCGGCCAGGACGTTGCAAACTATGCACTCCAGTTCGTCGGATACCCCTACGTATGGGGCGGCACCAGCCTGACCGGCGGATGTGACTGTTCCGGTTTCGTCATGAGCGTATATGCCCACTTCGGCATCTACCTGAGCCGGACGACCTACACCCAGGCCAACGAGGGCATCGGCGTATCCTATGGCGAGATGGTACCGGGAGATGTTATCAACTACGGCTTCCACACCTCCATCTACATCGGCAACGGCATGATCGTCCATGCGGCAGACGAGTCCCTGGGCATCATCACCGGCAACAATCCGGCATTCGAGCCGATCGTAACCATCCGGAGATTTATCTACTAAAGCATTTAAGATTGTTGTTTTACAGCTTAAGGTGAAATACTCATTTTCAACGAAATACTTGTTTTAAAAAGTGCTTCAATTTTCAGGAAACGCGAAATACTCGGGCAAAAACGGGTATGAATATTTTCAGTATAATTGAAACACTCACTGCATAAAAATTCGAGTGGAGTATAATACAAGGGCAGGTGCCGGAAGGTACCTGCCCTTAAATTATGTACTTTAGATTTTTGATGAGAAGGTAATATGGCTTGAGCTTTTGCCAGGTTTTCTGAACGATAAGTTTTGATCTGTCGCACTCCTGGCGACAGGGAAGCGTCCCTGTGTCGTCATTCATGAGTGATCATATAGAGGACAACCGAAGCACAATGCTCTGCAGCCTCCTTTTTAAACAATTCATAGCTCACTTCCTCAGAATCATCGGCTTTATCAGAAATAGCACGGATAATGACAAACGGAGTATTATTTAAATAACATGCCTGCGCAATTGCGCCGCCTTCCATCTCACAGCACATACCTCCGAAATTGGACGTGATCGTCTCTTTTTGTTCTTTTGAGGAGATAAACTGATCGCCTGTACAAACTCTGCCTTCGAAAACCTGAATGTCAGGAACGGCCTCATGCACAGCCTCTACAGCTTTCTTCCGCATTGTTTCGTCCGCAGGAAACGCAGAAAGGCCTGTGTACGGAATCTCCCCTTTTTTAAAGCCGATGTCTTCTACAGTAAAGTCATGCTGACAGGCGTCAACTGAGACAACAATATCACCGATATCGATCTGATTGTCGAGGGATCCGGCAACACCGGTATTAATGACTTTTGTACATCCGAAATTATTGATCAGCGTATTTGCGCAGATCCCGGCATTCACTTTGCCCATGCCGCACTGGACGATGACCACATCCACGCCATCCAGCTTCCCTTCACAGAACTCCATACCGGCGATGGTGGTTGTTTTGGAATCCGTAAGCGTTTCTTTGAGGGAGTTGACTTCTTCTTCCATGGCACCTATAATGCCTGTTTTTTCTGATGTGGTTCCATCAGCGCTTGAACATCCTCCAATTACAAGTGCTAAAATCAACACAGACAGTATCAAACAAATTGTTTTCTTCATAGTGTTCTCCGTTTCTTTTTTTTCATTCATTTTTCAAAACCGATATGTCTCGACAAACTCCGACTGTAGCAGTAATTTTGATCTCAAAACCATCAATCCCATTTAATCTCCATGATCATCTACCCCACAAATCCGAAGTTGACAGACGAGATTCATTTCTTGTATTTTTGATAAATCTTTCCATAAACGATTGGAAGAATTGGTACACATACGATACAGCCTGCAGTTAAGATAATACCACCCACATTCATATTCATGGCACCCAAAATCGTGCTGCCCCACATAATCAGAGAAAATACAAGCCACATGATACCATTTGCTCTGTTATAGGCGATGACATCTGAGATTTCAGATTCTTCTATCGTGCTCCCTGACCAGAACCACATCGGCTTTTTGCGCCGCAACGCATAAATTCCAATCCCTGTAAACAGTAGACTGACGGGTATCATTATTATCAGCCATATAATATTATCCATAACTTTTTCCTCCATAACAAAAATTGCGATTTCTACCCTGACATCCAAATCACAGTCTCGACGTGGCTCGATACGTCGATTTTGATGTCAGCGGCTCCCCGCGTTCGCGGAAATAAATCAACAGGCTGCTCTTCACATACTTAGCTTTCTTTTTTCTTGAGTACAGCTAATGCCGCATAGTGCAGCACTTCAAATTGATCAGGAGCAATCTTGTCCAAAAGATCTCTATGTTCTCTATCCCAACACGTCAGTTCATCCTCGGATAGTGACGCTCCTACCCCACGGCATGCCTTCATCCTTCCGTGCCAGCTTTCTTTTGTAAACGGAACCCTAACATCGTATTCCTCATGATCTTCTAATTCAAAATACTGAAATGAAATATCAGGTATCGCTATGGGTTTTCGTGTTTCTCTGGCTCCTGACCATTGAGGACTGTATTTTAGCACAAGTTCCTCGCTTGCTCCGGCAATGGCATCTTCATACGGCAACCACGCCATATATAAAATCAGCAGTTTCCCATCAGGCTTCAACAGGCTGGCGAGTCTGGGGATCACTCTATCATGGTCAAAATACCAAAAGCATTGGCAGGCAGTTATGACATCGAAGCTTCCTTCCATAAAACTGATTTGTTCCGTAGGAGTTGTCTGAAATTCAATATCCATTTTTCCGGCCTTTGCAAGTATCTTCGCCTGCTCGATCTGCTCTTGGGAAATGTCTGTACCTATCCACTTCGCGCCGTATTTATATAGGTTACGAGGAAGTACACCCGTACCGGTGCCTACATCAAGCACATGCTGTCCTTGAATGCAAAATCCTCTGTCAACAATTTTCTTATAAAAAATATCAGGATAGATGTCTCTGAATTTAGCATATTCCTCTGATGTTCTCCCCCAATCAAATGCCTTTCCGCCATCTATTCTGTTATTAACTATTTCCATAAATTATCTTAAATCCTTCCGTTTCATCATGCTCTTAAGTACAGCACATTGCCGCTGATATCTATATCACAGCCACAACCCTACCACAAAAAACATCTGAATCACTGACTCAACCCGGCTCGAGTGAGCTTCACGATACATTCTGTGTGGCTTGAGACCACGATACGACTAACTCATTTTTCCGACCGTTCGCGGAAACTTGTCCATGATATCGACCGTTCGCTAATCGGCGCCCGGGAACATCTGCCCGTTCGCGGAAACAAGTCGAGAAATCGAAGTTGTCTGTTTATGCAGAACGCAGTTATATCGAACTGCTGGCCCGTCAGGGTATTCAATGACGATCTTCTCCTCCGAAAAGCCGCATTTGCGGTAGAAACCAATCGAATCATCATCCGTTTGGGCTTTGACGCATTCCAGATCATCCAATTCCATTACACGCCAGATCAGTTGTTTTCCGATTCCCTTACGGCGAGCATCAACAGATACGGCTATTCCAATGATTTCCGCGGCAGCATCTGAAAACTTCAGGATTATCATACCTGTTTTCCTGCCTTGATCTTCATGTACAAATACTTTTGTCGACGGATCGCATAACAGGTCATCCATCTGTCCTTTATAGTCCTTGTATGTCGGATGATACATACAGGAAGCATAGATTGAAAACGCTTCTTCTGACAGTAGCCAATCTGCATTCTCGCATAACATAACCTTCATAAACATCTTCACAAATGTCGATTGTCGGTCCAGAAGCCCTTTTATTGTTTGCTCATAATCAGAATATATCAGTACGACCTGTTCCCCTGCATGTTGAAAGCCATTGATGATATCTCTGTTGTCTGCTTTCAGACTATCTTTCGTACAGTCTGCATCAATCATCCTGGCTTCGATTTCCGACTCATATCCAATAATCTCGCCAAAATGGTTCTCAATATAGTTCTCGCTCATAGCGAGGCAAATGAAGCGAATAGACGATAAATATCGCTTTTCAAAATCCCGTCTCCAATCAAATGGAATATAGCAGCCTTCAATAATGAGGTTCTGTTTATATTCGATCGCCGTCTTCACGATCTCTCGTATGATTGGCCACAGATACCCGGTCAGAGCCTCATCATCCTCCGGCGTCAATTCTGTATTACCACTGCGGATCAGGACCAGAATCAGTGCGTTGATATCCTCAATGCTCTTTGCTCTTCTGAAGT